>DDAM01000071.1 GCA_002332905.1 Firmicutes bacterium UBA2058 | reverse complement strand
GCTTGACTATCTTACCACAGCTAACTTAATATGTCAACTACTAAAATAATTTTTTTATTAGGTAATTTCTAACAAATAAACATATTGTACTAGCGACTTATTTAATTTACCACATCTTTTGCCTTTTGTCAATCCATAATTTTACCTTTTTTTTAAAAGTAATATCACTAAATGTATTAGTATTTAAATATATTTTTATTAATATTGTAACTTCTCGTCGCTTTATAAAATGCAACTCTAGAGCCACCAAAATGGCCATAACCGTCAAAATCAAGACCTATGTTTTCTAAGGACTTCATAGATTTTTCATTTTCAGGTATAGCCATTGCTACAATTTCGTCTAACCCTAACCTTTTAAATGCATATTGTATTAATGCCTTGCCAGTTTCTGTAGCATATCCATTTCCCCAATACTCTGGCATTAGTCTAATTCCTATCTCTACTTTATCTAATTCTTCCAAATATCTAAATCCTGTGATTCCAATAAATTTTCCATTTTCTCGTAAAATAACTGCCCAAGTATCAATACCAGTTCCATCTTTATACTTATCTATATGCTTTCTAAGACTTTCTTTACATTCGTAAAATGAAGAATTACGCATATTAGGTATATACTTTCTAACCATAGGATTTCTTTCTAAGTTATAATAATCATCTATATCATTTAGATTAAATTCTCTAAATATTAGTCTATTTGTTATTACTCTTTCATTCACAATATATAACCTACTTTCTTTTTTTGTCTTTAATAATACTTAGTTTATATATTATGTTATTTATCGAATTTTGACATTTTAAGTCTAAAATTTAATGATAAATATACACAAGAATATTTAAACAATATAAAGTATGCGCATCTGAGGTAATTTTTTATTAAGTTCATCTCTTAAAAACTGTTCGCCATCAACACGAAGCTCGGTTTTATAACAATATTTGCCCATACCTCTACCTTTCATAGTTGTTTTATCTAATAAATTAATAGCATTTGGGAAAGCCTCTTGATTAATTGCATTATGAACGAAGCTATAAGTCATAAAGATTATTTCTAAAAAGGCTTCTTTTTTTACCTTTTCTGATAATTCATCTACTAACTGTTCTATCAATTTAGAATATAGGAATTTCCAATCATCTAAAAGTATAACTGGTGCAATTAGTATTCCTACTTTATAACCTGCATCACATAGCTTATTAATAGCTATAATTCTATTTTTTAATGTCGAAGTGCCAAATTCTACTTTTCTTATAATAAATTCTGGATTAACACTTACTCTTACAATTATTTTTCCATTATGATTTAAAGGTAATAATGGATCAACCATATCAAATTTTGTAGGAAAAGTTAATAAACCTTTTTTACTCTTTCTAAAATGTTCAATTGTCCATACAAGATTATCTGTTATTGTGTTTTCTAAAATCAAATCACTATTACTACCAATTTCAAATGTTAAGTCCCTTTCTGCTTTATTGGCAGTCTTTATTATCCTATCAAGCATCTGCTCTCTATTTACAAACAACCTTAAATATGAGCATTTATTATAATTGCACATCAAATAACAATATAAACACATAGCACTACATCCTGAAGATGTATAGGGTACAAGATAATCAGAAACCTTGTGATTTTCTACGTATTTATGTGTTTTTCTAACACCAATTATTAGATGTTGCTTCATTTTAGCGAATTCTTTGTTGGAATTTGTCCTAAGTTCATCTATTTTATTATGGTTATCAATTTCAATCCATGGAATGTTTTTATATTTTTCTTTTAGATACATACCAAGTTCATAAGTTATAATTTGTGGCTCATAATAAATTCTATCTGGAAACATAGTTATCCTCTTTTTTAATAAGTTTTATATCTATCTTTACCAAACAGTTAATTATTATTACATAAAAAAAGAAGTCACACATAGATTTAATGTCTACATGCAACCTCTTATAAGTGGTACGGGTAGAGGGACTTGAACCCCCACGGTCACCCGCTAGATCCTAAGTCTAGTGCGTCTGCCAATTCCGCCATACCCGCAGAATATGTTGTTACAATATTAAATTTAAATGGTACGGGTAGAGGGACTTGAACCCCCACGGTCACCCGCTAGATCCTAAGTCTAGTGCGTCTGCCAATTCCGCCATACCCGCACAACTAATATATTTATCTCGTAACGACAAAACTTATTATACGTAATTTGGTGTCTTATGTCAATACTTTTTTTATTATTTTTTAATAGTTAAATTATGGCATTTTAAAGTATAATAATAAATATTAAAATCTCAGTATAAATAATCAAAATATAATATATGTAACCTTATAAAATAGCCGTTTTTTCATAACATGTGAATAAATTAGGCAAGGGACAAAATCCCTTGCCTACACTTCCCTATTAAACAAAGATATAAAGAAAATTTATTTGTATTTTTAGCTAAAGAACATTAATAATACACCGGCTGCTACTGCTGATCCTATAACGCCTGCAACGTTTGGTCCCATTGCGTGCATAAGTAGGAAGTTTGCTGGATTATATTTTTGTCCTTCTTTTTGAACAACTCTCGCTGCCATTGGAACTGCCGATACTCCAGCCGCTCCAATAAGTGGATTAATTTTACCTTTGGTAGCTTTACACATAATTTTACCAAATATAACCCCTGCCGCTGTACCAATACAAAATGCTACAAGTCCTAAAACAATAATTTTAAGCGTTTCTACTCTTAAAAACATCTCTGCACTTGCTTTAGCACCTACTGTAAGTCCTAATAATATTGAAACTATGTACATCAAAGAATTCTGAATAGTATCTGCTAGCTTTGGAACCATACCTGATTCTTTTATAAGGTTTCCAAGCATTAACATACCGATTAAAGCTCCTGCTGATGGTAATAGTAATACCGTAATTATTGTTACTATTATTGGAAACAATATTTTTTCAGTTTTACTAACAGGTCTTAATTGCTCCATCTTTATTGCTCTTTCTTTTTCAGTAGTTAATAACTTCATAATTGGTGGTTGAATAATTGGAACCAATGCCATATATGAATATGCTGCTATTGCTATTGATGGCAATAAATCCTTAGCTAACTTTGATGTTAAATATAAAGCTGTAGGTCCGTCTGCTCCACCTATAATACCTATTGATGCTGCTTCTGGTCCAGTAAAACCTAATAAAATTGCACCTACAAATGTGAAGAAAATACCAAATTGTGCAGCTGCTCCTAAAAGTAAACTTCTAGGATTAGCTATTAATGGACCAAAATCAGTTCCAGCTCCTATACATAGGAAAATCAATGGTGGATAAATACCTAAATCAGTGCCCTGATACAAATAGTATAAAAGCCCTCCATTTTGTCCAGCCTCAGGATGACTCATAAGACCTGCCAATGGAAGATTTACTAATAACATACCAAAAGCTATTGGTATTAATAAGTATGGCTCGTACCCTTTTTTAATAGCTAAATATAAGAATAAGCAAGCAATACCTATCATAATTAACTCTCCAGGCAAATTGACACCGAAAAGTTCAGTATTACATTTAATTAATTCAGAGAATCCAGTACTTTCCCAGAATTTTATCAATAATTCCATTAAAATGATGCCTCCCTCTCTATAATTATCCTATTGTAATCAATGCATCACCTGTACTAACGGCTGCTCCCTTACTTGTATGAATTTTTACTATTTTTCCATCTGATGGTGCTACTATTTCATTTTCCATTTTCATTGCTTCTAGTATTACTAAAATGTCTCCTGCTTTTACGGCTTGACCTTCTGTAACTTTAATATCTAAGATTGTTCCAGGCATTGGTGCTGCCATTGCTCCTGCAACTGGTGCTGGTGCAGCAGCTGGTGCACTTGGCGCTGGTTGTGCTACCGGTGCTGTTGCTACTGGAGCTGGTGCAGCTTGAGCAGCTGGTGCTGGTGCAAATGAAGGTGCATTAAAACCACCAACTTCTTCTACTTCTACTTGATACATTTTTCCGTTTACATTTATATTGTATTTTTTCATTTCATATTCCTCCTATTCTTAACCTCTTATTATACCACGAAGTGGCATTGTAAATAATAATGAAAAATCGTTTTTGTAGTGCGAAGGTATTTCGCACTTTCCATAGTGTGAAGTTCCTTTTTCAAACTATTATCTCATAAGTTCAATTTTACCTGTTTTTGACCATGTTGTATCTAAATCAGGTAGTCTTTTTATATTTCTTACAACTAATCCACTTGTATTAGTTCCTGTCATTGCTGCTATAGCTGCTGTAATAACTGCAACTAATTCAGTATCATCTTCCTCAACAACTGCATTTACTACAGGTTGTGGTGATTGTTGTATTGTTTTATTTTCAACTGCTTTATTATCTTTTTTGTTAAAAATTACTCTCATTAAATCAATTAAATAAGAAATAACTAACAATGATAAAAAAACAACAACCATACTAAATAAAGTTATAACTCCAGCATCTAGCAATGTTATTTTATCTCCAAACATATAATCACCTCATCCTACAATGGAATATTTCCATGTTTTTTAGAAGGTTTTTGCTCTCTTTTGCCAGCTAGCATATCAAAGGCAGATATAATTCTTTGTCTTGTATTAGCTGGTTCAATAACATCATCTATGTACCCTCTTGCTGCTGCAATATATGGATTTGCTACAGTGTTTCTATACTCCGCTATTTTTTCTTTTCTCTTTTCGTTTTTATCTTCTGCAGAATCTATATCTTTTCTGAATATAATATTAGCTGCTCCATCTGGTCCCATAACTGCTATTTCTGCTGTTGGCCATGCTAATACAACATCTGCTCCTAAATGTCTTGAACACATTGCAATATATGCTCCACCATATGCTTTTCTTGTTATAACTGTTACCTTTGGAACAGTTGCTTCACTATAAGCATATAGCATCTTTGCGCCATGTCTAATTATACCACCATACTCTTGGTTAGTACCTGGTAAGAAACCTGGAACGTCAACTAATGTTAATATTGGAACATTGAAAGCATCACATGTTCTAATAAATTTAGATGACTTATCTGATGCATTAATATCTAAACATCCTGCTAATTTATTTGGTTGGTTAGCTATAACTCCAACACTCTTACCATTTATTCTCATAAATCCTGTTATGATATTTTCAGCAAAGTATGGTTGATATTCTAAGAATTCACCTCTATCAGCCAAAGTAAATATTACTTGTTTCATATCGTATGCTTTATTTGGATTTTCAGGAATTATTTCATTTAAAGCTGTATCTATTCTATTTAAATCATCTTGTGTATCAAATGCAGGAGCATTTTCTAAGTTGTTTTGTGGTAAAAAGCTTAATAAATGTTTAATTTTAGCTATACAAGCATCTTCATCACTGTCTAAAAAGTGAGCAACACCGCTTACACTGTTATGTGTCATAGCTCCACCTAATTGTTCAGCCGATACTTTTTCACCAGTAACAGTTTCAATAACTTGTGGGCCAGTTATGAACATTTTACTTGTATTTTCAACCATGAAAATAAAATCAGTTAATGCTGGAGAATAAACAGCTCCACCTGCACATGGTCCTAATATCACTGAAATTTGAGGTATAACACCTGAAGCTAAAGTATTATTGTAGAATATTCTACCGTATCCAGCTAAAGCGTCAACACCTTCTTGTATTCTAGCTCCACCTGAATCGTTAATACCTATTATAGGAGCACCAACTTTTAATGCAGCCTCTTGAGCTTTAACTATTTTAGCAGCATGCATTTCTCCTAAAGAACCACCTATAACAGTGAAATCTTGAGCAAATACATATACTAATCTTCCATCAATTGTACCGTAGCCTGTTACAACACCTTCACCTGGTGCAGTTTTCTTTTCCATACCGAAGTTTACACATCTATGCTCAACATATGCATCCATTTCAACAAAACTATTAGCATCTAACAACTTTAATATTCTTTCTCTAGCTGTTAATTTTCCACTTTCGTGTTGTTTAGCTATTGCGCTCTCTCCGCCGCCTAATTCTATTTTCTTTCTTTTTTCTATTAATTCATTAAGTTTATCATTAGACAATTTATTTACCTCCTGTTACATAAAATTTTTATTAACCTATTATAAAATATATAATTTTTAAAGTAAAGTCAATACCTTTTGACAATTTGCAAGTAAAAAATATAATTATTCAAAATAAAATTAATTATAATTAGAAAAGTATCTTTTTTATCACATTATAATATTTCTGTACTTTTAATAAAATAAAAAAATGCAAGATTTCCTTCATAACATTTAAGGATATCCTGCACTTTTGAAATAATTCTTGCACTAAAACTATATATTAAATTTACTTAGTCTAAAGTTTATACATTAAACCAAACGGATTACCTTTAATCAGCTTGCCTTGCCCTTCTTTACCTATAAATTTTCCTTCATCAACTGTCATATTTCCACGTAAAAAAACCTTTTCAACTCTGCCAATTTGCTCCATCCCTTCGTATGGACAATAATCAACACCATGTAAAGAATCCTTATTTGAAATTATACTTTTACAGTTTGGATCATATATTACTATATCAGCATCATATCCAATTTCTATTGTTCCTTTGCAATAATCTAAGCCGTTATTCTTAGCTGGTGTTGTTGCATATATATCTACTAATTGAGAACGTGTAATCTTACCTTTTTCAACTCCATATGTCCATAGTACTCCTAAACGATTTTGAAGTCCTGGGGCACCATTTGGTATATTTCTAAAATCATCTTTACCCATGTGTTTTTGCTCTTTCCAATCAAACCCGCAATGATCCGAACTTACTGCATTTAGCGAACCTCTTGTAATTCCGTTCCATAATGCATCAAAATGCTCTGGTGTACGCAAAGCTGGAGAACATACATATTTTGCACCTTCAAAATTAGGTTTTGCTAGATTACTTTCATCTAAAACCAAATAGTGTGAGCAAGTCTCTCCTTTTATTGGAAGTCCTGAGTTAAAAGCCTTTGAAACTTCATCAAGAGCTTCTTTACAGCTAACATGGACAACATATAAAGGTGCTTCTGCTAGCTCTGCTAAGTAAATTGCACGTCTAGTTGCTTCAGCTTCAACTATAGGTGGTCTTGATAATGCATGAGAGTAAGGTTCTATTTTACCTTCAGCAACTAATTGTTTCTGTAACACATCAATAGCATCAGCATTTTCTGCATGAACCATAACAGTTATTCCTGCATCTTTTGCAATCATAAGTGCTTTAAGTATTGCATCATCATCTGCATGAAAAAACATACCCTTATAAGCCATAAACAGCTTCATAGTTGGATATCCAGCCTTAGCAAGTTCAGGAATCTCCTCAAAGACCTCTGGTCTAGGATCAGTCATAACAGAATGGAATGAATAGTCAACACTTGCTATACCATCTGCGTTTGCTTTTCGATAATCTTCTATAGAATCAACTAACCCTTTACCCTTTACTTGATTAACAAACTCTATGACAGTAGTTGTTCCTCCTACTGCTGCTGAAGCTGATGACTCAAATCCTCTAACCTTCGCACCATTAAATTCAAAAGAAAAGTGAACGTGTTGATCTACCCCGCCAGGAAGTATATATTTGCCTTTAGCATCAACAATTTTATCAAATGTACCATCAATATTATTGCCAATTTGAACAATTTTTTCATCTTTAATTAATACATCTGCTACATATTCATTGCTTGATGTTACTACAGTTCCATTTTTAATTAATGTTCTCATTTTTTCACCTCATAATTTATTTTTTACATTATTGTGCTAATTCGATAACAGTGTTTAGTAGTACTAAACAGCCAAGTGCAATATCTTCATAACTAGAATACTCATCAGCACTATGACTTTTTCCATCACGGCTTGGTATAAAAATCATACCTACATCAGTAACCTGCGCAAACATTGCGGCATCGTGTACGGCACCACTATTCATTCTCATAAATGGAACCTTTAAACTTGTTATAGAACTTTCAATTGCATCTGTTATCTTCTTTGATAAATCTATACATTTTGATTCACCAATCAAAATATAGGACGCAGTTACATTGTATTTTTCAATAATATATTTTAACTCTTTATCTACAAATTTTATCATTTCATCAATACCATTTTGTTCA
Organism: Firmicutes bacterium UBA2058; assembly: GCA_002332905.1. Lineage (GTDB taxonomy): Bacteria > Bacillota > Clostridia > Tissierellales > Sedimentibacteraceae > UBA1535. The sequence continues at coordinate 50,185 of DDAM01000071.1, read as the reverse complement.
ACATCTCTTATATCTACAGTAAAGGTCACTGATTTTGGAATAACATTAGCCATATTAGGCGAGCAGTTAATTTCACCTACAGTAGCTACAGTAGTGGGTAAAACGTAATATCTTGCTGCTTTTTCTATACTACTTATAAATTCTGCAACTGCTACTAGAGGGTCTTGCCTAAAATTCATAGGTGTTGCACCTGCATGATTTGATACACCCTCAACACTTACTTTGATAGTCTTCATGCCACATATAACTTCAACAATTCCAAGCTTTTTTTGCTCTTTTTCTAATACTATACCTTGTTCAATATGAAGCTCAATCATAGCATAAGCGTCATCTTTAGTTATTAGATAATTTGATATTTCATCTGGATTTAGACCAAAACCCTTTACCATATCATAGCATGTATGGTTTTGATAATTTTTTAACTTTTTTAAGTCCGATACATCTAGTTTACCAACCAATGTCTTGCTACCAACCATCGTAGTTCCAAAGTTAGAACCTTCCTCTTCAGCAAAAATTATTATTTCAATTGATCTTTTTGGCTTATAATTATTTTCTGATAATACTCTAACAACCTCTATGGCCCCAACTACTCCTACAATTCCATCATATTTACCACCGTTACGGACAGAGTCCATATGAGAACCAATAAGGATAGGTGAAAGACTTGGGTCTTTGCCTTCATAGCGTGCACGAATATTACCTATTGCATCTACAGACATTTTTAAACTTAATTCATTAAAAATATTCATAAGATAGTCTTTAGCAGCACGGTCATTCTTGCTATAAGAAAAACGAGTTACACCATTTTCTGGTGTATCGTTAAATTTAGCAAGAGTCTCTATGACGCTTTCAATTCTATATTGATTAACTTTCATTACCTTTCTCCATTCTGGTTAAATTTAATGTGCGACAACATAAATATATCTAGCAAAAATTATGCCAATCAAAACATAACCTATTATAATGTTGGTAAATAAATAGTTCTTAAACTAAATAAAATAAAAAATCACAATTACGATGATGTTTTTCATCGTAATTATGATTTTTTTCATCAAGCTAATTTTTTATATTATACTTTTTCAGCTTTTTTACTACTGTTGATTGATCTATTCCAAGTACTTCTCCTATTTGTCTAGTTGTTTTATATTCCCTTAATGCGGCTAGTAATACCTTTTTCTCAACATCTGCAAGAATTTCAGGTAACGTTTTTTGGTTATTATCATTAGATACCACTATATCAGAAGCACAAAAAAGCTTATCGATATCGTTTTCTTCAATAGTTTTATTTGGCGTCATAATTATAAGTCTTTCAACTGTATTTTCCAGTTCTCGTACATTTCCTGGCCAGTTATAATTCATAAGTTTTTTTAATGCATCATTGGAAAAACATTTATGTAAATTATACTTATCATTCATTTTTTGAGTAAAGTATTTTACAAGTAAAGTTATATCATCTTTACGTTCACGAAGCGGCGGAATTGTAATTGGTACGACACTTAATCTATAATATAAATCTTCTCTAAATTTACCTTGTTTTACTAAATCCTTTAAATCCTTATTTGCTGCTGTAATTATTTTTGCCTTAATTTCATGTGATACAATATCCCCTAGTTTCATAATATGCTTTTCTTGTAAAACATGTAATAATTTAACTTGCAACGATAATGACATTTCAGATATTTCATCTAGAAATACTGTACCATTTTTAGCAGCTGTAAAAAGACCTTCTTTTCCCTTTTTTGAAGCACTTGTAAATGCTCCAGATACATATCCAAAAAGCTCAGATTCTAATAATTCTGATGGTATTGCACCACAATTTATATGGATAAATGGTTCATCCTTATTTGGACCTAAATCATGAATTCTTCTTGCAAAGACACTTTTACCTACCCCTGTTTCTCCTTGAATTAATACAGTAGTATTAAGAGGAGCGACTAAATCTATAAAATTCATGACAGGTTTCATAGCTTCACTATTTCCAATTAATACTGACTTAGGTTCTAAATTTTGCTTAACTAATTGTTCTCTTATGGCTTTAAGTAAATCTTCAGTATCATTTAACTCGTTTTTTAAAGTTTCAAGTTCTGTAATATCTTTTGATATATTAATGACACGATAAATATTGCCTTTTTCATCATACATAGGTTTTCCTGTTACCATTAATTTTTTCTTTCCCAAAGTTTCTTGAATAAGTGTAAGCTCTTGCTTTTCCTCTAATACTGCAACTGTAGCAGAGCGGCTAAATACTCCATGCTTTTCTAAATCATAAGCACTTGATCCTAGAATTTTCTCTCTTGGCCATCCAAAATTTTCTTCGCAAGACTTACTTATTCTTAAAAAAACACCATTGCCATCTGCAACAGTTATCTGATCAAAAGCCATATCAAATATTGTTTCTAATTCATTATTAATTTGTTTATAATATTCCAGTTGTTCTCTTACATCCATTACATACCTCAAATTAATATTTTTATTTATGAACATTAATTATTATAACATTATTCACAATATTAGACAATCGTTTACAAAAATACAAGCCGTATTAAAAATACGGCTAAAATATTTATGTTTATTTACTAAAAACCTTAGAATTTTTAAATGATTCAGGAACAAATTTACTGTTTTTCTTTCCAAAATATCTCATTAACAAGTAATATGATATTCCTGCTGGTAATAAACTTACGTACCATGAGATTTCTAATATAAGTGCTCCAAAAGCAGAACCTACAAGTACTGCAATTATGCCAGCCCAGTTTACGCCTACGTATGGTCCTTTTTCATCATAAAGATTATTAATATCTAAATTTTTCTTTCTTACGAAATAATAATCTACAACCATTACAGCAAATACAGGTCCTAAAAATATAGAATAAAACTGAATAAATTTATCAAAATAATCTGCTGTTGCTATTTTCCATGGGAATGTTGCAAATGCTAATAAACCTGTAATTAAAGCACCTTTTTTATAGGATATTTTAAACATGTCCATCATAGCATACGCTGGTGGTATAACGTTTAACATAACATTAGTTGTAATTTGTGCAATTGCAACAAATAGCAATGCTATTACCATTATAAATGGATTAGGCATAACTTCTGTAAATAAAACTATAGGATCCCAGTTACCAGTAACACCAGCTGCTAAAAGACCTATAAGACCCATAAATAAAGTTGTTGGTAAAGTTCCTATAATATGTATTAATAACATTCTTTTATTTGTTCCTTTTTTTGTATACTCTCTTGTATAATCACTTATATTTAACATAAGTGTTGTATAAACTCCTAAAAAGGCAGTAGTTCCACCCCAGAATGATAACCCCCAACTACCTTTTATATCAATAAGATTACTTTGAATAAGAGTACCATATGTACTAATTATTACATATAACATATATCCAAGTGATACTACAATAATTACAGAGCCAATATTTTCAACCCATTTAATACCACTAAATCCAAGTGATGATAAAAACATTTGTAATAATTGAAATGCTATAAACATTATAAAAACATTATCAAATCCTATAAATGTTCTTGCAATAGTATTTAATGCCATAGCTCCCACCCATGATTGAATTCCATACCAACAAATTGCTGGAACAGCACGCAATACAGATGTAAACATTGAACCTTTTATACCAAATGCATGTCTTGCTTGAATAACAAATGGTATTCCATACTTGTGACCTGCTTGACCATTTATGTTAAAACAAATTGAAACTATAATAGCTGATACTGATATACAAACAATTGCCTGAATAAGATTCAAATCTCCTACTGGAGGCACTAAGCTTGCACCTAACATAAAGTATCCTAAAAACACACAACCACCAATCCAAGCCATTAAATATGACCAGTTACCCATTATCCTATTTTCCTGAGGCTTTAAATTTTCAGAATCATTTGTTTCAATAGTAAGTGATGACTTATTTTCTGCGTTACTCATATATTACTACTCCCTTATAAAATTATTTTTTAGATGATATTAATGTTGTCACACATAAGCACCATATAATTTTAAGTAATACAAGAAGCGTGCCAAATAAAAAAAATTATAACAGTTAAGATATTGTTTAAATTGTAACGAACTTTTTTCTGTTAAAAATAAAAAACAAAAAAACGATGATGTATTTCATCAAAATTATGATAATTATCATCGTTATTGCTATTTATATATTTAAACATTCTTTAAGTTTTTCAAGACATAAATCTATGTTATTAATATTTTTTCCGGTACCTTGAATTATTATATTGTTTCCTCCTCCTTTAGCTTCTAATATTTCCGCACATTTATTATATATTCCTTTTATATCTATTTTTAAATTTTTTGATTGACCTATTATAATACTACAGCTCTCATTATTATTTATAATGAAACCACAAACATTATTATCGTTTTCAATTATTTTTGAAACTATAAATCTTAAATCTTTAATTTCTTTGTCATTTAGAATATTTACAATATAATTAATACCATTATTATTAATTGATTTAGACACCATGTTTTTAGCTTCGAACTCATTTATTTTATCTTGTAACATACTTACTTTCTTAAGAAGAAGTCCATTTTCATTTTTAAATTTATTTATATTATCTACTACAATTGAATTATGACATGAAAAGATGTTTGACAAAGTTTGGATATCATTATTTTTATTGATATAATCTAATAATGCTCTTTTTCCACATAAAAATTCGACTCTTGTGCCAGATTTGTATTTTTCAAATTTTATAATCTTTACAATACCGATTTCTCCGGTGTAATTAACATGCGTTCCACAGCATGCAACATTATCTTTATCAGCAATTTTTACTATTCTTATACTCTCATCATCTACTGGTTTTTTTCTTAGTCCAGTTTTTATTGCATCATCATGAGACAAAATTTCTGTCTCTATTCTAATATTATCATAAATAATCTTATTGCTGTACACTTCAACTTCCTTAGCCATATCAGTTGTAATATTAGCTACATCTAAATCTATTGTAGTGTAATTTCCACTTAAGTGAAAGCCTATTGTTTTTGCATTATATAAATTACTAAAAGCACAGGATAATATGTGCTGACCAGAATGTTGTTGCATATGATCAAATCTTTTTTCAAAATTAATATGTAAATCAACCTCGCCAGAAACTTCTTCAGATAAAACATGTATTATATTATCTTCTTGCTCATATACATTTAAAACTTCACTTCCACTAATAGTACCATCATCCTTAGGCTGACCACCTGATAAATGAGGATAAAAAATTGTTTTTTCCAATATAACTTCATACATGTTTTCATTGTTTAAAGTACAGCTGATGACATTTGTTTTATAATTATCTAGATACGAGTTATCTAGAAATGCTTTTTGTTTAAAACTCATTATTTTTTGCTCCTTTATAAAAGTTATGAGAATTATCTTTTAACACTTATAACTATATTATAAATAAAAATTGCGGTTTTTACAAAAGAATTATTTACATAATAACAATAAAATCATTTACATAATGTAAATATTTTAGTAAAATCAATTTAAGGAGGGATTTTATGCGTTGCCCAAAATGTAATTATTATGAAACTAAGGTAATAGACACTAGACAAACCGACGATGGATTTAAAATTAGAAGAAGAAGAGAATGCATATCATGTGGACAAAGGTTTACTACATACGAAAAGGTAGAGGAAATGCAATTAGTTGTAGTTAAAAGAGACGGTACTAGACAAGGCTACAATAGAGATAAGATAATTAACGGATTGATTAGAGCATGTGAGAAGCGTTCTGTTACACTTAATCAAATAGAAAATATAGCAGAAAATGTAGAAAAGCAGCTGTATAATAATTTTCAAACCGAGGTTTCAACAGAATTAATTGGTGAAATTGTTATGAATGAATTAAAGTATGTTGATGATGTAGCATATGTTAGATTTGCATCAGTATACAGAAAATTTAAAGATATAAATACCTTCATGGACGAATTAAAAAGAATTTTAGATGATAGAGAAGGTAAATAAATAGACTAAGTACTATAAATCAAACCTATGAGTCTTAATGATTAATAAAAAATGAGTGAAAAGTGAGAAAATGTGCTTTAGTCACAAATTTTGTTCACTTTTCACTGTTCCTCAACAGTTTTATCTACCAAACATTAAAAAAATTACTAAGGCGAACAAGCCGAATACTAGTAGTAGCGCAGGCATAAGAGTTATAAATGCAGCTATTATCATTGCTGTAAAATCGCCTTTTTCTAAACTTAAATCTTTTTTATCATCATCTAAATTTCTTTCTATAAATAGATCCTTTGTATTTTTTAATAACATAATATCCTCAAGCGTTAAGCACCTTTTTTCACGCAGCCTTCCTATATTTCTCCAGCAAAATGACACCTAACAAAGTGGTTTTTTTCTATTTCAATCATAGCTGGCTCCTGTTCAACACACATAGGTTGAGCATGAGGACACCTAGTATGAAACTTACATCCTACTGGAGTGTTAACATTACTTGGCAATTCTCCGCCTATTGTGTTTAAATCCTTTATATGCTCAGGATTTGGTATAGGTATTGCTGCCAATAAAACTCTTGTATAAGGATGAGAAGGTTTTTTATATAAATCATCCTTATCTGCAAGCTCTACTAATGAACCTAAATACATTACACCCACTCTCTGACTTATATGCTTAACAACACTTAAATTGTGAGATATAAATAAATATGAGAATCCCATCTTCTCTTGTAAATCCATCATAAGATTAATAATTTGTGATTGTATAGATACATCTAGTGCTGACACAGGCTCGTCACATACTATAAAGCTTGGATTAAGTGCCAATGCTCTAGCAATACCTATACGCTGTCGTTGTCCGCCAGAGAATTGATGAGGATACCTATACATATGATAAGACGAAAGTCCGCATATTTCCAAAATCTCAATGACTCTTTGTGTTAGTTCATTTCCCTTTTTATAAAGACCATGAGCAAGCAAAGGTTCACTAATAATAGAGCTTACGTTCATCCTTGGGTTTAAAGAACTGTATGGATCTTGAAATATTATTTGTATATCCTGTCTTAGCGGTTTCATCATAGCTCTTGAAAAATTAGTAATATTTTCTCCTTTATATATTATTTCCCCACTAGATGGCTGATATAATTTAATCAATGTTCTACCAAGAGTTGATTTACCACATCCTGATTCTCCAACAAGACCAAAAGTCTCTCCTTCATATAAATTAAAAGAGACATTGTCTACAGCTTTTACATTAGCTATAGTTTTTCTAAAAAAGCCACCTTTAATAGGGAAATATTTTTTGATTTCTTTTGCTTCTAATATTACCTTCTTCAATTCTTCACCTCCTCATTTATACACAAATGACATCTTGATTTATGATTATTAGGCAATTCATATAATTTCGGATGCTCTTTTAAGCATATTTCCATGCAATGCTTACATCTTGGAGCAAAGTAACAGCCCTCTGGTAATTCTGTAGGATTTGGAACAGTTCCTTCAATTGTATTAAGTCTTTTCTTGTCCTCCTCTAAACTAGGTATAGCTTCAAGTAGTCCTTGTGTATATGGATGTTTTGGATTTTTAAACAATTCTATAACAGGTGATGATTCAACTACTCTACCTGAATACATAACAATTACAAAATCAGCCATTTGTGCAACAACGCCTAAATCGTGAGTTATCATCATTATAGCGGTATTCGTTTTTTTCTTTAATCCATTCATAAGTGATAATATTTGTGCTTGTATTGTAACATCTAGTGCGGTTGTAGGTTCGTCTGCAATTAAAAGGTTAGGATTGCAGGATAGTGCCATAGCTATCATAACTCTTTGTCTCATACCTCCACTTAATTGATGAGGATAATCATCAACAACAGTTTCTGCTCTTGGTATTCCAACTAATTTAAGCATATCAATAGATCTTTTTCTCGCTTCTTGTTTTGAAACTTTTTCATGAAGTAGAATTGTTTCAGATATTTGTTCTCCAATTTTAAATACGGGATTTAAAGAAGTCATAGGCTCTTGAAATATCATAGAAATTTCCTTTCCTCTAATATCTCTTATCTGTGCTTCATTTAAGGATAGTATATCCTTACCATTATATTCTATAATTCCCTCTACAATTTTGCCCGGTTTTTCAATGAGTCTTAGGATTGACATAGCAGTTATACTCTTACCACATCCTGATTCTCCTACCACACAAAGTGTCTCACCTTTTTTTATATTAAAGCTAACACCATCAACTGATTTTATTATCCCTTTTTCTGTAAAAAAATATGTTTTTAAGTCTTTAACTCTTAGTAAATCTGCCAAACTTTTCACCTACCTTATTTCTTTTGGATCAAATGCATCTCTTAAGCCTTCACCCAAAAGATTAATACTTACAACAGTTAGTATCATTAATATGCCAGGTGGCAGCCACAACCAAGGTAAATTAGTGAAAACAAAAGTTGTTCTCGCTCTTTCTATCATATTTCCCCAAGTAGGTGTAGGTGGTGTAACACCTAGTCCCAAATATGATAACCCTGCTTCAGTTAAAATCGCGCTAGCCATTCCTAATGTTGCGTTTACTATAATGTAAGCAAATGTATTAGGTATTAGATGCTTTAATATTTTATCTCTATCAGGTATACCTAAAGCTTCTGCAGCTTGCATAAATTCTTGTTCTCTTAATGATAGTATTTGACCTCTAACCATACGAGCAAGACTAGGCCAGCTTAAAATTCCAATTAAAACCATAACTATGAACATTTTATATTGACTCGCAACCCACATAAGTGATGCAGATATTGTTATTACAATCGGAGTAAAAGGTAATGAACTAATAATTTCAGCAAATCTCATTAAATAGTAATCAATTTTTCCTCCATAAAATCCAGCTATTCCTCCAACTAAAGAACCTAAAACAACAGTTACACTTGCTGCCATTAGACCAACAGCCAATGACATTCTTCCACCCATAAACACTCTTGTGAATACATCTCTGCCTTGTTCATCAGTTCCTAACCAGTGATTAGCAGATGGTGGCATTTTTTTATTAGTTAACTCAAAATCATTTAGCTTATATGGAGAAATCATTGGAACTACAATGCACAGTGCTACAATACTTATAAACAATATAGCGCCAATTAAAGATAGTTTATTCTTTTTGAATCTTTTCCATGCGACTTTTCCAGGAGTTTGAATTTCAATCTTTTCTTTCTTTTCAGTATTATTCATCTTTTCCCCCTAATCAACCTTAACTCTTGGATCAACCAATGCATAACTAACATCTGAAAGCAAGTTTCCAAGCACCATTAGTAGCGAATAAAATATATTTGTTGCTATTACAACACTGTAATCTCTATCTAATATTGAAGTATAAAGTATGTTGCCAATTCCTGGCCATAAAAAAACTGTTTCTAATATCATTGCGCCTGCAAATAATGAGGGTATATACATTCCAGCTAATGTTACTAATGGAATTAATGCATTTCTAAATGCATGTTTATATATGACAGACTTTTCTTTTAATCCTTTAGAACGAGCTGTTCTTATATAATCTTGATTTATAACGTCAATTACACTATTTCTAACATATTTTATTAAACCAGCTAAGCTTGTCAAGGATAAAACTGTAACTGGCAATATCATATGTAGAAGCACATCTTTAATTTCAGCTAGCTTGCTTGGATACCCCATTGCTGCTAAAAGCGAAGTCCTCATACCATTAAGAGGAATAACTGGGAATGGTATAGCTATAAAAAATACTAAAATTAACGCAAAGAAAAAAGACGGCATTGATACTCCAATCAGCGAAAATACTGTCCAGAAATTATCAAAAGCACCATATTTCTTTACAGCTGATTTTATACCTATTGGTATTGCAATACCAAAAGCAATAACAGTTGCTATTAAATTAATAATGAAAGTGTTCCAAATATACTCTCCCATAAGCTCTGTAACAGGTTTTCTATATTTTAAAGATGTTCCCAAATCACCTTCAAGTAATGTTCTCTGCAACCATTTTGTATACTGAATATACCATGGTTTGTCTAACCCTAGCTTTTCACGTATTTGCGCTTGTTGCTCTGGAGTCACCTTAGAGCCAACTCCCAAATATGCACTTACCGGATCGCCTGGCATTAATTGAACTAGACCAAATAAAATAATTGAAATAATTAATACTACAGGAATTAATCCAATTAACCTTCGTATAATAAACTTAAACATATATACCTCCATGCAATTTTTTTGCTACTGAATTTTAGAAATGGAGACAGCTACGAAGGACTGTCTCCATAATTTTTTATACTATTTTACTATTTTGGTATCCTGTAAAGCTGATGTCCATGGGTAAAATGAATTTGTTTTAAAATCAGTAACCTTCTTACTATATAAATCAAAGTAAGTATTTGCATATACAGGAATCATTGCAGAATCTTCAGTAATTATTTTAACTAAATCTTTATAGTATGCTTTTGCTTCATTAATATCCATAATACCCTTTCCTTCGTCTAGCATCTTATCAACTGTAGGATTTTTATATCTCATAGTATTATCTTTTCCACTTCCAATCATTGATGAATGATAGGTAGTGTACAAAGCATCAGGATCTGGAGATGCGATAGATGTCGCCATAAAATACATACTCCAATTATTAACATTGGCATCACTGTTATAAATTACATAATCTGATAAGGTATTAAATTCTAAATACGCTATGCTAAGCTTGCACTTTAATGATTGACCCCAATCTCTTTCCCACATAGGAATTAAAGTTTGTAAAATATCATGATCTGGAATTGCTGCTATTTTAAGTTCTAATATTTGACCATTTTTTTCTCTGAATCCGCTTGGTCCTACAACCCAACCTGCATTATCAAGCATTTTTTTAGCTTCTTCCATATTAAAAGAAAAATCAGGAAGTTCACTTAATAGCTTTTCATCAATAACCCAGCTTACCTGTGAAAATGGGTGATATTGTGTAGTTGCAAGCAATGTATCTGAAGCCTTATCATAAAAATAACTATTTACAAATTCTTCTATATTAAACGAACGATATAATGCTTGCCTCACGACCTTATCTGAAGTTGCACCAGACTCACAGTTAAACCTTATATATCCATATCCACTTCTTTGATATTCGTTGTAGGTTAAGTTTTCATCAGCTCTTGCTGTTGCAATTTTTTCAGGCTCTACTACACCTAAAAGCATACTTATTTCTCCTGTTGTCAATGCAGTAATTTCAGTAGTTGCATCAACAAATTTCATTATAATATTTTGTATTTCATAGCCTGTTCCTACATAATTTGGGTTTTTAGTCAGTGAAGCATATTCCTTACCCTTAAATTCCTTAAGCATATATGGACCAGACCCTACAGGATTATTTACATTAGCTTCTATACTTGATGTATCTCCTTGCTTGTAGTCAGGATATAAATGTTTTGGTATGGCTTGCATTAAACAGTTTTCTAAATTAGTTCTGTAAGCATCCTTAAAATGAAAGATAATTTCATAGTCGTTAACAACCTCTATACCAGCTAACTTGTCAGCTGAACCAGATTTATATTCTTCATATCCAACTAAATCCTGTGCCATTGAACTAAATCTACCTGTATATGATTTATCTGAAAGTATCGAATATGAAAATGCAATATCGTTTGCTGTAACATTAGTTCCATCTGAATATTTTGCATCTTCTCTTAATGTAAAAGTTATACTTTTACCATCTTCAGAATAAGTGTAGTCCTTAGCTAAACTCGGAACAAGTTCCCCATCATAATTTCTTTTTAATAATGATTCATGAACTAAATCAATAACATATCCATCATAAGAGGATGAATAGTATAAAGGGCTAAAGTTACCAGACATCTCTGTAACACCTACAACCAGTGTAGTTGGATTTTCGGTTGCAGCATTATTCCCCCCGTCATTAGTACATGCACTTAATGATAAAAGCATTGAAAAAATAAGTAAATATGACAATATTTTTTTCATCAAATTTTTTCCTCCTAATTGTTTAATATTTTTTAACAGAATTTTTAATTATTAATGCATAATATTTATTAATTATGTAATATTTAATAACTAATAGATATAATTTTTCTTTTAACTAATATTTTTATTATTTCACAAAAATAATTTATTATTATAGTTATTGAAAAAAAAGAAATAAACATATATACTAAAGATATTAGACTAAAAAATTGTAGTTTTATTTAAACAAAAGAGGTGTTCAATGTATATCAATAATTATGCTCTTAATTTAACAACCGAAGAGTCTGTTAATATTGAAACAGATTTTGGAAAGGCAAAATTAACAAAAATTAAAATAGGCTCTTTAAAATTAAAAAGTGGCAATATCATTGCTACAGACCCTATACTTTTGTATGATGATCAACCCTTCCATGTAAAAGTTAAACCTGGTGAATATAACGTATATGTTTATGTAGCTGACTTTGAAAATGATGAAAAAAGAACAGCTTTATCAAAAATTGAATTATCAACTGAAAAACCTGTGAAATGGGTAATGGCACTATATGAAGGTGAAAGTTCAAATAATTTAAAAAATGATGAGTTTTTAGGCTTTGATGTTGAAAATGGCATATGTGCATATATGGATGAAAGTATAATGGAAGAACTGGATATGTTATTTGAAGATGATCTAGGTGAATATGAAGATTTAATATCTTCTTCGATAAAATTTTCTAAAAGGACATTTAATCATAAAGATATTCCATATGGTAAAAAAGGTTGTAATATAATAGCATTTTCAGCAGGTTGGAAAGATGGAACATTTCCATCTTACTTTGGATATGATAAAAATAACAAACCTTGTTGTCTTGTAACTGATTTTATGGTGTTAGAATAAAATTAAGGGGTTATTGCAAAACTAAAATGAAATTTAGTAGAGCAATAGCTCTTTTTTATATAAAAAAATAGAAGTAGACAATATATTGGTGTAGAAATCCTCACTACGAGTCCTAGGATAAGGCATTCAATAAATATAGTTATTACTCCGTACCGAAAATTTTCTATGATTTAAAAAAGGACCTCCTGTGTTATTTTAAATACGGTTGGGAACCTTATTTAATTTTAAACATTGGAGGTTTTTTATTGCTATAAGCTTTCTATTCTCACCAGCATAGCTGGTGGTTTATTTTGCTTAAGCTACAAAAGAAGTGTTGAAAACTATTATTTAAAATAGTTTTGCAATAACCCCTTATATTATGTAATAATTAAATAACAAAATATAAAAATCATACCTAAGAAAATTAATTATTTTTAAACTCAAATAAATTTTTCGATGGAAATAATCCGAATAAGCCACCTGTATGAATAAACAATATGTTTTTGCTATCGTTAAATTTTCCTTTTTTAATTTCTTCGGTTAAACCATACATGCACTTACCAGTATAAACTGGATCTAAAACTATTCCTTCAAGCTTTCCAAAGTCATAAATAAAATCTATCTCTTCTTTCCTGCTTAATGCATATCCTCTGCCAACATAGCCATCTATAATATTTATTTCTTTATCTGTAATTTTAACATCCTCTTTTAAATATTCTTTACTTTCCTCTATAAGTTGTTTAACTCTATTTCTAAAGATTTCTTCATTATCACAAATATTTACTCCTACAATACGTTTATTAGTATTGAAGATTTTATTAGCCAAAACCATTCCTGCATAGGTTCCGCCAGAACCAATAGTTAAAACTATTGTATCAAATTTAACACCTAATTCTTTCTCTTGTTCTTTTATTTCCTTCATACAATTAAAATAACCAAATGTACCTATACCATTAGAAGCACCTTCAGGTATTATGTATGCATTATAGCCGATAGAATCATACTCTTTTTTTATAGATTCCATAATTTCTTGTCTTTTATTTTTATAATCATTAGGAGTAATAATCTTAATATTTGCTCCTAAAACCTTATCTAAGAAATAATTTCCATCTACAGGTGGTTTTTCATCACTATATCTTAGAACAAGACAAGATTTAAGCCCAAGCTTTGCAGCAACAGCAGCAGTTGCTCTACAGTGATTAGACTGAATACCACCACAAGTTATTAGAACATTACACTTTCTATCCAGTGCCTCTTTAACAGTAAATTCTAACTTTCTTATCTTATTGCCTGAATATTCAGTACCTGTTTGATCATCTCTTTTAATGTAAATGTTAGGACCACCTAATATAGCTGTAAGTCTTTTGAGTTTTTCAATTTTAGTAGGCAAATTTGCCAATGCTAAATGTTCTGGTATTATCATATTTTTGTCCTTCCTCCTTTTTTATTATCTATAATTTCTTTCAACATTTTCTTTTAATATTAAATTATTTATAATATATTTTCTTAATAGTAAATTATATCATAAATAAACAAAAAAGCTTTAAATATATTTTTTATTTAAAGCTTTTTTAAACTATTTATTTGTATTATTATTCATATATACACTTAAGCTTGGGAATGCAAACTCTACTTTTTCCTCTTCAAATATTGAAATTATATTAAAGTTTACTTCTTCTTTTATTTCCATATATATACCATATTCAGGTGTGTTAACTAGATAAACTACTATTATATCTAAACTGCTATTGCCAAACCCATCAAATTTTACATTCACAGAATCTGCTAATACTCTATCATTCTTCTTTAACATATCAGTAATTTTATCTATTACAGCTTTTAGTTTAACTGAACTTGTTGAATATGTTACACCAATTACCTGTCTAACTCTCCTATTGCCACGCTTTGAAAAATTTATAACTGAGCCCTCAGCAAATTTAGAGTTAGGTACAACTATAAGCTCTTGTTCAATTGTTCTCACCTTCGTGCTTCTAATTCCAACCTCTTCAACAGAACCTTCATTAGAATCTATTTTTATAAAATCTCCGGTGTTGAATGTTCTGTCAGTTAAAATAACAAAGCCACCAAATATGTTTTTTAATAAATCCTGAGCTGCTAGTGCAACTGCAACGCCACCTATACCAACACCAGCCAGTAAGCTTTTTAACTCCTCAAAGCCTAAATCAACTGCTATAATAACTACTGCAATTAATATAAGGAGAAACTTTAATCCTTTAATAATTAAAGGATATAAAGTTTTTAATACTGGTTTTTTTTCAAAGAGATCATTATTGTTATTAATTACAATATGATTATATGTGTCTAGTAGATTTAGCAGCCCTCCAGTTAATATTAACACCATTAGAATTCTATATGCCTTAATGATAAGACTAACTATTGCCGCATTAAATGGAATAACTAATAATGCACAATATATACCAGTAATTATAATTATCCTTTTTAAATGTTTGTCCGTTGAATCAATTGATAAAGAAATAATACTTTTATTCCATTTATCTGATAATTTTTTTGCAAAATTTATAACAAATTTTACTATGATATTTTTAAATATTAAAAATATCAATAATATAATTACTATTTTAATTATGGTATTAACATTTATACTGTTTACAAATATCTCGTCAAACATAAATATCTCCATGCAATTATTTGCTTTATAATCATTTATGATTATTTATGATCGTTTTAAGGCTTCTACTGGTGGTAATGATGAAGCATTTATTGCAGGATATACTCCAAATAATAATCCTGATGATAATGCAACACCTATAGCTATTTTAATAGATTGACCGCTTATTACGGCGTCCAAGCCATATTTTGTAGCTAAGTTTACAGCAAATGCACCTAAAACAACTCCAACAAAACAACCTATAATACTAACATATATAGCCTCAAGCAAGAATTGAATAAGTAAGTCTTCTT
Organism: Firmicutes bacterium UBA2058; assembly: GCA_002332905.1. GTDB lineage: Bacteria > Bacillota > Clostridia > Tissierellales > Sedimentibacteraceae > UBA1535. Next base: position 34,423 of record DDAM01000071.1, on the reverse strand, counting down.
GTTTAGCTCCTAATGCTCTTCTAACACCAATTTCACTTGTTCTTTCTGTAACGGCAACAAGCATTATGTTCATGATACCAATACCACCAACAAGCAATGAAACTGCAGCTATACCACCTAGCAATAATGACATAACCCTATTTGCTTGATCTGCTTGTTTTACTAGCTGATTTAAGCTCGTAATAGTAATAGGTTCTTCACCTTTTGTGAAAATATTCTCTTCTTTTGGTGTTTCTTCAGGAACTTCTTCAGGTGGCATTGGAACCTCTACACTAACATCTCCACCAATTTCTCCACCATCAACAACTCCGCCATCTGGGTTTCCTTGCTGATCCTTATTTCCATTAATTACAGTACCATCAATTTTTCTTTTAAAAATTCTACCTAATTGTACCATAGCTAAGTCAGCCTCATCAGATGAGTTTGATTTAGCCCAAATTTCTTCTATATCTTTCTTTTCAGATATTCTTAAAGCAGAAGTGTATGGTATTATAACCTTATCATCTATACCATCACCATTACCTTCTCCCTTTGGAGCCATTACACCTACTATTCTATAGTTTATGCCATTTATCTTCATTGTCTGTCCGACAGGACTTCTACCATTTAAAAATGACATAGCTACATTGTACCCTAAAACAGCAACAGGTGCATTTTGTTTAACATGTAATGATGTAAAAAAATTACCTGACATTACATTATGATCTCTTATAATTGGATAATTATTATTAACTCCAAGAACCTCAAGTTCAAAGTCATTTCTTCTCCATCTCATAGCGATTTTCTTAGAATTAGTTTTAGGATTTGCAGCATTGACTACAGGAGTAGCATATTCTATCCCTTCAACTCTTTCTTGCAAGTCGACAGCTTCATTTTGTTTAAAGTTATATTCTTTAGAATTTGATTTTATAACTATTACGTTTTGACCTAAGCTCTCAAATTGAGCAACAACTGCTTGCCTAGCACCTTCACCTATTCCCATAAGGCTAACTACAGCAGCAACACCTATAGCTATACCAAGTACAGTTAAAAATGTTCTTAGAAGATTTGATGTAATACCACTGGCAGCCATCTGTGCAGAAAATTTTAATCGAACAAGGAAGGAGGAAATAAATCCTTTTTTCTTCATAGCCTTACCTCCCATGTATTATTTATCTTTTCCTGGTATTATAGAGTTGCTTTTATCTACAGATTGACTTGGCATTAAATCTCCTGAACTACCAGTTACAACTTGTTGACCTTCTTCAAGTCCACTTAATACCTCAACAAATCTATCATTCATTAATCCTATTTCAATTTCAACAGCTTCTACAGTTCCATCTTCTTTTAAAACTTCAACTTTTTGTTTGAAATCTTCCTCAAATACAGCTTCAATTGGAACCAATAATGTATCTAATGACTCACCAGCGTCTATGAAGCAGTTAGTATTCATACCAGGTCTTAAGCCTTCTCCACCAGTAACGCTAATATTAACATTATATATTACTTTTCCATTTTCATTGTATTGATATAATCTTTCTACTGTTCCTTCAAAGGTTTTTCCTGGTAAAGCATCAACCGTAACCTCTACTGTAGCTCCTTGCTGTACATGGTTTACATCAAGATCACTAACTTGAGTGTTAATTGACATTTGGTTAGAATTATATAAGTTCAAAATCTCAAAGGACCATTGATCAGATGTAGCACTTGCTTCAAAAGTATCACCTACATTATATCGTTGCCATGACACTATACCATCTGTTGGTGCTGTAACCATAAGTTTTTCAGAAAAAGTCATTAAATTAGCTATACCTTTTTTTACCTCATCAACCTCATCTAATTTTTCTTTGATAGTATTAATATCTTTTTGTATATCCTCTGTTACATCATTACCTGCTATTTTTACAATTGCTTGACCTTTTTCAATAAATTCATTATCATTTACAAACACTTCTGTTGCTAAATAAGTTTTACTATCTGATACATTGAATCCAGTAAGAAAAATCTTTGATTGATCCAAATAAGAATCAACATTACCAGCATAAGAAAGAGTCATTCCAGGTGTTTTATTATTGTCAATAGAGATACCTACAGCAGTTCCAGGTTGGATAAGACCTGGGTTCTCAGCCTCAATAATTCCGTTGTGTACATATGATATTTTATCTGTGTGTGGTACCTTATTAGCGTTAATTTCTTTTATAACTCCCTCATAATATCCTTCATATCCACTAAAGTTTAATAAAACCTTTTGACCTTTTTGAAGTGACGGGAATTCATTTACAGTTGCTTTAAATGTTATTTTAAATTTACTATCATTTACAACATTTGCAATTAACGTGTCACTAATTTTTTCTCCTTCTTTTACCTTTAAGTCAGTAACTCTTCCAGAAATAGGTGATGATATTACAATACCATCATTAGGATTTACTTCACTTATGCTTGTTATATTCTTATTTATCTTGTTGCCCAACATCTTAAGTAAATCATTAACTTCTTCATACTTTTTTTCTATTTTTTTATTATTTTCATTAATTAAATCTGGTAAATTAGATGCAGATAATCTCATTACTGGTGCATCTTTTTTTACTTCGTCATTTTCTTTTACAAATACTTCTTCAACAACATATTTTACAGAACCTTCAATTCCATCTGGTTTTGGTGCAAATACAGAACCACCCCAGCTAGCATTTAACTGTCCGGTTATATTAACTCCAACCTTTAAGTCTCCTCGTGTAACTGGTTTTGTAGCATATGTAGGACCTGCATTAGTCTCAGTTGATTTTGGTATTAATTGTATAGCTGTGTAGTAACCGCCTACAAATACCAATGCAAATACAATAAGTAATGAAATAATTTTTTTAGCCATTTTTCCTCCTGTTCGTTTCCGCATCGGAAACTATCTCTCCATCTACTAATCTTAAAATTCTACTGCCATATGCAGCAATATCTTCTTCGTGTGTTACCTGAACTATTGTTATTCCACTATTTTCGTTTAGTTCAGTAAACAACTCCATAATTTTATTACCTGTTTTTGAATCTAGAGCTCCTGTCGGCTCGTCTGCAAGTATCAAAGCAGGACTTCCAGCTAATGCTCTAGCAATGGCAACTCTTTGTTGTTGTCCTCCAGATAATTGGCTAGGTAAGTGGTGCATCCTATCTTTTAGTCCAACAAGCTCTAAAGATTTTTCTGAAAGCTCCTTACGTGCTTTGGCATTTAATCCTCTATAAATTAGTGGAATTTCAACATTTTTTTGTGCTGATAAGTTAGGTAATAAGTGAAAATTTTGAAATACGAAGCCTAAAAATTCATTACGTATTTCTGACATTTTGGAATCAGTTAATTTTTCAACCTTATGTCCAGCTAATTCATATGACCCACCTGATGGCTTATCTAAGCATCCAACTAAATTCAACAAGGTGGATTTTCCAGAACCAGAAGGACCCATAATTGAAACAAACTCACCATTAACTACCTTAAAGTTAATGTTTTTCAAAGCATCAACTTGGATTACTCCAGTTTTATACAGCTTTGAAATATTAGTCATATTAATTATATCCATCTTTATGTCCATGCCTCCATTTGCACCAAATGCCATGAAAAACTAAACATGTACTCGGTACTATTTTATTATTTCTTTTCATAACTTTGAACCTTTTCCTCTTTCTGCTATTTACTATAATATATAACCTATATTATTTAAAATAGGTTGCATATATTAGACGAAATTAATTTTAAAAAGTTTCATATTTTTCCAAATTATTTTAATATGTCTATTGCAAGTGTATCTATCCATACTTTATTTTTTCCTGAATATTCGATATATAAATTTACTCTATCAATATCTCCTACATCGATTGTTATTTCCTTTTGAGACCAAATATCATCAAATATTTGTATTTTCCCACTATTGTTTGCGGATAATTTATCATCCATATATGCCTCTACCATAAGTTTAGCATCAACATCTTCTAAAGCCTTAAATTTAGCCGCAATTCCAACTTGATTATTTTTCATATAGCTTAATTTTTCATTTGAAAAATCAATTACAGCAAACAATACCTTTACACTCTCATCAGTATCATTTTCAACAAGCAATGAACTACTTCCCTCATTATAGTTTTCAGTATCTATTACAGCAGCCTTTCCTGTATATCCTATTTTTTTAATAAGTTCATCATTTAAATATAATTTAAATTCATTGCTATCACTGCTCAATTGTGATTGATCGTTCTCATCATTTTTTGATGAGTTGTCATCGTTTTTTGATGAATCCTCATCAGAATTGTTTTCATTATTAGTATTTTGTGAATCGTCATTATTTGAATTATTATTTTGATCTGAAATTACATTATCACTGCCTGTTTCTTTATCCTTACTGTAAAGATTTTTAATTAAAAGAACACTAACAACTGTGACAAAAACAATAATAAATGCTGGAATTATAAATTTCATTGCTTTTCCAAGCTTATTGTCATTTTTATCATCTATTAAATTATCATTCTTTGTTTTATCATCAATTGATTTGTTTAGATATATGTCAATAATATTTAAATTATCATCGATGTTTTCAGCGGTATCATCACTTTCGTTATCAATAATATTATTACTAACAGCTAAATTATCATTGTCTTCATAAATATCACTATAATTTTCCTCACCATTTAATTCTATTCTTAATTCATCATTATTATTATCAACATTAAGCATTTCTCCATTTTGATTATTTCCACCTTTTTTTTCTTTACATACCATAGTAGTTAAATCCGATAGTTTCGCTTTATTTACTGGAGCATCAGTTTTACAGTTTATAATGCTATAGATTGGTGAACTTTCAAACTCTTTTATTATATCCTTTGGATGAAAATATTCTCTAGTTAAACATTTAACTATTATTTTTAGAATGTCAGGAGGAATTGAGTCAGATATATTATAATCAACTATATCCTCTTTTGAAAATAAATAATGTATTATATTTCCTACACTTTTATAAGAATAATTATCAGATAAATCATATTCATCTTTAAATTCAAAATATCCGTTAACAAATAAAGTATCATCTTCACTAACACTTAAATTATCAAAACTTAATATTTTAAATTGAAGTAAGTCTGTTACATTATATATTTCTATGAATAAATTTATAAGCTGTTCTGTTAATATAAATTGCTGTTTTAAGGTTAAATTATTGGTATCTATGTATTCTTTAAAGATTTTTTGATTATTTAATTCATGAGATTTTGTGACTATGTATAATCTATCTTGTGTCTTGTAACACTTTACTATATTAGATTTTATAGAATTTAAAATATTAATATCTATTAATTTTATTAGCTTTTGATTGAATACAGTGTTATATATAAAGGTCTCACCAGTTTTAATATCCTTACATTCTACTATTCTTTGACATTCATTTTCATATAGAGACTTAATTATTTCTAAATTACTATCCATCAATTTACCTCCTAAATGTTTAGTCTCTTAACAATACAAATAATTACAATTATTTATTTTTTATCACAAAATATACATAAATATTTTACCATAATTTATTAAAATATTTAAGTGTTAATTTATTAATTTTTACTTAATTTTTTAAAAATTAGTTATTTTACTATTTTAAACAAAAGGCATATGTCTTTTTTTGTTTATAATATCGTTATATATTTGCTCTGGACTAACACTTATAGGCTCAAGGGATGTTACTTTTTTCATCTTTTTAGTCTTTATTTCTTTAAAGCAATAATCATCAATATCCGCTAGTTCTGTTATAAGAGGATATTGTCTACAGTGAAATATCAGTGCTTCACCTCTGTTTTTATTTAATCTTTGCAATTGTGAAACCGAAATAAGAGGACTTTCATTTTCGTTATTTTCGCCAAATCTAAGCTTTCCACATAATTTACTTATTTCCTCAAGTAAGGAAAGTTCTTTACTAGTTAAAAATACCCAGTTATCACAATTACCTTTAATAGTTTGAGCCTCCTCTTTATACCTATTTTCCAATTGATGTACGCTTTGAATAACTAGAAAAAATCTCATGTTACGACTTCTTGCCGCAGTTATCATAGAAGGCATGTCCGGTAAGGCTGGTATATTTGCAAATTCATCTAACACAAAATTAACTCTTACTGGCAATGCTCTGTTTTTTTCTATCTGAGCCTCTTGAATTAATGTTTCATAGCATTGCTTTACAAAAGTTGTTGCTATAAAATGATATGTACTTTTTTCATCAGGTACAATTATATAAACAGCAGTCTTTTTTCTGCCAATGTTTCTCATATCGAAGCTATTATAGCACATATTGCGAACAAGATTTTCTTGTGTCATAAAAACTTGTATAAGTGTAAATAACGTAGATTGAACATCTCCTCTAGCTTTATCACTAGAATTAGCAATACCAAAATAATTAAGTGATGCTATGCTTTCTTGTGAAGCTGATTTCATGAGTAATGTTAAATAATTCTTATTTTTTTCACACATAGACAGTCCCATAACATTTTCAAAGGCTGATTCATTTGAAGCTTTTGCAAATTCAACACAAAATCTTGTAAAGGTTTTAAGATTACATTCTTCTTTTGTACACTCATCTAGCATTATAAGAAGTATGGCTATAGCAACTGAACGAGCAGCATTTACCCAAAATATATCCTTTGTATTATTCATATGATGCTCAGATATTGCATTAACAAAATCATTTATACGAGCAACAGCATCATCCTTATGACCAGTATGATATAGTTCATATGGTAAGGCTAAAGGATTCCATGTATCTCCTAACGACAAGTTTCTGTAATTTAGAACAACAACATCATATCCCTTACTTTTAACAAAGCCCGAGGTGTAATCATATAGCTCGCCTTTTGGATCAGTTACAACAAATGATTCGCCTGCTCCGGCCATAATATTTAATAGTGGCATACAAAATAGCCTTGATTTTTTTGAGCCAGTAGACCCAAAAATAAGGCTATGAGTATCAGAATTATCTACCCATACATTTAATCCATCGCTTAAAATTGGTAACCCCGCAGCTTTATATTCATTGTCAGTTATTTTTATATGTATTGTATCTGCTTTTATTTCATTTATTTCAGCCCATCTGGTTTCCTGCTGTACACGGTAGTATTTGGTATATTTATAGCTTTCATCGTTCATTATAAGTTACCCCCGAAACCCATTTTTCTAGTCTTAATTATTTCCTTCATGCTTTTAACAAATTCTCCATCCTTTGAATAGCGGCTAAGCTTTTCAACAGTTATGTTTAATGGTGAAAAGTCCCTAGAAGAACATAGGTCAAAAACAATATCCTGGCACATACGATTTATTGTTTTATACCCATCAAAGTATTTATTTTCCTTTAATTCATCTATAGATTCTGATAGTAGCTCTCTAGCCTTATTCTCAAGCTTTAGACCATATGTAGAAAGCTTATGCTCTAAATAATCAGCTAACTGAGTGACAGAAGGATATAACAAGCTTACTCTACGAATACGAAAAAATGACGATAATATATTTTCAATCTTTTGCATATCTTCATCAGAAAAATTCTCAGCAATAAAAATAACGCATATATAATCATCAACACTAGAAAGATATTCTAATATGCGATGAAAATATAATTCTTCAAAATGTTCATTCCAAAGAGTTATATCTAGTGCTAATACTCCTCTATATTCACTTCTAAACCCAGCAGCACAATTTACTTCTCGTATTAATCTTGTAAGCTCTGTAAGAGGCATATTAGGTTGACAATATTCTAACAAAAATTCAAAATATCTTATGTCACCATAAAAATCCATTAATCTTTTTGAATATAAATATTCAGTCAAAAGTTTTATAAGATGAGTTTTACCAGCTCCGGAACGTGTCGACCACAACAAATCCGGCAAAACAATAGGTGTATCTGTTGGCATTCTTGAAATATTATTGGCTGCTCTGTCCCATTGTAACAATATTTCTTTCATTTCCTCAAGTCCAGGTAGCGCCATTATCTGATCGTAGTAAATGTTATTCATTAACTTTCTCCTTGCATTATTAGTTAAAATATTCATTATTCAACTAATACTAAAATAAAACCTTAATAACAATTATATATGCCAACGAAGTATTAATCAACTATTCAATTTATTTCTTTGTAAAAGAAAAAGAGTTGCTACGCAACTCCCCTAATTTCACACATTTAATTATCAATCATTCTCTTTCATCATAATCAACTTCATAATCTACATCTTCAATTATGGTTTTATCCTTTATATCTTTCTTTATTGAATCATCCTGTTTCTGTGTCCCGTAGTATTTTTGGGTCTTAGATTTAACCATAGAAAGTAAAAACAATAATACAACTAAATCGTCTATGATTGAAAATCCAAGTATAGGAAAAGGAATTAAGTCTATGGGACTTAAAATATAAATTGCAGGTAATATAATCCACCACTTTTCTCTTAGTGGAATATTTTTATCAAATAAAAATTTAAAAATTAAACCTATCCTCATAAAAAAACCTTCATAACATTTATATAACGAATTCTATATCTGGTAATTTTCTTCTTAATTTTTGCTCGAAATTCTTTGTAGCTGTAATATCTGTTGCACTTCCTAATATAATATGTGATATTTCTTTTTCTGATGCAAAATCTACTAAAGTTTTAATTACATCTTTAGATCTTTTTATTACTAAGTCAGCACCTAATTCTTTAGTTATTTCAAATAAGTACTCTAAGGCATCCCCATCGCTTAAATTAAACAAAAGTTTATCATTTTCATTTACAACATGTATAACATATAGTGTTGCATTATCAGCTCTTGAATAAATCTCATACCCAATTCTTATAAGTTTCTCACAAGTCTTTTGTTGCGTCACACAAACCATTATATTATTTTGCATATTTTCTCCTTATATGTAGGGACTATGACGTTCAAATTTCCCAACAAATTAGTTAATTGTTCTTAAATAATATTATTATAATATTGTTTTGAATTACCTAAGTTATTAATGCTTGTTTTTACAACTTATAAATTCACTAACATTATATATTATCTACATAACTTTTTCAAGAATGTATATTATCATTTTAGCACATTTTCCTTTAATAAATATTAATATTAATTAAATATTTATATTAATAAAGATGTTTTTACCTACCATATTTTTGTTTACAAAATATAAAATTTGAACTAGTATAAAATAAAAGTAAAAAGAACAGTATTACACTGTTCTTGAAATTTTTTATTAAAATTAATTAGTTGATATATTATTTTTTGGCGGGAATATGTGGGAATCGAACCCACCTAGGACGCTATTAACGCCCAACAACTGGTGTTGAAGACCAGGGGGCACACCAGCACCCATCTACTCCCATATTTTATTCATATACCCAAGACATATGATATGTTATCATATGTCTTAGATATAATCAACTGTAAAATTTTGTGAATTTTTTTTAATTGTTATTATTTCTAAAATAGTATCCTGAACCCCACTTTGTAAGTATGTACTCATAGTTTTCAGATTTTTTCTCAATTTTTTCTCTTAGTCGTCTAATATGAACGTCTACAGTTCTTAAATCACCAAAATACTCATACCCCCATATTATTTCTAGAAGCTCTTCACGGGAATATATCCTACCGGGATTTGTAGCGAGCAATAAAAGTAAATCAAATTCCTTAGCTGTTAAGTTTATTTCTTTATTATTTATACTTACCTTACGTCCTAATGTGTTGATAACAAAGTCATCAGCTAATATAGTTTGTTCATTTGTTTTTTGGTTATTAAACTTTGTTCTTCTCAAAATTGCTTTAATTCTAGCTTTTAATTCTAGAATGTTATATGGTTTTGTTACATAATCATCAGCACCATACTCTAATCCAAGTATTTTATTCATATCTTCGCATTTGGAAGTTAATAAAATTATAGGTGTATTGCATTTTTCTCTGATTCTTTGACAAACCTCAAGCCCATCAATATCTGGTAAAACTAGCTCTAGTATTATAATATCAAATTCATCATTAGAAATTATTTTTAAGGCACTCATACCATCAGCTACGGACACTATCTCATATCCATCCTGCTCTAAACTATATCTGAGATTTTTTACTGATATAAGCTCATTATCAACTAATAACACCTTCATTTTACTCTCCCCCAAGACTAATTTTAAAATTTCTTAATATTTTTATTACAAAAAATACACTTTTATATATAGTACCTTTTGCTAAGCCTTTTGTCAAGTGTATAACTTATTTAAATGAAATAAGTTTGCTTAATTTAACTTGTTTAAAACTCTATCATTTTCAGATCGTTTAGTAATTTTACAATTATCGAAATACTCAAGAAGTGTAATCGCACTCTTTCTATTTGTATTTAGTAAATCTCTATATTCAGCAGCAGAAATTTTATTATTTTTTTGCAAATATTCTACTAATAATGATTTAGCTGTATTAATTATACTGCTTGATGAAAAAGTATCATCTGCTACCTTTATTACTTCTCCAGCTTCCATCATTGTTGTTAAAATATCTTCACAGCTCACTTTATCATTATCAAGCTCTAGTATTTGACTTAACTTAACAAAATTGTATTCTGATGAAGCAATTAATTTTTCTGTCTTTCCTTTAATTATATTGTATTTATCATCTATTTTGATTGTAAAACCAACTATACTTAAGAAGTCACCACTTTGACTTAATAGGTTATTTGAAATCATATTATTAATTATTTCGTCAAAAACATTCTGTTTTATTTTACTAAAATATTTGCTTTTTATCTCTGATTTTTTTATTCCATTTTTGTATGGATTTTTCTTATGAAATTCTTCTATATATTTTACTATTTTTCTTTCAATGTCATTTTCATAAGATTTATGCCAAATATACATATCGTTTTTAAGCTTAAATACTGTTATTTTATTTTCTTTTTCAAGTTCAGTGACATTAATGTTTATTTCCTCAATAGACATAGCAGTAATTTTAGCAAGCTCATTTATAGATGGAATTATGGCACTGTTTTCTTTTATTATATTTTCTATAACATCTGTGTGAGAGCCTTGTTCCTTAACCTTCAAATCCTCAATTAATTTATCATCTGCTCTAGTCTTTTTAAGTGGTACAGGCTCGATAATTTCTCCACCACCTACAGTTTCCATAGGCGAATAAAATCTTACTATAAATTTATCTCCTCTTCTTACAGCAACCTCTTCCTCTAGTCTAAGCTGAGCATAGCAGCTTTCTCCTGGAGTCAATTGTTCCTTGTCTAGTAAAACAATTCTGCACAAAATTTCACTTGTTCCTGTATATAGGTGTAATCTGCTTCTGTTTTCCACAATACGCTTTGAAGATTTGAGTAAATTTATTTTTACATCAAGCATCATAGTGTTTTTCATACTATTTATCGGAGCAATAACACAGCCTCTGTAAAGTTCAGATTTTTTTATATTAGATAGATTTATTGCGGCTCTTTGGCCTGCATAGCAAGTGTCTACATCCGCATTATGTACCTGAATGTTTCTAACTTTACAGATTTTATTTATAGGATAGATTTCAAGCTCATCACCCTTTTTTATCTGCCCTGATATAAGTGTTCCAGTTATTACAGTGCCAAACCCTGAAATAGTAAAGGCTCTATCTATTGGCAGCCTTGGTATAGTATTAATGTCTCTTTCTTTTATGGTGACACCTACAGTGTCACCTATGGTATCACTTGTCATGTTTTGTATTAGCTCAATTAGCTTATCTAATCCCTGTCTAGTAACAGAAGAAACCTCTATCATTGGCGAATTACTTAAAAAAGTATCCTTAAGCTCATCCTTTATATCATCCTTAACAAGCTCCAACCAATCAGAATCTACTAAGTCACATTTTGTTAATACAACTATACCATTTTTAATTCCAAGTAAATTAAGTATATTAATATGCTCCTCTGTTTGTGGCATTATTCCTTCATCTGCTGCAATTACAAGCAAAACTAAATCCATACCAATAACACCAGCAAGCATGTTTTTTATGAATTTTTCATGTCCCGGAACATCAATAATCCCTATTCTATTTTTATTAGGTAAATCAAAATAAGCAAAGCCTAAGTCAATTGTAATTCCACGCTTTTTCTCTTCTTCCCACCTATCAGTTTCCTTACCTGTTAAGGCTTTAATTAATGTCGTTTTACCATGGTCAATATGACCTGCAGTTCCTACAATTATATTCTTCATATTTACTCTCCATTATAGAGTGAAGAATGTCTTTTCTTCACTCTTTTCCCTTTCAATAACTCTAACCTAAAGCATTTATTATACTATTTGACAATATATCTATTTCAGATTCATTTATAGTTCTTAAATCTATTATAGCTTTATCATTAGCAATTCTAATTATAACTGGTATCGCTGAATATCTTAATCTCTTTTCTAATAATGCTGTAGTAATATTATTTGGCTTTATAGCAATACACTTACTGTTTATTCTTTCTAATGGTAACGAACCACCGCCAATTTGGGATAAACAGTCCTCAATTTGAATGTCGGCACTGTTAAGTGCTGGTTTAATTTTATCATATAATAAATTAGCTAATTTATTAACCTCTTCAATATCCTTAACTATCATGTTTAACACTGGTATATTTTTTATAGCATTTTCTTCATCAATATATTCATGAAAAACAGCCTCTAATGCTGTAGCAGTAAACTTATCAATTCTTATAGCTCTTGTTAATGGATTTTTTTTCATTTTATTAATGTACTCTTTTTTACCTACTATTATACCTGCCTGAGGACCACCTAAAAGCTTATCTCCGCTAAAGCATACAACATCAGCACCGTTTTTTATCGACTCCTGAACAGTAGGCTCATAGGTTAATCCATATTTGCTAAGATCAATTAAAACTCCACTGCCTATATCTTCTATCAAAGGGATATTATGTTTTTTGCTAAGGTCTGATAATTCCTTTATTGAAACACTTTCAGTAAACCCAACTATTTTATAATTGCTTGTATGAACCTTTAAAAGTGCAGCTGTTTCTTCAGTTATGGCATTTTCATAATCTCTTAGGTGCGTTTTATTAGTTGTACCTATTTCAACTAGTGATGAACCGCTTTGAGCCATAACATCTGGTACTCTAAAAGAACCACCAATTTCAACTAGCTCTCCTCTTGATACTATAACCTCTTTATTTTTTGCCATTGTACTTAATATAAGCATAACTGCAGCTGCATTATTATTAACAGCCATCGCAGCTTCTGCGCCTGTTATTCTACATACAATATCTTCAAAATGAGAATATCTTTCACCTCTCTCACCTTTTTCAATATCATACTCAAGGTTAGAATATCCTGTAACAATTTCTTTTAACCTATCTGCAATTTTTTCAGATATTACTGCTCTTCCTAGGTTAGTATGAAGTATTGTTCCTGTACCATTTATAACCTTTCTCATATTTAAGGCTGTAGTTTTTTTGAACTTAACAACTATATCATCAATTAAGCTTTTAATTTTACTAGTTATTTCATTTTCAGAACTGCTGTTAAAAATAAATTCTCTTAGCTCATCAGTTTTTTCTCTTATAATATCTATAACAAGCTCTCTATCGTTATTTTCTATTAAGTTTTTTATTCTCTCATCGTCTATTAAAATATCAACCTTTGGAATATTTCTAAAATAAATATTTTTATCCATTACACTATCCTCTTCAATTAATTATTTTAGGTGTATAAATTTTTCTTTCTTTTCAACAACCCTACCAATTACAGCAAATTTTGTATCAAGCTCTTTAACTTTCATATCATTAATAATTTTTTCAGCTTCATTTTCACTAACGCTAATAAGTAATCCACCTGAGGTTTGTGGGTCGAATAATAAATCTATATATGATTCATCTACATTATTATATTCAACTTTGCCCTTAAAATAATCCATATTTTTATATGCACCAGCCGGTACTAAGCCCATCTCAGCATATTCAATTACATTAGAAATAATAGGTACATCATTAACATTAATTTCAAATGTAACATTACTTCCTTCAGCCATTTCTATACTATGTCCAATAAGTCCAAAGCCTGTAATATCAGTACAGCTACTGATATTATAGTTTTCAATAACTTCTTTTGCTTTTTTATTTAAAGATGTCATAACAGTTATTGCTTCATCGATTATTTCTTTTGAAGCCATATCAGCCTTTATTGCAGTATTGATAATACCCGAGCCAATTTGCTTTGTTAATATTAAAACATCTCCTGGTTTTGCACCGTAATTTTTAAGTATTTTGTTTGGATTAACAAAACCTGTAACACATAAACCGTATTTTGGCTCGTCATCCTCTATGGAATGACCACCAGCTAAGGTAGCTCCAGCCTCAATGACCTTAGATGCACCACCGCTTAATATATCAGCCATAACAGAAGGATCTAAGCAATTTGGAAATCCTATAATATTTAAGGCAAGCCTAGGCTCCCCGCCCATAGCATACACATCACTGAGTGAATTTGCTGCTGCAATTTGTCCAAAAATATATGGATCATCAACTACAGGAGTAAAAAAATCTACAGTTTGTATCATTGCAATATCTTCAGTAATTTTATAAACAGCTGCATCATCAGAAGTTTCTATTCCAACTATTAAATTATCATCTTTAAATTTAGGTAATTTGCACAAAACTTGTGCAAGGGTCTCAGGACCTATCTTAGCTGCTCAGCCTGCAGTTTTTGTCATTTGTGTCAATTTAATTTCTTTTGTACTCATTTTAACCTCCAATTATGCCACGTAGTCTCGACACTTCGAGACATTGTAGCGGCATCATAAAAATAATGAAATTATTCTACAGTTATATAATCTTTTATTTGTTCAAAGGTTTTGTCTCCAATACCTTTAACATTTTTTATATCTTCTATACTACTAAATTTTTTATCCTGTCTATACTCAATAATTCTCTGAGCAAAGGCTTCTCCTATGCCCTTTAAAGTAATTAATTGATTTTTAGTTGCAGTATTTATATTAATTTTACCAGTAGATGTATTAATATTCTCGTCATTGTTTAGATTACTATTTACTTCAATAGAATTAACATCATCACCAATTTTAGGAATATATAATTTTTCTTCATCTTGTAAAATCCTAGCCTTATTTATATGTTTTGAAACATAATCGGCATTTACATCTTCTGTAAACCCACCAGCGGCATCAATTGCATCATTTACCCTCTTACCTTCATTTAATTCATATATTCCAGGATTTTTGACAGCACCATTTATATCTACAAATATTGTAGATATTTCTTGGACATTTTCTTCATCTTCTTTATTTTCTGCAATATCTTGTTCTTCCTCATTTGGCAATATAGCTTCATTATTGTTTTCACCTATTATATAACCAAAAACAGTTATTAATGCAATAACAATTATTGCCAGTAAAACAAGCCCCTTCTTATATATATCCTTATTCATATATACCCCCATGCGATTATATATTCATTAAATACTCAAAATATCTTTAACTCTTACCCCCATATATATTAACACTTATAACACTAAATACATTATACACAAAAAACTAAAAAATTACAAAATTTTTAATTTTAATTTTGCTTTTTTTCTGCTATAATACTCTTTATGAGGTAAAACTTAACTATAATAATTTTTCTTCATTCTAAACTTAAAATTCTTTATTCGACATAACACACAAATTAGGAGTTAATAATGCTAAAAAAATTCATAACCTTTTTAATATTCATTCTTTTTATTTCGTTAAATATTACACCGGTTTATGCAGTAACCACTAATTGTGGAGCAGCATTGCTTTTTGAATTAAATACACAAGCTACATTGTATGAGAGTAAAGCTAACCAAAAAATGTATCCAGCAAGTATCACAAAAATTATGACCGCGGCAATAGCATTAGAGCTTGGCAATCTAGATGATAAAATTACTGTAGATGAGGACACCCCATATGAAATTTATGGTAGTCACATAGCTTTAGAGCCTGGTGAAGTGTTAACGCTTAAGGATTTACTATATGCTCTTATACTTCCTTCTGCAAATGATGCTGCATCTGTTATAGCTAAACATTATAGCGGTGACATAGAAAGTTTTGTAAAGCTAATGAATAAAAAAGCAAAGGAAATAGGAGCAACAAACACTCATTTTGCTAATCCACACGGTTTACATGACGAAAATCACTACACTACCGCAGCAGATTTAGCTAAAATAGTCACATATGCTATGAAAAACGAAACTTTTAGAGAGATTATAAAAACTCCTAGATATGAAATACCTGCAACCAATAAGAAAGAACCAAGAGCTATTATAACTACAAACAACTTACTTCTAAATACATCTCCAAGTTATATTTTAGTAAATAATAAATGGGTCACTAGAGAATATGAAGGTGCTGCTGGAGTTAAAACAGGCTATACACCTGAAGCAGGTAATTGCTTGATATCATATGTTGAAAAAAGTGGCATTGAACTTGTAGCAATAGTACTAAATGGATCAGGTACTGATGTATATACAGATACTCATAACCTATTAAATTACGGGTTTGATAATTTTGAAGTAAAAAATATGATTAAAGCAAATGAATTTGTTCAAGATTTAGATGTTTTAGAAAATTCAGAAAAACTACCTCTTGTAACAAAAAATAATGTAAGTATTATTGTAGAAAAAGGAACTACTCCGGATATAAAAACCGATGTAAAGATATTTGATATTTCTCTACCTATTAAAAAGGGAGATTCCTTAGGTAAGCTAGAATATAAAATAGATAATAAAGTTGTTGGTAGTACAGATATTATATCAACAATGTCAGTTTCATCAATAAAAAACACTAATAAGAATAATAAAAGTAACGATGTTTCAAAGTTACCAACATTGCTAAAAATAATTATTGCTATTCTTATAGCAGTATTGACTTTAAGAATCTACAATAAAATTAGAGTTTATGTTATAAAACAAAAAAGAAAAAAGCGAAGAAAGAAAATGCGAGAAGGATTATAATACTGCAATTTAATAAAAATTACTCATAAAAAAAGGACGCTTCGCGTCCCAGAACGATGCTTTGCATCGTTCTAATTATTTCCAATTTTTTATTCCAAAATGTTCTGAATCAATAAATTCTCCTTCGTTCCATAAAGTTTCTAGATCATATATATCTCTTTCATCTCTATGAAAAATATGAACAAATATATTATCCATATCTAATAAAATCCATCTACCAGTACTAAATCCTTCTTTATGATAAACCTCGTATCCAGCCTTTTCTGCTTTAAATTCAACCTCATCAGCTATTGCCTGCGTTTGTCTATCACTATTTCCACTACATATAATAAAATAATCACATATAGAGCTAATTTTTGAAATGTTTATTATAGTAAAGTTATAACCTTTTTTATCATCACATGCACTTAAAATAGTCTTAATTTTGTCGTTTATTTCTATCAATGCTTCCTCCTAAAAAATAATTATGTAGTATTATATAACATTTATATAGTTTGTGCAACAAAGATTTTTTATAAATTTCTAAATAAATATTTTGTTATAGAGTGCTGCTATATTGAAAAATATAAATTAAAATAAAAGTAAAAAGATTCATCAAAAAAGTGTCTTTTCGCTTTTATACAATCATTTTTTTCGATGTTATTTATTATTTTGTAGATTTTTGCTAAATTTTGTTTTATTTTGACGTATTTTGGTATATAATAAAAGAACAAATTATTTTATTAAATAGGAGAAGAAAGTCATGAAGAAAAGAAAAAGTCTAAAAAGAAAGCTAACATCTGTAAACGCTATCATATTTTTAATTACTGCAATCGTATTCTCTCTTGTTTCTATTTATTCAATAAACATTTCAACTGATAATGCACTTGAAAATACAGTAGTTGAAATAGCAAAACAAGCAGCAAACAATGTAAATAAGCAGCTGGAAGCATTCACTGTATTATTTTCAGAAATTGCGGATAACCCTACTCTTACAACAACTTCAGGAGCCATGATAAATAAAACAAATTATTTAAAGCAAAAAAATGATGTCTACGGAAACAAATATAATTGTACAATAGATGTCATATACACTTCTACTAAGCAAAGCATTATGCAAGAACTTAACGTTAAAGAATATGATTTTTATAAAAAAGCATTTAATGGCTATAGCTCAATGTCAAACCCATTTAAATTCAGTGAGTTGGAAGATAAATTAGTATTTGTATATTCAATGCCAATAAAGTCAAATAATTCAATAGTAGGAGTTTTATTTGTAACATTTGACTATAATGCAATATATGATATTGTAGCACAAACACAAATTGGTAAAACAGGTTCAGCATATCTACTAGACAAAGACGGATATGTTATCGCTCATAAAAATCCAAGTTTAATAAATGTGTCAAATTCATATGAAGAATCAAAGACTGATAAAAGTCAAAAGAAAATTGGTGAATTAGAAAAAAGAGCTTCCAATGGTGAAACCGGATATGGCGAATATACTTGGAATAAGGTAACAAAATTAGCAGCATTTTCAACAGTAAGCGAAGACTTAGGCTGGAGTATATTTGTTACAGCTGAAAAAAATGAGTTTACAACTCAAATCGCCAAAAGTACAATTATGACAATTGTTATAGCAATACTTTTAGGAATTATATCCTCCATAGTATTCTTTATAATATCAAATGGTATAACAAACCCTATATTATTAATGGTAAAAAGAATGGAATTATTAGCACAAGGTGATTTATCTACACCAATTCCAGAAGTTGTTTCAAATGATGAAACTCAGTTACTACATATTTCAGTTAAAAATACTATTGAGTCTTTAAAAGCATATATAACAAATATGGATTATATAATGTCAGAAATTGCAAAAAACAATCTTAACCTTGATATTGATATTGAATATAAGGGTGATTTTGTAACTATTAAAGATTCTTTAAATAGAATTATTAAAGATTTAAACAATAATATGAAAGATATAGCACAAGTATCAGATCAAGTTGCAAACGGAGCAAATCAGATTTCAGCAGGTGCACAACAATTATCGCAGGGAGCAACTGAACAAGCCAGCTCTTTAGAAGAATTATCCGCAACAATAAATGAAATATCAGAAAATATCAATCTGAGTTCAGCAGAAACTGTAAATGCTAACAATTTGACTGAAAAGGCTTTAGAGGAATTAAAAAAAGGTAACAACGAAATGAAAGAAATGCTTAAATCTATGGACGAAATTAAAATTTCTTCTAATGAAATTTCTAAGATAATTAAATTGATTGAAGATATAGCATTCCAAACTAATATTTTATCTTTAAATGCAGCTGTTGAGGCAGCAAGAGCAGGTGTTGCAGGAAAGGGCTTTAGTGTAGTTGCAGATGAAGTAAGAAATCTAGCTAGTAAAAGTGCCGAAGCTGCTAAGAACACAACTCTTTTAATTGATAAAGCATTATCTGCAGTATCAAATGGTATAGAAATTGCTGATACAACTGCATCGTCATTAAACATAGCAGTTGAATTATCACAGAATGTATCAAATATTATGAATAAAATAACTGCTAATTCAAATGAATTAACTGTTTCAATTTCACAAATACTTGAAGGAACTGAACAGATTTCATCCGTTGTACAAACAAATTCAGCAACTGCTGAGGAAAGTGCTGCATCCTCAGAAGAATTAAGTGGACAAGCAACAATACTAAAAGAAATGATAGAAAAATATAATTTAAAATGACATATTTGTTGGTCCCAATAAGTAAATATGAAAATTTAACAAAGACAATCAACATGAGATAAAGAAAATAGGTAAGAGGATAATTTCCCTCCTACCTCAAAATGTAGACTAAAAGGCACTTTATATAATTTGTAAAATGCCTTTTTTCTATTTGTATGCTTCAGGATATTCTTCGGCATATTTTATACACCTATGAAGCGTTGCATTTTTTTCAGACTCACTTACTTCTCTTATAATTTTGCACGGATTACCTACTACCACGACATTTTCTGGTATTTTTTTATTGGGAGGGACTACACAACCTGCGGCTATAAAGGCACCTTTACCAATTTCTGCTCCATCTAGAATGATAGCACCTATTCCAATTAAAGCATTATCATGTACAGTACAGCCATGAAGTTTAGCACCATGACCTATAGTTACATAATCACCAATTGTAGTAGCATTTTCCTTGGTTACATGTATTATTGCTCCGTCTTGAACATTAGTATATTTACCTATAGTTATTTTATTGACGTCTGCACGAATTACAGAGTAAAACCATGTGTTGCTTTTTTCTCCCATAGTTACATCTCCACTAACTGAGCATTCATCAACTATAAAACATGATTCATGAATTTTAGGTATTAAATTATTTAAACTTTTTATCATTGGCTCTCCTATTATCTAACTCTATTTTTATTAATTCTATCTGTATTTACTAAGAATAAAACAGAATCTCTTAATGTATCTTTCATTTCACGGGTTATATATGCTTACATTAATAAGTAAATCATATACCTCTCAATAATACCATTTTATTTTAAATAATACTATACTCTAGGTTTAATTTATTTTAAATGGCTCGACGTAGTTGAGACTATGATATAATATGAAACAATTTAAAATTGGCTCCGCAAATTAATTGAAGAGCCAATTTTTAAAAAAATTATAAATTATTTGCTAATCTTTCAAATTCATCTATTGAAGCTACAATTTTATCAAGTGACAACTTCCAAAAGTCTTTACTTCTTACATCAACATCTACAAGCTTACATACATCAGCTATTTTCATTTTACCAGTAGCCTTTAATAAATTATTATAGTCATCAATGAATGCTTCTCCTTTTTTCTCATATATAGAATATAAACCAAGAGAAAATAACAATCCAAAGGCATATGGGAAGTTATAGAAGTTTCTTTCGGCATAGTAATAGTGAACCTTGTTTAACCACATATAAGGATTTAATAGCTCATTATCAAGCCCATCACCATAGCTCTTTTTCTGTGCCTCTAACATTACCTCTTTAATTTCATCTACAGATAATTCATGATCCTTTCTTCTATTAAAGAATTCTGTTTCAAAATAATATCTTGATAAAATATCTACAGTAACTTGAATTGCACTTAATATGCTAAAGCTTAAAAAAGAAAGCTTCTCTTCATCACTAATATTCTTTAATAACTCATTTTTTAATACTTCCTCGCAGAAAGTTGATGCGGTTTCTGCTAAAGGCATTGGATATGTATTATTAAGTATACTTTCAGTAGTTAATTGTTTTCCGTGGAATCCATGTCCTAATTCATGTGCAAGTGTATTAACATCTTTTATATTTCCGTTGAAGTTTGTTAACACTCTACTCTCTTTAATAGGATAGATACCGCTACAGAATGCTCCACTTCTCTTACCAGCTTTAGGCTCAAAATCTACCCACCTATTATCAAATGCTTTTTTTGCAAATTCATATAATTCTTCACTAAATCCTCTAAAAGCATTTAAAACTGTTTCTTTACCTTCCTCTACAGTGTACTTTTTATTAGATTTTCCAACCTGAGCAGAAATATCAAAGTATGGTAATCCATTTGGGTAATTTAATAGCTTTGCTTTAATCTTATAATATCTTCTAAGCTGCGGTAAGTATTCTTCTATACTTCCAATCAGGGCATCTAATGTTTCCTTATCCATTCTACACTCATTTAATGTCATTTCTAAAGGTGATGAATAGCCTCTAAGCTCTGAAATTGTTAATACTTCACCCTTAAGGTTATTTAAACACGCAGCTGATATATCAGCATATTTGTCATAAGCTCTACACTCAGCAAAGAATCTGTTTTT
This sequence comes from Firmicutes bacterium UBA2058, assembly GCA_002332905.1. GTDB lineage: Bacteria > Bacillota > Clostridia > Tissierellales > Sedimentibacteraceae > UBA1535. The sequence continues at coordinate 12,662 of DDAM01000071.1, read as the reverse complement.
CTTAACTTCAATATCATCTGTTGATGGTAATTGTGATAAAGCAGTAACTGGAATTGTTATTTTTTCGCCGTTTTCCTCAAGTTCAACTACAGCCTCTGATGAAACCTTGCCTTGAAGTTGCGACCATGCAGTTGAGCCCGTTAATTTCATTTTTGAAATTAATATTTCTTCCTTGTCACTTAATTGATGCTTGCAAGACTCTATAATTTCATGTAAATAAAACTCATGTTCTTTTAATAAGCTTGATTCATTTATAGATTTATCTATATTATTATAATTCTTTATATAATTTTGAAATGCAATTTTTGAAGCTGTCAGTTCGCTAGCATATTTGCCCACTTTTCCAATATATGCTATTGCATCTCCATCCTTTGAATTAGTAGAAATTCTTAAGGAAGCATAGCTTCTAAGTCTTATTGTTAATTCTAAATACCTTTTAGTCAGCTCTATGTATTTTTCAATTTTTTGTGTAGCATTATTATAATCTACAAACTCTTTCTGTGAAAATTCGAGCATCTTTTCACCAGCAGTTGAAAGCTCTTCTATATCTCTCTTAAACTCATTCGAATTAAAGCTGGTATAAAGCTCGTCTAAACTCCAAGTATAATTCATATACCTACCTCCATAACGTTATTAATTAAATTATAGAATATTAATATAATTAATACAACAGTTAAATAAGAAATTATTTGATATATAAAAGATATAGATTTATATTTACTTTTTTTAAAATATGAGGTAAAATATATTTACTATATATTTATATGATAGAGGTGCTTATGAGAAAATATATTGCTCCTATAATAATTGGTTTAATTATGATTTTATATTTTTCAACTATAGGTATTATGGCACTTTTTTCAAGTGACCTTAATTTGGTTGAAAAGTTATTAATCACATTTATACCTCTATGCTTATCATGCATTTCAATTTATGTAATGTTACAAAGAATTAAAGAAATTAAAGGTGGTGAAGAGGATGATGCTCGTAAATATTGACTACATAACAGGTAAAGAATTTGATGTCATTGGTTTAGTTAAAGGCAGCGTTATACAATCAAAACACATAGGAAAGGACATAATGTCAGGCTTTAAAACTATAGTAGGTGGAGAACTAAAATCATACACTGAAATGATGGATGAGGCTAGAGGCATAGCTACACTTCGTATGGTTAATGAAGCAGAAAAACTTGGTGCTGACGCGATAATAAATATAAGATACACCTCAGCAGCAGTAATGCAAGGTGCAGCAGAAATACTAGCATACGGAACAGCAGTAAAAACTAAATAAAAATTAATAGGGACTTCATGTCCCTATTTTTATGGATGAATTAAAAACTCTTTTACTTATACGCACTTTTTATTCGTTATAGCCTTAAAGAATTTTATGATATTACATTAAAATTAACATACCTGCCATTAATTTGCATGTTAATTGATATATTTTTTTCACTACCATCTTCAAGTTTTATAGAAAAGTCATTGGTTTTACCATTTTCTATTAGTTCTTTAGCTATTTCCTTAGTTAGATTTATGTTATTTTCAACAAATACCTTATCACTTTTCCATATTCCAAAATTACATTTTGGATAATTTCTAAAGCCTGAACAGTAAAAGCCCTTTTCACTTTCAAAAATACTTTGTCCACATTTTGGACAAATTCCAATAACCTCTTTGTTAGAATTATATAAATTGTTTCCAGTAAAGCTAACATTGGCCAAATTGCTTCTTTTACCTTCATTAATTATATCATAAACGTATTTTTTAATATTAACTATAAAATTTTGAGATTTTTCATCACCTGATGTAATTTTATTTAAAGATTGCTCCCATTCTCCTGTCAAATCTGGTTTTTTAAGCTTTTCTGGAACGAGCTCTATAAGTTTAATACCATTTTCAGTAGGAACAAGATTTTTCTTATTTCTTTTAATATATCCTACAGATACGAGTTTTTCAATTATGCCAGCTCTTGTTGCCGGTGTACCAAGACCAATACTCTTCATATTTTCTCTTAGCTCTTCATCTTCTATTTGCTTGCCAGCAGTCTCCATAGCAGTAAGCAGTGTAGCCTCATTATAAAGCTTTGGAGAAGATGTTTTCTTTTCTAAAAGCTTTAACTCCTCAACATTAACCTTATCATTTTTCTTAACAGCCTTTGTTATTTCTTTTTCATCTTCTTCGTCGGTATTAACAGCTTTTCCAAGAAGTATATCCTCTGTTTCCTTCCAACCAGGTACTGTTATTTTTTTACCTCTAGCCTTAAAGTTTTCATTTTCTATAACAAGCTCAATATCTGTTTGCTCGTATTCCTGCTTTTTATCTAATGCTACGATAAATCTAGTAATAACAAGCTTAAGTATGTTTCTTTCTTTTTCAGGAAGCTTTATTCTCTCAAGATTTCTAATATTGTCTGTCACTATAATAGCATGGTGATCAGTTATCTTTTTATCATCAATTACTCTTTTATCAGTATTAATTTTTTGAGATAAAACTTTATCTATACAGCTCTCGGCCTCTTTGTACCCTTGTTTAATATTAAGTAATAAACCATTAAGCTTTGGCTTCATATCATTGCTTAGATATCTACTATCTGTTCTTGGATATGTTGTTAGCTTATATTTTTCATATAAATTTTGTGCGGCTTCTAGTGTTTGTTCTGCCGTATATCCATATTTTTTGTTGCCATCTCTTTGAAGCTCAGTTAAATCATATAACAATGGTCTTTCAGTTGTAGCTTTTTTCTTTGTTACTTTTGTTATTAAGCCTTCTTTATTTTCGCATTTTTTAATTATTTCTTCGGCTTTTTCTTTTTCCTTTATTCTAGTTCCATCCTCATTATACCATGTAGCAGTAAAGCTTCCACAGTTCGCAGAAATCTCAAAAAATGGTTCTGGAACAAAATTATCTATCTCATGCTGCCTTTGAACTATCATGGCAAGTGTTGGTGTTTGAACACGTCCAATTGTCAATTTTTGATTATATTTAACAGAAAATAATCTTGTAGCATTTATTCCAACAAGCCAATCAGCTTCAGACCTTGATTTTGCAGATTGATACAAAAGATAATAATCCTTATTATCTCTTAAGCTATTAAAGCCTTCTTTTATAGCCTCATCTGTCATACTGCTTATCCACAATCTTTTTACAGGCTTTTTACATTCAGCAGTAATATAAACATATCCAAAAATTAGCTGTCCTTCTCTCCCAGCATCGGTTGCACATATAATTTCATCTACATCTTCATTATTCATTAATCTTTTTACAATATCATATTGTTCCTTTGTAGATTCATTTATAACATATTTAAATTTAGTAGGGAAGATAGGTAATGTATTCATATTCCAAGTTTTAAACTTAGAATCATATTCCTCTGGCATTGCTAATTGCACTAAGTGACCCACGCACCAGGTTACGGTATATCCATTACCAGCCATATACCCATTTCCTCGTTTATTAATCCCTAATACATTTGCAATGTCTTTTGCAACTGATGGTTTTTCCGTTATAATTAATTTCATTTCTAACCCTTTTTACCCATTTTTTCTATTTCTATAATATTGCTTAAGGAATTATTATCTTTAATAAAGCTTATACTAATATTTGATTTTTCTTCCATAAGCCAAATCTCATTTTTTAGTTCAATTGTTACCTTATTATAAATTTGCTCATTGCACTTTAAAATAACAAAATTGCATGATGTATTTGAATGTACTTTTCTTATTATATTTTCGATTTTAAATAATATTTGTAGAGAGGATGGAACAGTACCGCTTCCATTGCAAGCTTTGCATTTTTCATTCATAGAGTTATAGAAATTTTCCCTATTTCTTTTTCTTGTTATCTCCATAAGATTTAGCTTGGTCATACCTAAAACCTTAGTTTTTGCTTTATCCTGCTTCAATAATTCTTTAGCTTTATTAACTAAAATTTCTGAAAAATCATTTTTTCTAAAATCTATAAAATCAATAATAATAATTCCACTTATGTTTCTTAGCCTTATTTGTCTTGCTATTTCTTTTAGCGCAACCAAATTCATAGTTAATGAAGTATCATCCTGCAAACTGTTCGTACCAATGAATTTTCCACTATTTACGTCTATTACTGTCATCGCCTCTGTACTATCTATAATAATACTTCCACCATTATCAAGTTCTATTTTCCTATCATTTAATTCGTCTATTTGTTTTTCAATATTAAATGTTTCAAATAGGTTTGTGTAAGAATCTATTAATTTAATATTATTATTGTTATATCCATCATATTTGGATAAAAGATTGCTTACTATATTCTTTGTTTCTTTATCCTCAACATAGATTTCATCTACATCTTTATTAATATATTCAAAAAATACCTTTTCAAGTAATGTATTATGTCTTTGTAACAACTTAGGTGCATAGGAATAACCATACTCTTTTTCTATTTTTTTATATTTATTAACTAATAAATTATATTCTTCTTGTAGTACTTTTTCATCTAATCCTTCAGCAGAGGTTCTAATAACCATACCATAGTCTTCGCTTAAAATTTTATTACCAATGTCATATAATCTTTTCTTTTCTATTTTATTTACAATTCTTTTGGACACATTGACTTCCATATTTTTTGGAATCAAGGCAAGATATTTACCAGCTAAAGATATGTCTGTAGTAACAGCAACATTCTTTTCACCTATTGGCTCTCGAATAACCTGAACCATTAATTCCTCACCTTTTTTTACAATATCGCTTATATTATAGATTTCATCCTTGCTTAAATTTTTATCAGATATAGTTTTATTAGATAATAACTCATCTATATATAAATATGCATTTTTCTCAAGTCCAATGTCCACAAAAACTGCTTGCATTCCTGGTAATATATCTATAACCTTACCTTTGTAAATATTGTTAAGGCTACTATATTCATTTTTATTCTCATAAAAAAATTCTTCTAAACTTCCATCTATTAATATAGCTACCTTCTCATAGGAAAAAGAGCTCGTTATAATTAACTGTCTCATAATTTCCTCCCATTGCGCCACTTCGTGGCGTCACAATAATTTTAGAGTGAAATACATTTCACTCTGTGAAGAGTGTTTTCTCTTCACTCTTATACCTCAATTTTACAATATTGGTTTTAGATCTACACTTAACGATTCCATCTTCATAGCTGAATAATAGTCTATTACATTATTATTTTCTTCTAAAACCTTAATAAAATCAGAAACCTTCATACTTCCTTCGCCAGACGTTTTAAAAACAACTTCTATAATAATTTTTTCATCATTTATTATTTTAGCCTTTGTATAATGAATAAAATCTTTTGTATTAATTTCTTTTTTTGTAACCTTATTTTTTGCTTTATTCTTTTTCTCTTTTATATATGTTACACCTTCATTTGCCATTTTAGCAAGTAAAGCATTTAAATTTTCTATATCAATATTGCTTGCTTCTATGTTTATTAAGTATTCAGCATAATTACACATTGTCATAAGAGAATCTTTACCTTCATAATACTTTGCACTCATTATCTTCATTTTGTTAGGCAAGACATCATTTAAGGCATCAACAAGTTTTTCTATATCAACTTTTTCAGTTAACTCAAGCTCAAAATATTCCCCAACACTTTCAACACCAAGAGACAAAGGAAAACCGAATGCTATCTTAATATGTGGGTTAAATCCTTCTGAATATTTTGCAGGAAGCTTTGCTCTACAAATAGCTCTTTGCATAAGCCTTAAGATATCTAAGTGTGAAATAAACTTCAAATCACCAGTTTTAGTATATTTACAAATTACCTTATACACGTTTACATACACCTCCAACTTTTCTTTTATTAATACCACAATTGCTGCATTTTTCCTTACAGTTCGGTGTAGTAGATTCACTTAAAGCTTTATTGTACTCATCAATTAAAAAGCTTTTTTCAACGCCAATATCTATAAAATCCCAAGGAAGAACCTCAGTAATCTCTCTGTTTCTAGTTGCATAAAAATCTGTGCTAATTCCTAATTCATCAAAAGTTTCAATCCATGTATTGTATTTAAACCATTCATTCCAACCATCAAATTTACAGCCTTTTTCCCAAGCTTTTATTAACACATCAGCTACTCTTCTGTCACCTCTAGCAAAAACAGCCTCCAAATAGCTTATACGCGGCGCATGGTAATTATATACAACTTTTTTATCCTTTATTTCTCTATCAAGCATCTTGGCCTTATCGTAAAATTCATCAATAGTATTTTGTCCAAACCACTGAAATGGTGTAAATGGTTTTGGAACAAAGCATGCAGCACTTACAGTCACTCTAAGATTACCTTTGATTTGTTCTCTTGGTCTATCAAAAAATGAATCTTTTATCTTATAGGCTAAATCCTTTATTCCCATAACGTCTTCTACAGTCTCAGTTGGAAGTCCAATCATAAAGTACAGTTTAACAGTCGACCAGCCTAAATCGAAGGCTGTTTTAACAGGTTTTAAAATTTGTTCTTCAGTTAAATTTTTATTAATTACATCTCTTAAACGTTGAGAGCCAGCCTCAGGTGCAAATGTTAAGCCTGATTTTTTAACCTCTTGCAATTTTTCAATTAAATCGAAGGTAACTGTATCAAGTCTTAAGGATGGTAATGATATTCCTATGTTCCTTTTTTCATACTTTTCAAGAAGCTGTGTAGCTAAATCCCCTAAACAAGAATAATCGCTAGAGCTTAGAGAAGATAATGATATTTCTTCATGTCCAGATGATTCAATTAGGTTTTCTGCTTGACTTAATAAGGTATTTACATTTTTTTCTCTAAAAGGTCTATATAACATACCAGCTTGACAAAATCTACATCCTCTGACACATCCTCTAAGGATTTCTAAAACTACTCTATCATGTACTGTATCAATATATGGTACAATTATTTTGTCAGGGAAATAGCTTTTATCCATATCCTTAATAATTCTTCTTTTTATAATTTCAGGTGCATTAGAATTAAGTATCTTTCTTTCCTTTATGGTGCCATCCTCATTGTATATAACATCATAAAATTTAGGCACATATATACCTTCAATTTGTGCAGCTTTTTCTAAAAATTCATCCTTAGTGTATCCTTTTTCCTTCTTTTCCTCATATAAATTACACAGTTCTAATGTTACCTCTTCAGCTTCTCCAAGCACGAATAAATCTATAACATTGTATAAAGGCTCTGGATTAAATGCACATGGTCCTCCAGCAATAATAAGCGGCATATTGTCATCTCTATCCTCTGAACGAACAGGAATATTTGCAAGGTCTATCATATTCAATACATTTGTAAAGCTCATCTCATATTGCAGAGTAAATCCAACTATATCAAAATCCTTTAACTCGTCCTTGCTTTCAAGTGCAAACAAAGGTATGTTGTTTTCTCTCATTATTTCTTCCATATCAACCCAAGGTGCAAATACTCTTTCACACCAGATGTTATTTTGAGAATTTAATAAATTATACAATATATGCATACCAAGATGAGACATACCTACTTCATATACATCTGGAAAAGCAAAGGCAAATCTAAGATTTATATCTTCTTTATTTTTAACAATTTCATTTAATTCACTGCCTACATACCGTGCAGGTTTTTCAGCCTTTAATAAAAGTTTATCTAGTTTTTTAGTATTTATCATTTTTTAAACCTATCTCTCAATTTATTTTCAAATAGCATATTATTTTAACACATCTTCACAAAGTAAGTGCTTAACATAATAATCCCATTTTTTTCTTATATTTATTTTGTCCCTATTAACCCTTTTATCATTTTAATTTCTTCCCTATGTCCGTCGTCTTCTAAAGGAGTTTCTAAGAAAAATGGCAAATCCTTTAGTTTAGGGTGTGTTATAAATCTCATTAAGGTTTCTAAACCTATTTCACCCTTACCAATCTCAGCATGCCTATCCTTATTTTTACCAAATGGCATCATACTATCATTTAAATGGATAGCTTTTAATCTATCAAGTCCTACAATTTTATCAAACTCATCTATAACCCCGTCTAAATCATTTACTATGTCGTATCCAGCACTAAAAATATGGCAAGTATCCATGCAAACACCTATTTTTTCACTAAAATTAACACCATCAATAATGCTTTTTAATTCTTCAAATTTACTTCCAACCTCTGAGCCTTTTCCTGACATTGTTTCAAGCAATATAGTAGAGGTTATTTCCTCTGTTACAACTTCATTTAGTATTTCAACAATATTTTCTATACCTTTTTCAATGCCAAGTCCTACATGACTTCCAGGATGAAAGTTATATAAATGAACTGGCAAAAGCTCTAGTCTTTCTAAATCTTGTCTAAGAGCCATACGCGCAAAATTTCTAGTATCCTCAGTTGCTGAACATAAGTTGTATGTATATGGAGCATGGCATAAAATAGGTGCAAAATTATTTTCTTCTATAAATTTTTTAAATTTTTTTACATCTTCTAAATCCAGTGCTTTAATACCTCCACCTCTAGGGTTTCTGGGAAAGTACTGGAATGTATTACTATCTATGCTAAGAGCTGTCTGAGCAGTCTTATAAAATCCTTTTGTTATTGATAAATGTGCTCCAATTTTAATCATCTGTTTCTTATTCTCCTTAAATTCTTCCATTGTGTAAAAAGCTTTTTCACTAGTATGAAACTCTTAATTCACACTTTTCCATCTAATAAGTTTACCACAAAACATGTAAATTATCTACAAAAAATTAAATTAACGATTAAATACAAAAATAAATCACCACAAATTTTATCAACTATTTGTGGTGATTTATAATACTAATACCTATCGCGATAAGTATTAGAAAACATTCTATTAAATATTAAATTGATCCTTCAAAGCTCTGCATAAGTAAGTATAAGTTTTTATTAAATTCAGTATATAATTCATTCATATCTTGCTCATCCAAATCCTCAAGATATATTATTTTTTTACTATCTACAGTTTCTATAGATTTTATCTTTGTATTTGCAGCATATCCTGATAAGTCAAGCTTGAATATCTCATCATCAACAGATACAGTTAATCCAATGTTTTCATAATCAATTCTCTCGCTATTTTTATATGAACCTTCTGTGTTAAATTTAACTTTAATATCTTCATATCCATTATTCATGTTAAATGTCAAAGAATTTTCATATTTTTTATTATTTTTCAATACTTCTACAAAATCTAAAGATATAATTCCATCTAGTTCAGAAATATTAATATCAATTGTTGTATTTCTACTAAAATCCTTACCATCCTTTATATATGACAAGTTTCCTTCAATAGTATCATAGTTAGAAATACCAAATTTCAAACTAAAATCTATACCATGATTATCTTTTTCATTAATATAGTCCATATCGTATTTAATTTTAAAAGTTTCTCCATAGGATGTCATGCTAAAGCTTGCACCTAAGCTTACCATAGTCTTTTTCTCTATTACAACATCTATCATTAAATCACCGATTTCAACTTCCTCAAGCATATAATCTATTTCATCTGGCAATGCTACAGCTATATTTTCAACCATATCAACATAATACTCTTTAGAATAATATCCTTCTGACAAATACATAGATGTTGCATAATAATCTTTAAAATCTTCATTGTTTAGAAGCTCTGTTAAGAAATCTGTCATAAGCGATACAACATCTTCTCCATCTATTGTCGCTTTATATATACTTTTATCAGCTTTATCTCTTTCAAACTCAGCTAAATCCATAAGTTTAACTGCATACTTTGAAGATAAATCAGCATAAATATCTCGTAATTTTGTTGTGGATTCAATTAATTCTGAAAAAGCATTAGCCATAGAGTTTAAATTGTCTAATTCATCATTTTCCTTAGTATCATCATTTGCTTCAATTTTAACACCTAAAATGTCTTCAAATAGCTTTGGTGCTTCTAAAGCAATCTTTTCTTTATCATAATAAAAACTACCACCTACTATTTCATTTTTATCATTTAATAGAGTAAGATTAAAATTACCAGCTGTATTGTCTTTATTTGATTGCATTCTAAATTTCATACCATAGTCTTTAAGCATTGAAGCATCTATTGGCATTTCTCCGGCATTTATATCTTCAATATTTAAATATAATTCTTTTTGAGAATTACCACTTTTATTAGCAAATATTGATGTTAAAGTTGGTACATCACTAAATTTTTTGTTATCCTTTTTAAATGATTCAAAAGTATTAGATATAGCTGATTTTACATAGCTAGTAGGTGATATAAATGCTAAAACTGCTGGAGTTATTAGAGCAATCACTAATAATACAGCTACAACTGCACCAATACCTATAAATAATTTTTTATTTTTATATGGTAATTTTTTATTTATTTCAACTGTTTCTTCTTGTAAAAATGCTTCATTTTTAGTTCCACAGCTTGTACAAAATTTATTTGTGTTTTTTAATTCCTTACCGCACTGTGCACACAATATTTTATTATCTTCCATTTTATTTCTCCATTATATTATTAATTTTCTATATTTATATTACTAGGATTGATATATATCCAAGCATAATCATTATTTCCATCACTATCAATGTATTCAAGATTCAACCAAAAATTATAATCGTCTTCAACATAATAGCTATGTACATAATATTCATCATCTTTAACTGTATATCCTATAATTTCTGATTCAACGCTACGCTCGTGATACATAGGTAGAGCTTCAGTTGCTGTATATCCATTATAATAGTAATCTTCTAACACTTCATACACTGCATTAAATTTCATCTCTAGTTGCGCATGTTCTAATTTTTCATTAAATTCATCATTAGCAATATTTTTTACTTTGTATTGATAATATGAATCTATTTCATCATCATATATTTCTAATGATAACTCATCATTATTTTTATAAATAGAATAACTATACCCTTCATCATCTGTTAATGAAATAGATGTTTGTGTGCTTTCAACAACTGAAATTTCTCTTTTACTGCTGTAATCATCAAAGATTAATGTTATATCACCACTTGTGATTGCAATAACAAAGGAATCATATGAATTACTATTGTTCTCACAACTATATATTCCTACTATATCATCAATTGACAGTGATTTTTCATATAAATTAACATAATTACCTTTAACTATATTATATTCTTCAACATTATCAATGATTAATTTTAACTTTTCTTCTATTGAGTAAATGTATAAATCAGATTCTTTGTCCATATAAATAAAATAATCCAAAGAGTTATTTTCAACATAGAAAAATTCTGAATTGTCACAAATTTCTTTGCTAGAGCTTACAACCTTGCTCATATCATTTAAAGCATCATTTACATATAGCTTTAAGTTTATATCTTGAAAAACAATTGCATTATATATGTATTCAATATTGCTAATATTATCTTGTATTTTCACTGCTTCCGCTAGCTCATAAGAGGTATAAAGCTCATTGTTTGAATTTATATAAGATACACTTTTACCATCATGAGATATTGTAAAATAACTGATATCTGTACCTATAAGAGTTTCTTTCAATTCATCTAATTGTTTTTTTAAATCCTCTGACTTAGTTTTTGCTGTTATCTTAGGAAGCTTATATCCATATAAATTATTATTTTCATCTAAAACATATAGATATTCGTTATTTGAGCTTGATTTATGTACGTAATTGTTTTTTGTTATACTTACTGGTTCATTAAATGGTGAAACAAACATTAAATTAGTCTCATCACTATCATCGGCTGCAAATATACATGAAAGACCATTATTGGAAAGCTGATAATCATCATATACATCTAATTTTTTAATAAAAGAAGCCTCTTGTGCGCCAGACCATTTAATATACAAACGATTGTTATAATTATTATAAGCATATGCACTTCCATCTTGTGTTACAGTAAAAGAACTCACATTACCAGCTAGATTCTCTATTTTTCCTTCTGTATTAACTCTAGATAGTGTATCAAAACCATTTAGAAAATATAGAAACTCTCCATTATCAGTAAAATATTTATAACTGTTGCTAATATCATACTTAGCTTTAGAATCAAATAACACTAGTGAATTACCCTTTATGTCAAGTAATATTTCTTGATAATTTGATTCATAGTTTTCTAGGAAATCATCATTCTCATATGTTTTATAGTATATAGAATTTTTAGACGATACATAAACCGAATCAAAAGGAACATTCTTAGCTATCTTAGTAGCGTCCTGTCCATATTTTTTTAAATAAAGGTTATATTCAACATCAATATAAACAATATCATTGTTATTTAATAAAATATACTGGTTTTTATACACATTGTCAGCTATTTTTTCCTTATCTTTGTCAAATAACTTAATATACAGCTCACCTAATTCTTCATTATTAGGGTTGGACTTAAACATCAAAACTGCATTAGTGTTATGTAATGACTTATAATCTAACTGCACTGATTCTTTATAAGAAACATTTTTTAATTCTTTAAATGTTAGCTTAGAGTTATCGCTACATGAACATAATAGAACTAGTGCAAGTATCAATAAGTATAAAATTGATTTTTTTTTCATTTTCCTCTCCTGATTGTTAATTTTTACATTGATTATATAAATATAGTATATTAAAAATTTGCAGTAATTTCAACATATAAATACTAAATATTACTTTATTCTACACATAAAAAGTGAACTACGTTCACTCTATGGAAGAATCGTTCCGATTCTTCATTTATCTAATAGGAAAG
>DDAM01000052.1 GCA_002332905.1 Firmicutes bacterium UBA2058 | reverse complement strand
ATAATATCTTTGCCTCTCCCCTATATACTACACCGTGTTTTCCGTTAACAGTTAATATTTCACCATCGTTTATAACATTCATACAATTAGTTGCACCTACTACTACTTCTTTTCCTAGTTCCATAGATACAATAAAGGCATGTGATGTTAATCCGCCTTCTTCTACAATAATAGCTGAAGCTTTTTCCATATAATCTACAACATCTTTATCAGTTGAATGCATAACAAGTATATCTCCAGTATTAAATCTTCCTACAAGTTCATCACAGTTAAAAGCCTTTACTGCTTTTGCTGTCACTGTTTCTCTCCCACAGCCTGCCTTTTTATATAAAAGTTCACTAACAACATGAACCTTCAAAAGGTTTGTCGTTCCTGATACTCCAACAGGTACTCCAGCAGTTATAATAACTAAATCACCATTTTTTATATATCCATCTTCTAAGGCTCTATTTACAGACATCTCTACAACATCATCAGTTGTAACCATCTTATCTGTTTTAATAGGATAAACACCCCAAAATATTGATAGTTTCCTCATAACTCTTTGTGATTCTGTTGTAGCTATAATTGGAGACTTAGGTCTAAACTTAGATATAGCTATTGAAGTATATCCTGAAGATGTTGCACTTATTATAGCAGCCGCTTGTAAATCAATACAAGTTCTGCAAGTAGCAAAGCCTATAGAATCTGTTATTGTATAATTTGAACCATTATATTTATTATTTAATATTTCTTTATAGTCTAAAGAATCCTCTATCATAGCTGCTATTTTACTCATAGTTTTAACAGCTTCAACTGGATAACTACCAGATGCTGTTTCACCAGATAGCATTATAGAATCAGAGCCTTCAAATATAGCAGTAGCAACATCTGAAACTTCTGCTCTAGTTGGACGTGGATTTCTAATCATTGAATCTAGCATCTGTGTTGCAGTAATAACAGGTTTACCAGCTAAATTACATTTATAAATAAGATCTTTTTGAACTAGTGGAACTTCCTCAAGTAGTATTTCTACTCCTAAATCACCTCTAGCAACCATGATTCCATCAGATGCATTGATAATTTCATCTATATTGTCAACACCTTCTCTATTTTCAATCTTAGAAATTATAGATATATGTTCTGCATTATTTTCTTCAAGTATACGTCTAATAGATAAAACATCACTTGCTTTTCTAATAAAAGAAGCTGCAATAAAATCTACATCATGTTTTATACCAAATTTGATGTCATCAATATCTTTCTGTGTCAATGCAGGCAGCTGAATTTTTGTGTTTGGAACATTTACACCTTTTTTATTTTTTATAGTACCACTATTTTTTACTTCACATTTTAAATCTGTATCATTAATTTTTTCTTTTACTACTAGCTCAATAAGTCCATCATCTATTAAAATAATATCATTTACATTTAATTCATTTGAAAAGTTTTCATATGTAACACTACAGATATTTTCATTGCCAATTATATTTCTAGTAGTAATGGTAAATTCCTGACCTGCTTCAATATTGACCGCTCCATTTTCAAAATCTCTCGTCCTTATCTCAGGACCTTTTGTATCTAGCATAATAGCAATCGGTTTATTTAATTCTTCTCTAACTTTTTTGATTGTATTAATTCTGATCTCATGTTCCTCATGTGTTCCATGAGAAAAATTCAATCTAGCAACGTTTAATCCGGCTAATACTAACTCTTTAAATACCTCTTCTTTTTCAGATGCAGGTCCTATTGTACAAACTATCTTAGTTTTTCTCAATTTTTTTACCTCCCAATTTGACAGTCAAATATTTTGACAGTTAATATATTCTAACTATTATGTTGATAATATCTTTGTTAATTCGAAAGATTCATAATCAAATACCTTTTCTGTATTAAGCGCTTCACTTATATCAATGTCGAAAATGCTCGCGTCCTTAACACCAATAGCTCTTGATTTTTTACCTTCTAATAATAACTCAACAGCCTTAGCTCCCATTTTGCTACCTATAAGTCTATCGTATGACGACGGAGTACCACCTCTTTGAGTATATCCAAGTACAGAATATTTAGTATTAATGCCAGTTTTTTCAGCAATCTGAGCACTAAGAGTTTTAGCATCTCCTGCTCCTTCAGCAAGTACAACAATGCTATGCTTTTTACCTCTTATTCTTCCCTGCATTATCTTATCACATATTTCCTCTACTGTAAAATCTACCTCTGGTACAACTACAAGCTCAGCTCCACCTGCAAGGCCAGCATATAAAGCTATATCTCCACAATTTCTTCCCATGACCTCTATTACATTAGTATTGCCATGTGAAGATGATGTGTCTCGTATTTTACTTATAGACTCTAAAACTGTTTCAAGTGCAGTAAAAAATCCCAAAGTATACTGTGTATATGCTAAATCATTATCTATTGTACCAGGTAAAGCAATAGTTGGTATAGAAGCTTCTGAAAGCTTTTTAGAGCCTTTAAAAGTACCATCTCCACCTATTGTTACGATTCCATCAATGCCTAAGTATTTTATATTTTTTACTGCCTTATTAAATCCACTTTCCTCAGCAAACTCTATACATCTTGCACTTCCCAGTATTGTACCACCACGATGAATTATATCTGCAACTGATGATAAACTCATTTCAATTGTATCATTATCTATTAATCCCTTATAGCCATTTTTTATTCCAACAATTTTAACTCCGCTATATATTCCATATCTTACCACTGCTCTTATGGCTGCATTCATTCCTGGTGCATCTCCACCACTTGTTAAAACTCCAATTGTTCTCATTTTAACCTCCATTATGCCACATAGTGGCATCATAAATAAATAATGAAAAATCGTCTTTTTGATTTTCCATAGTGTTAAGTGTTTTTTTCACACTATCACCTACTTTATTATATATAGTGCAAAACACATTTCGCACTGCGAAACACATTTCGCAGTGTGTAACTTGTTACACACTATTACTTAACTATAACATTTTCATTACCAAGTAATGTTATGAGTTTGTTAATTAACTCATTATTTTTTAAATTTACCCAATAATCCTTATGTATAATCATTTTTGCTTTTTCTAATTTACTGTACACTAAAACTTCATTATTACCCTTTGAAGTCTCTAAAATTCTATATATATCATTTTTTGCATTTTTATAATGCTCCTTGCTTTCTACTTGCAAATATAACTTAGAATTTTTTTTCATTTCCAATAATGGCACTATTTTATTGCATATTATTTTTGGGGTTTCTTCCTCAGCCATACTTAAGGTGCCATATATTAAGACAATACTGTCTTCGGTAATATACTGCATAAATTTATTATAAATTTTTGGAAAAACAATTACTTCAATAGCACCATACAAATCTTCAAGAGTTAAAAATGCCATGGTGTTATCATTCTTTGTTATTTTTCTTTGTTTTTTAATAATTATTCCTCCAACTATTACTTGATTGCCATCTTTTATATCAGACTGTTGTTCTTCGTCAGATATACCCTCATGAGCTTCAAATATTTCATTGCAGTTTGTTGTAGTATTATCATCAAGCAATGACTCATATTCAGATAGAGGATGTCCACTTAAGTATATACCCATCATTTCTTTTTCCATTGCTAATATATCTTTTTGCGAAAATTCATTAATATTCGGAAGATCTTCAGAAGACATAATATTTTCACTTTCTATACCTAAGCTACTATCAAACAAAGATACTTGACCATCAACATTTCTTCGCTTCTGATACAGTACTCCATCAATAATTTGTTCATAGACAACCATAAGCTGTGATCTTTTACAATTCAATGAATCGAAAGCTCCACATTTTATTAATGATTCTACTTGCCGTTTATTCAGAACTAATGTATCAACCTTTTGACAAAAATCGTAAAATGACTTATATTTACCTTTTTCATTTCTTGTCTTAACAATTTCCCATATAACATTTGTACCTACATTTTTTATAGCTTTAAGTCCAAATCTTATTTTACCATCCTTAACTGTAAATTTATCTTCACTTTCATTAATGTCTGGTGGTAATATTTCCACTCCAAGCCTTTTACATTCTCTTATATATAGAGCAACTGAATTTGAACTACCCATTATACTAGTAATTAATGAGGCCATAAATTCTACTGGATAATAGCATTTTAACCAAGCGGTTACATAAGCTACAGCAGCATAAGCTACTGAATGAGCTTTAGGAAAGGCATATTTAGCAAATTCTATCATTAAATCATATATATCATTTGCAATTTTTTCACTTACACCATTTCTAATCGCTCCATTTATTTCTATGTCGCCATTTTCATCTGTTTTACCATAAATGAAATGCTCTCTTTCCTCTTGCATTATTTTCATTTTTTTCTTTCCCATGGCACGTCTTAATAGATCTGAACGTCCCATAGAAAAACCAGCAACATCTCTTACTATTTGCATAACTTGCTCTTGATATACCATACATCCGTAAGTTTCTTTTAAAGATTGTTCAAGCATTGGATGTAAATATTTCACATTTTCTGGATGCAAGCTATTTTTTACGTATATTGGTATTTGTCCCATTGGACCTGGTCTATAAAGTGCATTAGCTGCTGCAATATCTTCAAATTTAGTAGGCTTGAATTCCTTTAAAAAAGATCTCATTCCCGAGCTTTCAAATTGGAATATACCTAAGGTGTCAGCATGAGCAAATAACTCATAAACTTTACTATCATCATAGTCACAGTCATCAAAATTTATATCTTTATTATGATTTTTCTTAATAAGATTAATAGCATCCTGTATAACTGTTAGTGTTCTTAGTCCTAAAAAATCCATTTTCAATAAACCAAGTTCTTCAAGCTCTACCATATTAAATTGAGTTGTTATTATATCTTTGTTTCTTGATAATGGAACATACTCAGTTACGTCATCCTTAGATATCAAAACACCGGCTGCATGAGTAGAGGTATGTCTAGGAAGTCCCTCGACCTTTAGTGCTATATCAATAAGTTCCTTAATCCTATAATCATTATTGTACATATCCTTAAAATCACTATCAAGTTCTAAGGCTTTAGATATAGTCATGCCAATAGTCATTGGTATTTTTTTTGCTATTATATCAATCTCACCATATGGAATATTTAAGGCTCTGCCAACATCTCTTATAGCTCCTCTCGCTGCCATTGTACCAAATGTTATTATCTGAGCAACTCTATTTGTACCATATTTTTCAATAACATATTCTATGACTTCTTCACGTCGTTCATAGCAAAAATCAATGTCAATATCCGGCATGCTAATACGCTCAGGGTTTAAAAATCGCTCAAAAATCAGTTTATATTTTATTGGGTCAATATTAGTTATTTTAAGCGAATATGCTACTAAGCTTCCTGCACCTGAGCCACGACCTGGACCAACCATAATTTTATTATCTTTTGCATATTTTATAAAATCCCAAACAATTAAAAAATAATCTACATACCCCATTTGCTCAATTACGGATATTTCATAATCAAGTCTGTTTTGTATTTCTTCTGTGATTACTTTATATCTTGTATTCAAACCTTTTTGACATAGTTCTCTAAAATATGAATTTTTAGTGTAATTTTCAGGAATTTCAAATTCCGGAAGATGGACTGTATCAAAATCTAGTTCCACATTGCAGCGACTAGCAATTTTCATAGTGTTGTCTATTGCTTCTTTTGGAAAAAGCTTTGACATCTCTTCATAGCTTTTTAAGTAAAACTCATCTGAAGGGAATTTCATCCTATCTTCATCAATAGTCTTTTGCATCTGTACACATAATAAAACATCATGAAACCTTGCATCTTCTTTATTTATATAATGAATATCATTTGTTGCTACTAAAGGTATATTAAGCTCATTTGATAAATTCACAAGCCCTTTATTAATAATTTTTTGCTCATTCATTCCATGGTCTTGCATTTCTAAAAAGAAATTATTTTTACCAAATATATCCTCATATAATAAGACCTTTTCCTTAGCCTTTTCATAATTATTATTTAGTATTAAATCCTGTACCTCACCTGCTATACAAGCGCTTAAAGCAATTATACCTTTACTATATTTTTTTAATATATCATAATCTACACGCGGTTTATAATAAAATCCATCAACAAAACCTGCGGAACATATTTTAATAATATTTTTAAATCCCTCATAGTTTTCTGCAAGCAAAATTAAATGATACTGTCCCTTATCCTTTTGTGGATCTTTATCATGCATGCTTCTTTGAGCTACATAAGCCTCAAAGCCTAATATTGGCTTTATACCTTCTTTTTTTGCTTGCTTATAAAATTCAACTACACCATACATAACACCATGGTCAGTTATGGCTATACTTTCCATACCCAGCTCTTTGACTTTTTTTATAAGCTCAGATATTCTTGATGCACCATCAAGCAAGCTATATTCTGTATGCACATGTAAATGAGTAAAATTTTTGTTATCCATATTTACCGCCATTACGCCGCTTAGCGGCATCACAATAATTTTAGAGTGAAGAATGTTTTTTCTTCAATCTTTCTCCTTAGAAAGTATTTTACCATTAATTATTTAAATTTACAAATTAAAATATAAATAAAGGTTGAAAAATATGATAATAATAAGATAAGCATCAATTCCATATACAAGGATTTATCCTTTCTTAGGAAAGGCTGACTATCTTGTGAAAATAAGTTCGAGGCATAAAAATGAAAAAACCACAAAGAACACTAAGATTATTACTATCTTATTATACTTTGTGGTAAATATTTAAGTTTTATTATTTTTTATTAAGTTTCCATTATTTCAACACATATTTCATTAACACGTTTTGACTCTGCTTTAATGACAGTTATTTTTATATTATCTATTACTATTGTATCTCCAACATCAGGTATTTTGTCAAAATGTTTGAGCACCAAACCATTTACTGTGGATACATCGTTATATTCATTTTCAAATTTTAAATTAAGGTGTTTTATCATATCATCTATGTCAGCATTACATGAAACAAAATATTTATTTTCGTCAATTTTTTTAAAATAATCTAAAATTTCATCATGCTCGTCCCAAATATCACCAACAAGTTCTTCAATTATATCCTCTAAGGTTACTAATCCTTCTGTTCCTCCATACTCATCAACAACTACTGCCATATGTGATTTAGCTTGTTGTAGGTCTCTAAGTAAAGAAGATATTTTCTTGTTCGGAGTAATATATAAAACATCTTTTGTAATTTCTTTTATATTTGTCATTTTTTTATTTACTAGCCTATAAAATTCTTTTTCGTGAATAACGCCAATAATGTGGTCAACACTTTCATTATAGACTGGCAATCTAGAATAGCCACTTTCCATGAAAGTTTCCTTTATTTCTTCAATAGAATCATTTTCTTCTACTGCCACTATGTCAATTCTAGGAGTATAAATATCCTCAGCATTTAAATCGTCAAACTCAATTGCAGAACGTATAAGTTCTCCCTCATGTTTATTAATAACACCCTCACTTTCAACTTCTTCTATTATTGTTTTTAGTTCTTCTTCAGTTATTGATGGTTCATCATTTTTTCTAAATAGCTTATTGAACATTTTTTTCCATAAAGATAAAATAAAGTTTAATGGTGTGATTACTATAACGATGAATTTTAATATTGATACAGTTGATAAAACAAACTTTTCAGGATGCTGTTTTGCTAAAGTTTTAGGAGAAATTTCTCCAAAAATTAATACTACTATTGTCATAACAATAGTTGATATTGTTACTCCAGACGATGGAAAAAACTTAGTAAACAATATTGTTGCCAAAGATGCTGATGTAATATTTACTATGTTATTTCCAATTAATATAGTAGACAACAGCTTATCATACTCCTCTGCTAATTTAAGTACTTCTATAGCTTTTTTATCTCCTAAGTTTGCTAGATTTTTAATTCTGATTTTGTTAAAACAAGTAAATGCTGTTTCTGATGCAGAAAAAAATGATGACATACAGATTAAAGCAAATAATGTAATGACCAGACTTGTCCCGTCACCTTCCATAAGAAAAATCACTCTCCAATTATTATAAATGTTTCATAGTATACAAAAAAATTAGACTATGCTATTTTTATTATATTATAAATATAATTTAGTGTCAAGATAACTAAAAATAACGCATATTAAACAATCAGTAGCATTAAATATATAGTAAAAGAAAAAATAAACTTAATTTAAATCACATTACTGTATATTGCTAATTTATTTTGTATATTTTTCTTAATAAGTGTTAAAAATATGTTATGTATACAGTATATATAAATGATGAAAGGAATGAATTGATTGCACAAAATATACATAGACACGCAAAAGTGGAAGAAAAAATTAAATAAGGCTATAACGTACTCTCAAGAATCTAGTATGCCCGATTCAGTTTTAGAAAAAATTGCAAAATCTATAATTAACTTTACAATATCTACAACCTCACCAGATACAGAATCAGAAAAATTATTTTATGATATGTGGAAAAAAGCAGATAACAAAGAAAAAAAGGTTCTGACAAAAATGCTAATAAAAATTATAAAAGAATAAAATATAATACTCCGTATTTAAAATCCGGAGTATTTATATTTATAATTAATTAAAATCTATTTTCCAACCATACCTGTATATTGACCTACTACTACATAATGTTCAATATTTGTTGTTCTACCGTGAATTTTTTCATTAATCATAGCTGAATATTTTTCATTTAAAACGCCTAGTTTTCTTGCATATTCTAACTCACTGTGGTGAACCTTATATGAGATCTCTAAAGGTATAGACTGTCCAGGAACTGGTGGTCTGCCTGATGTGTTGTAGGCATATACAGAAATCTTTCCGTTAAATCCATACTCTAATTTAAAATGTCCTCCAAGTACTTCTGTTTCACCATCGACTTTTTTTCTTTTCAAAGCTATGGGTTTTCCCTGTGAATCAGGTCTTGAACAGAAAAATTCAACTTCCCAGTCTTTAAAATTAGAATCAGGTCTTAAAACTATATCAAATTCTCCCGCCTCTTCTATCAAATCAATATCTATCATTAAATCTGTGTTATAGCTCATTGTAGCGGCTTGTGCCGGCTTGACAATAGTAACATTTCTTTGAGCCCAACGCAAATTATTTTGCAGTATATGGGCCATATCTACATAGCTTGTGGGATCAGGAAATGGATTTGTGTTTAACGCATCATTCATATGAGCCATAATGCAGTAATGGCCTGCCTCACTTGGCGGAAACGGAACACTTTCCCAAATAAATGGATCTTCTACAACACCGATTTGCTGATCATCAGCATTTATATTTGAAACATCACTGTTTTTATCGGTATAAATTTTATTATTTTTCCATGACTGAGGGTTAAGTATTGTTGACGCAGGTGCATAATATAGTGAAACAAAGTTGTTTTGTGTTTTTCCAGTGTTGTTGTTATAACATCTAACATATATATAATTATCCTTACCGAATTCTAAATTAGAATTTGATTCAGTACTATAGTTTGTCTTATCAGTCAAGAAATTTTTCCAATCTAAGGGTTCAGAGCCATTAACCCATATATCAGGCGAAAAGGCATATCCATTATAATCTGGAACCTCTCCTTGATTCTTTTTATTAGGTCTCATATAAGAGTTGTTGAATTTCATAAAATTTTCCTCCATTTATTATATTTTTAAACAACATTTAAAATTCCCAGTGAAACAGCAGCAATCAAATCAAATGCTACACCCACCGCTAAAGAAATACCTCCAGTTTCAGCAACATTACTTGAGTGCAATGCAATCTTTGATACTTCTGCAGTTATACATATGCAATTTGAAGCAATTGCTTTTCCGTCTCCGTCACCGAAAGAGTCCAGCACCACTATTAAATGCAATAAACCATAACATGTTGTGATAATTCTTCCCCAGTCCTCTGAATCCGGATAATTACGTGTTGCGATAAGCCAAACTGTATCAAAGCTGATTCCTACCCAGCAGAATATCCATTGTTTGCATTCGCGACTTTCAGGAGTATCACCATATACAGATGCATTTTTAAATATCCACGGACAAGTACATGACTGCCATAAAGTTTCAAAAACAACCTGAGCAACACCAAGCACAAATACACCTGGTCCAATATCATTGACTGCCGATAAAGAAAAGAACCAGTATACTCCTAGTGATCCGAATACCTTACATATCACTTGTGCTTCTTCGCTCGCCACTGCTACTGTGTGTTGCTGCAATATTAGAGTATCCTCAAATGATTCTGTCACCAGTCCCGAAGCCTTAAGAAGATTTTCTGCGTTTATCTCATTTTTAAATCGTTGAACACTGGCATCATCAGCAAATAGAGCCTTATTTTTTACTATTTTATACAGTATCGTAGTTGGAATAGCCATAACCAGACTTAATACATCAAGCATGCTAATATTTGATCCGCCGCTTATAAATTTATAGAATTCATTTATAAATGGTATTTTTATTTCTTTTTTAATCAAGTCTATAATTGACTGTACAACAGTTTCTATTACTCCAAATAGTATTTCAACAACCGCCTTTAGCCCGTTAATAGCTGAGTTTATTATTGCCTGTAAAACCTTCAACAATCCGGCAATAGTACAAGTAAAAAATTTTTCCAAACTCGTACATGCTTCTTTAAAATATTTTATTGCTTCATTTAAATTTCCAGAATCTACACACTCTTTTGCAATAGATACCAGCCTGTTTAATATATCTTCTATTACACTGTTGGTTGCAAACTCGCTTTGAATGACTGCGATATTGCAATTTTCAATCAGCTTATCCATTAGAAAATTATTGCTTGCAGCGATTTGAACGTTTTCGTCCTCTGGTACGTCTTTTGAAGTACACTCATTAAAGCTGTATTTGCCTATCAAACTATTTACAGCTGCATCAAAAAGCTTATCTATATCTTTTTGTATTTCACTCATCTTATTATTTATAAGCCTTGATACTCCTCTTGAAGCACCTTTAACAAATTTCAACCCTTCTACAACCATATATGAAATTACTTCTTTAGTCCTTAGCACATCATTCCAATTAAAAATAAATGCTATCCATTCAAACAAATCCTTAAAAAATACTTCTATCTTAGAAAAAACAATCTCCGCAATATCCATCACATCTTCAATAAATTCTACTATTGTATCAAAAAAATATTTTACTCCGTCAACTATAAATGTGATAACAGATTTAATAATTTCTTTAACCTTGTATACTACAACTTCAACAACTTCTACTACTTTTTTAACTACACTTCTAAAAAAATCTCCTATTTTTGAAAAAAAACCGTTTGAAGACGCATTTAAACAGTCTGATTTAATCATATTTATTTTCTCATCAATGCTCATTTCATCAAGTACAGAATAAACCGCTGTATTATCATAAAATTTAATAGACCATCCCATAAAATTATCAGGTGCGACAATTTTTCTTCCAGATAAAACATCATTAGACCTTGTCATATACTTGCTTTTTGATAAGTTAGTTAACTTATTCAATACACCTGTTACTGAATTTAGCAATTCATCATTATTTCTATACTTTTCGCTTACAAGATATCCATCTTTCTTTTTTGCGTCTTTTAGCTCTTGTGTAGTTAAGTTATGAATTTTTTCTTCAACTTCACTGTAGGGCTTTATAACTATTTTATCATTAGAGCACATTAATCTAGGCACATTGATTTTTATGTCAGATGTAACTATTTTTCCTGTTTCCTGAATAATTGTAATTTTCCCCTGCAAATCTGTAACTGTGCTGAATTTATGATTTTCATCTATCCAGTGTATTCCTCCTCGTATATCCATTTTTACAAATGGCGAAGCAGACAGCGTTATGGGCTCGTTTTTTAATGGATGTCCCTCAGAATCATAAATGTATACTTCTGTGGAGTAGCACTCAAACTCTGATATTACTGCATCATTTTCAAGCTCCAACCATTCACAGTTCCAATTGGTGTTAATACTATTATATTCTAAGCAGCCAAGTAAATTCTGACCTACACCGACCGCATATGCACAAAAACCGTTGTCATTTGGCAAATTCGACGATATAACTCTTATATCTGATGCTATTTCAACAAATGTTTGCACGCTCTTAAAATCCTTATCTATGCATGAGTGATATAGTTTTTCATTATTTGATACTGCCATAATATGTATATTTCCTGCGCAATTTACGGCACTTATTTCCATGAAGCTTATTTTTTCTGAAATAGGTGTACATGTATATTCAAGATTATTATCATCAAATTTAAGCACACATATATCTGCAGTCTTATTCTGTACAATTGCTATTACTAATTCTGTTCCATCATTTGATTTAATTGGATTTACTTTAAGCCCGTCTAATGCATTTGAATTAGTATATCGTATCAAATGCTTATCTTTTACATTATATTTTGTTACTATTCCGTTATATGAGCAAAAGCACAAGTTATCTTCGTTATTGCCTGTCCAACTACAAACCAGTGTTCCATAGCTCATATCAGTTCTAATAAAGTCTGGAACTTCATTCTTCACAACAGCATAATATAACAGCTTTGATTTGCTTCCATAACTGCTTGTAAGATACGCAACTGCAATACCATTTTCAATTGTTTTAACATAAAACGCTTCTATTTCCTTAATATCACTTGAAGCAGCAAATTTAAGTTTTACAGGCTCTTTAAATGTTCTGCTTCCTTTCTTTTTTTCTTCTATGTAGTAAAGCTTATCACCTGCAGCCGATAAAACTACCATTTTACCGTCCGGACGCCTGAACGCCGTCAATCTTTTACCTTGACCACTAATTTCTGACTCTACTACTCCTGTTGTACCTTCTGTTTTATCAATATAACAGTGTATTGTACCTGTATCATCATTAGTAAAAATAATATTACTGAGACTATCCTCTGATGATACAGACACAATATTTGACCCGCTGTGCAGCACGCTGCTTGAACGATATCCGTTCATAAAGCGAGTATATGACTTTATGTTTCCAACTACATTTTTATTACTGTCTAATAACTTCAATATTTTCCCTCCTTTATTTATTTTTAACAATTATATCATATTATCAAACTGTATTCAAATTTTCTCTTAGACACAATTCGACAATTATATTGATATTTAAATTAAAACATATGATTTGTCATATGTTTTAATATCATTTTTTTGTTTATATATACTTAATTATACATAATATTTCATAATGTTAATTAATAAAAACAAGAAGAATTTAGCGGGTAATGCTAAATTCTTTTTTATTACTTCACAAATTTGTTTTCCAGTAAAAGTGCCAAATAGTACATAATCCCTGCTATTATTGCTAATACAAATACTCCCATCATAACCAGATCCAGCTTAAATACTTGTGAACCATATACAATTAAATAACCTATTCCTGCCTTGGATACTAAGAATTCACCTACTATGACACCAACCCATGCTAATCCGATATTAACCTTAATTACACTTACAATAACTGGTAAATTTGCTGGAATTATAAGTTTTTGAAGTATTTGCAGTTTGTTTGCTCCAAATGATTTTAACAAAGTAATTTTGTCATGTTCAACTGTTGTAAATCCAGTATATACACTCATTGTTGTAACTATTACAGAAATAGATGCAGCAGTCACCACAATTCCAGAAAAACCAGCACCTGCCCACAAAATAATTATTGGTGCCAATGCAGTTTTTGGTAGACTATTTAATATTATTAAATAAGGCTCAAATATTTTAGAGGCTCTTTCAGACATCCATAAAAGTATAGCTACTAGAATTCCAACAGATGTTCCAAGTAAAAAACCTACTATTGTTTCCATTGTTGAAATGTAAATGTGATCTAATAAACTACCATTACTGACAAAAGTTTTAATCATATTGATAATAGCTAAGGGACTGCTTGTTAAAAAAGTATCTATAAGTCCATAGCTTGCACTAAACTGCCACCAACCAAAAAATAGTATAAATATTAGTACTTGACTAATAAAAACTATAATTTTATCTTTTTTAATGTTTACAAGATAACGTTCATGCTCCTTTGAAAACTTATTATTCAACTAGATCTAACTCCTCCCAGATTTCTCTAAAATACTCACCAAACTTATAATTATTACGACAAATAATAGGTGTTCTCTCTTTTTCATCTATATCAAAATTAATATCAAACTCTTTTTTTATTTTGGCTGGTCTTCCAGTAAGAACAATTACTCTGTCCGATATACTTACTGCTTCAGGTATATCGTGTGTTACTAATACGGTAGTAATTTTTTCTTTTCTAAGAATTTCTCCAACATCATTTCCTACAGATAATCTAGTTTGATAATCAAGTGCCGAAAACGGTTCATCCAAAAGCAACAAATCTGGCTCTATAGCAAGTGTCCTAGCCAATGCAGCACGTTGTCTCATACCTCCGGACAATTGCTTTGGATAATAATTTTCAAACTTTTCAAGTCCATACTTACTTAGCATACTTCTAACTTTTTGAATACTTTCTTTATTAATCTTTTTCTTTATCTCAAGACCAAGCAAACAATTTTTTAAAATATTTCTCCACTCGTAAAGTTGGTCTTTTTGAAACATATACCCAATATTTTTACTATCTATCTTAACAATACCATTTGAAGGCTTTTCAAAACCTGCTATAATTGATAAAATTGTAGATTTACCACATCCTGATGGTCCTACAATTGCTAATATTTCACCTTTTCTTATTTGAATTGAAACCTCTTTAACGGCTTCAGTTTCGCTAGTTATAGTATGATAGTTTTTAGAAACATTTTCTAGCTCACAAATAAATTCCACTGTGTGAAGCATTTTTTTCACACTTTACACCTCCATCTACGATTACACTTGTAATATCATTTTATTCTACAATTTTTTTTACGTTAATGAATTACATAAAAAAATTGAACCAAATGCCATAAAGCATTTGGTTCTTAAAATAAACAAAATATATAATAAATAGAGGGGGAATTCTTTACATTTCTAATATACACATAATTATGTATTTTTAATCATTTTTAATTGTTAATTTTTTGTAATAATTTAATTATTCGTATTTATAACAGCAATTTACTTTAAAAATATTTAGTATATTAAACATAGTTTTATAAATATTGGATAAATATAAAAATATATCATCTAAATACTATTTTTTTATTCCTGTTGCTAAATAAAGTTTGTTTATATTACTAATAGGTATAACCTGTATATCTAATATATCAATTAAAAATCCATATCTATTTATGATCTCTTCAGTATTATCAAAATATCTCACATGATTCGGATCTAAAAAATTGGGTACAGAAAACAAGATTTTAGTACCAGATTTAATCCTTTCTAATACTTTTATATCATCTTGAATATGCTCGATAATTTCAAATAAGATTGCAACTTCATAGTTTCCACTAAATATATTATCTGTAAAAGCATCTGCACATCTAAAACTTTCGCTAAAATTTGGATTGTTTTGCTTTGCCATATCTATAGCTTTTTGAGAATAGTCTATTCCTTTATAATTTAAAAAACCATAATCAAAAAGCATATTAGCAAATTGTCCAACTCCACAACCAATATCTATTATTGACGTGTCTTTATTTAAAAATAACAATCTTCTTATAGCCGCTATCCATGAATTATAATAGAATGATTCTGTATAACTTTTAAAATAATTTCTTCCTGCTCCTCCGTTTGAGTACATTATATCATATACATAATGAGGAATTTCTTTTTTAGATTTATTATCCACTGTATAATTAATAGCATATGAAAATACTTCAGTTAATTTCCCAGTCAATGCTTTTCTCTCAAATTCATTTATGTTATTACTGTCACAGTATTCTCTTTTTTGACTCGTTTTCCAAAG
The DNA here is from genome assembly GCA_002332905.1 of Firmicutes bacterium UBA2058. Classification (GTDB taxonomy): domain Bacteria; phylum Bacillota; class Clostridia; order Tissierellales; family Sedimentibacteraceae; genus UBA1535. Next base: position 66,858 of record DDAM01000052.1, on the reverse strand, counting down.
ATTGTATTGCTCTAATATATAATCTCCAATTGATAGTAAATCCGTACTTAAAATTGCTTTACCATGCCCAGTTCTTTCTAAAACGCTGCCCACCAGCCCCTCTGGTGAAGCTAACGCTAAGATGGGTCTGCAAGCTCTAAGATACTCAAATATTTTCCCAGTATAAATACTATAATATCGTTCGCCATCCCCAACTAAGCACACAAGCAAATCTGATTCTACCATCTCTTTTATCACAAATTGATGCTCTTGATAAGTTTTTATGATTATATTATTTTTAAAACCATATTTTTGAGCTATTTTATTTATATCAAAACTGCTTACACCGCTAAAATTAAATAAAATATCAGCTTTGTTCAATTTTTTACCTTCAACTAATTCATATACTGCTTGTATTATAGGTTCAAAATTGCGTTCTTTACTATAAATAAGACCTCCATAATATATTACAAATTTTTTATTATTCTCTTTCGGAAAATCTATATCAATAAAATCAGTCTCATCATATCCATTAGTTATACATGTAATTTTATTTTCAGGTACATCATAATAATTAATGTAGTTTTTTCTGCATAAATCTGATACGCAAACAATATGGTTTGCTGATTGGCAAACTATTGATTCCAAATAATAAAGCAACAAATGACCTATATTTTTACTTATATCTGCTGAAAAATATGGATTAAATACCCACTCATCTCTAAAATCAGCAACCCAAGGTATCCCATATTTTTTATTAGCATAATAACCTACCAAATGACTGCTGCTTGGTCCGCTTGTAGTATAAATAACATCAAAATTATTTATATGTACCATATTATCTATATATTTACATACCTTATTTGCCCAATTCAAAGAAGAACATGGAAATTTACTTAAAAAACTAAATCCTTCATTTAAAGCAAGTATATCTAAGAATAATTTCTTTGCATTTGGCAGTTCATCAAAGATTTCTCCTAAAAATAATATATCTTCGTCAACATCATTCAAAGCTGTTCCAGTAGTACATACATCATCATTTATTCTCTTTACATATACATTTTGAGGTATTTCATTACAAAGCGATTCATCACCAAACTTCCATCCATTTGGTGGTGTAGTAGCTGATATAACACTAGTATTCCAATTATAGTCAGATAGATATTTTGAAAATTTTAAACTTCTAAAAACTCCGGAACCGGACAATGGAGGATAATAATAAGCTATCATCAAGACATTTTTATTTTTTATTTTATCAGACAATAAGTAATCTATACTATTTAACTCTTCCATACTAACATCTGTGCTATTATGTTCAACAATATTCTTTGCTCTATCAACTATATTCTTTGCCTCAGCAAAATAATTTTTCATTTCATATATATATTCCAAGTTTAATAAATATGATAAATTATACTCATCACTTTCTAAAGCTTTTTTAAAATACAATTCAGCATTATCGTATTCGCCCATCTGCATATTCAAAATCCCTAAAATATTTTGTATTTTGTGGTGATTTAATTCCGCCTCATTAAGCAGCTCTATATTTTCAATGGTACTTTCTATGTCGTTATTTTCAAACATTTCTTCTATTTTTTTTATTTTATCCATCTTTTATATCTCCTAATTATGCTATGTTGCTCTATAATTTGTATACATTTTTATGATTACAAACATTTCTTGTATCAAGAATAATTTTTTCACTTATAGAGTTTATATTTTCTTTAAGATGATTGTGTGCAACCATGATTACAAGCATATCTGTTTCATCTATAAAATGTTTGAAGTCCATAAACTGTTGCTCTACAATTTTATTTTTAACATAAGGATCATAAACTTTAGCTCTAAAACCAAAATTATCTTCTATTAATTTTAGAAGTTGAAGAGTAGGACTTTCTCTTGTATCATCTACATTTTCCTTATACGTTAAACCATATAGCCCTATTCGAGACATATCTTTAATTTTATTATCCTTCATTATATCAATAATTCTGTCCAAAACATATTTTGGCATAGTATCATTTGTTTCCCTTGCAGCTAAAATAACATTTGTCAATTCAGTATAATCCCCTATCAAAAACCACGGATCAACCGATATACAATGTCCTCCGACACCCGGTCCAGGTTGTAAGATATTTACTCTTGGATGCTTATTTGCTATTCTTATCACTTCATATACATCTATATCATCGTATCTGCAAATTTTCGCCAACTCATTCGCAAAAGCTATATTTACATCTCTGTATGTATTTTCTATTATTTTTGACATTTCTGCTGTTTTTATATCTGTAATAACTATTTCACCTTTGCAAAAACTTGAATATATTTTTTTTACTTTTTCTGCAATTCCAAGATCATCCGCTCCAATAGTTCTTGAATTATTTTCCAACTCATGTATCATGTTCCCAGGGATTATTCTCTCTGGTGCATGAACTAAATGTACGTCTTGACCTATAATTAATCCTCTCTTTTTTATTTCATGTCTGACATACTTATCTATTGAACCAGGAGATATCGTAGATTCAATAACTATTGTAATTTCCTCTTCCCAAACATCTAATATATCGTTTATTGCAACCATAACAAATTTTGGATCGATTTTTTTATTTTCTTTTATATATGGAGTGGGTACTGCAATTATATATGTATCTGCTTTAACTACTTTATCGGTAAATTTAATTTTATTTTCTAAAGCTTTATTGTAAAGCTCATCCAATCCTCGTTCCTCGAAAGTTAATTTCCCATTCAATAAAGAATCTACTTTTCCATTATCACAATCTGTTCCAACAACTCTGACTCCTCTACTTGACAAAATTAATGCTGTTGGCAATCCTATATAACCTAAACCTATAACATTAACTATACTCATACATAATCCTCCAAAATTTATAGTTATTTTAGTACTAATTTTATATTTCGACATGAATTTCAATAAATTTAGCAATCATTTTATTTGAATTTCTAGGTATTATATGGTATTATTATAGCATATTTTGTCGATTAATTATACAAATTTTTATATATAATGGAGGAGTTTATGATACTTTCTATAGGAATGATAGTAAAAAATGAAGAAAAGTACTTGGACGAATGTTTAAAATCATTGCAACCTATACTAGACAACCTAGATAGTGAATTGATAATTGTTGATACTGGCTCTGTAGATAACACAGTAGAAATAGCAAAAAAATACACAAATAAAATATTCCATTTTGAATGGTGCAATGATTTTGCAGCTGCTAGAAATGAAACTTTAAAATATGCTGCAGGTAAATGGTACATGTACATAGATGCAGACGAAATTTTACAGGATGCTTCTGAATTGATTAAATTCTTCAATTCTAATGAATATGAAAAGTATGAAGGTGCAAAGTATGAAATAAAAAGCTATAGAAATGAAAATAAAACTTCCTATTCAAATATACTTTCTTATAGAATGTATAGAATAAATCAAGATACAAAATTTTTAGGTACTATACACGAATATATTCCTATACCTGAAAAAGTTAAAACATTATATAATACTGTATTTGATCATTATGGATATATTTTTGTAAACCCTAGATTTACAAAAACTAAAGCTAAGAGAAACATAGATTTGATGATTAAAGAAGTTGAACAAAAGCCTGATGATCCAAGATTAAGAAGTCATATAGTTGATTCTTATTTATTGATTGATAATTATGAAGAAGCAATAAATCATGCAAAAATAGGAATAGAAATTTGTAAAAGGACTAAGCTTAATAATTATTATTGTGCACTACAACCAAATTTAGTTTTCTCATATATTAAATTAAATGATTATTTAAATGCTATTGAAGAATCACTAAATTATTTTGAATATACAAAGATGACACTAGCTACAGATATAGATATTTATTATTTTATGATTTTATCTTATTATGAGCTAAAAAACTATGAAAATTGCATTGATAGCTATAACAAGTACATAAATCTAGTTGAAAAATATAAAAACAAAAAATTGATTACATTTGATTTAGATTTACACTCTATTTTATGTTTAGATGAGATTGCAATTAATAATACAATATTGATGGCTGCATATTCATTTATTCAAATTCAAGACTATAAAAATGCATTAAAGCTGTTACAACAATCATCGCTAAAAAATCTCAATATGATTAAAAATCCTTCTGTTTATTTTAATCTTCAATTAGAGTTAATGAAAAGAATAAATAATTACATAAGTTTATTAGAATTATATAATAATGCAGCTATGGAAAAAAATATTAGTTTTTTAGAAGATTTAGAATATGCAATTGAAACATTTTCTAATACATCTGCAGATGAGAAGCATAAAATAATAAAATGCATAAATAACTGGAATAAGAAAACAGATTATGTATTATATATGAAAATTAAGTATTCATTCTTACATAACAATCCAAATGCTATAGAGCTTTTAACAAAATATTGTCAAAGTGATATAGAGTTTAAAACTTATCACTTAGATATACTATATTATATAATTGATAATAACTTACCTGTATCATTGATTTATGGAAAGGTAAACGAAGAGTTATTGAATTCTTATGTTAAATCTCTATATAATAATTATAATGACTTTGTTATAAAGCTATTATCTTACACATATAAACCAGAACTAATAGAGGATAATTTTTTATTATCTATAATTTATGAAAATACACTTAATATCGTATCTACAGATAAGCCGGACGACATTTTAAAATTATACACTAATTATATAGAAAACTTAAAAAAATATATAAGTTTCACTTATAATGATAATGTTATAAATTGCAACAACTTAAATTATATCAATTTTCTTCCTAGTAAAATTTTATCCGGTTATTATTGCATAATTGCAGAAGAAAGTATGAAAAACAATGATAAGTCCAGCTATATAAAGTATTTAAAGTTATCTTTAAAAACAAATAAAAACTATAAAAATCTTATTTCAGTTCTTTTAGATACTTTCCAAAATGATATTGAAATTAAAAAATCAAAATCTGAATTTGAAATGTTAGCGGATACAATAAAAAATAACATTAAGTTATTTATAAATTCCGGCAATATTATACAAGCAAAAGAAATACTAAACGAATATATGTTAATAAATCCAAATGACAGTGATATAGAAAATCTAAAAAAATTATTATAAAACGTAACAAAAGAGCGAAGGTACCTCGCTCTTTTATTTTTATAAGGATTATTAAATTATTGTAATAATTGTAATACGCCTTGTGGTTGCATATTAGCTTGTGCAAGCATAGCTTGAGAAGCTTGGTTAAGAATATTATTCTTAGTGAATGCCATCATTTCTTTAGCCATGTCAACGTCTCTTATTCTTGATTCAGAAGCTGTTAAGTTCTCTTCTGCTACTGACAAGTTAGTTATAGTGTGCTCTAATCTGTTTTGAGCAGCTCCTAAGTCAGCTCTTTGTCCTGATACTGTGTTTATAGCTGTATCTATTGCAGCTATAGCAGCAGATGCTTTAGATTCAGAACTAATACTTACTGAAGCAGCAGCCACACCTAAAGAAGCAGCATCCATGTTTGCAATTGTAACACCTATAGTGTTAGCATTTGAATCAATTTGGAATGACATTGATCCAGCTGCTGAATAAGCTCCGCCTAATAATACTTTACCATTGTATTTTGTAGTTGTAGAAATTCTTGTTATTTCATCTTGTAAAGCTGTCATTTCTTTTTGTAAGTTATTTCTATCAGTAGTATCATCATATGTACCATTTGCTGATTGAACTGCTAATGTTCTCATTCTTTGTAGAATTGAGTGAGTTTCGTTTAATGCACCTTCAGCTGTTTGAATTAAGTTAATTCCGTCTGAAGCGTTATTTTGAGCTTGTTGTAAGCCACTTATTTGGCCTCTCATTTTTTCTGATATAGCTAATCCAGCAGCGTCATCACCTGCTCTGTTTATTCTAAAACCAGAAGATAATTTCTCTAAGTTTTTAGAAGTTGCTGCATTGTTAAATGTTAAATTTCTGTGTGCGTTTAATGCACTAATATTATGTTGTATTCTCATTTTAATACCTCCATGTATTTTTATAATTGGGATTCATTCCCTTATATTTCTCTCTATACTGTGGTACCTACAGTGTAGATATTAGCATTTTTATTTGCTTATTACATATATCGATCGATATATAAAAAAGTTTAGTAAATTTTTTTAAAAAAATGTAGTATTTTTTGTATTTAACTTTTTGTATTTAGATAATAACCCTTTGGTTTTTTTTCTGATTCTGTCATATCATAATTACCAGTCTTAATCTTCACGTCTATCTCAGAGAATTTTCTTCTGAATTCTCTTTCTTTTTTTGATAAAAGCAATTTTGTTTTACTGTCAATTTCCATTATTTTTGCTAGCTGCTCCTGTATTTCTTTTTTAATAAAATCCTTGTCACTATTAAAACTATAATTTCCACTTTCAATTCTCTTATCAATATCATCGACTTGATCCATAAGATTTTTCCTTTTATCTAATAGCGCATCTAGCTCTTCATAGTTTTCATTAAGTGCAACAGTTTCTAGACTTTTTGTAAGTGTATATATCTCCTTCATAAGAGATAATTTTTTATTAAGTAATTCCATACTTTACATCTCCTATATATTTAACAAAAAGCAAATTCCTCATATAAGAATTTGCTTTTTAATTATATTAATCGCTAATTATTTATTGATTCTTGCTATTTTTTCAGCTTCAGCCCATGTATCTCTTAATTCTTTTACTATAGGTAGCACACCTTCTATATAAGATTTATCTTTTTTTATCTTTCCTTTTAGCAGCTCACCATTAATAAAAGAATACATAGTCATCAAATCAGAAGAAATATCATAATCTCTGTCTAAGCAAACCATTAAATAATTAAATATATCTACAGTTTTGTTAATAAGTATTTCTGCTTCATTTATTTTATTCTCATCTAGTAGAACATTAGCAGCTACCATTCTCTGTACAGCCTTATCAAAAAGTAAAACTAACTGTTCTCCTTTTGTCATAGTATTAATAGACATGTTTTTATAATTTTTATAAGGATCTATCATTGCTCTACCCCGCTTTTAAACAATTTTATTGAAATTGAGATGAAAGCCAAGAACTTTGACTATTCATTGATGCTAAAGCTTTTTCTAAAGCAGTGAATTTGCTCCAATATTTCTTTCTCTCCGCTTCCATTTTTACCTTTAATTTGTCTATTGTCTCTTGATATTCTTCCATTCTCTCAGATAAATAATTTACTTTTTCAGTAGAAGTATTTTTTGTACCTGAGTATTCAACTAATATACCTTTTTCGCCTCTAGTACCAACATTTCTTTCAATAGCGCTTTTAAGCTTATATGCTATTCCTTGTTCAGCTTTTGTACCATTTTCTACGGATTGAGTAAATAATTTTTCAATGGCTTCGGAGTTATTAGCATATGCTTCTCTAAATTTGTTTTCATCAAATATAAGCTTACCGGAATAATCTCCTTTTACTGCTGATATACCGATGTCTTGTATCATAGCTCCTGCACCTTTAACAACGTCTGTCATGGCGTTTCTTAAATCATAAAGAGCGCTGTACATTGTTCTGTCAGAGTATAACATACCAGCTTTAGCTTTTTCTTCCCAAGCCTTTATTTGACTTTCTGACATTTCTTTTTTCTGTGCATCGGTTAATGGTGCATATGCTTTATTTGGTGTTTCCATAATTTTATTATCTAAATATGTTACTAGTTCATTGTAGTCATTGATAAATTTAGCCATATTTTCAACTATCGAATCAGTATTATTTGATACATTAAACGTTACATTTTCAGCATTTAACGAAGCATTTGAAAGTTCAATATTAATTCCGTCAAAACTAAATGTGTTTGTACTTCTTTCAATTACTGATGTAGATCCATTCATAGTAACTTCTAGCTTAGCATCTGTACCATTAGTAACTGTATAATCAGTACCAGCAGTTCCGAATAAAACTGACGCTAAATTACTTCCATCAACATCCTCAATTTTAACCTTTGTATGAGCTCCTGTATCATCAGATACAACTGTAAAGGTATCTGTTGTTGCTGAATGCGTTATTCTAACTCCAGCATCAACATCATTGTTTATTTTATTTAATATATCATTAATTGAAGTGCCTTCGTCGAATTCAAATATTATATTGTTTACACTAATTTTATATTTATTATCAGCAGATTTACTTACTATTTGATTAAGCCCCGCTTCTGTAATTGATTTATTTTTGTTTATTCTATTGTATGTACTAGAAGTTAAGCCAAGATGTCTGCTAACATCTCTATCTATTGAAGATATACCAAACAAATTATTACCTGATCCAGCATCAAAGCTAACTCCACCTTCAGCTGTTTTGGATACTGTTATCTTTCCTACACCATATGCTTTATCTAACTCAGTTTGTAGATAGGATTTCAATTCGTCAGCTGTTGATATATTTGTATTATCAAATCTTATTGTTTTTTTTGAACTATTGTAATCAAAAGTTATCTGTCCCGCCTTTAAAATATCAGACAAATTCTCAGTTTTAAAAAATGTTGCTGTAGCTGCTTCCTCAGCTTTAAGAATATCTCCAGCACCAGTGCTACCACCCTCTTTTGGGCTAACCTTTAGCTTTAATGCTTCTTCAATTCCTTTTCCAAGAGCGTTAATCTTCATGTCACCAGTACCATTGTTCTTTATTCCTATAGTTCCACCATCATTTATAAACTCTATCTTATAGCTTCCATCTGCATTCTTTAATGCATCTACCTTGCTAACTTGATTATTCAATTCTGATACAACTGCATCTAAGTTAGCATATGGATCAAGATTTTCTCCAATAGTTAAGGTATATAAATTAGAACCATATTGTATAGTCATAGATTGACCTGCCAAAGTTGATACATCTTTTGTTGATGTAATAGCTCCAGATTCAAAAACAGTATCAGATACCCGATTAGTAGAAGTAAATCTTGAATTAGTTGCAACCGAATTAACTTTATTTATCATAAAGTTTTTTATTGCAGTTGCATCACCTGATACATTTATACTGCTATTTGACGAGGTAAAATTTGTTGATTTAAAAAAGTCACTACTAAATATATTGGTTTTAGATGCATAAGAAAGATATTTATCACTAAAATTTACAAACTTTGATATAACTTCTCTATATGATTCTTGTTTATATGCTAATTTTTGCTGCGCTTGAAATTGTCTATTTATTTTAATTTGAGTAGACTGTAGCATTTGTTCTACTAAGCTTTCAGTATCTAAACCCGACATAAGTCCACCAATACCCTTTGAAGTTACAGATGAACCGTAAATACTTGACGTAGTGCTTGATGTCATAGTAACACACTCCTTTCTAATTGCAATAAATCACCGTGGTGATAAATCACTTATATATTTATATATAATATCGTCACAAATTATTTTTTGTTTAGCTGTTTTATTAAAACATCTGCTATATCAGCTATTGGACTTTGAATTTGCACTGCGCCAATTTCAAAAGCAACCTTAGGCATCCCGTATACTACACAGGAACCTTGATCTTGTCCTATAGTATAGGCACCCTCTTTTCTCATACTTAGTAAACCGTTAGCACCATCTTTACCCATGCCTGTTAAAATAATTCCTATAGAATTTTTTCCTGCAACTTTTGCTACTGATTCAAATAAAACATCTACAGAAGGGCAATGTCCACTTACTTTTTCACCTTCTAAGCAACGAACAAAAAATCCTTTAGCATCTTTTGCAAGTCTCATTTGTTTATCACCTGGAGCTATAAGCGCTAAACCATTATTAAGTCTATCTCCATTTACAGCTTCTCTTACTTCCATCTGACAAATTCTATTTAATCTATCAGCATACATTTTTGTAAATCCAGGTGGCATATGCTGTGTTACTAAAATTCCTGGTACCTCTTTGGGTAGTTTTTTTAATATTTCAAGAGTAGCTTCTGTTCCTCCAGTTGAAGCACCAATAGCAATTATTTTTTGTGTAGATAAGGTCTCTAACTTAATACTACTAATTGGAAGTTTTTCAATATTTATAGGTATATTTGTTCTTAATCTAGCTATATGTGCTATTTTAATTTTAGATTTTAATTCAAGAAAAAAACTATTTAGTTCATTTTGTATACTCATATCAGGCTTTTTAACAAAATCTACAGCACCTGCATCCAATGCATCGAAAACGCTAATATTCAGAGAGCTTACTAATACAACTTTTGTAGGATTTTCCAACATTAATTTTTTCAGGAATGTTATCCCATTCATTTTAGGCATTTCAACATCCAGTGTAACTATATCAGGCTTTAATTGGTTAATTTTTTCCTGTGAGTCTATTGGATCTATTGCTGTTCCAACAATTTCTATGAGTGAATCCTTAGAAAGCTCCTGCTTTAGTATATTTCTAAATAATAAAGAGTCATCTGTAATAAGTACTTTTATTTTTCTCATATCCATAGCATCACACCTTTTGATATATTGCCGGGCAAATATATTTAAAATTAGACTGATCTCTTTGTACAGTTTCTGAATGCCCTATAAATAAATATCCACCTGGTTGTATTACCTCATAAAGTCTATTTATCAAATCATTTTTTGTTTTTTGATTAAAGTAAATCATTACATTTCTGCAAAAAATTAAGTGAAATTTGTTTTTATATGCTATAGGCATAGGTTGCATTAAATTAAATATCTTGAACTGCACTTCGTTTTTAATTTGAGGAACAATCTGATATTTGCCGCCATCAATTTTTTTAAGGTATTTTGTTTTCCATGTAGGGGGCAAATTTTTGATGCTATCCTCTTGATATGTAGCTTCTGCTGCTTTGCTTAATACATTTTGGGATATATCTGTAGCTAATATTTTAGCACTCCATTGTGATTTTTTTAGACCAAAGTAATCATCTATAGACATAGCAGTAGTGTAAGGTTCTTCTCCTGAAGAACAGCCTGCACTCCATATATTCATTATTTTTGTCTTGTTATTTTTTTCTTGTTCTGGTAAAATAACATCCTTAAGAAACTTGTAGTGATTATCCTCTCTATAAAAGAAAGTATGGTTTGTTGTAAGCTTATTAATTAAAGTTGTTATTTCCTCCATATTATTTTTTTTGATTAATGCTATATATTCACTGAAAGTTTTCATGCCTTTTTTATCTAAAATATTAGACATTCTACCTTCAATTAACTGTCTTTTATTTATTAAATTTATACCGTAGTTTTTTTGCATAAATTCAACAAGTTCAGTAAATTCTCTATCTGTTATCTGAATCATATGCCTGTTGCCTCCTAATAGTTAATAATGCTATTCAACTTCAAATAATTCCATGCTGTTAATTAATAGCTTTACTTTACCATTTTGATTTGAAATACCACTAACAAATCTATTTAGCTCAGTATTATTATTTTTTGGTGGTTCCATAATACTAGATGTTTTTATATCTGTAACCTCTGCAACAGAATCAACTAATATGCCAACAACAATATTAGTGTACTCCATTACGATAATACAAGCTGCATCTGTATACTCAGTGCTTTCCTTGCCAAATCTCATTCTCATGTCAATTACTGGAACTATCTTACCCCTTAAATTAATTATACCCTTAATATACTTAGGTAGCTTTGGCAAAAAAGTTATCGGTAACAATTTTATAATATCTGTTACATATTTTATGTTTACTGCATATTCAACATCAGCTGAGTAAAATGACAGGTACTTTTCTATTTCAACATCTTTTTGAATTGTTATATTATTATTTTCTTGCATATTATCCTCCTAATTATGCCACGAAGTGGCATCACATAGTGTGAATGCCATTTTTCACACTTAATCCTCCATAGTATTTTCGTATATGTTAATTACATCAAGAATTAGGCTTATGCTGCCATCACCAAGTATTGAACAACCTGCGATACCAGCATTTTTTATGTCAAACTTATTTAACAATACAGGCAGTGGTTTTACAACTACTTGCTGTTCTCCTAATAATCTATCTGCAAATAATCCATATCCTTTATTTTCAGCTTCTACAAGTATCAATATACCTTCTTCAAGTTCTTTTATTTCAGTATCAATTCCATATAAATCATGTAGTCTAACAACTGGGTAACACTTATTTCTTAGCATAATGCCTTCGCTACCATCAGTATTTTTAACTATATCTTTTTTATTAACGTTTAAAGACTGCTGAATGTTTTTGATCGGAATAATAAACTCTGTATCTCCTACTACTACCTGCATACCATCAACTATAGCTAATGTTAAAGGTATCTTGAATGTAATAGTTGTTCCTTTATCAACCTTACTATCCAAAATTACATTACCACCAACATTTTCAATGTTTTTCTTAACAACATCCATACCTACCCCACGTCCTGAGAATTCAGTAACGGCTTCTTTTGTTGAAAAGCCTGGTAACATTACGAATGAAAATATTTCTTTTAATGAATACTCAGTTTCAGGTTTTTGAAGTAAATTACGAGCTTTAGCTTTTGATAATATATAATCAGGATTTAATCCTTTACCATCATCTTCTACTGTTATTAATATTTCACCACCAGTATTTAACGCTGTAAGTGTTATAGTACCTTTTGGATTTTTGCCTTTTTTGATTCTCTCATCACTTGGCTCTATACCATGGTCCATTGAATTTCTTACAAGATGCATAAGCGGATCTGCTATACCATCAACAATTGTTTTATCAACTTCTATATCATCTCCAACTAATACAAGTTCAACATCTTTATTTAAGTTTTTACTCATATCACGCACAATTCTTTTCATTTTTTGGAACACACCTGATACTGGTACCATTCTTAATGACATAACAACATCTTGTAATTCATCAGTAAGCTTTCTCAACTGCCTTGTAGCCTTTGTAAAGCTATCTAGGTTAAGATGTTTAATCTCCGGATTTGAAACAACCATAGATTCTGTGATTACAATTTCTCCTACAATATTTGCTAATTTGTCTAACTTAGATAAGTTAACGCTGATTAAGCTTTGTTTATTGTGTTTAGTAGAATTTGACGCATCACTTGTTTGATTATTTGATTGTACAGTTGTAGTTGTATCACTTCTACCTGCTTGATTTGAATTTATACTTTCATCTTTTCTCTCATTTTCAATCACCGTATAATTTTTTACATTTAGTGAATCTTTAATTACATCAATTCCTAGCTTTAAATCTTGTTCTTTTTCAAAATATATTCTAAAACCGTTTTGCAGTATATCCTTAATTGTTTCTTTGTTTGTTTCTATATCTTCTGGTTCATAGGAAAAATTAGTAGTTATATCTTTAAGATGATTTACAATCATAAATGCTCTTAGGTTTTCCATGCCACATTCATCATCGAAATCAACTCTAGCTAAGTATCTTTTATCAGAATTATTTACTATATCTACTATATCTGTAGAAGGTTGCGGCTTATTAGATGCATTATCCTTTCTTATATACTCTTTTTTTCCGGACACTATATCTAACAATTCTTTTATTTCTATTTCATACTCAATAATATTCTCTGTTAAAGGATTTTCATCTTGAATTTTTAGTATTTCACTTTTAATAAAATCTGTACATTTAAACACTAGATTAATTAAATCTTCCGTAAATTGATTTTGTAACCCGTTTTCTCTTATGTAATAAAATAAGTCCTCTATTCTATGAGATATTGTCATAATGCTGTTAAATTGCATCATAGCAGCTGAACCTTTAATTGTATGCATTATTCTAAATATCTCATTAATACAGTCTGCATTAAATTCTCTATCTTCTTCAACCTTTAAAAGTATTTCGTCTAATTGCTCTAATAAAGTATTGGCTTCATATAAGAACATGTCTAATACTGAATCAAAATTATTTTCCATTTTATCTCCTCCCGCATTTTTTCTATACATGTATTTATATCGGTCGTTTTTTGTAGAAGTTTAGCATTTTATATAAAAAAATTATAATCTTTTGAATTATAGTCATTTTTTGTAAATATATGTGTATATAAAGTAAATTTATAGTGCAATTGTTGCATTTTTTAGTTATAATAAACTTATGACTTTGTCATCAGTTGTATATAAAAATTTGAAAATTTATGCCTTTTTATTAAAGAAATTAGTATTAAAGCCGATATAATATTATCATTAATTTTCAGTTATACATATATTTTTTTGGAGGATCGACTTTATGTTAGAAAATATAAAAATTACTGCAAATAACATAAATACTACTAATAACAATTTAAATCGACCTAAAATGCCTGAAAGATCAGAGAATTTATCACCTTTTGACATTTTAGATCCTAACATAGTGAATAAATCATTAAAGCAAGAAGGTGCTTCTTTTAATAACCAAGGTAATATAGCATACAATCCAAATTCTATTTTTGTAAAATTCTTGCAATCATTAGATTTAGCTCCTACTCTCATAGAAAATATGAGAAAAATATTATTGAGTAAGCAGTTTATAAATTCTAATATAAAGAACAATCCATTATTAAAACTTTTTTTTGAAGAATTTGTAAAAGACATCAGTATGGACAATGAAAAAATGCTTGATTTTATTAAGTTCCAACATAATAACTATACAAAATTTTCAGGAGAGTTTTTCGATTTTATTAGAGATGCTCTAAAAGCAAACCCAAATGATGATTTTAAAAATTTAGTTGGTAGTTTTATGAAAAGCTACGATTGTTTCTTATCTACAGACGAAACTACCAAAGCACTTGCCAATATATTAAATCAAATTTCTATTAATATGCCTGACTTTTTAAAAGATACCTTTGAGGCAATGACAAAAAAACTATTAGTTGATAATCCGGAAAGCAGTGCTGATATTAATCTTAATTTATTGAAAAATGAGATTGTACCGTATTTAGGTAAGTATATTTCAAAAACAAATGATTTTGGAATAATTAGAGACTATATATCTGTTTTAATACACAACATTGTAAGGCTTGAAAAGGGACTAAAGGATAATTTTTCTAATAATGTTGACAATTTATTTAACTACATAAAATATAGCTTTAATTTAAGTGAGAAAGATATTTCTGATTTAAGATATGCACTTATAAATAATTTTAGAGGACATTCTAACATCAAAAATAACTCTTTAGATTTTATGTTTAAGCTAATTGATTCTGGTATAAAGGATTCAAACAATTATATAAATAAAACTACTTTTGAAAGTATAGAAGAAAGTCTATTAGTATGTAATAATGTTCAAATCCCACTGATTCATATATTTTTGCCAGTAAATTATAATGGTGTATTTATGTTTTCAGAATTATGGATTAATAAAGAAATTTTTGACGATAAAGTGAATGATGAGAACGGAAAAGAAAATGAAAAAGAAAATTCTGAAACATTCAAGATTTTTTTAACATTTGATATAGATAATATAGGGTATTTTGAAACCATTATTTTTTCAAAAAACAATAAAATATCTTTAGACATATTTGTACCTAATGCTTTAAAAAGCTTAACAAATAAAATTAAAGATGATATTACAAACATTGTAAAGAAAAATAACCTAAATGTTTCAAATATCTATGTAAATGAATGTACTAAACAAAGAAAATTCAATGAAGTATTTAGTACCAAATTTATTAAGGAGCGTGGTATTAATGTCATCGCCTAAAAATCCAAAACGTGCTGTAGCACTAAAATACGATTCAAATAAAAACACAGCTCCAGTAGTTGTTGCCTCAGGAAGCGGGTATGTTGCCTCAAAGGTAGTTGAGATAGCTGAAAAAAATGGTGTTCCTGTTTATAAAGATGATTCTCTGGCTGTAATGCTTTCCCAGTTAGAGTTAGGCAGTGAAATACCTGAAGAGTTATTTAAAACTATAGTTGATATATATGTTTATTTTTTGAATTATAACCAAAGTCAGAACAAAGAGAGCCAAGAGTGAAATACATTTCACTCTATAGAAGAATCAAAAAAACGATTCTTCATTAATTATTGGAGGAAATAATGAACAGTGATGTAATTTTTGCACTTGATATTGGAACACGCTCTATTGTTGGTGTAGTGGCTAAAAAAACTGACAATTCATTAAAAATCATAGATGTAAAAAGTGTGTTTCATGAACAAAGAGCAATGGTAGATGGACAAATTGAAGATATAAAAAAGGTAAGCAAGTTAATCCAGCAAGTAAAAGAAGATCTTGAAAAAAGCTTAGATATGCAATTAAATGAAGTTTATATAGCGGCTGCTGGTCGCTCTTTAAAGACTGAAAAGGTAGTTTATGAGAAAAAAATTGATTCAAAAAAACCTATTAGTGAAGAACTTAGAGCTTTAGCAGAAATGGAAGTACTACAAAAAGCACATGATATTTTTTATGAAAACGCAAAAAATGAAAAAGGTTTTTATTGTGTTGGGTATAGTGTTTTAGGCTATAAACTAGATGATAGCAATATAGCAAATATAGTGGGACATAGAGCAGATAAAATAAGTATAGAGATTATAGCAGCATTTTTACCTCACATTGTAGTTGAAGGACTATACTCATGTATGGATTACAACAAACTTAATGTAGCTAGTTTAACTCTTGAGCCTATTGCTGCTATGAATTTAGTTATCCCTAGTGATTTAAGACTTTTAAATTTAGCTTTAGTTGATATCGGTGCTGGAACATCAGATATAGCTGTTTCAAAAGATGGAAGTATTATAGGATATGATATGGCCACTGTTGCTGGTGATGAAATAACTGAAAGTTTAATGAAAAATTATCTTGTAGATTTTAATACTGCTGAAAAGATAAAAATAGCTTTACAGGACAATAGTGAAACTGTAACTTTTACTGATATACTTGGTATGACCAATTCACTTAATAAAAATGATGTTATCTCTTCCATTGAAAATGCTACGATAGAATTGTGCAGAGAAATATCAACAAAAATATTAAGCTTAAACAATGAGCCTCCTATTGCTGTATTTTTAATTGGTGGTGGTAGTAAAACACCTAATATGAAAAAATATCTATCTGAGTTTCTTAATCTTCCTGAGTTTAGAATCGCTGTTGGAACTCAACAAACGATTAAAAATGTTGATATATCTACTTTAATCAACTTCGGTCCTGAGCTTATTACACCAATAGGTATATCATATTCTAGTATAGTAAGCACTAATTATGATTTCTTCAGTGTTATAGTAAATGGTAATAAAGTAAGATTATATAACATTAGACAGATGAAAGTAATGGATGCACTTCTAATGGCAGGCTTTGACTCCCGTAAACTTATGGGTTTTTCAGGCAAAAACTTAAGCTTTACTCTAAATAATAAGGATTATTATTACAAAGGCGAATACTCAACTCCAGCTCAAATATATGTAAATTCTAATGTTGCAAATATTGAGACTAGAATCAACCCAGGTGATGTTATTGAAGTTATACCAGCAGTTGACGGGGTTACTCCTGTTGTAAAAATATCTGACATAGTAGAAAATGCCTCAAGTGGAAAAATTATTTTTAATAACTTAGAGGTGACTATAGGAACAAAGTACTTAGTAAATAATGTAGAGGTGGATTATGATTATGTAATTGGTAATTCGGATATAATTGAAATAATAAATATAACGAAACTATTACATTTAGTTGAATTATATGAAATTAATCCTGAATATTATACGTTTTATTTAAATGGTAAGAGCATAGACCTAGAAACGACATTAATTAATGACATGAAAATTGATGTAATACAAAAAGACAATTTTGTTTCTAATAAATTAGATATAGAAAACGAGAATGTAAATAATAACCTACCCGAAGAAAATAAAAACTTACATAATACAATAAATGTAAATTTAAACGGAAAAAACATAGAACTAAAAATTAGAGAAGATAATTCTCCTTATATCTTTGCAGACATGATAGCTTATACAGATATAGATCCTTCAAATCCACAAGGAAATATAATTTTGCTACACAACGGAAATGAAGCTTCTTATACTGGAATTGTCTATGACGGTGATATAATAGTAATAAAATGGCAGAATAATTAAAATAATTTAGGAGTGATTTTATGCAAACACACCCACTTTTAGTTAAAATATTTGATGAAGATAAAAATTATTTAGGTAAAGGCTCTCTAAATAAAATATCAGGAAATACAATTTTAATAAAAGGTAATCATTTACCAACTATACCCTCAAAAACAACTATATTCATTAATATTTACAATGAACTAGCCGGCATCTCAGTATACGAGTGCTCTGTAGGTATTGCTGCT
Source organism: Firmicutes bacterium UBA2058 (assembly GCA_002332905.1). Lineage (GTDB taxonomy): Bacteria > Bacillota > Clostridia > Tissierellales > Sedimentibacteraceae > UBA1535. Next base: position 48,666 of record DDAM01000052.1, on the reverse strand, counting down.
GATATGCAGATGTCTGCAATAATAGTAAAGCAGCATAAAACAATAGAAAGAAGAAAATCACTGAAAATTCGTACTGATTATGATGTTGAGCTTAGGCTAATAATGCGTGAAAACAAAATTATACAAACAACTGAGCCTGTTAAGATAAAGATATTAAATCTTAGTATAGGAGGTTTATTATTTACATCAGGTACAGAATTTCTCTTAGGTGATACAATAGTTTTTACATTTGATTACAATAAAGATAATCCTATAATTCTTGATGCTAAAATTGTAAGAATAGACCCTTCTAATGATGAATTTAGCTATAATAATTACGGATGCATGTTTAATGATATGTCAAGTAGTGACGAAAATATAATTTGTAAATATCTATATGAAAGACAATTGCAAGTTTATAAGAAGAACAACAATTAAAGTGTGAAGAAATACACTTCACACTATGGAGGAAAATATGCTAAAAAAATTTAGTTCACTTTTGCTAGTATTTGCCTTATTGCTTAGCTTTACAGCAAGTAGTTTTGTAATGGCTGATACAAATGTAGTAGCCCGTTCTATAAAACTAAATAACGGAAGTAATTTATATTTAGAGGTAGGAGATGTAAAAACCTTAGTTGTAACCTTTAATCCTGAAAATGCCACTAATACAGGAATTACATTTTCTTCATCAGATAAATCTATAGTGAGCATCGATAAAACTGGAACTGTTAAGGCATTGAAAACAGGTAAAGTAACATTAACTGCCGAAATGGATGGCAAAAAATCTAGCATTTATGCCACTGTATATGTAAACAATAACTTAAAAGCGGCTTTTACAGAAACCGTTGCAGTAAAGGACAAAATTAAAAACATTTCAATTAATGTATCATCGAAAGACACTGATGTAAAAAACTTTTACATATATTTACCATCCGGTTATTTAGTGGAAGCTGCTAGTGCAACATATGCAGCAGATAAAAATGGTACATACCCATTTACTGTTTATGATAATACAGGAACAAAAAAGACCTTTTATTATGAAGTTAAGGGAATAAAAGAGCCGTCAATACCTAATAGTCAAATCGATGATTTGAATAAAAGTGATTTTGATATAGATGTACTTTATTCTAATTTAAATTTACAATATGATTATGAAAAAAAGCAGTGTTTATTTAATGCTCCACTAGATAAATTTCGTACTGTTAAATTGCCAAATAACACTGTTATAGATACAAATGAAATAAATTATTATATCAGCAATGTTAACAGCAGTAATGGAGTTACCACAAGCGAGATTAATAATTATACCTTTGAGGTTGAAGATAAAGAATTAAAAGTCAAGCTAATAAGACAAGGGGAATTTTATTTATTGATTATATGGCAAGAATCAGACCGTGATGCAAGAAATGTATTAGTTACCTATAGAGCTTATAATTTTACAACGTCACAAGAATTAAAAACAAATCCTGATATGGATTATATAACTGATAATGGAAGCTACGAGATATTAGCGTACTCTGACTCAGGAATAAAAGAGTTGTTTAACTTTAATGTTAAAGATATAGACTTTGTAAGACCATACGCTAGTATATCAATAACTTATGAGGATAAGCTAGAACTAATTGCTAAAGATGACAGGAAGCTTGATTATATAATTACATATGACGGAAAGTATGTTAAAGTACCTGACAATTATGGGGGCAATACAGAATATGAATATAAACATCCAGATACCTTTAAATACAATGGAGAATATATATTTGTATGTGTAGATACCTCTGGTAATAGAACTATCGTATCAGCTGAAATAACTTCTGGACGTCATGTGCTATATACAAAAAAGCTTAGTCCTAATGTACATAATTCAACATATACAAAATCTTTATTTAGCAATATAGGAGATGAATATTATTATAAAACCGATAGTAATACTTATTATAAAAATATCTTTCCAGCTTATATGAGAGGTATCACAGAAACAAAATTTTCTCCAAATGCAACTATGACAAGAGCACAAATTGTAACTATCTTATGTAGAGTTACAGATTTGCCATATGATATTACTCTATCAACTAAAACAAAATTTACAGATATAAATGGCCATTGGGCTAAACACTACATTAGTATGGCAAGTACCAAAAGATACATTCAGGGTTATAAGGACAAATCTTTTAAACCAGATGATATATTAACAAGAGCAGATTTTTGTAAAATGATTAATAACATTAGCACATTAAAGACTAAGATAGCAAATATTCCTGCTGTTTACAACTATGCATTTAGTGATATAGATGGACAATATTCATATGCAAAAGCTGATATCTTAAAACTAGCTAACAGAGGTATAATTAATACAAATGGTGATAAATTCAAACCTGGTACTCCTATAACTAGAGCAGAGGTAATTTACGCTATTAATAGACTGTATGGTTTATCTCCATCAGAAAATGAATTATCTCATATTAAAAAATTATATAATCAGTATTTTAGTTTCAATGATATAAAAAATAGTCCATACTATAATGATATACTCATTTCAATAATGGGAATGTATAGAGAAGAAAAAAAATAGAGCACGCATCGTGCTCTTTCTTTTAGTGCTTTTCTTTTTTTCTAATTGAAATTATAGCTTTTATTATTTCAGAAACTGTATCTATATTATTTGAGTTTTTAAATTCTCTCAGTGCTTCTTCAATTTCTACTTTATTGCCTGAAAAATAATAAACAGGTAAATTATTTTGTGCAATAGCCACAATATCATTTTTACATGATTGACATTTACAACATTTAAACTTTTCTAATACATTATCTAGTTTATCTCTTACTAGCATTTCAACAAAGTTAACTGTCATTTTTTCATTATTATAATAAGTATCACAAGTTTTAATTTCACTTGAGCTATAAAAAGTTTTTTTATCTTCATCTATGTCAATATTTTTATCTTCAAAATCTTCAACGCTATTATTGTTATTATCAATTCTATCATTAACCTCTACTGCAAAATTAGTATTATTTTCAATGCTAATAATTTTAGTATTTTCATTATTTTCTTCAGTACCCCTTAGCATAGACGGCATAATTTTCTTATACATTGCTTCTTTACTAAATTCTTTTTTTGTTCTAGCCATCTTATCCTCCATTATGCCATTGTCACGACTACAAACGTATAATCAAAGCTTATACATTGGAGACATTGTAGTGGCATCATAAATATAAATGAAAAATCGTTTTTTGATTTTTCCAAGTGCGAAACGTATTTCTTCGCACTATATACCTCTTGATAACAGTTCTTCAACAAATTGCATATAATCCATTACTGCTGAATTACGTGGTGCGTATTCATATAAATTTTCTTGCTTAGTTTGTGCTTCTTGAATACTTATACTAGATCTAATATGAGTATTAAAAACTGTTGTATTTAATTCTTTAGCTATCATCTCAGCTGTTCCCTTTATTTCACTACTTAAAATAACTCTTTTATTATACCTAGTTAATAGAATACCTTCTATGTTAATAGAAGGATTACAATATCTTTTTACCCTATCAATTGTTTCATAAAGTTGTGCAATACCTTGTAAGCTAAATATATCAGCTATCATAGGTATAATTATCTTATTAGATAGTGCAAAAGCATTAACTGTTAAAATATTTAAAGATGGTGGAGTATCAACAATAATATAATCATAAATATTTTGAACATTTGATAATGCTTCTCTTAATAAGAACTCCCTGCCTGTATATGTAAATTCCAAATCAACACCGCTTAAAACTATATTGGAAGGTACAATATCTATAATTGGAGTATGTTGTATTGCTTCTTCAGCATTATATTCACCCTTTAATACTTCATATATAGTTATACTTTCCTCAGTTTCTGCGCCAACACTAAAGCTAAGATTTCCCTGTGGATCAAGGTCTACTATTAATACTTTGTAACCTTTTTTTCTTAACCCCAAGCCTAGAGCATATGTAGTTGTAGTTTTACCAACACCACCTTTTTGATTAGTAATGCAAATAGTCTTTGCCATTTTTATGCCCATGCCTTTATCGCACAATGAACCCAGTCTTTATTTTCAATAAAGACAAAATATTTGTGCATGGGCTCGGTGCATACTTTCTTATTATTTTTCATTTCTTTCAACCTTCTGAGTCTCCTTAAAATGTACTTTTATATTACCTTATTACCCTTTGCAAAGGACTTAACTAACAATTCTCCATTACTACTATCAAAAAAAATCGTTCTACCGTAATTTAAACCGGTATCTTCAGCTATTAATCTTATTTTCATATCTTGCAAAACTTTTTTAACAGCAATTACATTTCTCTCTCCTATATTACCGATAGTACTGTTTTTATCATCGCTTACTTCAAACATTTTAGCCCCGCCTGCTATTTTAGCAGTCATACGCATTCTTAAACAACCATTTCTCTCTAATTGTCTAACCATTTCTGCTATTCCGGTATCTGCATATTTAAATATAATTTTTGTATCAGAAGGATTTGGATTTTGTGGTAACATTATGTGTACCATTCCCGCAACCTGCTTAATTTTATCAATTATACAAATACCAACACAGGAACCTAAAGCATATGTTGCAACTGTATCAGGCGATGATACAATTTTCATATCGGATATTCCTACATTAACTGTATTTTTCATATTTCAATGCCTAACCCTTGTAATAATTTATTTAGTGACTCTACACTTGGAACTAATAAAATATGACTATCTACAGAATCTTTATCAGCGAAAAATTTCTCCTGAATAAATACTATTTTATCAGACACATTAGCATATTCGATTGCTGGTACGCTTAAAATTGCACCAGACATATCAATTGTTAAAGCTGGTACTGATATATCAATTGTCATTCCCGTTAAGCTTGCTATAGAATTTATATATGAAGCAATCATAATGTTCCCTATTTCAGATAAAGCAGAAAGCTCCATTTCTCCAATATCTTCAAATCTTTCAATATTGGTACCTAGTAAAGAGTTTACTACTAGACACACGAAATCTCTTTTTAATAAAAACATTACCATTCCTTCTAAATCCATAGACATTCTTATTAATATACCAAGCACTACATTTTCTGGTCCACCCATAATATCTATAGCTTCATTAATGTCAAGTAATTTCACCTCAGGTACTGCCATATCAACTTTTTTCATAAGCATTTGTGATAGAGATGTTGCAGCATTACCTGCACCAATATTTCCGATTTCTCTTAAAATATCAATATGCATTTCGTTAAGTTGTTCAAAATTTTTTATAGTCATCACTATGCCTCCGTATTTAAATCAGATGGTAATAATGGAGAAACCTGTATATCACTGCCATCATTATAAAGTTTTGTATAAGATAAGTCTTCTCTTACTAAGTATCTAAGCCAACCAATAACAACACGAGTGTTTCCATACATAATTCCACTACATACTATCTTATGGTCAGTTATTTTTTTATTATTATTATCAAATTCTAACAAAGAAGTTTTTAAATTATTTATTTCTTTATTGATTTCAGCTTTTTTTAATATCAACAGCTTATATATTTTTTCATTAGCAGGACTTTTCTTAATAAATGGAGCTAAGTAATTAAGTTTATCATTTATCTCATCTGCTTCACTTTGCTTTGCATCTATATCAACTTTAATCTTTGTAATAAGGCTCTGATTTTGTTTATGATTATGAAGCTCTAGGTATTTTTCTAAGTCGATTTCAATTTTAGTCTGAATATTATTTTTAGTACCTATGTTTTTAGCCTGTATCGATTCACAGGCTACACATTCTCCACCAATTATAGCACCCCTGCTACCCTTGAGAATTATATTTTCACCTGCAAATACGTTGCAATTTATAATAGCATCAGAGTAAACACTTTTGCCAACCTTTATAGTTGCATTTTCTAAGTATTTACTAGTTACATTTCCCTTTGCAGTTAAAGTTCCAACATCTCTACCATTCATACCATTACTAATAAGTATATCCCTACCAGCTTCAAGAGTTGCGCCTTCTACCATACCCTTAACTACAATATCATCCTTTGCCTTTACACAAAATCCTGCTTTAACATCACATTGAACTACTACACTTCCTACAAAATCTATATTTCCTGTAGTTTGGTCAACATTTTTTACTGTATATACATTATTTATATCAATATTCTTTGCATTTATGTATATTGCTCCATCAACACTAGCATAAAGTCTAAGGTTATCTTCAGATACATATGTATTTTTACCCGATGGTAAAGCTACATCTTTTCCAGAACTATAAGGAATATCAGATCCGTAAACATCTTTACCTAGATTTCCATCTATCGCTGGAATTAATGTACATAAAAGTCCATCCTTTGTCACTGATTTAATATTATCAATATTTTTAAAGTCAACAGTGCCATCTTCTTTTTCTTTGAATTCAACAGAATCATCAATTTTAAAATTGTACTCTAATCTTGCATCAGTTCCATGAACTGGTGCTAATCCCTCAGCTGCCACTAATTCCTTGAAATATTCACCATTTTTACAATAAATTATGATATCATTTTCCTTAATACCGAATATAACATTCATTTCTTTTAGTCTATCAAATATATCTTGTGGATCAATTAGCGTACCTTTTTCGCAATACTTAACTCTCAAATAAACTTTAAGTTTATTTGCAGAAACTATAAGATCAAAAAGATATTTTGGATCATCTAAACTTTCTTGGGTATTCTCAGTTTTTGTATCGATATCCTTATCTAAGTTATTATCTACCATAAAACTATTCTCCCTCTTTATTAAATACTCTATTTATGCTTTCATTATCATATTTTTCATTCTTTGATGAAGAATCGTTTTTTTGATTCTTCCCTATAGTGTGAAGTGTTCACACTATCCTCTTAAAGAATTTATTGTTTGTTCTATTTCATCAGCTACTTGTATTATTCTAGAATTAAATTGAAATGCTCTTTGAGTTTGAATCATTTTAACCATTTCTTGTGATAAAACAACATTTGATCCCTCAACATATCCTCTTTTTACTTCAGCAACTTCTGATATTTCATATTCAGCATTTTCGTTAGCAATTCTAAATAAATTATTTCCAACTCTCTCTAAGTCAAAATTATTAGTAAATTTATATACTCCAATATTTATTTCATTCTCGCCTTCAGTTAAAATTATGGGTTCTTCGTTGTTATCTAACACATACCCTGAATCTAACATTAAATAATTTTCTCCGTCTATGTTTCCAACAGTAAAGGCGCCAGTTCTTGTATATAATATTTCATCTTCCTTTTGTATAGCAAAAAAACCATCACCCAAAATTGCAAAATCAGTCTGTTTATCAGTTTGAATTAATGTTCCTTCATTAAATAATGTATCTGTTTTGTCAATTTTTGAACCACTACCTACCATTAAGCTTCCATTTCCTACTTGAGTTAGGTTAGTGTATAATAAGTCTGAAAATTCTGGTTTTAAAGACTTATAACCTTCAGTTTGTATATTGGCTAGATTATTTGATATTACATCTAAATAAGTTTGATTGCTATTAGCTCCCGCTGATGCAGTGTAAAATGCTCTTATCATAAATACCTCCATTACGCCGTTTCACGGCTTCATAATAATTTTAGTGTGAAGTGTTTTTATTCACACTTTTAATTTATTCTACCGATTTGATTAGCTGCACTCTCCATAACCAAATCATACATTTTTAATGCTTGTGAATTTGACTGTAATGCCCTTTGTGATGATAAAACGTCCGTCATCTCTTGAGTTAAATTAACATTAGAACGCTCGAGCATTCCCTTTTTTAATTGTGGCATGTCTACTAAATATGGTTCAGCAGTTGCTCCATACATTCCCTCAGAAGCCTTATCTAATGTATTGTAGTCCTCAAAATCATATATTGAAATTCTATCAATTAGCTCTCCATCTATATAAATACTACCATCTTCTAAAAAGTCATACTTATCTGTTCCTATGAATATATCACCAAATTCTCCCTGTACTCTTCCTTTATCACTAAATATCAAGTATCCATCTTCATCCAAGTTAAAACTTCCATTTCTTGTATACAAATTAGTTCCATTATTGTTTACTGCAAAAAATCCAGCTCCAATAATAGCAAAATCGTATGCGCCGTTTGTCTCATCCAGAGTCCCCTGCGAATGAATAGTGTTATTATCCTCAGTAATTCTAATTAAAGAAACCTCACCTAAAGGAGTCGATGATTCATAAATTCCATTTTGTTGTAGTTTATTAATTAATAGTGAACCAAAATTTGTTGTAACTGCTTGTTCTTTTTTATATCCTGTAGTATTTATGTTTGCTATGTTATTACTTGAAATTTCTATCTTCTTTTGCTGAGTAAGCATTCCAGAAGTAAGTGTATACAATCCTCTTGACATTTTCCCCTCCATTACACCTTTACGGCGTTATAATATTTGATGAAGAATCGTTTTTTGATTTCTTTAACCTTTATATTATTATTCTTTGAAATATTTTTTTATACTATCGTTTAATTTTAAAAGTGCCTGTGAATGAATCTGAGAAGCCCTTGAATTGCTTATTTGTAATATTGATGCAATATCCTTTAGCCTTATTTCTTCTTTATAATATAAAGAGATAATTAGTTTTTCTTTTTCGCTTAGTTTTTCTATAGCATCAGCCAATGCTTTTTCCAACTCTTTTTTTGCATAACTATCTTCAGGAGACAAGTCACTTGATGAACTTAAGTTTTTGTAAGTCACTTCACTTATCAAATCTTCAAATGATAATAAACTAGAATTACTTGTCTCTAAAATAATTTTGTTATACTCTGAAACATCAATTTTTAAGTAATTGGATATTTCTAGCTCTGAAGGACTTCTACTAAGGCTAATACTTAACTCTTTTTCAGCATTTTCAACAAGCTTTTTATTTTTATTAACACGTCTGGGTGTCCAAGCTTGCTTTCTAACATAATCTATTATAGCACCTTTTACTCTAATTGTAGCATATGTTTCAAATTTTATATCTTTAGACAAATCGAATCTACCTATAGCATCAATTAAAGCTATAATACCTTCATTTACAATATCGTCTACGTCACCATATTGTTGATAAACTCCTCTTATTCTCATTGCAATTATTTTTACAATATAACTGTATCTATCAATAATTTGATTACGAATTGATAAGTCTTTAGTTTCAAAATATTTTTTCCATAAGGCATTATCATTTTTTATGTCACTAGCTTGTATCATAATTACCTCCATTACGTCGTAGCACGACGTAACAATAATTAAATGAAAAATCGTTTTTTGATTTTTCCATAGAGTGAAATGTTATTTTATTTCACTTTGTGAAGATGTTATTTTATTTCACTCTTTAATCTCTACATTACCAATAGCTTGTATTTGAACAGAATTATCTATTTCATTAAATGATAAAACTATAGCATTTGGATAAAACTGATCTACCAACTTTTTAAAGTATATTCTAACAAACGGTGATGTTAAAATTATTGGAACATTTATTATTTCTTTTAATTTTTCTATTTGTTCTAATAAGGATGTAACTATTTTTTGTATCGTTTGCGGATCTATCGATAAGTAAGATCCATGTTCATTTTTGTTAATAGAATTTATTATTAGTTTTTCTATATCTGTACTTAATGTTATAACCTTAATTTGTCCATCATCTGACCACTTTCTAGTAACAGTTCTCTTCAATGCCTGTCTTATATACTCAGTAAGCATTTCAGTGTCTTTAATAGAAGCAGCATAGTCACTTATTGTTTCAAGAATAGTTTCCATATCTTTTATTGGAACTCCTTCTTTTAGCAAATTACCAAGTACTTTTTGCAAATTACCATAGCTCATTAAATTAGGTACAACTTCATCAACTATAGTTTCATTTGATTTTTTAGCATTTGCTAATAATTGATTTATATCTTGTCTGGAAAGAAGCTCATGTGCATGTTTTTTAACAATTTCTGATAAGTGTGTTACCAAAACAGAAAGCGGGTCTATTACTGTATAACCATAGATTTCTGCCAGTTCTTTTTTATCTTTAGTTATCCATTTACTAGGAATACCATATGCCGGCTCTATGGTGTCAATACCGTCTATAGTTCCAGAAACATTATTTGGCTCTAGTGCAAGGAAATAATCAACAAGTATTTCACCTCTTGCAATTTCCTCACCCTTTATCTTGATTAAATATTCATTTGGATTTAAATATCCGTTATCCTTTAATCTGACTGACGGAACAACCATACCCATTTCAACAGCAAATTGTCTTCTAAACATTACTATTCTGTCTATAAAGCTTCCACCTGCGCTTTCATCGACTAGTGGAATTAAGCTGTATCCAACTTCCATTTCTATTGGATCCACTTGAATTAGTTCATATATATTATCTATATTTCTATAGTATGTTTCCTCGTCATATACTTCATTGGATGCTTGCTGTTCAATCGTTTCTCTTTGTTCCTCTCTTTTTGCAACTTGCTTTTGCTTTCCTAAAAGATTAACTCCCAAAAAGATTAAAACGGCAGCTATTGTCAATATCTGGAGCTTAGGAAATCCTGGTATTAAGCTCATAGCTATTAGTACTATACCTGATACAAGCAGTACCATTGGCTGAGAAAGAAACTGTGTGAAGATATCTGTACTCAAGCTAGAATCCGAAGCGGCTCTTGTAACTATCATACCTGCCGCTGTTGAGATTAATAGTGCAGGTAACTGTGAAACAAGACCATCACCAACAGTAGCAATTGTATAAATTGATAAAACATCTGAGAAAGACCCTGTACCTTGAACCATTCCTATAATTACCCCGGCAATAAAGTTGATAAAGGTAATAACTATAGAGGCAATTGCATCTCCTTTAACAAACTTGGTGGCACCATCCATAGCTCCATAAAAATCAGCTTCTTTCTGAATTTTATATCTACGTGTCTTTGCTTCTTGTTCCGTAATTAAACCTGAACTCAAGTCAGCATCTATTGCCATTTGTTTTCCAGGCATTGCATCAAGTGTAAATCTTGCTGAAACCTCTGCAACTCTTTCAGTTCCCTTTGTTATAACTAAAAATTGAATAATTACAATAATTAAAAATATAATAAATCCAATTACTGCATTTCCTTGAAGTACAAAGTTACCAAATGTTTCGATAACAGCTCCAGCTTGTCCTTCGTTTCCAAGTATAAGTCTAGTTGAAGAAATATTTAGTGCTAATCTAAAAATTGTTGTTATCAACAATAAAGAAGGAAATATAGAAAATTGTAATGCTTCTTTTATATACATTGTTGTCAACAATATAATGATTGATAATGAAATATTTATAATAAACATTAAATCCAGTAAAAACGCTGGTAATGGAATAATTATCATTAATATTATTAGCATTATAAAAAGTGTTATTGTATTATTCAATAGTTTCATATTTATTTTCCTTTTTCCTTTAACTTGTATACCCACGCTAAAATTTCTGCAATAGGTTCATAATATTCTACTGGAATTTCATGATTTAGCTCGACTTTACTATAAAGTGCTCTTGCTAAAGGTTTATTTTCTATTATATGGATTTTACTATCTACTGCCTTTTGAATAATTTTTAATGCAACATTATCTTGTCCTTTTGCTATAACTACAGGAGCTCTACTGCTACTTTCATCATATTTGATTGCAATAGCAAAATGAGTCGGGTTTCTGATTATAACGTCTGCATTAGGTACCTGCTGCATCATCCTCATCATAGACATTCTTCTTTGTTTTTCTTTTATTTTTCCTTTAATTTCAGGATTACCCTCTGTATTTTTATATTCGTCTTTTATTTCCTGCTTAGTCATTTTTATATTTTTTTCATATTCCCACCACTGATATATGTAGTCTATTATTGACATAGCTACAAAGTAGATAATAACACTGTTTACTGCACTCATTATTACATCAAATACAAATTTAACAGCACTCATTATATCGAAATACATTAATTTGGGAATAAATTTTAAATTTTTGATTATAACATTATATATAACAATGCCTATAATAATTATTTTTATTATGTTTTTCAAAATTTCTATTAAGGACCGTAATGAAAACATCCTTTTTATACCCGAGAGTGGGTTTAACTTTGAAAATTTAAATTTGAAGGCCTCTTTTGAAAAAATAAATCTAGTTTGAGCTCCTGTTAATAAAATTCCAACTAGAATTACAGCAGCTATTATTAATCCAGAAACAGAAGCAACGACTTTAGCAATATCCATAAATAAATGAACCGTGAAGTTTGTATCCAATGTATTTGTCGTTTCTATAAGACCAATATATTTTTTAAAGGTATCACTAGTAAATCTATATATATATGGCATCCAAAACTTTAAAACATAGAAGGAAACTGCTATAGAGCCAACTGTTATAATATCTTTACTTTGAAATATATTACCCTTCTTACGTTCGTCTTGCCTTCGTTTGGGGGTGGCCTTTTCGGTTTTTTCTTGTCCTGACATTGTATTTATCCTTTTATATTAGTAAATTCAAATTTTTTTGTATTGCTTCAAACATAAGAGTTATTAGCCTTTCTAAAAATGAGGCAAATGTAGGAACTAATATTAACATTGTCATAAAGCCAATAAAAATTTTAAGTGGTATATTCACAACGAATAAATGTATTTGTGGAATTGCCTTCATCATAATACCTACCCCAATTTCAGTTATAAACTCTACCGCCAAAATTGGCAATGTCAATTTTACTGAGTATATTAAAATATATGAAAACATTTCAACTAAGCTCAAAAATAATTCTCGTGAAAACACTATTCTTCCAAATGGTAACACTTTACATGATGTTATAAATATCTGTATTAATGTTAAATGTCCACCAACACTAAAAAATATTAGCATAAAAAACAAATTTAAAATACTTGAACTAATACCCATCGAAAGATTACTTTTAGGATCGTAAATTTTTGCCATAGATAATCCTAATTGCATATCAATAAATTCTCCAGCTACAACAATAACAGCTAAAAACATCTTAATAATATATCCAATAACAAATCCTACAAATAATTCTTTAAGTATTAGAAAAATATATTCTATCAGTAAATTAACCTCTAAAAAATTATCTGGTGGCAAAACTCCATATACTGTTATTGTTAACATTATACTCAGACCTATTTGAAACATAATTGGAACATTACCACGTCCAAATACTTGGTTGAATACAATGCATCCTGTTATACGGGCTAGGATAAAAATAAAATAAGTTACATCTCCTGTTATTTCCATACTTACCTCTATAGAGCGAAGAGTGTTTTTTTCTTCGCTTTTTATGTTAATTTTGACATTATATCGAATAAGTAATATACGAAATCAGACATAGTAGCTATTATAAATGAACCCATCATTATTAGTAATACAGCTACTGTCAGTAATTTAGGTACAAAAGTTAATGTCTGTTCATGTATCTGTGTTGCTGCCTGAAAGATAGCTATTATAAGTCCTACTATCATACTTATCCCTAACAATGGTACAGTAATTTTTAGAATTACAACCATTGTCGCTTGCATTATTTCCATAACTAATGATGCATCCATATTATCCTCCTAAATTACTTAAACATTGAACGTCGTAATCAATGTCTGGAATAAGAGTGTCCAACCATCTACTAATACAAACAGTAGTATTTTAAACGGTAAGGAAATCATAACCGGCGGTAGCATCATCATACCCATTGACATTAGCACAGTAGATACAATTGTATCTATTATCAAAAATGGTATAAAGATTAAAAATCCTATAATGAAAGCTCTTCTAAGTTCACTTGTCATAAAAGCAGGAATAACCACTGTTAGTGGTAGCTTCTGAATATCCTGATTTTCAATTACTTCTTCATTTTTTGATAATGTAATGAACATATTTAGCTCTTTTTTACCTGTTTGCTCAAGCATAAATGTTTTTATAGGCTCTGATGCCCTTTTATAAAATTCATCCTGCGTTATAAGCTCATTTTTATAAGGTTCATAAGCTGTTGTATTAATTTCTTCTAATACAGGAGACATTATAAACAATGTCAGAAACAGTGCAATACCAATCATAACTTGATTTGGTGGTGTTTGTTGAAGTCCCAAAGCATTTCTTAAAAAAGATAAAACAATAACTATTCTTGTAAAGGAAGTCATCATTATTATTATGGAAGGTAGCAATGTAAGTACTGTAAGTAATATTATTATTTCTAATGTGTCACTATTAGTACCATTTACATCAACATTCACAACACTTGCAAAAGCACAAGTGCTAGTCAAAAGTATTAACATGATAGCAATAAATATAATCTTAAATCCATATTTATTATCTTTTATCCTGTTTATAATTAAATTCATCGCTTTCATAGCTAATATTGCCTTTCATAAATTTTGAAGTAATTTTGTTTTTTAATAAATTTTCTTTTAGAATTTCACCAAACTTAGCATTTGCATCTTTACTTTGATTATTTAGCTCACTAGATTCTAAAACTAGATCATCTAGTTCCTTTAAAATACTAATATTGTTATCTGTAACACTCAACAAAAGCTTCTTTCCACCAATTTCTATAATTAATAAGAATTTATTTTGGCTAAGTGCAATTCTATCAACAATTTTAACATATTTAGAAGTAGAGTAATTTGTAATTTTCTTTGAAAGAGTTTTAGTAAAATAATATGTAAAATATAGTACTAAAACAATTAAAATTAATGATATTATCAGTGAAAATACTTCCTTAAAAATACTAACACCCCATTTAACCCAATACTGTAGTTACAGTTTTTAGTATTCTATCAGGTTTAAATGGTTTAACTATAAAATCTTTTGCACCTAATTTAATTGCTTCAACAACCATAGATTCTTGTCCCATTGCAGAACACATAACAATTTTAGCTGAACTGTCATATTCTTTAATTTCCTTTAATGCTTGTAAACCATCTTTGTTAGGCATCGTAATATCCATAATAACTAAATCTGGTGTTTCTGCTTTGTATTGACTAACTGCTATTTCTCCATCAGCTGCCTCAAGTAAATCCTCATATCCATTTTTCTTTAAAGTATCTTTGATCATCATTCTCATAAAAGCTGCATCATCTACTATCAATATTTTGCCACTCATTTTTAATCCTCCAAATAATTGCATTATTTATAATTAGCTATTTAAAATATATATATATTATTAAATTGTTAATTTTACTATTTCATCTTTTTTAATTATTTCAGTTACTCTTACGCCAAAGTTATCATTAACTACTACTACATCGCCTTTGGCAATAACTTGACCATTTATTATTATATCTACCTGTGATCCCGCTTGTTTATCAAGTTCAACTATTGTTCCTTGTGAAAACTCTAATATATCCTTTATTTTCTTTTTAGTCCTACCAATTTCTACTGTTACTTGTAGTGGTACTGACATTATTAATCCTAAATTAGTGCGTTGCTCTTCTGATAATTCCTCTTCCTCTTCATCAAAGCTTTCGTATTGCATAGGTGCTACATTAACAGGAACTCTATTTCTTTTAGTTTTTCTTTCTACAGGTCTTCTAGGTCTTTCTTCATATTCATATTCGTAATCATCTTCATCTTCATAATCTTCTTCATAATAGCTAGGGGCTTTTCTTTTCTTAGATCTTTTACGCTCAATTATTTCTTCTTCATCATCCTCATAATCATCTTCATATTTTTCTACTGATTTAGGAACTTGTTTTTCAGGTTTTCTAGCTTCTTCAAGCTTTACCTCATTTTTAACAGGAGCCTGTTCAACTTTGACTTTTGGACTTTGAGCTATTTCTTTTTCAATTATGTCATTAGCTAATTCTATGTTTAATTCTTCACTTGAAGAATTATCTCCTAGTCCTGTTCCTTTTAAGAATAAATCTACCATTTCTTTTGCTAAAGGTATAGATAAAACATTTAAAAATTCACTATTTATTACATCACCAACTTTTAAATCGAACTTAACCTCAACTAAATAACCTGAGTCAGAAAAATATCTACCTTTAAAGTCAGCCTTATCTCCAATTTCATATGCAATAGGAGTTGAAATATTTACTGTTTTACCTAAAAAATCTGCTAATGCTGTAGCTGCTGAGCCCATCATTTGATTCATTACTTCGCATACTGCACTCATAGCAATTTCATCAAGCTCGAATTCTTCATCAGGGATTTCAACACCCATTAAATTCTCTAAAATTACTTTAATATCTACTTTTTTTAATATGAGGACATTATCACCAGTTATACCCTCTATATATTTTATTTCTACTCCAACAGCTGGTTCTAGATCTTGAAAGTCAAAATCTTGTGTGCTTATAACATTAACCTTTGGTACTGTAATATCAACTCTTTTGCTTAACAGAGATGATAAAGATGTAGCAGATGAACCTAAGCTTATATTCATAACTTCACCTATTACGTCTTTTTCCATATCGGTTAAGAATAATTCGTTTAATGCTTCCATATAATACCTCATTTCATTAGAATTTAATACAAAATCTCATTTATCTTTATTGCATTTCTTTTCTTTTTAATTCCCCATTTACCTTTAAACCATGTTTTCTCTTCAACTTTTACAATAACTTCTTCATCAGTTTTGTCATCAAGAACTATTACATCTCCGATTTGAATATTTAAAACATCACTTAAGGATAACTCGGTTCCACCTAATATTCCTGCAATATTTAAATAAGATGCTTTTAAATATCCCATTATTGCTTCTTTATCATTTTCAGCTTGAAGATTATCAGATATTTTCCTTCCCATCTTGAGAACACTTTCTGATTTTTTAAATATTTCATCAATTGTCATTGTAGGTATACAAACTGTGATTTTGTCACTTAACCCTTTAACTATTGTGTCAAGTACTATTAATAATACAGTATCATTATAGCCTATACTTTGTATGAATCTCGCATTTGTTTCTATTTTGTTAAATTCAACAATTATAGGTATTGTGTTTTGCCATGCATCTTGCATTTTACTTATAATTTGTCTTAATAGGTTATCTAATATAGATAATTCAATATCTGTAAAATCTCTTTCATACTTATAGTCATCACCGTCTCCACCCATTAACTTATCAATAATTGAAAATGCCAATGGTTTTGAAACATTAACTAAAATTTGTCCACATGACTTTTTTGTGTCTGGCATTAAAAAGTCTACAACACACATTAAAACAGAATCATTTAACGCATTATTATATTCATAGAAAATACTTTCCTCTATTTGCTCTATCTCAATTTCACAAAAGAGTCTCAATACTGCTGTCAAATATGAAGATACAATACGTGCATAGCTTTCATAAATACCATTTATTAACTTTAGATTTTCTCTTGTAACTTTTTTTGGACTACTAAAGTCATATATTTTTACTTTGCTGTCTTCACTGTCCTTATCTATTTCATCTATATCGACTTCACCACTCGTCAGATTATTAAGCAGTGCATCAATTTGGCTTTGAGATAATATATCTGCCATGTATTTGCCCTCTTCTATCTTTTTTTATTCTTCGACATTTTTATTCTTTTCTCTGTCGCTTAATATGTCATATATATAATCGGTAAAGCTCTTTGTGTGTCCTTTTTTAGATATATATATTTCAACTCTTCTATTTTGTGCTCTTCCCTCTGGTGTATCATTTGAAGCTATTGGTCTATGGAGACCATAACCAACTGCCACAAGCTTTTGAGGTTCAAACATACCTTTGGATTCTAAATATAATAATACAGCATTTGCTCTATCGCTTGAAAGAGTTCTGTCGACATTAGTTGGATCACTTTCAACCATAGCAGTATGTCCTGCTATTATGATTTCCTGTATAACAGGATCTGCTTCCTGAATACCTAACGCAACGACATCTAATATTTTTCTACCACTTTCTTTAAGATTAGAACTATAGCCATCGAAAAACACATTATTTCTAAACCGTATAAATACTTCTTCCTCAGTTCTTTCAACAACAACATCTTCCTGAAGGTTATTTTCTTTTACATAGTTCATGATAATCTGATATAAAATATCTAATCCTTCTAAATCTTCATCTTCTATAACAGGTGTTTCAGCTGTTGAACCATCATCCAGCAAATCCTCTCCTGGCATATAATCTTCTGGTGCAGCTATAACGTTTCTTCCATTTGAAAGAGCTTGTGCTAACTTAGCATATTTAGCTGCATCTATAGTTGACATTGAATAAAGCAATACGAAGAATGTTAGTATAAGAGTTACCATATCAGCATAAGTATTTAACCAAGCACCAGTATTTACAGCTTCTGGTTTTCTTTTTTTTGCCAATCTATTCACCTACTATCCATAATAAATTGTTATTTATATTACTATATATTTTATGTACTAACTTATTTTCTTTTGGACTTTTTACTAGTATTTTCTTCATCATCTGAACTGTTGCTAGTAGAAACATCATCTCTTTCTCTTGTTGTTAAGTATGATTTTAATTTATCTCTTATGTATTTTGGATTTTCACCAGCTTGAATAGATAAAATTCCTTCCATTATTAAACTTTTAACTATCATTTCTTCTTCGTGTTTTGCCTTTAGTTTGTTACCTATAGGTCCAAACAAAACGTTGGCAAGAAAAGAACCATAAAAAGTTGTAATTAACGCAACTGACATACCAGCACCTAAGTTTGATGAATCATCCGGATTTAATCCCATTAACATATTTATTAATCCTATTAAAGTTCCTAGCATACCAAATGCTGGAGCGAAAGCCTCTGCACGTTCGTAAACTTTCCATGCAGCAGCATGCCTTACTTCTATACAGTTTATCTCATTTTCTATTTGTTCTCTAACCTTTGTAGCTTCTAAGGCATCAATTATAAGCATTACACAAAATTTTAAAAACTCATCATCTATTTCAATTTGGTTTACTTTTTCCTCTAATGCTAAAAGTCCTTTTACCCTAGCTTCTTGGGCCAACTCAACCAGTACATCTATATACCCATTTAAGTTTACTTGATCTCTTCTTAATATAACTTTTATATGTGCTGGTATTTTTTTTACATACTTAAAAGGAACTGACATAAATGTAGAAGCAAATGTACCACCTACAGTAATGTAAATACTTCCCGGATCCCAAAAGTTCATCAATGTACCACTACCAAGTATTCCATAGCCAACTAATGCAACAGCAGCAATGAAACCAATAATAATTGTTAAGTCCATACTACACCTCGTTTACTCTAATTAAATTGCTATAAATTTTTCTATTGTACTCAATAATTCTTTTTACAACCTCTTCCTTAGTTTGAGCTACTAAGTAATATCTACCTGATGTTAATGTAATTTTTGTTTCTGGAATAGTTTCGATTAATTCAATAAGATTTGAATTAAGAACTATTTCTTCCTTATTTAGTTTCTCTAATACTATCATAATTGCCCCTTTATATAGAAAATTTTAAACTATAAACAATATTGAAACAAATATTGTAAACAATATTGAAGCAATATTGTTAAATAAAACAAAATGTAAATTATTAAGTTATAAGTTAATAACTTATATTTTGTTTTATTTATGGTAGAAGGTGTAATTAATCACCTTCTACCTATTTAAAATCTATCTTTTTAAGTTAACTAATTCTTGAAGCATTTCATCTACAACAGAGATTATTCTTGAGTTAGCTTGATATCCTCTTTGAGTTGTAATCATATCTGTAAATTCTTTTGCTAAGTCAACATTTGACATTTCAAGTGCTCCGGGTACAAAAGCACCTACACCATCTTTACCAGCTTGAGCATATGAAATTGCTCCTGTATTATTAATGGCCTTATAATATGAACTTCCTTGCATAGTAAGACCTTCAGCATTAGATATTTTAGCTACTGCTATTGCTCCTAATTGTAAAGATGTACCATCTTTATTTATACCAGTAATTACACCATTTGCACCTATAGAAACATTTGTGTAATTAGAAAAATTGTTAACAACTACAGGAGCAATTGCAGCAATTGTTCCATCTGCTGCTATTCCAGGGATAGTACTTGAAGCTGGAGGTCCAGCCGTTATATTAGCGTTACAACCTAACACAGCATTTCCATTCATATCAACTAATCTAAAGTTTCCAGTTTTACCATCTGGCATAAATGATAATGCACCTATACGAGTATACATTTCTCCGCCATTTGGATCAGCAACTGTTATAAAGCCCTCTCCATCTATATATACATCCATTGGTCTATCAGTTGGTGCATAACCCGCTTGAGTATGCAATGTGTCTATTGAACCAACTTGAGCACCATATCCTAATTGTGTAGCATTGACACCTGTACTTGAAGATCTTATAGTTTGATAGTACATGTCTCTAAATGTTGCTCTTTGTGATTTATATGCGTATGTATTTACGTTTGCTATATTGTTACCTACTACGTCCATTTTTGTTTGGTGTGTTCTCAAGCCAGCTACGCCTGAGTATAATGATCTCATCATAATAATTCATTCTCCTTTTAATAAATAAATAGCTTAATTTATTAAGCTGGTAGCTGTATTGTATGTTGTGCTAATCAATAAGTCATAGCACCTAGCTTCCATAAATGGACCAGCTATTTTATTACAGCTCCATCGATATTTGTAAATATATTTTCTTTTAATTCAGTATTATTCACTGCTGTTATAACTTTGTTGCTTATTGTATTTACAATAAATGCTGATGAATCAATCATAACCAGTACATTTTTAAGTCCCTTGTCCTTAGCTTGTACTAAAGCTTCATTTAGTCTGCTGGATACCGATTCAGTAACATCTATATTTCTCTGTTCAATCCTCTCTGCTGCATGCTTAGAGAATGAAAGAGTATTTTCTTGACATTTCTCATTAAACAGTTCCTTAAACGTGCTTCCCTGCTTGTTTGAATCCTGTTTTTTTATGGAGTTAATGTCTAGATTATTATTGATATTACTTATATTCCTTATAAAGTTAATATCTGTCATTACTCCACCACCTTTATTCTTATTTCTTACTTATCACAATTTTTTGTTATTCTACTGGAAAATGTTAAGGAGTTTCAAGCTCTTTCTCAGACTCTTTCTCGGACTCTTTCTTAGGCTCTTCTGGCTTTACATATGAAGGGTCCTTTATTTCCATAACATTTGAGTATAGATACTCCTTTCCATTAACTACTATCACAGGCTCAGATCCAAAAAGAGTAACTTTTTCAACAACACCTTCTGCTGTTTCAAGCTTGTTATTCTTGTCATAGGTTGCTACTACAACAGTTTTACCTACCAAAGCAGTTGATTGGTTCATCATTGTCATCTTAGCAAGTGAATCCATAGACTGTAGCGATGAAAACTGTGCCATCTGTGCTATAAATTCAGTATCTGAACTCGGATTCATCATATCTTGATTTGCCAGCTGAGCTGCCAATAATTTTAAAAAATCATCCATTCCCAGGGTTGAAGTTCCTGATTTTTTAGCGTAATTAGCTTCACGGCCAGTGTATAACGGAGAAACATAATCATTTACTTGCATATTTTATTATTTACCTCCTTTAGCTTAAATTTGACTTATGGTACTAAATCTGTAATCCCTTAGTCTAGTAAGCTCTGTCATAAAATCAATTCCATCATTATTATCTGATGTATCAGTATATGTCGGTTGATATTCTCTTTCATTTCTCTCATTTCTTTCTTGATGATGTGAAGAACCTTGATTGTTTTGATTATGACTTTGCTCATACATCTGCTTTTGATTGTCTACATTAATAAAAGTTCTATCAGCAATACTGTTTTGTAAAACAGATTTTAATTCAGAAATATTAGATAAAATCATACTATGTGTTTTTGGGTTTGAAGCTAAAATTTCAACTGATAAATTTCCTTTTTCAAAAACCATTTTTATATCTAACTTACCTAGGTTCTCAGGAGTAAGCTGCATTGTTACAGTTTGTTTCCCATCCGATTTCATTAGCACTATTTGGTCTTTTATTTGTGTCATAATACTATCTTTGATTAAGGATGATTCGTCATTAACTTTTATTATCTTGCTGTTATTTTGGATATTAACTCCATTAACGTTTAAAAGGCTTTCATCTACAACACTTTTGCTTAATTCTTTGTTATCTGTGATTCCTTTGTCTATGTTATCTGCCTTTGAAGCTACAGCTAAATTTAAATCTGCAATATTTTCTTCAGTAATTAACTCTGTAGCATTGCTAGACGCATTCAAAATGTTATTGGCATTTGCATTGTTATGTAAAAGTTCATTAGAAATTACAGAAATTTTTATATCTTGAAAACTCTTATTAGTATTTTCTGTCACTTCAGCCCCTTCATTGTTTGGTACAACAGCTCTACTAGAAGTATTCAATGTTTGCTCTATTTTAGAACGTATATTGTCATGAGCTTGTCTTACTGCATTAATGCTATCCATAATTTCTTTTGGAAAGTTTCTGCCAGCAAATAAATTTTCAGTTTCTATTTGTGTATCTAAAGTTTCTGTATTAGAGGCATTGTTATTTTGTTGTGTTTTTTGACCTTGTAAGCCCAATAACAAACTTTCTAAATTGCCATATGATTGATTAGATGCTGACTGAATGCTTTGTATAACGCTTTTAAGTGTATCAATATTTGTACCATCATAATTATTTAAACTGCTTAGAAGATTGTTATAATCTACAAAATTGTTTTGTAATGGTATGCCCTGCTGCATTAACAGCATCAATGAAGTTATTAGGTCATTACTTTTGCTATCATTTTCATCATTACTATTTCCTATGATAGAATTAAGTAAGTCTAAATTTGAAGATGTTTCAGAATTTCCCATTAATGCTTCATTTAAAGTTTTCAAGAATGTATTTTGTGTATTTGATACATCAGTATTGCTTTTAAGTGCATTAGTATTATTCTTACTCACCATGTTTGTGTAGAGCATTTTTAACATATCTACATTCATACTCATATAATCACCTCCTTTCAATATAATTAATATTTAAATCTATTTTTGTATACTAATTAGGCTTTAATGAGGAATTTGTATTAATGCTTGAACTTGATATAAATTCTTCTATTAATATTTCTTCTACTTTTTGTACTTGGTAATTATATTTACTAAGTTTTTTTTCTTTTAACTTTTCAATACTTGATATTTCAATATTTAAATTAATTATTTCCTGTTTCTTAGCCTCTATTTTTTTTAAAATTAACTCTTTTTCCTCTTCTGCTTTTTTAATGCTATTAAGAATACTATTCATATAATCCTTATAAAACTTAATTTCATAAGGCATTATAGATTTTGAAGATTTATCATTATAAATTTCATTGGACACTCTGTATTTAACCTTTAATGACTCTATTTCTATTTCTTTTTCTCTTAATTGCATTTGGAGTGTACCTAAACTATTCTTTAAATTTTTTAATACTTGTTCTTTAAGCTGCAATATTTTTTCTAAAGAAAATTTAAATTTTTTCATACTATATATCGCTTCCTACAATTTCATCTAACATCATTAAGGTTTCTTCAAAGGTAAAGCTTTCATTTATTTCCTGTTGTAAAAACTTATTTACTATACCAACTTTATCTATAGCATCATCTAGTGCTGGATTAG
The DNA here is from genome assembly GCA_002332905.1 of Firmicutes bacterium UBA2058. GTDB lineage: Bacteria > Bacillota > Clostridia > Tissierellales > Sedimentibacteraceae > UBA1535. The sequence goes on along the minus strand of DDAM01000052.1, from coordinate 25,132 downwards.
AGCCTCTTTTATATGCGCCTATTGATATAAGGTCATAATTTGCATAATATATTGATAATATATCTCTTAGTTTTTTAGCATTCTTGTTATGATTTTTATCTGCTATATCATTCATTAAACGTGAAATACTAGCATTAACGTCTATAGCCGGAAAATGGTTTCTATTTGCCAGTTCTCTAGTGAGTACAATGTGACCATCTAATATACCTCTTACAGTATCTGATATAGGTTCATTAGTATCATCTCCTTCTACCAAAACTGTGTATATTCCAGTTATTGAGCCATGTTCGAAATTACCACTTCTTTCTAATAGTTTAGGTAATTCTGCATATATGGAAGGAGTATACCCTCTTGAAACTGGGGGTTCACCTGTTGCTAATCCAATTTCTCTTTGTGCCATTGCAAACCTTGTTAAAGAGTCCATCATTAATAGTACATCTTTACCTTGATCTTTAAAATATTCAGCTATTGTTGTAGCAACTAAAGCACATTTTAACCTTAACATTGCTGGTTGATCTGAGGTTGCCACTACGACAATTGATCTCTTAAGACCTGCATCTCCTAAATCTTTTTCTATAAATTCTCTAACTTCTCTTCCTCTTTCACCAACAAGAGCAATAACATTTATATCAGCTTTAACATTTTTAGCTACCATACCAAGAAGTGTACTTTTTCCAACTCCACTGCCTGCAAAAATACCCATCCTCTGACCTTTACCAATAGTTAGAACTCCATCTATAGCTTTTACTCCAAAGCTAAGACTTGTTTCAATTCTAGGTCTCGATAGAGGGTTAATATAAGAATTGTCTACATAGCAATAATCATCAAAATTTTCAAATTCACCTTTGCCATCAATTGGATTACCTTTAGCATCAATTATTCTGCCTATTAAGAAATCACCAACTGGAACTCGTAATTTTCTCCCTGTTGAAACAACAACATTACCAAGTCCAATGCCTTTAATATCTTCATAAGGCATTAATATAACTCTATCATCATTAAATCCAACTACTTCAGTATCTATTTGCTTATCTGCACTTGTTATTACTTTGCAAATTTCACCTATTTTATATTTTGTACCTGTAGCCTCAATCATTAATCCAGAGATTTTTTTTACCTTACCCATGTATGTATAAAAATCTGATTTGTTTATTAACCTACTTACATCTTCAAAATTCACAATAAGTCTCTCCCTGCTTTCGTTGTATAACGAAAGTTGTATATTATGTTCCTATAACCATACCTTTTAAATTACTTAATTGAGTATTTACTCCTGAATCTATAAGGTTTTCTGGTGTTTCTATTATTAATTCTCCATCACTTGAATTAGTAAGCACCTCTAAAATAACCCTCTCTGAAATTTGCGAAAGCTTTTGCATAATATTTTGATCTGTAGAAATTGTTATATAATCATTGCTAGATAAATAAACCTTAATCCACTCAACATTTCTATAATCCTTTATAGCATTATTTATGATATTTTTAATTATGTCATCATTCTCTTTTATTGTTGTATGTATTATTTTTTCAGCTATATCGATAGATAATTTAACTAAATCTTTTTCATAATTCTTTATTATCTCATCTTTACTTTCTTCAACTGTGTATATCTGCTTACATAGTTCAGCTACAAGTCCTTCGTTTTTTTTGTTAACTTCTTTTTCTGCTAATGATTTTCCTTCATTAAAGCCTAATTGTTTTCCCTTTTCATAACCTTCATTATGTCCTACATCAAAACCCTTTTTCTTTTGCTCTTCCATTTCTTTAGTCACAGTTGAAAGTATATTGTTTTTGTATTCATTAGCAGAATTGATAATAGCTTTAGCTTCTTCAAGCGCTTCATTTAATATTTTTTCCTTTTCAATATATGCCTCTTCCACAACAGATTTTGTATTATCCATATATTCATCAATAGGCTTTATAAATTTAGCACTATCATTTGTATTTTTGGGATTTTGAATAATAACATAGCTTGATTTAATTATTTTAGACAATTATCTCTTCCTTTCCACCCTTTGTTATTACTAATTCTCCTTCTTCCTCTAGTCTTCTTATAACAGAAACTATTCTTTGTTGTGCTTCTTCAACGTCTCTTAATCTTACGTTATGTGTATATTCTAATTCAGATTTAATTGTATCCTGCATTCTTTGTGACATATTGTTAAATATCATATCAGCAACATCTCTGTTAGCACCCTTCAAAGCAAGAACCAAATCCTTACTATCAATTTCTCTAACAAAACGTTGAATATCTCTTCCGCTAAGAGTTGTAATGTCTTCAAATACAAACATTCTCTTTCTTATTTCATCTGTCAACTTCATATCTTTCTTACTTAATTCATCAAAGATATATTTTTCATTTCCTCTATCCATGTTGTTCATTACATCTGCTATATAATTAATTCCACCTATTTCTGTAAAATCAACAGAAACAACAGACATGAATTTTTTCTCTAAAGCTGCTTCTACCTGTTTAATTATCTCAGGAGATGTTCTATCCATTTTTGCAATTCGTTCAACAACAGCAATTCTCTTTTCCTTAGGCAATTCACCTATAATAGCTGAAGCCTGATCTGCTCTTGCATAAGATAATACTAGTGCAATGGTTTGAGGATGCTCATTCTGAATAATTGAAAGTAAATTCTTGTAATCAGCTTTTCTAATAAATTCAAATGCTTTAGTCTTTAATGATTTTGTAACTCTTTCTAGTAAATTTGATGCCATCTGAGCTCCAAAAGCTTTTTCTAAAACATCTCTAGCATACTCCACTCCGCCTTCTGTAATTACCTTTTGAGTTAAACAAATTGCATAAAAATCTTCTAAAATTTTTTCAAAGTCTTCAGGAGGAATTGGTCTAAGCTGAGCTATCTCAAAAGTAAGCTGCTCTATTTCATCTTCCTTTAAATACTTATATATTTTAGAGGCCTTTTCAGCTCCCAAGGATATAATTATCGCTGCCGCCTTTTGTTTTCCTGTAAGTTCGTTAGTAGTAGCCATATTTTAATCATCCTCTCCTTTTAACCATGTCCTGATAAGTTGTGCAGCTATTTCAGGATTAGTGCTTGCAAATTCAGATATCTGTTTCTTAAGCACAATTTCTTTAGTCTCTTTAACTTCTATTTCATCTTTTATATCTGCCCAAGATTCATCTTTATTAGCATTTGCTGCATCTATTAATTCTTGTTCTCTCTTCAATCGTTTCGCTTTTCTTATCTTAGAAACAATTATTATAATAATTATTAATACTATAAGAATAGCTCCGCCTACGATTGCAATAATCATTATTTCCTTATCAGTTAATTGTCTCAAGGAACCATCATCATTAAACACTTCAACAACAGGCTCATTAAACTTCATATTATATAAAGCAACCTTATCAGTTGTAGTTCCAGCTGAATTAGCAATTAAATTTTTAATATTTTTGCTTTCTTCTTCCGTAATTTTGTCTTTATTTATAATTACAGCAACTGATAAATCTTCAATATTCCCAGGTTCGTGTTGAACTTGTTCTTTAATCTGACTTACTAAATAATTAATTGAACTATTGTCTTTATAGTATATATTGTTACCTTCTATTGTTACATCTGGATATATTGGAACTTCAGAATTTGTTTCAGTCCCAACAACACCACCAGTAACTTCTCCATCACCAACAATTTCAACGTTATTATCCTTATTTTGTATAACACCTGCATCTGAATCCCCATCAGGTATATATTGTAAATTTTCACTTATTTTCTTATCTAAGTTTACAGTACATTTTGCTGAAACTTCAAAGTTATCTTTTCCAAATGCTTTTTCAAGAATTTTCTTAATATTGTTTTCTATATCTTTTTGGATTTGTTTTTCAATTTCTAATTTTATCTTTAATGTGTCAGTTTGAAACATATCAGAGTTAGATATTAGGTCATTTCCATCTGTATCTATTATAGCGAGATTTTCTTCATTAAGACCTGTGACACTTGTTTGCACAAGACGTTTTATACCTTGAACTTGAGAATTTGCAAGCTTATAACCTGGCAATAAATTGATTTTTACCGACGCAGATGAATCTTCTTTATTAGAATCCCATGCAAAATTATTATTTTCCGGTATAGTAATAGTTACGATAGCATCATTAACTCCATTAATAGTTTTTATCGATGCTTGAATTCTTTCCTGCAGTTGAAAAATCATATATGTTTTTTTCTCATAGTCAGTAGTCATGAAATCAATATTATCTGAAAAAACACTGTAGTTTAGTCCTGAACGAGGATATCCTTCCTGTGCTAATTGCATTCTTAAAAGAGCTTCACTCTTTTCAGGAACTAATATTTCTCCGTTAGCTTCGTATTTATACTCAATATTTTTTTCTTGTAGCTTAGCCATAACTTCTGTTACTTCTGTCTCTTCAAGTTTAGAAAATAAAACAACATAGTTAGTTTTATTAAGAACAAGAGCTATTATTATTGCGCCCAAAAGAATTGCAGCAGTTGCTGATATAATAATAATTTTTATTTTTTTACTAAGCTTTTTCCAAAATTCAATTACATTTTTACCTACATTTTTAAGTTGTTCATCCATAAGTGCTCCCAATAAGTTCTAAATTTAATAATAATATTTCTTCAACAATTACTAACAATAATTAAAACAATATTATTAACAATATTAAAATAATATTATTAAAATAAATTTATTTTTTTAAATTCCCATATTCATCAATTCTTTATAAGCATCTACAGCTTTATTTCTTAACTGAACAAAAAGTTCTAAAGACATCTCAGCCTTTTTTGTGTTTATCATTAAATTATGTAAATCATCACTTTGACCGGTAGCAAGCATATAAATATCATTATTTACCTGCTTATCTGCATCTTTGTAGTCATTTAAAGCTTGTGTGAATACGTCTTTAAAGGGAACTTGTTCACTCACTGAGCTTTCACTAAAACCACTTGTATTATTTATTTGACCTATTTTATTTATTTCACTTATATTATTTATCTTATATATTGGTGTTATAAGCATTCTCTAAACCTACTTTCCTATTTCTAGTGCTTTTGATGCCATTTGTTTTATAGCATTTAAAGCTGTTATATTTGCTTGATATGCTCTTACAGCTTCCATCATATCAACTGTTTCTTTTAGATTATCAACATTTGGCATCTCAACGTATCCATCTTCGTTTGCATCAGGATGTGTAGGATTATATGCAAGCTTAAAAGGTTCTTCATCTTCAATAATCTCAGAAACCTCAACACCTCTTGTCTTATTTGAGTTACTAATTTCATTTATGTTGTTATATAACATTTTATTAAATAACGTATTAGATTGATTAGTAGAACTAAACACAACCATCTTTCTTCTGTATGGTCCACCATCTTGAGTTCTAGTTGTATCTATATTAGCTAAGTTTTCAGAAATTACATCCATTCTCAATCTTTGTGCTGTAAGACCAGAACCACTTATATTTAAAGACTGTAAAAAACTCATAATATATATTCACCTTCCTTTATAATCTTATAATTTTAAAACCTTATTTTGTACCGGATATTGCTATTCTCATCTTTGTAAAATATGAATTTAATTCTGCAATTGAATAGCTATAATTAAATTGTGCTCTTGCTAGTTCTATATTCTCTTTTTCTATATCAACATTGTTGCCATCAAGTCTTAAGGTTTTATTATCATTTTCCCCTAAAACTATATTACTGTTTTCAAACTCTTCTCTAATCTCAGAAACCTTTACTGCTTTTCCGTTATCGTTAATTGCAGCAATTTTGCCTTTTAATTCATGTTCAAAATCAACATACTTGCTCTTATAATTTGGAGTTGACTGATTTGCAATATTTTCCATAATTATTTGTTGTCTAAGCCATAAGCCATCTAAATTTTTATTTAGCAAAGTAGTAGTTAAATTGTTAAAATAACCCATTTTTACCTCCACGCTATACTATATTTTTAAAAAATAATTATATCTAAATTTATACTTATTTATGTATAAATTGTAACTATGACAAATTTCTACTTAATAATATATTATTATACATTATTATTTATTAGTTATCAAGCATTTTACTAAAAATATAACACTTTTTTACGATGAAAAAATTTTTTTAAAATATTTAAAAAATGTTGAAATTTACAACAAATATCGTATTCCATATTTTGTATATTTCAATAATGTGAAGTATAATTCACTTTATTCTATCTACATACAGTGGGTATATAAAATTTATTTAACTATATATGCTATACGAAAGCAATCCTTCCAATTTCTCTACTGTTATTGGTTTTGAAAACAAAAATCCTTGCACTACTTACCTTCTTGGATATCATAAGTACTTTTTTTTATTTTCTCTTCATTAACATAAAAAGATCTAATATATCTATATATATTTCTATATGGAAGGCTAACCCCTATACCTTAATTTTTTCAACTAATTGTAGCTTCTATGGCTTTGCTAACGTTTTCGCGAGTTATGTACTCATAGCTACTTAAGCTTGATACTATATTAACAAAAAAAATACATATAGAAACTAGAACAATTAGCACTATAAGTATTTTTATCAAAGGAAATTATCTGATCATCATATCAACCTCTTATATGGAAAAATATTAATAATATTTTATAGAGAATAGTATACAGTATTTTACAATATACTACAACAAAAAGAAATCATATAAATAATATTATTTTTTCAATTATCGCATATAATATATTATTTAATTATATATATGAGAAGGAGAATAAATATGCCAAATCAAATAGTTAACTATTATGTAATTTCACACAATTCAGAAGGCAAATGCAATTTACTAGACAGCAATATTGATAAACTTAATAAACAAATTGTAATAGAATGTTGTTCAAGATTAGTTGCAACAATGATATTAAAGAAAATATCTAATGAATTGATAAGCAAAAACCATAATATAGAAGTAATCCATAACCCATTAGACAAAAACATAATTGATGGTATTATAGACTTAAATTCAAATATAGGAATATTTAGTAAATCTGTTATTGAAAAAAATTATCCTAATGTTCAAACCGTAAGCTTAAATTGCTGTTATGTTTCTGAAACTGACAAAATCAGTGAAATAAAGGATACTATCACTAACAACTTTAACAAAGCATATGACTACTTTAAAGAAGCAAAGGGTATACATGATGATTGGGAAGTTGTATATATTGAAAATATTGATTTTTCAAAAGCAGACGAAATTATTGAAAAAACCATTGAAGAAATTTTAAAGGATATAAATTTTGATAAAAAAGCTACAAGAAGAGAAAGGTTTTTTGGAGCTATATCAGCGAATGGAGCTACAAATTATGTTGAAGAAATAATAAATAGTAAAAAAACAAGGTATTTTATTAAGGGTAGACCTGGAACATCAAAATCAACCTTATTAAAAAAACTGGCTAAGACCGCAGAAAATAAAGGAATAGATGTTGATGTTTATTACTGCGCTTCTGATATAAATAGTGTTGATATGTTGGTTTTACCTGAGCTTGATATATGCATATTTGATAGTACAGCACCACATGAATTTTTCCCAACTAGAGAAGATGACATTATAATAGACATGTACGCAGAGCTTCTAGAGGAAAACTTTGATGAAAAGAATGAAGAATTACTTGATGAAATTAAAAGTAAATATAGCTTAAGTGTAACAAAAGGAATAGCTGTATTAAAAGATATAGTTAAATTACAAGACGACTTAGAAACTGAATACATAAGCACAATCGATTTCGATTTGTTAGCAAAAATGTATGAAGATATTTTAGAGATAATAAAAATAATAATTTAGTTGAGTAACTGCTGAAAGCAAAAAATATTGTTACATTAGAGTTTAGCAAACAAGTTAACTGCTCCGTTAAACTGTACGTGAAGCAAAGTAAAGCGAACAAAATAAAAAACGTTTCTGTTTCCGTAATTCGACTTCCCTCGATTTTTGAAAACATTAGGAGATAATCTCCTAATATTTGGATGGGAAGCTCTCATTAAGTCACATAAACGTTTTTTATATACCTTCCTATACTTTGCTTTACATCACAGTAGGTCGAAGCAATTTACCGCCTGCTAAGCTTTTTAACAGCATACTTTATTAAAAATTACTCTACTAAATTCTTATTTTGTTGTGAATTTAAGTTCGTCATTTTCTGCTGTAACAAAAATTGTATCTGATTTGTTTATTGTACCTTTTAAAATTTCCTCAGAAAGTTTATCCTCTATTTTTCTTCTAATAGCTCTTTGCAAAGGTCTTGCACCGTAGTTTATATCAAAGCTTTCTGAAGCGAGTAGTTTTTTAGCACCTTCATCAACCTCAATTGATATTCCTAATTCACTTAATCTTTTTGATAGATTATTTACCATTAATGAAACTATTTCTTCTATGTTTTCTTTATTTAATGCGTGGAAAACAATAATTTCATCTATTCTATTTAAAAATTCTGGTCTAAAAGCTTCCTTTAGCTGTGATAGTACATTTTCCTTCATTTTTTCGTATTCGCTTATTTCTTCGTTAGAAGAATTTGCACTAAATCCTAATGTTCTTTGTCTAGATATTGTACTAGCGCCAACATTTGATGTCATAATTATCACTGTATTTTTAAAGTCTACAGTTCTACCTTTTGAATCTGTTAATCTGCCATCATCTAGCATTTGTAACAATATGTTAAAAACATCTGGATGAGCTTTTTCAATTTCATCAAAAAGTACTACACTATATGGTTTTCTTCTAACTCTTTCTGTTAATTGACCACCCTCATCAAATCCAACATATCCAGGAGGAGATCCAACTATTTTAGATACGGAGTGTTTTTCCATATATTCTGACATGTCAACTCTAATAATTGCATTTTCATCTCCAAACATAACTTCAGCTAAGGCTTTAGAAAGCTCCGTTTTTCCTACCCCAGTTGGACCTAAGAAAATAAATGTTCCAATAGGTTTTTTAGGATCTTTTAATCCAACCCTCGCCCTTCGTATTGCTTTAGCAACCGCTTCAACTGCTTGTTGTTGGCCTATTACTCTATTGTGAATAATATTCTCCATATTCAAAAGTCTGTCTGCCTCATCACTTTGAAGTTTTTTAACAGGAATTCCAGTCCATTTTGCTATTATATCAGCAATTTCTTCATAGCCAATTTCTCTCTCATTTAAATTTTGATTTGTTTTCCATGCTTCTTTTTCATTGTTTAACTTTTCAACCAACTCTTTTTCTTCATCTCTATATATGACAGCTTTCTCAAAATTTTGACTGTTTATTGCTTCTTCCTTTTCCTTTTGAACTTCCTTAATTTTATCTTCAATATCCTTTAAATTAGTAGGAGCGGTTACACTTTTTAATCTTTCCTTAGACGCTGCTTCGTCTATCAAGTCAATTGCTTTATCTGGCAAAAATCTATCTGATATATATCTGTGGGAAAGCTTAGCGGCAGCCTCGATTGCTTCATCGGTTATAACTACTTTATGATGAGCCTCATACTTATCTCTAAGTCCTTTTAATATTAATATAGTATCATCAACTGATGGCTCATTTACCATTATTGGCTGAAATCTTCTTTCTAATGCCGAATCTTTTTCAATATATTTTTTGTATTCATCAATAGTAGTAGCACCAATAACTTGTATTTCTCCCCTTGCAAGAGAAGGTTTAAGTATATTAGATGCATCTATTGAACCCTCTGATCCGCCTGCTCCAATTATGGTGTGAAGTTCATCTATGAATAAAATTATATTGCCATCACTTTTTATATCCTTCATAGCGTTTTTTAATCTCTCTTCAAACTCACCTCTATATTTAGCACCTGCTACCATTCCAGCTATATCGAGTGTAACTATTTTTTTGTTTTTTAAAATTTCAGGCACATTACCCTTAACAATTTCTTGAGCTAGACCTTCTGCTATTGCAGTTTTACCAACTCCAGGTTCTCCAATTAAGCATGGATTATTTTTTGTCCTTCTTGACAATATCTGAATTACTCTTTCTATTTCATTACTTCTTCCTATTACAGGATCTATTTTGTCAGCCATAGCTTGTTTATTCAAGTCAATACCGTATTTATCTATAGCTCTATTGCCTTTGTTTTGTTGTTCCTCACTATTTTTATTCATATCTAGATTTGAATTATTAATACTTAACGATTTTAGTACTTCATCATAAATTTCCTTTACATTGGTTAAATTAGCTAATATTTGTGCACCAATACCTTCGCCTTCGTCAATTAAACCTAATAAAATACATTCAGCACTAGTATAGCTAAGTCCCATGCTCCTTGCATATTTATTGGCTTTTTCGATAATATTTTTTGTTCTAGGGCTAACTGTTATATAGTTAGGCATAGTAGTTCCGACACCAGATATTTTTGCTACAAATTCTCTTACATTTTCTAAAGTAACTTTTTTTCTTAATATTTCTCCAGCCAACCCCTCTTTTTCCATCATTAGACCCAATAAAATATGCTCTGTTCCAAGAACTGTATGTTTAAGTCTAACTGCTTCTTCCTGAGCATGTTTTAAGACGTTATTAGCTGCATTATTAAATTCATTTGCCATCTTTATATCCATGCACCTATTGCACAAAAAATCATTAAAGATTTGTTCATGGATTCGGTGCCTTCTTTCTTATTATTTTTCATTTCTTTAAACCTACCCTCCTAAATTTATATTTCATTTCTTAATATTTCTGCTCTTTTTAAATTTCTTTCCTTTTTAGTAAAACCTTCATTTAGCATCATTTGAATATTATTAGCTTGAACCTTAATCATTAGTTTATCTATATTTTTATTATCCATACCTTCAAGTATACCCATTTCTATACCCATTTTTATAATTGATAAAAGCTTCATTGACTCTTGTGTATCAATTATACGAGCATTTTTTAATATTCCATAGGCTCTATATATTTCATTCTCAATATAAATCCTGTTATTATCCAATAAATGCTGTCTTGTAGCACTTTCTTTTTCTATTATTTGCATAGTTATCTGTCTGATTCTTCCGCATAGGGTTTCTTCTTCTGCGCCAAGAGTTCCTTGATTAGAAATTTGATATAAATTACCCATAGATTTGGTACCTTCACCATAAACACCTCTAACGGCAACTCCAATTTGTGATATAGCAAGTAGTATTTTTTCAAGCTGATTAGTCACAGAAAGTGCAGGTAAATGAAGCATTGCTGATGCTCTCATACCAGTACCTAGGTTAGTCGGACAAGATGTAACATAACCTAAATCCTTATCAAATGCATAATCTAAGTTTTCCTCTAATATATCATCTATTTCATTAGCTGTTTTTAAGCATTCCTCAAGCTTTAGTCCAGAATTTAAAACCTGTAGTCTTATATGATCTTCTTCATTTAGCATTATTGTAATATTTTTGTCCTTGCTTATCATGAAAGCAGATTTATCTTTATTTTTTGCTAACTGTGGACTTATAATATGCTGCTCAATTAATATATTTTGCTCAATATCTGGTATATCCTTCAAATAGTGTAGTTCAAATTCTAATTTTGAAGTGAAATCAATATTTTCAATTACTTTTTTAACTTCATCTATTATTTTATATGCTTCCTCTTGATTAATTTTAGTAGCAAATTTATAATTTTTCAAATTTCTTGCAAGCCTTATCCTACTGCTTATTACAATATCATTATCCATTTTACACCTCCTGAGCCTAGTCTATTTTATTTTCCATTTCCTTTATTTTATCTCTAATAACTGCCGCATCTTCATATTTTTCCTGTTCAATTTTAGTTCTAAGCTCTTTTTTTAGTTTTTCGATTTCCATCTGAACTTTATATTTGCCACCAGCTTTTTTCGGAATTTTTCCAGTATGAACATCATATCCCTGTAAATTTTTTATAGCCGGTATCAATCTATCTTTAAATGTTGAAATACAATTACTGCATCCAAATTTTCCTATTTCTCTAAACTCATTAAATGTCATACCGCAAGTTTTACAAACATCATTTTCACACAAACATTTTTCTGAAAATGCTTCATTAAGCATTCCTGACAATAAGCTTTCCATAGAGAAGTTATTATTAAAAAATGCTTGTTGTTTTTTAGCACAATCTTCACATAAATGTGATTCTGTTTTTACACCATTTAAAATTTTAGTAATATGAACGGTTGCATTATTTTTTTCGCATTCATTGCATAACATACTTATACCTCCTTTAATTACTCTCATTGAGCAAGACAAGTAATATCTCCTTTAAAACGTCTGCTCTTAATTTATTCCTATCCTCATAATATATTTTACCAAAAGCTCTATCACTTATAGCTGATTTTATAATTTTTTGCTCTCTGTCAGAAATAATTTCTTTCTCTATAAAAACATCTACAATATCGCATGCTTTATTATAGGTTATGCTAGATCCAATACTTTTATTTAGTATGTTTTCAAGGTGAGCATCAGTTGATGTATCCACCTTGAAAATTTTCACATATCCGCCGCCACCACGTCTGCTTTCTATTATATAACCTTTATCGTTATTAAATCTTGTAGTTAAAACATAATTAATTTGAGAAGGTGAGCAATCAAATTGCTGTGCCAGTAAATTTCTTTGAATTTCTACAGTTGCATTATTAGTATTATCAATTAACTCCTTAATAAAGCTTTCTATTACGTCACTAAGATTTGACATTTAAATTACCTCCTATGCAAGCCTTTAATTGTAAGTTTTAGCATTAACTACTAATTTTTCACCATTATAGTCAATCTCTAAAACATTACTTTGTTCTACATCGCCTCTAATTATTATTCTAGCAATTAATGTTTCAACTTGGCTTTGTATAAATCTTTTTAACGGTCTGGCACCATATACTGGGTCATAACCCTCATCAACAATGTACTCTTTTGCTCTATCAGTTAAAATGACAGTCAACTGTTTATCCTTTAGACGTTTTTGTAAATCCACTACCATTAAATCAACAATTTTATATATTTCTCTCTTATCAAGCGGTTTATAAAATACTATTTCATCAAGTCTATTTAAAAATTCCGGTCTAAATTGCTGACGAAGAATCTTATAAACACTATCCTTAGCTTCTTCACTTATTGTTCCATCTTTATTTATACCCTCTAGTATATATGATGAACCTATATTTGAAGTTAATATAATAATTGTGTTTTTAAAATCTACAGTTCTTCCTTGTGAATCTGTTATACGACCATCATCAAGTACTTGTAATAAAACATTGAATACATCTGGATGGGCTTTTTCTATCTCATCAAACAATATAACTGAATATGGCTTTCTTCTAACTGCCTCTGTCAATTGTCCACCCTCCTCATATCCTACATATCCCGGAGGTGCTCCTATCAACCTTGATACAGAATATTTTTCCATATATTCACTCATATCAATTCTAACCATATTTTTATCATCATCAAACAAAGCCTCTGAAAGCGTTTTAGCAAGCTCTGTTTTACCAACACCTGTAGGTCCCAAGAATAGGAAAGAACCTATCGGTCTTCTCGGATCTTGAATCCCTGCTCTTGAACGAATTATTGCCTCACTTACCTTCTCAACAGCCTCATTTTGACCTATTACCCTTTTGTGCAAGATATCTTCAAGTCCAAGTATTTTCTCTCTTTCGCCTTCCATTAGCTTAGAAACAGGTATACCCGTCCATCTAGCTACAATTTTAGCAATTTCTTCTTCAGTAACCTTATCTCTAAGTAAACTTCTTGAGCTTTCAACACGTTCTGCAATTTGCTCTTCCTCATGAAGCTCTTTTTGTAATTGAGGAAGTTTACCGTATTTTAACTCAGCAGCTTTGTTTAAATCATAGCTTCTTTCTACTTTTTCTATTTCTACATTTACTTTCTCTATTTCTTCTCTAAGCTTTTGAACCTTGGAAATTGCATCCTTTTCATTTTCCCATTTAGCTTTCATTTCTTTAAACTGAGCTCTCATATCAGCAAGCTCTTTTTGAATTTCCTCTAAATGCTCTTTAGACAAATTATCTTTTTCTTTTTTTAGTGCAGCCTCTTCAATTTCATGCTGCATAATCTTACGAGATATTTCATCTAGCTCAGTCGGCATAGAGTCCATCTCTGTTTTTATTAAAGCACAGGCTTCATCCACAAGGTCTATTGCCTTGTCAGGCAAAAATCTATCTGATATATATCTGCTAGAAAGTGTAGTAGCTGCAATCAATGCTTGGTCTTGAATTTTCACACCATGATATACTTCATAACGTTCCTTTAAACCTCTTAGTATAGATATAGTATCCTCAATAGTTGGTTCGTCAACCATAACAGGCTGAAAACGTCTCTCAAGAGCAGCATCTTTTTCTATATACAGTCTATACTCATTTAGAGTTGTAGCACCTATACAGTGAAGCTCACCTCTGGCAAGCATTGGTTTTAACAAATTTCCTGCATCCATTGCACCATCTGTTTTACCTGCTCCAACTATGGTATGAAGCTCATCAATAAACAATATAATTTTTCCTTCACTTTTTTTGACTTCCATCAATACAGATTTAAGTCTTTCTTCAAATTCCCCTCTAAATTTAGCACCCGCAACTAATGCGCCCATATCAAGTGAGAATATTTTTCTATCTTTTAAATTGGTAGGAACATCACCTCTGACAATTCTTAAGGCTAAGCCTTCTGCTATCGCTGTTTTACCTACGCCAGGCTCACCAATTAAAACCGGGTTGTTTTTTGTCTTTCTTGAAAGAATTCTTATAACATTTCTTATCTCCGAATCTCTGCCTATTACAGGGTCCAGCTTATGATTTTTTGCAAGTTCAACTAAATCCTGACCATATTTAGCCAAAACATCATAGGTATCCTCAGGCGTATCAGTAGTAACATTGGTGTTACCTCTAACTGTCATTAAAACATCTAAGAATTTATTCTTTTCTATTCCATATCGTTTAAGTAAATCCTTTATTTTAGAATTTGGACTTTCTATTAAGCTTAGCATAATATGTTCAACTGAAATAAAATCGTCCTTCATTCTATTGGTTTGTGTTTGTGCCATAGATAAAACCTTATCTACATCCTGAGAAACATAAACCGTACCTGATTCTCTTGCAGGCCCTGATACTCTAGGCATATTATTAATCAAATTTTCAACTGCGTCTTTTACTGAAACAGTATCTATATTCATTTTTTTAATTAGCTCGGGTATTAGGCCATTTTCTTGAATCAAAAGTGAGTAAAGTAAATGCTCCTGCTCTATTTGCGCATTTTGGTTTTGAACTGCTATATTATGTGCTTCTTGAATTGCTTCTAAAGATTTTTGTGTAAATTTTTGTGTATTCATAATAATTTACCTCCTGATTAGACTTTGACTTTCTTTGACCTTTGTTTAATAATTATAGCTCAAATTTATATAAATTCAAGCCATATTTTTTACTATTTTTAACTTAATTAACAATATTATAAGCATTTTAGCTAATTTTTATACATAATACTAATTATATCTTTATATTTCTCGAAATATCTAACTAATTCACTAATAAAAATTAATAGAAAACAATAAAAATATTATCTAGTTTTTACTAAATTTATCCCTGAGTTTTTCATATCATATAATGCTAATAAATGCTCTAATTGTCTATCATGCACACCTTCTATATGATAAGTTTCAATCAAATTCTCAAATGCATATACATTTGCATTTATATTATTTTCATCTAAATATTTCCTCATAGTTTTGGAAAAATCTCTAACACATATATCTGTAACACAGCCTGTAACTAATATATTTTTAATATTCCTTTTAATTTTTTCCAGTGGGTTTTGCGCTAAGAATGAGTTAGTAGAATTTTTTTCCACTTTAACAATAGATTTTATTTCTTTAAGCTCATCTATAAGTTCAGATTCATACGAACCTTTAACACAATGTACAGGAAAAACATTAAATTCAATACAATTCTCCTCATGAGTATCTGCATATGCAATAATAGGTATGTTTAAATTATCGCATTTTTTAGCAAATTCTGAAAGATCCTTTGCTATTTTATCAACATACGGACTGCTTAACACTCCTTCTCTAACAAAACCATTTACCATATCAATAATTATAAGTATAGTTTCATTAGAATTAAAATCTTCTATAGATACGGCTTCTATGTCATTATTTACATAATCAATAAAACTACTAAAGTTTTTTTGTAACACTTCAAGTGTTTTAATTTTGTCTATTTTCATCTTATCCTCCATTATGCCACGTAGTGGCATCGTAAATAGTGTGAAGTGTTTTTTTCACACTATAACCTCTCTTTCACCTAAAATTGAATTAATTCATTAAATATTTTTATAGCATATTGGTCTGTCATTCCTGATATAAAATCAAGTATTGCCCTAATATATAGATCTTCCTTTTCTAGTCTATTATATATTTTTTTATTTTTATACATATTATTATCGTCTAAAAATTGATTTTTAAAATCAGACAATTCACAATACTGTGTTACCCAAGAAGCAAATTCGCACATCAAAGTAGTGCTATTAGCTTTGTTATCTACTAAATTAAATATAGTATTTTAACCATCATATATACATAATAATTCCTCAAAAATAGAATTTAATACTAAGGATGAAAACTTTTTAAAGTATTTAAATCTTTCACTTCTATAAATATATTGATAATTAAAATCTTTAATTTCATCCATCATATGTAGGCTGTCCTGAGAAAATTTCAATCCATTTTCTATAGAGCTATTTTCACACAAATCAATTATAAGCTCATGCATCAGCCTAGTTGTATTAAGAGTTTCGTGGTTATATTTTTTGGCTATTTCATAAAACACCTTAAGTTCTTTATCTCCAATAAATTTAAGCCTTATGGCATCTTCAATATCTCTGCCTATATAAGAAATCTTATCAGAAACCTTTACTACACAACCTTCCCATGTAAATGGCTGATATATTCCTGGCTTTTCAAATAAAACTAAATCAATCTGCTCTTTTCTTGGAAATATAGAATTCTCGTCAACCTCTCCACAGTGGGAAATGATACCATCGCGTACAGCATAGGTTAAATTCATATTGTGTTTGCATCTATTGTTATCTTCAAGCATTTCCACATCATCTACAAAATGAAGTCCATTTTTCTCGTGCCAAAATTCTTCCTTCAAATATTCACTTGATAATTTTTTAATAACAGATTCTCCGTCATGTCCAAAAGGTGCATGCCCCAAATCATGAGCAGTTGAAATTGCTCTTGTTAGCTCTACATTAAGTCCTAAATGCTTTGCTATAGTATAGCTAACAGATTCTACATGATTAACATGCTCAATTCGAGTACAAATATGATCATTATGAGTATTAAAAAAAACCTGTGTTTTATGCTTTAATCTTCTATATGCAAGTGAATGCAATATTCTAGTATAATCTCTCTCAAAATCAGTTCTTATATCATTTTCCTTTGTGTAAATTGGTTTAATTCTTTCTATCATTTGAGACCAATTAGGATTAAATGAATTTGCTGCAACCTCAGTAAATTTCAAGCTCATAATATCCTCCCATTATTCCACTTCGTGGCATTATAGTGTAAAGCGCCTTTGTTCACGCTAAACACCCCCCAAATATTATTTCTTTATTTTATTATATAATATAAAATTTATTTATCAACAACTTTATAAATAAACATAAACAAAGACTACCTAAATTTATAATTTATTATCAATTTAGGTAGTCTCTATATTAAAACACTATAATATATAATCGGTTATACAGTCATACCAATGTACATATGTTTCATTGTTTATTTTTACCCTTTCATTATTAGGTAACTTTTCAGTCCATTTTTGTTTAAAATGTGATAACTTCCAGTCATCATGATTAAATCTTCTCCAAAGAACTGTACGACCATTTCTATCAAGATATGTTTCAGTCATAACTTTTTTTTCTTTACCATGACTTTCTATATCTAAAACAAGTATAGTATCATAGCTTTTTCCGTTAATATCAACGTTATATCTTCCTACTACATCTATTATTAAATTAACCTTTGGACTAATAATATTATCATCATTAAAAATTATATTTCCTTTTTGTCTAATATTTAATTCATTTCCACAATTATTTTCACCCATCCCCCAATTAGGTAAAAATTCATCCTCATCAAGAAATGTATAATAATATTTTGTATCTCCTATATAATGGCTCTCAGCAAGAAATCTATTGTAGTTTTCAGTAAGCTGTGCAACAAAAATGCTATCACTACCATTTGTTCCATCTGATAATGTTTCCTTTGATAAAACCTCTACACCTTCTATCCCATGTACCATTACTTTACCTTGCACTTTTAATTCATAGCTTTCGGCTCTTTTTTTAGATGGATAATCATACATAGCCCAATGGCAGCTTTCATTAAGCTTAGGTATTATAAACCATCCCATCATTTCTTCACACTTAACCTCAAATGGGTCATTGTGTGACTTTGTTATTTTATAACTTGGCATTATGTTAGGTAAACTCTTCATAATTTCTTCTCCTTTCACTATTGGTGTATAAGGATAAGCTTTTTTAAAACTTTGTTTTGCTGTATATAATCTGCTCTTTACTGTTCCAATTGAATATTTAGTTGCTTTGCAATATCTGCCTGTGATTTGTTTTTAAAATAATATAAATATATAATTTTACGTTCATTATCCTTTAATCCTTCTAATGTTTCATTTACAATTTCACTGACAGTTATACCTGCAAAGCTTTGACATACTATAGATGTATTATTAAAAGGTTCAGAAATAATAAAAATTTTAAAACATATAATAAATTAAAGATTATTAATACTATATGCGAGGGTATTTATGCACTTAAATAAAAATATAATCAAAGCTGTAACTATAATATGTATAACTATACTTTTTATTTATATTTTTAATATACTTAAAAGTAAAAGCTTAGCAAGTACCAATACATACTTTGATTTATTTCCAAAATATATTGTAACAGGAATATTGAAATATAACACTAATTATTTAAAGGAAGGCGAAAAAGTAACAATCTTATGGTCTAGCCATAATCAATTTTATTTAATTAAAGACAGTAGAAATAGAAGAATAAAGGTTCCATGGGGAAGTCTATACATAGAAGAAGACACAAACCCTTATCCACCTGATGCTACAGAAGAAGAAATTGAAAATTTTATTAATAAACAAGAAATTATTAGTGGTACTGAAAATCTTTTATGGACCGATTTATCAAGACTAAAAACCTATGCCTTTAGAAGAATTGATGATAAATGGGAACTAATAAAGACTATGTCATGCTCCTCAGGAGATAAACACCACCCAACTCCAACTGGAATATTTGAAGTCTTATATTGTCCACCCTTCATAGGGACAGAATATAATTATGTTTGCAAAAATGCAGTAGTATTTTACAGAGGATTTATGTATCACTCTGTACCTTTTGAATGGAGCGGTAAAAATATAATTGACGACCGTATAGGCTGTAGAATATCTAATGGCTGTATTAGGCTTTCAGTTGAGGATAGTTTATGGATTTATAACAATATACCAATAGGCAGTGCTGTTTTTATTAGATAAAATTTAATAATAATTCTTAACTTGGTAATACATATATTATTAATATACTGAGGTAAATTTATATGGAGTTGGATAAAAACAAGCTTATAAAAAATTCATTTTTAAATTTCATATATAATATTAAATCAATGCTGTTTTTTGAAGTAATATACAAAGTACTGGCATCACTTGTTATAATTCCATTAAACTACTATATACTAAACAAATCGCTTACTGGAATTAGAATATTTAGCATAACTGATAATGAGCTTTTACGACTTGGATTCAATATAAAAGGTGCTATAGGTATTTTAATAATTATTTTAATATCAACTCTTACTATGTTTATCGAAATTTCTGCACTTTCTTATATTGCAAACAAATCATATAAAAGAAAAAAAGCATCAATTATTGAAGCAAGCATTTACTGCATAAAATTATTGCCTAAAATATTAAGCTTATACTCAATACCACTTCTTTTTATGATAAACATTATCGGTCCTATAACCAGTGTAAGCTTATATCACATATTAATTAAAAATTTCTCAATAAATTCCTTCTTAAAGATATTATTTTATAGTTCCAGTAATGCAAAAATATATTATTTTACTTTTATAATTCTTTTACTGATAATATTTTTCAATTCAATTTTAATGATACCTTGCTTAGTTACAGAAAATATATCCTTAAAAAGAGCATTAAGAAACGGGATTAAAATATTTGAAAACAACAGACTTAAAGTTATTTATTATATTGTATTATGGATAACAATTAACATTATATCAATGATTTTATTATTGTGCTTATATTTACTTTTAGGTGGATATATTATTATAACACTTGGTGATAAAAGCCCTTATTTAGAGTCATTTATCATAATATATCTGGTTTTATTTATATTATGTTATATAATAATTTCAATTATATCCCTACCTTTATCTATTTCATTCTTAACAGAGCTATATTACAAATATAGATGTTATAGAGCTAGCGAACAAAGTTTTAATTTATATGAAAAAATACGTAGAATAAAATATTTAAAACCATTGCGTAGAGCTAGAAATAATCTGAATATAGTAATTGTTTTTGTTTTCATTCTTATGGTTATTGTTACAATTAAATCATTGCTAGTAAATAAAAGTATAGATAAACATATTTCTATTACAGCACACAGAGGAAGTAGCTCTAAGGCACCAGAAAATAGTATTTCTTCAATACTTCAAGCTATAATGGACGGTGCTGACTATACTGAGATAGATGTAATGACAACAAAGGATAACCAAGTAGTGTTATTTCATGATTCAAACCTACATAAGGTTAACAAAAGTATAGTTGCAATAAAAGATTTAAATTTGGAGGATGTACAGAAAATTGATAATGGTTCCTATTTTAGCCTTAAATTTAAGGGTGAAAAAATACCCACTCTTGAAGAGGCATTAAAGATTGCTAAAGATAAAATAAAGATAAATATAGATTTAAAAATATTAAAAGAGAATGATGCTCTGCCAATAGAGGTGGCTAAATTAATAAAGAAATATCAAATGGAGGAACAAGTTATTGTTTCATCTTCAAATTATGATGCTATACAGAAAATCAAAGCATATTGTCCTAAAGTAAAAATTGGGTATATTATGAATGTAGGCTTTGGAAATTTCTCTGCACTGAATGTAGATTTTATATCTGTTGAATATCAAATGCTGACACCAAGTATGGTATACATAATGCATGCACTTAATAAGGAAGTGCATGTTTGGACAGTAAATTCTGAAGAACATACTAAAAATGTAATTCAATTAAGAGTGGATAATATAATTACAGATTCTGTATATGATGTTGATCAGGTAATAAAAAATTCAATTAACTACGATAGAAACTACTTAGTCTGGTTTTATGATTCAATATTAGCAATTATAAGGTATATAAGAATTTAACTGAGCAAGCTTAGAAGATAAATAATTGCTTCGACTTTACTTCTACTACGAATCTAAGGAAAGCAAATCATATAAAAAACGTTTCTGATTCCGTGATTCGGTTTCCCTTGATTTTTGTTAAGGAGTGGAAAGCCTCATCAAGTCACATAAACGTTTTTTATATACTTCGCTATTCATAGCAACCGATAAACAAAGAAAAATAAAAGGATTTTTCTTTGTTTATCTGCATTTTTGGCAGGTATGTCTACTAAACTTGTTCGTCAGCTGGGAGTTGTGAAAAATTAAATTCTATTATGACATCAACATACTTAGTTTATCACACATATAGCAGACTTTTCTAGTAAGCGTAAAAGCTTAGTAGAAGAACACGCTAATACAAAAGAAAATCAAAGAAAAATGCTTTTATTTTTCTTTGATTTTCGGTGATATGGAAGCAATAAATATAAAAAAAGTTTATGCGACTTCAGCGAGATTTACCTTCCAAACATTAGGGGATAATCCCCTAATGTTTTTAAAAATCAAGGTAAATCTCGTTGCGGAGACAGAAACTTTTTTTATATTTATTGCACACCTTAAATTAACAACAAAATCATGTCGAAGAAAACAACACTATACTAAGTTTCATTTGCCAATACAATACATTAGCTAAGCTAAATCCTTATTTGCTTAACAAAGTATATTAATACACCAAATTACAAACGGTTGATAGAATACGTCTATTAAGAATGCTCCTACAATTGGAACTATTATTAATGCTTTTTTAGATTCACCATATTTTTCGTGTATTGTTGTCATATTAGCAACTGCGGTTGGTGTAGAGCCGATGTCATGTCCAATTAAACCAGCACACATTACTGCTGCATCGTAGTTTTTGCCTAAAATTCTGAAAACTACAAAGTATGTTAATGTTACTAAACCTATTGTTTGTACTGATAATAAAACTATCAGAGGCAATGCAAGCTCTGCAAGTTCCCAAAGCTTTAATGTTGTAAGTGCCATTGATAAATAGATTCCTAAGCTTACATCTCCTACTTTGTCATTAAAATCAATGCTGAATTTGTAAAAATGGAACTTCTCATTAAGGTTTCTTACAAGCACAGCAAAGAACATTGCACCAACATATGTAGGTATTGACATATTTATAAACTTACCTATATATCCTACAATAACTGAACCAAGTGTCATACAAATAAGTATAACCATAAGATTTTTCATAGTATTTGCATAATCCATTTCTACCTTTGACTCTTCAGTTTCTATATATCCTGAAGTGTCAATTTTAAAGTCATCATTTGAAGGTTTTAAATTATATTTAACAATTAACCTTCTTCCAAGAGGCCCCCCTATCAAACTAGCTGCCACAAGTCCAAACGTTGCTGCTGCTAATCCAACTAAGCTTGCTCCAGGGTAACCCATTCCCTCTAATGTTTGACCATATGCAGCCGCGCCACCATGACCACCAACTAAAGCTATAGGTCCGGATATTATTCCGTATGCCGCATGCATTCCAAGGGCTTGTCCTAAACCAACACCAAGACCTGTTTGAAGTACTGTAATTACAACATTTACAAGCCAATATAATACCAATAGTTTACCACCTGTTAATAAAACCTTTAAATTAGCGCCCAATCCAACCGTTGTAAAGAAAGCGAGCATAAAAGCTGCTTGAAATGTTGTATCAAACTTAAACTCTATAGCACCTGTCAAATGGAATATAAAATTAATAAAAACGAATATGAATCCCCCAACAACTGGTGCTGGTATACAGAATTTTTCTAGTGCATTTACATGTTTTTTTATCCAATAACCAATCATTAAAAGTATTGTTGCTAGTGTCATAGTACCAATATTATCTAATGAAAATGTTAAAACTGATTCAATGATTTCAAATTTCATTTACTATCTCTCCTTTAGTAACAATATTGAAAATATTGTTTATAAATTTAAAATTTTTAATAACAACATATATCCATACGTATAAGCTTTGCATCTGTTAGTTGAATATCAGTATCTATTATATTAGGAACAAAATCTTCAATTAACAACAAGTCTCCTTTATTAAGAATCACAGGTTGTAGATGTAGCCATACTTAGTCTAAACAAAAAATCTCTATTAGAATAACTGGATGTGGGAGGATAAATATAATATTGCTTGCTCTCCCCACCTGCCCAATGAGAAGTTATAACCGATTCCTCTCTAATAACTGTTAATTCCATAAAAATTCTCCTTTTATACTAGAAATATATTTGTTCTGAAGTAAAATCGTCATTAACCTTTATGTAGAATTTAAGTATTTCTTCTAATGCATATACCGGTACCGGTCCTACTAATTCAGTATTAACAATATTAACGTTATATCTCGTTAATTCAGACTTTATTGTTTCATATATTCTATGAATAGGATTTTTTACGTAGTTAGTTAAATTCATAGATACTTGAATCATTTTCTTTTCAGGTAAGTCAAGTGCAATTGCTCTTACATATTGGAAACCTCCAGCTGCTCCTCTAACTGCCTTAACTATTTTATTGCCTATTTCAATGTCCTGTGTATCTAAATTGATGTTAAAAGCTATAAGAGGGAATCTAGCACCTGTTACTGTCGCACCACTCTTTGGATTAAATTCATGAGGTCCTTCATCCGGAATCCACATAGGGTCTTTCATTTTCTCAGGTAACGCTTCATACTGTCCCTTTCTAATCTTAGGTAATAATTTTCTATCGTCACAAGTAGCTGAATCTTCATAATAGTAAACAGGCACTCCTAAGCTTCCTAAATATTTGCCATACTCTTTAGAAATAGCTATTGCTTCTTCTGTTGTAACATTTTTTACTGGAATAAAAGGTACTACATCTATTGCGCCCATTCTTGGATGGCTTCCTTTTTGAACAGACATATCAATTAACTCAATAGCTTTTTTTGACAGTCTCTTAGTTCCTTCCAATACTGCCTCTGGCTCACCCTTATAGGTAAACACTGAACGGTTATGATCTTTATCAGAATTCAAATCAACTAATTCGATATTTCCTCCTTCCAATAAAGCAGCCTTAACTTGGTTTACCACATCTAAGTTTGTTCCTTCACTAATGTTAACTTCTGCGATTAATGTTCTCATTTAAATCTCCTCCATTTTTAATTTTATATTATTAATATCATTTTTAAATTTTTCCAATATAAATTCATTTTTAATCAAGGGTAAATTAGCTTCAATATTTTGTACACATCCATCTACTCCTACTTTAGCTAAATTAATTCCAATATTAAGTCTGAAGCCGCATTTGTGTTTGATTTACCTTCCAATATTTTACCAATTTCATAAACCCTCTTACATAAATTAGCATTATTTAAAGGCGTTAAAGCTCCACCGACACCTGCACTTTCAATTGCCTCTCTTCTAATTGCTTTCTCTTCATCAGTAGATTTAGGAAGCTTATATGCTTTAGTTATCATCATGTAAGCACAAGCATCATCTTGCATTCCTTTAATTAGTTCTACATTTAAAGTATCTAATTCATCAGCTAACTCTATGTATTTTCTATCCTCTAATCCATAATCTTTATTAAGTGATAATCTAGCAACCATGCCAATTAATCCAGCAGCCATAGCTCCGGAAAATGCTGATGCCGAGCCACCTCCAACTGACACATCAACTGAATCTAAAATGTTTTCTAAAACACTTATGTATTCCATATAAATCTTGTATGATGTATTT
>DDAM01000022.1 GCA_002332905.1 Firmicutes bacterium UBA2058 | reverse complement strand
GGCATTGCTAGACTTGGTTTATCTAACAATTTAAAAACTTCTGTTTTGCCTTTTAAGCTTGTTTTAGAGCTTCGTAGCTTAGTTCGTAAATATTATGATATTATGGATCAACGCTCAGCTCATATTAATAGGCTAAAAGGTGATTTACATACTGTTTTTCCTCAGTATCTTGATATTTTTTCTGATGTTTGTGGTTCTACTTCACGTATGATTTTAAAGAATTATGGAACTCCTGATAAAATATTACGAGCTCATAAGTCATCTTTAATTGAAAAAATATCTAAATTTTCTAGAAGAGGTGTTTCAAAAGCTACTCAATGCTATGAAAAACTTCTTATAGCTGCTAATTCAGCTAAAACTTTTGGTTGCAATATTGATAGTATTTATTTCAATATCTCTTTAACTATTGATTTAATTGAATATTTAGATACTGTTATTGAATCTATTTTAAATCAAATCAATTTACTTGTTGATGAACATAAGTCTGAAAAATTTATTAAACAGATTCATTTGTTAGATTCAATTTCTGGTATTGGTTTTCTTTCTGCTGTTACTTTAATGTGTGAAATTGGTGATTTCAGTGCTTTCAATACTCCAAAACAACTATTTGCTTATTTTGGTATGGATCCTGAAGTTAATCAATCTGGCAAATTCAATGCCACTGAAATGCATATGTCTAAGCGTGGTTCTCGTATTGCTAGACGTGTTATTTTTGCTATTGCTTTGTCTAATATTCGTTCTACAAGTAATGGTAAAGCTATTAATCCATATTTACAAGCTTATTACCAAAAGAAAACTGAATCTAAACCTAAAAAGGTTGCAATTGGTGCTGTTATGCACAAAATTTGTAATATTGTTTTTGCAGTACTTCGTGATGAAAAACCTTTTGAGTTTCGTTCTCCGCAAACTCATATTATTAACTACAGACAGTCCACAAAATCACTTGCTGCATAATTATTAATTATTAACTTTTATTTATATTCTGTTTTTCAAGCAATTCTTTGTTTGAGTTTATTAAATTTACCCTTTTTTGCTAAATAATATTTTATAACTTTTTTTATTTTTTTTGTTGACTTTTACTAGCTGGTCTGTGTTCACGACGTCGCTAAACCTGACCCATCTGACTAGACCGTCTTGGCGGTTGTTACACCCGGTGAAGTGATATGGTCTGACTTTCCCTCTTGACGTTTCCCACTAATACCCGAAGCATGAACATGTTGTTATATGATTGAGTATTATCAATATCCATTGACTTTCTTTAATTACTTGTTTATTTTCTATCTATACTTATTTTGATTTCCATTGGCATTCACTACATTCTGAATCGTGAATTGAAATAATTCCTCCACATTTTGGACAAGTATATTTTTCTTTCTGAAGTTTCATAAAGACAGTTAAATCATTCTCTTTAACAAATTTACTGTTTTCTATAAGACTTGCTCCATATCGCGTTTTATAACTTTTTTCTAAATTTCTAATCTGTTTACATGGATATTTAATACATTCGTAGCAATAGAAAATTTCCATTTCTTTAATACAATCTTTTATTTTACAATTTCGACAATGCTCAGGTTTACTATTGTCACCTTTCAAACAACCATCACATGGTTTTTTATGATAACAATGCTTATAACAAATTTTACAATTCATTCCACAAGGAGCAAACATAATATTTTCTATTGATTCTGTTGGCATCTTCATAGACATACCTCCCATGAAAGTTAATATAATAAATCTTTATTGCATAAATATCTACTTTACATTAATATTAAACTTCAAAGTACATTTATATTGACCTCATAGCTTTTCTCTAAAATGATAATACTCTTTCTTATAACGGTTCTGTGTTCACGACGTCGCTGAACCGGACCCCATAGATAGACCGCCTTGGCGGTGCTTGCATCCGGTGAAGTGATGTGATCTGACTTACCCTCTTGACGTTCCTTCTAAGACCCGAAGCATGAACATGTTGTTAGCTGTTGGAATGATATAAGCTTCTTGACTATCATTCATTACTTAATTTTTTATTACTTAGTTTATAGTAGATAACTATTAATTAATTTTAATTCCTTTATATATTGCCCATAATCTTTCAAATAAGATTAACTATAAAAAATCCTAAACTACAGTTCAAGCTTATAAATATAAGATTTATACTTAATATCCATATTCCATTTTTTGAATTCCGTTTCTCTATCAACAAAAAAACCCATTTTTTTAATTAACACATTTGATGCAGTATTGTCCATGGCAACCTCACATGTCACGATTTTTCCACCAAGTACTATAATCCGTTGTAACAATAGTTCTATTGCTTCTGCTCCATAACCTTGTCTCCATTTACTCCTTGAAATAGTATATCCAATATCGTACGAAGTTCCGTCTTCATTTGGAAACATACAGCATGTTCCAATTGGTTCATCACTATCTTTTAACTGGATTATTAAATAATATCCATATTCATTGTTTTCCATTTCAGATAAGGCATTATAATATTTTTCGTCAGCAAACTCTCGTAACGGATCACCCATGTATTTGTTGGTTTCTGGATCAAAAAAATGGCTTTCAACAAAGCTTAAATCTGTAGTATATTGATCTCTAATTATTATTCTATCACCTTTTATTATTTCTTTTATCTGCATTGATTTTTATCCTTTCAAATTTTAATTTATCGCTTATGTATATTATATATCTAATCTTTACTACCTTCTTATATATTCCTTAAAATCTAAACACAATTAAATTAATCATAAAACTATGTTTTGAAATTATATCATTCTTTCAGCTAACGGTCTTGTGTTCTCGACGTCGCTGAACCGTACATACCTGACTTTCCATTCTGGCGGTGGTCACACCCGGTGAANNTTAAAAACTTTTCTACATTTTCTTGCTGCATTTTTATGTATTTTAATGAATTAGGTACAGCAATTTTGAAAGAAGTGTTGTCATCACATTCTATAATCAAGTAAAAACTTGTAGACAAAAACATTCTTTTAATTTTAATTTCTTTAATGCATGAAACATTAATAAAGTTAATATCCTCTTTTTCTAACTCCGAATTTACTTTTACAATAACTATTGATGTACTGTTAAAACCTAAAAAGCATGGATAAACACAATCTTTTCTATCTACTTTCATCATATCCGCAGCAAAATATCCTTCATATAAACTTCCTTCTTTATTTGAAATAGTTGAAAAAATATTTATCATTGCTTTATAAGTGTTTTCTTCTATATATGACATTTACAATATACCTCTCTATTTTACTTATTTTGACCCTAAAATTACACTCTAAAATTATATCATTCGTCTCTGTGTTCACGACGTCGGTGAACCGGACCCACCTGACTAGACCGTCCT
>DDAM01000027.1 GCA_002332905.1 Firmicutes bacterium UBA2058 | reverse complement strand
ACCTAGAAGGAAGCATATCAATGTAGCAGTTCAAAATTCTCTAATATAATTAATATTCTATCTATTATAGCTAAATTCCGGATTTTCATAACCCATACCAACTATAGTCACATTTGCATAACTGATATCTTGTGATAGGTCGATATTTTTACTAGTTGTACCGTCAGGATAAATTATACGAACAATTGGTCTTAAAGCATTTAGCTGTAGATTTTTAACAACAACAGCTATATTGCCATCGCTAAGAGATACAAAAGTACCAACAGGATAAGCAGCAATATTTTTTAAAAATGCTTTTAAAATTTCATAATCGAAATGTACATCAGCACATCCCATTACATATTCTATTGCTTCATTAGGAAAACATGCTCTTCTATAAGAACGAGTTGAGGTTAGAGCATCATATACATCGGATATGGCTAATATTTTTCCATATAAAGGTATCTCATCACCCTTCAAACCATGTGGATAACCTGTACCATCATATTTTTCATGATGGCTTTCAATACCACTTAATACAGCATCAGATACAAGATGTTTCTTTTTAAGCTGTTCTACTGCTACCAATGGATGTCTTTTTACTGTTTCGTATTCTTCAGGTGTTAATAAGTCAGGTTTATTTATAATGTCAATAGGAATTGTCATTTTACCTAAGTCGTGTAGCAATGCACTTGTAGCAATTTCAGTTAGCATATGTTCATTCAAATTTAAAGAAATTCCTGTAGTTATACTCAAAATAGCTACACACAAAGAATGTCTATATGTATAATCATCGTAGCTTTTTAAATCTATTAAATTTATTAAAATTTCGTCATTTGATAATATATCTATAACTAAACTTTTAGCCATCTTAGCTATATTATCCACTATGTATGTATTTACTTCTCCACGATTGTTTTTAAATTGATTGAAATTCTTTTTTATATCACATAAAACAGTAGCTTTAAGCTTTTCATTTACAATATCATTTACAATAATGTCTTCTGAAACTTCACTCTCAATATAAACTCCCGTTACATTATGAAATTTAATTTTTTTAATAAATAATTCGTTTAAAACTTGTCCTCTTCTTAATAATGGTAAACTAAAATCATCTGTAATGAATAAGTTTATATCCTTAGCTAGAACCATATTAGGTCGTAATAGTTCTGTAGGAATAAATAGCATGTTTACTCTCCCTATAAATTTTAAATGCACTGACACTACATTATATAATAAATGTAAATAAATTGCAATATATTATTAATAAATAATATTACTATAACTAATTATTTTAAAAAAGATTATATGAAGAATATAGTAAATAATTAGGTATGAACATTACATTTTTTGATGATAAAGATTAATGAATATATTAAAAATATTATGCATAAAATTTTTGCAATTATTATTTTTTACATTAAACATATAATTATAATATACATAAAATAAATACACAAATATTTAGGGGAGGTATGAGAAATGAGCATATTTAAGGGGGCAGCTACAGCTTTGGTTACGCCTTTTAAAAATGGTATAATTGATTTTGAAAAATACGGTGAGCTTATAGAATGGCAGATATCAGAAAATATAGATGCTTTAGTAATAGCAGGTACAACAGGAGAGGCATCTACAATGAATGACATAGAGCATAAGGCTCTTATGAAGTATGCAGTAGATAAAATTAATAAAAGAGTACCGGTTATTCTAGGAACAGGTAGTAATGATACGATTCACAGTCTTGAACTTAGTAGATACGCTCAAGATATTGGAGCAGATGCACTATTATTAGTTACACCATATTACAATAAAACAACACAGGCTGGTGTAGTAAAGCATTATACCTATATTGCCGACAGAGTAGATATACCTATAATTATGTATAATGTTCCAGCTCGTACGGGATTTAACATAAGTGTTAATTCAGTAGTTGAATTATCAAAACACAAAAACATAAGAGGATTGAAAGAAGCTAGTGGAAACATATCTTATGTTGCTGATATTGCAAGTAAGGTATCTGATGATTTTGATTTATACTCAGGTAATGACGACATGATAGTTCCTCTTTTATCCTTAGGAGGAAAGGGTGTTATCTCTGTTTTGTCAAATGTTATGCCTAAGCAAACTCATAATATGGTTATGGATTTTCTTAATGGAGATATTTATTCCGCTATGAGTATGCAATTGAAATTGTATGACTTTATATCTACGTTATTCATTGAAACAAATCCAATACCAGTAAAAACATGTTTAAATTTATTAGGCTGTGATGTTGGTGAATTAAGATTGCCGCTATGTGAAATGGAAGAAAAAAATAAAAAAATACTAATTGAAAATATGCAAAACATAGGGTTGGAAATAAAAGACTGAATTAATTGTAAATAACAAAGCAAAAGGGGGCATAGATATAAATATGAGCATAAAAATTATTTTATCTGGCTGTACAGGTGCAATGGGTAGGGCATTACTAGATGCTTTAAAAGATGACAATGAAATATTAGTAGTAGCCGGTATATGTAATTCAATAAATACAGATTTTGAGTTTCCTGTTTATAACAAGTTTTCTGATATAAATGAGGAAGCAGATATAATAATTGATTTTTCAAGTAAATATCTGTTAAATGATATACTTGAATATGCAGACAGAAAAAATATAAAACTTGTTCTTGCAACAACTGGTTACAGCAGCTACGACGAAGAAAAAATATTTTGTATGTCTAGAAAAGTTGCTGTATTTAGAAGCTCAAATATGGCTTACGGTGTAAACTCTATAATTAAAATTATAGAATATGCAACAAAGCTATTAAATAAAAGCTACGATATTGAAATTATTGAAAGTCATAGCAATAAAAAAATTGATGCTCCTAGCGGAACCGCTAAAATGATATTAAGCTCTGTAAAAAACAATATTAATTATAATCCAAACATTGTTTACAACAGAGAAGGAGTGCTAAATGGAAGAAAAAAAACGGACATAGGTATCCACAGTATTAGAGGTGGAAGTCTTCTCGGTAATCATGAAGTATTGTTTGTAGGGGACGGAGATGTTATTAAAATAGAGCATATTACATTATCAAAAAAAATATTTGCTAAAGGAGCTATAAATGCAGCAAAATTCATTGCTGATAAAAACAAAGGTTATTATAATGTTGACGATTTGGTTAACATATTAGATGGGGAGAAATATATATGATAGAATTTGATTTAACTGACCCATATGAAATTGCTAAATTTATAAAAAATACAAAAAAACAAACTCCAGTAAAAATAACACTTGAAGGAAAGATAAATAAAATGGAGTTTATGACATTAAAAGCTTTTAAATCAAAATCAATGGCAATAGCATTTGGGGAATATGAGGAAATAAAAAAATTTATAATAGACAATAAAAAATACATTAGAAGTTACTATATTGAAAGTGACAGAAGAAATTCAGCAATTCCACTTTTAGATATAAAAGGTTTAGAGGCTCGTATAGAACCTGGAGCTATTATAAGAGAAGGTGTATCCATTGGCAAAGGTGCTGTAATAATGATGGGTGCTGTTATTAATATAGGAGCTGTAATTGGTGAAGGAACAATGATTGATATGAATTCTGTAATAGGAGCAAGGGGCATAATAGGTAAAAATGTTCATGTAGGTGCTGGTGCTGTTGTAGCAGGTATATTAGAACCACCTAGTAAAACTCCAGTTATTATAGAAGATGATGTTATAATTGGTGCAAATGCAGTTGTACTTGAAGGTGTAAAAATAGGTAAGGGAGCTGTAGTAGGAGCTTTATCAGTAGTAACTAAGGATGTTGAGCCAAACACTGTAGTAGTTGGTTCACCAGCAAAAAAGGTAAAAAATCGAGAGGAAGTAGACACTAGCAAAATTGAAATACTTGAAGATTTGAGGGATAAATAGATGTCTAGTCTAAGCGATTTATATCTAAAGGATAGGGAATATATTGCCGGCACATACACAAGAACAAAGTTGGATGTTGACTACGCAGAAGGTTGCTATTTGGTTGATATAAATGGAGATAAATATTTAGATATGTATAGTGGTATAAGTGTAAATCTTGCGGGTCATTCTGAAAAAACTATTATAGGTGCCATAATAGAACAATCAAATAAATATATACATTTATCTAACAACTTTATTTCTAAATCATCTGTTGAACTAGCTGAAATATTAGTAAATAACACTTTTGCAAAGAAAATCTTTTTTTCAAATTCAGGTACAGAGGCAAACGAGACTGCTATTAAGGTTGCTAGGAAATACGGAAGAAATATATGTAGTGATAAGACAAAGATTTTATCTGCATATAACTCCTTTCACGGTAGAACAATGGGTAGTTTGTCTCTGACAGGTCAGAGTAAATATCAAGAAAATTTCAAACCACTTTTATCGAATATAGATTATTTTGAATATAATAATGTAGAAGATTTAGAGAAAAAGGTCTCTGATGATGTATGTGCTGTTTTTGTAGAGCTAATTCAAGGAGAAGGTGGCATAGTACCCATAAGTCAGGATTTTATAAATAAGTTATCTACACTTTCTAATAGGTACAATTTCTTAATTGTGGTTGATGAGATTCAAACAGGGCTAGGAAGAACAGGAAAATTTCTTGCTTGTGAGCATTTTGAAATAAAACCTGATATAGTAACACTTGCTAAAGGCTTAGGTGGAGGATTGCCTATTGGCGCTACACTGTTAGGAGATAAATGCAGAGATATTTTAGTAAAGGGAGATCATGGCTCAACATTCGCACCAAATCCAGTAGCAAGTGCTGCAGGTGTTGCTGTACTAAAAATAATTCTTGACGATAAATTTTTAAAAAATATAAATGAAAAACATGATTATTTAGTTAACAGACTAAAAAAATTGCATAATATATATCCTAAAATAATAAAGGATATAAGAGCAAGTGGGTTGATGTTAGGAATAGATGTCGGAGATTACGGGCAGATAATTAAAGATAAGGCACTTGAAAATAAACTGTTGCTAAACATAACAGCAGGTAAAATTATTCGTTTGTTACCCGCACTTAATATCACCTATGAAGAATTGGATAGTTTTATACAAAAATTTAATCACATAGTATGTGAGGCATATTTAAACGAAGTTTAAGGCTATAATAATGCATGACTAATTTATAGATAAAACATATTTGTTATCTTGGGCAAGTCCCAAAATAGCAAATATGTTCTATTTTTGTTAGTTTTATATATACCATTTTGCTTGTGAAGAAAACATTTCAAAATACTTTCCTTTTTTAGCCATAAGCTGTATATGGGTGCCAATTTCTACGATTCTGCCGTTCTCTAAAACTACAATGCGATCTGCTATTTTAGCTGAAGCAAGTCTATGTGTAACAAGAATAGCAATTTTATTTCTTGCAAGTTCACGAAATTTTTTATATAACAAGGACTCTTCAATTGGATCAATTGCAGATGTAGGCTCATCCAAAACAATTAAATTACTATTTTTGTAAAGCCCTCTTGCCAGCGCAACCCTCTGCCACTCTCCACCAGAAAGATCAACGCCACCAAATTCACGTGAAAGAATTGTTTCAATCCCTTTATCAAGCTTTTCGTTTTTTTCTATCAAATTAAAATCTGATTGTTCTAGTGATTTATGTAATTTTGCCATATCAAAATTGCTCTCACAATCCGATAACACAACATTTTGTTTCAATGTCATCTTATACTTTCCAAAACGTTGAATTACACCTGAAATATATTGAAATCTGGCTTTTATACAATAGTCTGTAATAGAAATGCCATCAACATTCACCTTTCCTTTGCTTGGAGATAAAATACCGCTTACAATTCTAACTAAAGTTGTTTTTCCTGCACCATTTTGACCAACAAAGGCAATAGTTTCTCCATTCTTTATTTGAAGAGAAATATTCTCAAGTGAGTCTTGTGTAGCATTTGGATAACGAAAACTTACTTCGCAAACTTCTATTCCATTTTTAAAGTTTATATCATTGACATATCCTTTATCTTCAGGAAGATCAAGAAAATAAAGAAAATTCCTTAATGAGCCATAGTTTTCCAGCATTTTTCCCCAATAATTACTTACTGCATCATTCATAAACGCTATTAAAGTGTTGATTGAAGCAAATATTGCGGCAAATGCTCCTATCGTAATATACCCTTGTAACAATGAAGTAATCAGCAGGTACAAAACACCACCATATCCTAGCAATGTAAAGCTACGTAATCCAATTTCGAGTAACTGTATTTTGTGGACTGCTTTCCAGCGTTTATCAAAGTAAAGCTCCATAGTTTCATTGTACTTGTGCTTAATAAATGAATAAATTCCAAGAGTTCTCGTTTCCTTAAAGTATTCCCGCTGGTATATTTCCTTCTCATAGTAATTGAGCCTTCGCTCTAATGGAACAGATTTATCAATCAGAATTGAAAATATTTTTTCTCGTAAAATCTGTGAAATTAACATAGGAATAAACAGAAAAAATATACACAATGCAAGCAGCGGACGGAGATTATACAAGTAAATTCCCATAACAATAAAATATGGCCCATAAAAGAATAATAATGTTGAAACAGAATGATAAAGACTAATCCCGTTTTCAGCACCTTGTGAAGCCTTTTGGATAACATTCAAAATTGCTTCGTTTTCAAAATCAATAGCGGGAATCATAGAAATTTTTTGATGTATCCTTTCTCTGAATGCACCTCTGATTCGCAAATTCGCTGGCCATGCCAGAAAATTACATATACCGTTCATAAGCTCGTTAAAAATCAAAACCGCAGTCATCAGTATAGCTGCCCAGATTACATTATTCTCTATTTTTCCTTGTTGTACAGCAGAAGTGACTGCTTCAAACATATTTTGTGTAGCAAGTGTCCCCAGCACGAAACTGCTTGAAGAAAGTAGCATTCCAATACAATCTGCTATCAAATAAATAGGTGCTGCTTTGAATGCATAAAATAGAATTTTGCCGGCAATTAAAATATAAGACATTTTTTTCTTACTCATAAGTACCAACTCCTTTGCTCCTCAAACATCTTCCAATATAAGCCTTTTTGGGCTACTAAACTATCAAAATTGCCTTTCTCGACAATTGTACCATCCTCGAAGACAAGGATTTCGTCTGCAATTTTAGTTGATGCAAGTCTGTGACTGATAAATATGGTTAAAGCACAATGGTTTATTTTGCTAAATAATTCATAAATTCTGTTTTCACTGACCGGATCTAAAGAGGCGGTTGGCTCGTCTAAAATACGAACAGGAGCAGGAGAAACAATTGCTCTAGCCATTGCAAGTCTTTGCCACTGTCCATCAGATAAATCAACTCCGTTTTCGTGAATTTTACCTAAATTAGTATCCATTTTATTAGGAAGAGTTTCAATAAATTCATTCATTTCAGTCATACAGAGTGCATTTCTTATAAGTTTCTCATCAGCTTCATCCAATTTCAGAGATAAATTTCCTATCAAGATATTCTCTTTTAATGTAAACTCATGTTTAGTATAATCCTGATATACTGTTGAAAAAAAACCTTTTAATTCAGCAAGAGAATAATCTCTTAGTTCCTTTTCATTAATCATAATTTCTCCCGAGTAGTTTTTGTATAGTCCAGTTAACAATTTAATAACGGAAGATTTGCCAGCTCCGTTGGCACCTACAAAAGCATAATGTCTTCCATATTCCAGTAAAAAGGATACATTCTTGAGTATAGTAATATCAGTATCTGGATAGGAAAAACTTACATTTCTGAATTCAATAGTTTCAATTTTGCTTTGCATTGCAGGAGATTCTAACGCACCAGCAGTTTCACTGAGATTTACAAAACGGTGCATTTCCTTTGCATACTCACAACCACTTATAAAAGTATCGATGATTGCACTTAACTCCCAGCTTAATTTCCAGGTCAAAGATAGCACAGCATTTACAAGCGAAATAAACATCCCAATTGAAATAATTCCGGTTACAGCAGGATTAAGAAGTACTAGAATAACAATTAAAGATGCAACAGCAGTGAATACACCTCCTAACTTCGTTCTAATAAACCAACGAAACTTTGTTGTAATTTGCATACTCAATGATTTTAGATAAACTTTTCGATATTCTTGATTAATTTTTGGAGTATAGCCAAACATAGAGCGTTCATCTATATAATCACGGCTAGTAAGTATTTCACTATAATAATCTGCCTTCCTACTCCATTCTGCTGTATCACACTTTGATTTATAATTTGCTTTCCCGCTTTTTATAGAAAAATAAAAAACAGGAGCACAGCAAAATATAATTACGATAGGTACCCACCAAATTTGGACAATTATGATAAGCATAACACCTAATACACTTATCAATATTGACCCCAACTGACAAAGTGCATTATAATTTTCTAAAATGGTTGCCTCTGGCTTTTCCATAATACGAAAAATAAAATCTCGATAATCTGAATTTTCTATATATTGAAATTCTATTTTTGCACATTTCTCCAAGAGACATACTCTGTAAAATCTATGTAGATTGAGTTTAGCCCTTTCAAAGATAAGCTGATGCAAAACTGGTAGCATAAGATTATATCCGTATACAAATAAAAGTACAACAATATCAAAATATATTTTTTTATTTATGATTCCTATGTAAACTGCTTCCAATGCTAAGTTAACAAAATCCGTTGTAAAAACTACTGCAATAATAGGAACAATTCCTTGAAATAGATGAATAATAGCAATTAATACGGCCTCTTTAAATGAATATTTATGCATTAATTTGATATATTCAAGCATCTTTTCCACGTCTTGATACCTCCTTTATATTCAATTATAGCCATGAGCAAAACTCATTAAAATATTAGTTTTGTTCATGGCTATAATATTACAATAAGTAGTATGACAACTGTATGTCATATTTTCAATAAAAAAACAATTTAGCATTTTTAGTGTGCTAAATTGTTTAAATTCACTACTTTTTTCATAAATTCATATGCTTTTTCGTAGTTACCTGTTTTCGAATAGCATTCAGCTATATACTTGTTAATATCATTTCGTATTTGTAAAGTTATTTCGCTACATTCAATTAGTTTATTAAAGGTTTCTATAGCATTTTCATATTCCTTGTTTTCAAAATATAAAACCGATAAAAAATATAGATATCTAAATGATGATTTTAATGCTGGGGTTGTTTCCTTATCCAATAATTCTTTACATTCGTCAATTTTTTTATCCTTTAATAGCAGTTCACATTTAACAAAGATACTGTCATTTTGATAATTAAGCTCGCTATACAATTTTTCATATTCACTGAAATAACTCTTAGCTTCTTCCATTTGATTTAGATATATGCAAATTTTTGTTAATAATAAAAGCTCATTCATTTTTATATTTAAATCACAATAGGGTGTTTTCTTTTCATAAATAAATGAATCAATTAAAAATTGTTTTGCGTTAATATAGTCCTTATCTAAAAAAAACTTTAGTCCTACTTCAATATTGCATCTCCAAGCTAAATAAAATAATTCTCTTGAATTTATAGGCAAGTTGTTTTCATCAATTCTTTCAATAATTTTGTCAACAGTGTTTTTACATTCCAAATAGTCCTTGCTTTCAAAGAACACAAGAGCTTCATCAATGTCTATTACATTGTTTTCATTAAATGACATGTTTTCATCAACTAATGTTTCCATAAAATAAGCTATCGGTTTGTTTAATGCTTTAGCCAAATGCTCTATTGTTTTAATAGATGGAGTTGCTAAACCATTTTCAATTTGACTTAACATGTTTCTAGTAATGAAATCCCCAGCTACTTCTTTTTGTGTCATTTTTTTTTCAATACGAGCTTGTTTGAGTCTTTCGCCTAAACTATTTTCTTTCATAATAACCTCACATTATGCCGCTTCGTGGCATCACAAATCAAAGTGTGAATTATTTATTCACGTTAATCTTGTGGTAAATTTTTTTTACTTTTTATCATTATAACACTACTTTTGCACATAGTCAAATAAATATTGACAAATTTTATAAAATGGTATATATTTAATATGTAAATAATATTTACTCTAAATAAATTTACAAGGGAGGACAAAGTTATGGTTAGCTGGTGGGAAAGCTTACCTTTTTTACAGCAATTATTTTATTATTGTGCAATTCCGTCAACACTTATATTAGTTATTCAAACTGTATTATCTATTTTGGGAATAGGTAATGATGATATTGATGCAGATATAGACATGGATGTAGATACAGATTTTGATTCTGATGTTGCAACTGCTGATGCCATTGAAAGTGCTGCTAGTCTTAAGTTTTTTTCTATTAGAGGAATTGTAGCATTCTTTACATTATTTGGTTGGGTCGGAGTAGTTTTAGCTGGTCAAGGGGTCAAATCTGCTGTTGTAATTATTATAGCATTTATAAGCGGTTTGATTGGAATGTTTATTATCGCATTATTATTTTATTCTATTACTAAGCTTCAATGTAGTGGAAACATAAAGGTAAAAAATGCAATAGGGCAGGTTGCTCAGGTTTATATTCCTATACCAGCAAGTATGGCTGGAAAGGGAAAAATACAAGTTACTTTACAAGATACTTTATCAGAAATTTATGCTATGACCGAGGGAGATGAAAGGCTTGCTACAGGATCAATGGTTTTAGTAGTTGATGAAATAGATTCAAATACTTTACTTGTAGAAAAGCAAATTTAAACAAGAGTTGTAATATAATTAGCATAATAAATAAAAAAACAAAGGGAGGAAGGGTGAAGAAAAAGCACTCTTCACCCTATGGAAGAATCAAAAAGACGATTCTTCATAAAATTATCGTAATGCCACTAAGTGGCATGAGGGAGGAGAAAATGGAAACACTTATTTTAATTTTAGTTGTAGTATTATTAATCTTTGGTACACTTATAGCACTATTATCTCGCTATAAAAAATGTCCATCAGATAAAATACTAGTTATTTACGGTATGGTTGGAAAAGGTAGCACAGGGG
Organism: Firmicutes bacterium UBA2058; assembly: GCA_002332905.1. Classification (GTDB taxonomy): domain Bacteria; phylum Bacillota; class Clostridia; order Tissierellales; family Sedimentibacteraceae; genus UBA1535. Next base: position 37,072 of record DDAM01000027.1, on the reverse strand, counting down.
ATGCAAAATCAGCTAAATGTATACATGGTGGAGCATCATTTATATGGCCAGTTATACAGTCATATCAGTATTTAGATTTAACACCTATATCAATAGAGGTTAATCTAACAAACGCTCTAAGTAGACAAAATATCCGTATTGACGTACCATCAAGATTTACAGTAGGTATATCAACAGAAACTGGTGTTATGCAAAATGCAGCGGAAAGACTTCTAGGACTTGGACTAAATGAAATACAAGAGCTAGCTAAGGACATAATATTTGGTCAATTGCGTTTGGTAGTTGCTACTATGGATATAGAAGAAATTAATACAGATAGAGATAAATTCCTTGAAGCTGTATCATCAAACGTTGAAACAGAACTTAAGAAAATTGGTTTAAGATTAATCAACGTTAACGTAACTGATATTAATGATGAATCAGGATACATAGAGGCATTAGGAAAAGAAGCAGCAGCGAAGGCTATTAACGATGCCAGACAAAGCGTTGCAGAGAAAAACAGAGATGGTTCTATAGGTGAAGCTAATGCACAAAGAGATGAAAGAGTCCAAGTATCAAGTGCTAATGCAGCTGCAGTGGAGGGTGAGAATACAGCTAAGATTACAGTTGCCAAATCTGACGCTTTAAGAAGAGAAAAAGAGGCAGAAGCGCTTAGAATAGCAACTGCAGCTGAAAAGGTTCAGTATGCTAAATCACTTGAAGAGGCTTACCAGGCTGAAGAATCTGCTGAAAAGCAAAGGGCAGCAAAAGAACGTGCTACAAAAGAGGCTGACATTATTGTTCAGGCACAAATATATAAGGAAAAATTAGAAATTGAAGCAGAGGCAGAAGCTGAGCAAATTAGAAGAAGAGCAAAGGGTGAGGCTGATGCAATTTATGCTAGAATGGAAGCAGAAGCAAGAGGTAATGAAGAAATCCTTAGAAAACAAGCTACTGGTTTTGCAGAAATAGTAGCTTCAGCTGGTGGGGATTCAAACGACGCTGTAAGACTTATGCTTGCTGATAAAATGGAAGAACTTATCAGAATTCAAGTTGAAGCTATCAAAAATATTAAGATTGATAAAGTTACAGTTTGGGATAGCGGAAGTGGCGATGGTAAAAATTCATCAACTGCAAACTTTTTATCAGGCCTTATGAAATCAATACCTCCAATGCAAGAAATGTTTGATATGGCTGGTATGAAATTGCCTGAATTTTTAGGAAAAGAAAAAGAGGAAAATAATCAATTAGAAGAGACTAACAATAACTAAAAAAATAATAAATAATTTTAAAAAATGCATTCGACTTTTCGAATGTATTTTTTTTTAATGAATTTTTTTATTAGTTTACATTTTTAAATAAAAAACTGTTTCTTATAAGTATAGGAGGTAAGTGAATAATAGGGAATATTTACTTGACACAAGGGGGATAAATTAAATGAATAATGAACTATTTCAATTGCTTTCCAATGCTCAAAATGGAGATAAAAAAGCAACTGAAAAACTTTATTTAAAATTTTCAAAACTTATTAAAAAATTTGGGAAAATAGTTAAATCAGAAGAAGCAGAAACAGATATTATTATTTTCTTTTTAGAATTTATAAAAAAAGTGAACTTAAAAAAACTAGAAAATAAATCTTCTGGAGAAATTGTTAATTACATATATATATCACTTCAAAATTATACATTTTCATTAATTAAACAATCATTAAAGAAAAAAATTGATGAAAGTAATATAATTGCGGATCAAATTTACCATGATAATTATGATAGATTTGAATTAACAGATTCTCTTAATTCATTAAAAAAATTAAGTAAAATTCAAAAGCAAATTATATTAGATATATATTTATATAATTACAAAATTTCAGAAATTGCTAAATTACTCAAGACAAGCTGTACCCATTTTATCATATATTTTTGATATGTTGACCAATATTAGGAATTCATCTAGAAATTATAATTCTTGAAAAAAGACACTTTACAAGTTGTATAAAGTGCCTTTTGGTCTACAGTCTGAGGTAAACTATATTATATTACCTTTTTTAATATTAATTTTTGTAATATACATTTAATATATCAAAACCATTATCTACAAAATCGTATTCAAAAACCAATGATCCTAAGAAGTCTGTGTCAGATATTTGAACTGCTACGTTAGCAATAATTTTGTTATTTATTACCTCGTAAGTTATAACATTTCCCAAAAAAGCTTCTTTATATAATGAAACCTCGGTTTTAAAGTTATCTATATCTATTTGTTGTATTTTGTCTTTTATACTTATTGTCAATGTATCATCTATATTTGTTTTAATGTGTTTTTTTATATAGTTATTTATATTTTCTACTTTATATTCGTTTAAATCCTTACTGTTAAGTATATGAATTTCATTTATATTTAATCCTGTACCATATCCTAATGTTGTGTTAATTATAATTTCATTAATACCGTCATTAGTTATATCTTCGAAATAAATTATAGGCTTATATGCTTCATTTGTAGAGTTTTGCCAGTCATATAATTTATCTATGTTATTATAACTTACCGCAATTCCGTTAAAAATATCTTTAGTATCATTTAATGGACCAACCTTCAATTCAATTTCACCATTATAAGTTTTTAAATTAGATATTAACAAATCATATTTTTTAAAATTTTCAATGTTATTTGATTGTTTAGGTTCTGTGTTTACTAAATTCGAGCATCCTGTAAATAATACTAAACATAATAAAATGATAATAATTTTTATTCTCATAAATATATACCTCCCAACTTTTTTATTATACTGCAATTTACATAATTTGTTAATAAGAATTTAAGCAAAGAACTAGCTTTAAAGATTAAATTATCAATAAACTCAAGCTTCGCAGTTTAAAAACTATATGTGAAGCTTGAAATTTAACAAAAATATAGCACAAATGAAAGCAACATTTATGATATAATTTACATACTATGAAATGTATTGGTAAAAGGGGATAGTGATGAAAAAAACACTTAAATTTATGATTTTATTATATATTTTTATAAGAAATTTCCATTCTATAGAAAGAAATTTTTAATAACTTAAAGCAATAAATATGTCAATACCTAAATATAAAAATTTATTTTTATAACAATTTTTATTAAATAAAAAATTAAATTAATACAAAAACTATATTCTATTTAAAAGTTTCAATATTCTATATATTATAATGTATGATTGCTCTCTTGTAGTATTGTCCTTAGGTTTAAAATTACTATTATTATCGCCTACTAATATACCTAATGAAGATATATTGTCTACTGATTGTTGCGCCCATAGCGATATATCATTTGCATCTTTAAAACTTATTTTATTTACAGAACCTTGATACTGTATATAGTCTAAAACTCTATTTATTATAACCGCTATTTCCTCTCTAGTTATATAATCATTTGGATAAAACATAGTATTAGTTTTTCCTTTTATCAATCCTATTGACGAGCATAAATTAATTGCATAAGAATCTATATCTTCAAATTTAGATTTATTATCAAATATAACTTCACTATCTGATACTGTTAAAACTAAATTAGCTATAATTTCGGAAAATGCTTCCCTTGTTATATAGGATTTATAAATTGCATTATACTGCGGCGGTATTATATTTAATTTATTTAATTCAGAAATACTATATTTTGCCCAACTACTAGGCTCATCTTTTATTATCGTATAAAACGAATTAAGTCCTTCTCCCTTATTACAACTAAATATATTATCACCATGATAATTTACATGGTCACTTTCTAATACACACTTTCCCGAATCAGTAAGGATCATTTCGCGGTCATCTTTACAAACTTTAAATAAATTTGTATTTTCATAACAATGAATATATTCATATATAGGTTCTAAAATTATATTGCCTTCTAAAGTCATCATTCCTAGTTTCTCGTTATTATTAATTATAAAATATTTATTATCATCTGTAAAATTAATATCATCATATTTGCCTGATATTTTTACAATTTGTTTATCTCCTTTATCTTCCATAACATATGCCATTTCATTATCTTGTAAATAATAAATGTTATCTATAGGACTTTTTTCTATAAAATACTTTTCATCATATACTTCTACTTCATTGCCTCTTATAGCTATAAAAGAACTATATTTTTTATTATTAGAATCATTAGTTTTTGTTACTAAAATTGTTTGTGATATAAATTCTATAGGCATATTTAATGTTTCACATATTAAGTCTCCAGTTTCCAGGTAAATAGAATACTTATTGATCATATCATCTAAATAAACAAAATAATATTTATTAAAGTATTGATTATAGATTATATTTATTAGTTTAGAATTATTATCCTTACTTTTAATTTTTATATTTACTTCATTCATATTAGAATCTAATACAATTTTATTGTTATTTATTGTGCATAGATAATAATCATTTATAACTGACACATCATTATATTTAACAGAACTATATTTATTACTACTAAAATTATAAACACCCTTCAATGATATTGGTACATTGTTTAGAAAAGTATTTTGTGTAATTAACGAATCGTTTACAATATAACAATAAGAATTAATATCTTCAATTGTTGTTATAAGTTCAAAGGTATCAAGATTATATATTTCAATAAAATTATAAGCTGATAAAATTAAATAACGATCTTCATATATATCTATATAACAAATTTCTTTTCTATTATCAAATTTTTTAATTAAATTTAAAGAATTATCTATTAAATACGTATCAGTACCAACATAAAATTTAGTACCTTCATCATTCAATTTTACAATGCTTTCTACATCTAATTGATTATATTTAGCATTAATTTTTCTTATTCCTTTTACATTACCTAAATTTTTAATAAGATTATAATTCTTATCATATACTCTAAAACCCCAAGTATTAAATGAATCTTCAAAATAACAAAAGATGTATTCACCAATGATATAATAATATTTATAAATCATTTTATCAATTCGTTGCCAATCTTTTGAAAATATTTCAATTTTATTAAAATCTAAATATTTTATATTAAAATTATTTTGAGGATGCACATCATAAGCATCTGTAATCTTGTATAGTTCATATTCATTATCTTCTGCATATCCCAATGTAAAGTTTGAATAAATAAGTAATAAAAATAAAATTAATTTAATAATTTTTTCTTTCATGCTAATACCCCCATAATTTTTTATACCTCTTTTATATTACCACCATATAATATTTTTGCGATCAATGCAAGAACACAAATAAAAAGATATACAATAATTTATTTATTACTAAAGTTACCAGTAAGACACACCTTTATAATTGAAGTACAAACAAATATTACTTTAAAGTATTTATAATTGTATAATCAAATATTTTTAAATTGTTAATTCTGTAATAATCTTGTAATAATTACATATAGTAATTAATGGTAGAATGATATTGTTGTAGTGATGTATACAACGTATGTATACAATTAGAAAATTAAAATATAAATTAAAGGAGGTGAAAAGATGAGCATCAAATTAAGAAATTTAACTAATGGAAAATTAAATAGAAATTATAAAGGTTATATTTGTTCATCTTTTTGCCTCGTGAATACTTGCGAGGAAGTAGATTTTTGCGGCTAATATTTTGTCAAAGGTATTTGTACATAATTTTAGAAGTTAAATCCAGAAGGTGTGCGCTTTTATAGCTATAACCTATCTGGATTTTTTTATGCCCTTAACCCAGGCTTTTATACTATTTTAATTGTATACAATGCATACTTTGTATGCAACGTATGCGAAGCATACATATCAAAAATTTTAAAGACATTGAGGTGATTACGTGAAAAAAGGTAATGAAGGATTTAAACTAATAATGCCTTACACAAAAGGACTGAAAGGATTTTTTATACTAGCGGCTATAGCTATTATAGTAAGGGTTTTCGTAAACTTTGCAACTCCTCAAGTTGTTAAGGTAACCGTTGACTCTGTAATCAAAAATGAACCAATTAATCTGCCACAAATATTTGTTAATTTAGTTGAACATTTAGGTGGAATAGAAGCCATAAGACAAAATTTATGGATTCCTGCTTTGTTTGTTGTATTCTTTGCAATAATTACATGTTTATGTGACTATGTAAGTAAAGTGACCATAGCAAAAGGTTCTGAAGGTTTAGTTAGAAATCTAAGAAATCATTTATATAAACACATTCAAAAGCTGCCATATAGCTGGCATACAAAAAACCAAACAGGTGATATAATTCAAAGATCTACAGCTGATGTAGATTTAATAAGAAGATTTATAGCAACACAATTATCAGAATTATTTAGAATTTTAATGCTTATAACTATTGCATTAATTCTGATGTTTTCAATGAATGTTAAGCTATCGCTTATAGCGCTTGCATTTATACCAATAATTATGACTTATACTGCTGTATTTTATGGAATAATATCACGTAAATTTAAAGACGCTGATGAGGCGGATGGATTACTTTATTCAACAGCTCAAGAAAATTTAACAGGTGTTAGAGTTGTAAGAGCATTCGGTAGAGAAAAATATGAGCTTGATAAATTTGAGGAAAAAAACAACGCTTTTTCAAATCTATGGATAAAGCTTGGTCTTCAATTATCATATTATTGGTCATTTGGAGACTTGTTCTCAGGGCTTCAAGTACTAACTATAATTGTTTTTGGTGCAATAGAGGCTGTGAACGGCAATATAACATTAGGAGAATTCTTAGCATTCGTTTCATATAACTCAATGCTTGTATGGCCTATAAGAGCATTCGGTAGAGTTTTATCAGAGATGAGCAAGGCTAAGGTATCACTAAAAAGAATTTCTGAAATATTAAATGAAGAAGAAGAAATTGATGATGAAAATGCACTTACTCCAGAATTTGAAGGTAAAGATATAGAGTTTGATAATGTAACATTTAAGTATGGTGAAAATAGTCCTATAATTAAGGATTTAAGCTTTAAGATAAAAGGCGGCGAAACTTTTGCTATACTTGGAGGAACAGGATCAGGAAAATCAACTATTATGCATCTTTTAAATAGGCTTTACGACCTAGAAAAAGAAAAGGGAACAATTAAAATAGGTGGAATTAATATCAACGACATTAGACTAAGTCATCTTAGAGAAAATATAGGCATGGTACTTCAAGAGCCATTCTTATACTCTAAAACTATAAAAGAGAATGTTGGTATCACAAAAGAAGATGTTAGTATAGATGAGATTAAGCTTGCTACAGCAACAGCATGTGTAGGAGATGCTATAGAAAGCTTTGCTAAAGGTTATGACACAATTGTTGGAGAAAGAGGAGTAACTCTGTCTGGAGGACAAAAGCAGCGTGTAGCAATAGCAAGAATGCTAATGCAAGATGCACCCATAATGGTTTTTGATGATTCACTTTCAGCAGTAGACTCTGAAACTGATGCTAAAATAAGAGCTGCACTAAAAACTAACAGAAAAAGTGCAACAACAATTCTTATATCACATAGAATTACAACACTTATGCAGGCTGATACAATTATGGTTTTAGATAAAGGTAAAATAGTTGATATGGGAACTCATGAGGAATTAATAAAAAGAGAAGGTGTTTATAAAGACATATATGATGTTCAGATGAATATGTCTGATATTGAAGGTTAAGAAAAATGGCAAAACCCCCATTTAAAAAGGGTAATAAAAGATTAAGTCCGAGCCGATGCACAGATTTTATGCCTTTCTTTAAGAAAGGGTGCCGTTTCATTGTGCAAAATGGGCATGGGCATAAATATAGGAGGTGACAGCATGTCATACTATGAAGAACAAGATGATTTAAAACAATCCTTTAATATAAAAATATGGTTAAAGTTAAAACCATTTATAGCTAAATATAAGTTTAGACTTATAGGAGTTACATTGTTTATGATAATACTGGCATTAACAGACATAACAATGCCATTATTTCAAAGCTACATTGTAGATAACATTATACTAAAAGGTACTTTAGTTGGACTAAAAGGCTTTACTGCACTTTATATCTGTATGCTTATTATTCAGGTAATATCAGTATTTGGATTCACAAAGTTGTCTATGTTTATAGAGATGCGCTTAAGCTTTGACTTAAGAGAAGCAGTATTTACTAAACTTCAGAAACTTTCTTTATCCTATTACAACACCACACCAGTTGGATATATGATGTCAAGAGTATTAAGTGATACAGGGAGAATAGGTGAATCAATTGCCTGGGGAATTGTAGATATGTTTTGGGCGCTTGTATATGTAATAGGTGTATTCATTGCAATGTTTATGCTAAACTACAAGCTTGCATTACTAGTAGCTATAATAATACCTATTATGGCAATTGCAACAGCGTATTTTCAAGGTAAGCTATTAAGCGCTAACCGTCAAATAAGAAAAACCAATGCAATAATGACTGGCGAATTTAACGAGTGTATAACAGGTGCAAAAACAAGTAAAACATTAGTTATAGAAGATAAAAACTTCAAAGGCTTTGCTAAGACAACTGATAAAATGTACGAAGCAAATGTTCATATGGCAAGATTAAACGCAGTCTTTATACCAATTATAATATTTGCAGGCTCCTTAGCTACAGCTATAGTGCTGTCAAGAGGAGGAAAATACGCTTTAGAGGGAGTATTTAAAATAGGAGAATTAAGTGCTTTTCTGGCATATTCGATAGGTATATTTGAGCCTATTCAGCAACTAGCAAGGATATTTGCTGACTTTATATCACTTCAAGCAAATATTGAAAGAGTTTCAGGAGTATTAGAACAAGAGCCTTTAATTCAAGATACAGAGGAAGTTATAGCTAAGTATGGTGACAATATTTATCCTAAAAAGGAAAACTGGGAACCTATAAACGGTGATATAGAATTTAAAGATGTATCTTTTGTTTATCCAGATGGAGAAGAAGAAGTTCTTAAGGACTTTTCGCTTAAAATACCAGCAGGTACAAATGTAGCCATAGTTGGAGAAACAGGTGCTGGAAAAAGTACCCTTGTTAATCTAGCTTGTAGATTCTTTGAGCCTACAAGTGGTCAAATACTTATAGATGGTGTTGATTACAAAGAAAGAAGTCAGCTATGGTTACACTCAAATATAGGATATGTACTACAAAGTCCACATCTTTTCTCAGGAACTATCAAAGAAAATATTAAATATGGTAAGCTTGATGCGACAGATGAAGAAATAGAACGTGCTGCAAAAGCAGTATCAGCAGATACAGTAGTATCAAAGCTTGATAAAGGCTATGACAGTGATGTAGGAGAAAACGGAGATAGACTTTCAACAGGTGAGAAACAGCTTATTTCATTTGCAAGAGCAATAATCGCAGATCCAAGAATATTTGTACTTGATGAAGCAACATCTTCAATAGATACACACACTGAGCAACTTATACAAGATGCTATAAACCATATATTGCATGGTAGAACTTCATTTATAATTGCACACAGACTTTCGACTATAAGAAAAGCAGACATAATTCTTGTAGTAAAAGAAGGTAAAATCATAGAAAGAGGAACACACAAAGAATTATTAAAGAAAAAAGGTTATTACTATGACCTATACACAAAACAATTTGAAGAAGAAAAAACACAAGAGAGATTGGGATAACAACATACAAATTGTTTATATCCCAATCAAAAGTAAGACAGGAGGGATATATAATGAAAGGTTTATTCAAAAAATTAGATAGAATAGATAAAAAAATATATGACTTGAAGCAAGTAGAACAATATTTAGATAAAGTCGAAGGAATTAAAAGAGACTATCAAGCTTCAAACTTATATAACCAATTTTATATATTGAAATAATAGGTTAATTTTCGGGGATGTTACTGTTTTGTATAACAAACTCAAACAAATAAGTAACATCCTCATAAAAAACTTTCAGAGTTTCTGAAAGTACTAAAATAAGTTAAAGGGGTAAAACATTATGGAAATTACAAAATTAAATGATGATAGAGTTAAAGAATTTATTGAATATTGTAAGTTACATAGAAAAGATGTTGATGACTCGTTTTTATACGATGAGGATTTAGAAGCTTTTAAGCCTGATAACAATAACCCTACATATATTGTTATAGATGAGAAGGATAAAATTGTTGCAGCAGCTTCATTAATTCTAAATGATTACAATAGAAGATCCAAAAAAGGTCGCTTTAGAATATTTTATTCAGAAATAGACAGCGTAGATGTTTATGATATGCTGCTTAACAAAATACTATTACATACTCAAGACATGGAAATGATTTATGTTTTTATACCTACAATTAATGATAAACACATAAATTACATAAAAAATTTAAAATTTAACATTTATAGATATTCATTATTATTGGTACGTGAAGTATCTGAATGGTTAACCTATGATTTACCACAAAAATATAGTATTAAACCCTTTAAGAAAGGCGACGAAGAGATTTGGTGCAATATTAGAAATCTTAGCTTTCAGCATCTTTTAGGAAGTGAAACTCCTATTACGCCAGATATTGTATCAGATATGATGAATAATTCAGAAGAAAATATTGAGGGTGGCTCGTTGATTTTATATTATGGTGATAAACCAGTGGGTATCGTAAGAGGAACAAAAAATGAACTTGACGACAAACCTATAATGGATATCGGTCCCTTAGCAATAATACCGGAATATCAGGGCAGAGGCTTAGGTAGATGTATGTTAAGAGCTGCAATTAACTTCGCTAAAAGTAAAAATTATGACAAAGTTGATCTTTGCGTTAATTCTGAGAATGAAAATGCAAAAAAATTATATATACAGGAAGGTTTTAAACAATTTGAAGAAGTTGTATGCTATAAATTTGATTTATAATATGTAACAATTAAAATAGAAGAACATTAGTAGACAATGAGAGCTTTGAGTATAAATAGGATAACGATTACCTTTTTCTTGGATACTAATATATTTTAAATTAGCTAAAGTAGGAGAGAACAAATGACTAAAAAAGAAATAATTGAAATTGCTAAAAAGCAGTTAGCACTGGACTTTAACTGCAATGTGACTGATTTTAATAATAATAAAAATATTTTCAATACAAACACATTAATAGATGGAAGAAGAATTTACAGAAATGATGGCTGCTTTTTTAAATTGTTAGCAATCAATGGAATAGCTGTATTTAGTGCTGATGAAAAAATATTGCCTTGGCTTAATGAAAAGTTTCAAGGCTGTGATGGTGAATGGATTTTTGACTATCAAGAATTAAAATCAATCGATAAAAAATTAATGGAATTTGGACATGAAATCAGCGGCACTCCTCACTATTACCTGCCAAATCCTGAATTACCAAAGGCTGAAAGTAAATTTGCTGTTAAATGGTTTGAAAAAGATGAAATTTTTCAATTTAAAGGTGATAAAAGATTTGGTGAAGCTTTAGCATTTAGTGAAATTTACCCTGATATTTTAGCTGTAGTGGCAATGGATGGCGATAAAATTATGGGTATGGCTGGTGCAAGTGAAGATAGTAAAACTATGTGGCAAATAGGTATTGATGTTATACCTGAATATAGAGGAAGAGGGGTCGCAACAAACCTTGTTTCGTTACTAAAGGATGAAATATTAGGAAGAGGGAAAGTACCTTTTTATGGTACGGCTGAATCACACAATTTTTCAAAACAAGTGGCATTTAATTCAGGATTTTTCCCATTCTGGGCAGAAGCAGCTTCGAGAAAATGCAGATAACTTTAAATATACATGGAGGTATGGATGCTAGATAATAAAGGCTTTGATTTATGGGCGGATGGCTATGATAAAAGTGTTAATTTATGTGAAGAAGATAATGAGTATCCATTTGCAGGCTATAAAGATGTTTTAAGTGAAATATATAATGTTATTCATTCCAAGAAAAAAGCAACTATATTAGACATTGGCTTTGGAACAGGAGTGTTAGCAAAGAAACTATATGACGATGGCTATAAAATTTGGGGTGTAGATTTTTCTGAAAAAATGATAGAAATATCAAAAGAAAAGATGCCTAACTCTAAGCTACTTCAATATGATTTTACAAAAGGTCTTCCAGAAGAGGTAGAAAGTCAAAAATTTGATTTTGTTATAAGTACATATGCTTTACATCATTTAAATGACATTGAAAAGGTTAAATTTTTAACTAAGCTTTTAAATCTTCTAAATAAATATGGAATGATTTTAATAGGTGATGTAGCATTTGCAACAAGAGAAATGCTTGACAAGTGCAAGGCAGATTGTGGAGAAGAAAATTGGGATGATGATGAATTTTATTTTGTATTTAATGAACTAAAAAAATCATTTATTAATGCTGAATTTACACAAATATCACATTGTGCTGGAGTTTTAATACTATCAAACTGCAAAGATGAGTATAAAACTAGTAACATAGACAAAAGAAATATTTTAGATGATGAAATTTTTACATATAAGATTACAAAGGATAAAAAAGTGTTTATATCGTGGCATGGTAAACAAGTAACTACACTTAGTGGAAAGAAAAGCGAAGAATTTATAAGAAAAATTGAAAATGTAGATTTCCTTGAAAAGCAGCTAATAATGGCAAAAGTAACAGGCAATTTTAAGCATGGCAATGAAAAGGGCAGAGGTAATTGATGGAGGATGTATTGATATCAAAATATACTGAATTAGAAAGTATTCTAAATAAAATGAATTTTAGTATGGATGTAAAAACTAAAATTTTATGTTATGTAAAAATAAATGAAGAGTTTGTAATTAATGCTTCTAATGAGTCTTATGAGGGTGATATACCTAAATTTTTGATATGTAAAAGAAAGCCATTTACACGTCTTGTTGTTGTAGTTTACAAGCTAGTTGAACTAAAAAACAAATACGATAATTTAGGAATTCCAGAAGATATTTTTTACGATACAATCAGTGATATTAAGCTTCGACAAGAGATTTATTTTGATAATAAAGCATGTATAGGATTATCAAAAAATGATGTAATTTGGTTTAGGCATCTGTTTAAGATGATTATATTTAAGCTTGGAGCACTTCAATTTCAAATATTTCACATGATTTATCTCGATGAAGATGTAGTCGAAGGCGGATATATGAAATTTGACAGCGCACAAAAAGAAAAACTTTCATCAGGCACTCCTGTTATAAACGTGCATATACAAAAAGATGCTGATATATCACCGACTGCATGTGACGATTCATTTAAAAAGGCTGAGAATTTTTTCAGTAAGTACTTTCCAAAACATCATTACAAGGCTTTTATATGTTATTCTTGGTTATTATATTCTGGTAATAAAAAGCTATTAAGCCAAAATAGCAACATTTTAAACTTTGCAAAAAGATTTGAAATTATCAGTGAGATTAATGATAAAGAGGAAGCCATAGAAAGAATATATGGTAAAAACTACAGAAAAAAATCAGACTTTCCACAAAAGACAGCATTACAAAAAAATGCTTTAAGCAATTTTAGTAACTTGGGCTATGCATGCGGGATTATGATATAACTTAATGGATGGAAGTGTATAAATAATATGATAGATACAATAAAAAATCAACTAGAAAAAATGAATATAAACTATGACCAAATTATTAATTTGCGTTCAAAGGGCGGAGTTCATTTATATAATATACAAAGCTTTAATAAAAGATTCGTTTTAAAATATTTTGAGAATATAGAATTCAGAAGAGAAGTCAAAAATTATTTGATTCTTCAGGACTTAGATGTACTGACTATTCCATTAATTGCATATACGGATGAAGCAATTCTTATGGAGGATATAAGCTTTAGTGATGATATGCGACTAGCGGTTAAGGAAGATATGGATAATCCTAATATATGCGCTAGTCTAGGAAAATGGTATAGAAATTTACATGATAAGGGCAAAGAATATATCAAACTAAACGGTGATGGAATGTATATGGAAACAGATTGTATCACTATCGAAAATATTCAGATGATAAAACAAAAGACAAATACGGCGGACAAGTTTGTATGGAAAGTTATTGAGGAAAAATTAGACTATTTAAAAGAATTAATAGATAAAACCGAAAAAACACTTACATACAACGACTTTTACTACACAAATATGGCTGTATCAAAAGAGTATGGAGCTTTTATGTTTGATTATAATTTACTTGGAAAGGGCTATGTAGCTTCGGACATAAAAAATGTCACATTGCAGCTAGGAGAAGAAGCTAAAAAAGCATTCCTTGAGAGCTACGGAAAGTACGATGAAAAAGAAATACTTATGCACGAAGTAGCAGGGAGTTTAGTGGGACTTTGCTTTGCATGCCAAAGAGAGACATTTCCTGAGTGGGGCTACGAGGAGCTAGAGTCAATTAATAACGGAACGTTAATGAAAAGTATAAACAAATTATAATGCTAGGTGGGGTATTATGAATTATAGTCAGAAAATTTCTGAACGATTATGGAATATATCGGATAAGGGAGAGTTGGAAAGTAAAAGAGAACAGACCTTCATTGATGATATTGTACAAAAAAATCATATCGAAAGAACAATATTGGAAAATATAGAAGGAATCAACACTGTATTTGATGCTGGAGCAGGCAGTGGTAGGTTCTCAATATTATTAGCTAAAAAGGGTATTAAGGTAACTCACTTTGATATATCTGACTCTATGCTCGATAAGGCAAAAGAACTTGTAGCAAAAGAAAATGTTTTAGACAATATAACCTTTGTAAAGGGTGCATTAGAAGATTTATCTTCATATAAGGATAAACAATTTGATTTAGTTATGTCCTTTGACTCACCTATATCGTACACCTATCCAAATCATGAAAGTGTTATTAAAGAATTGATAAGGATAGGAAAAAAGAAAATTATAATAAGTGTAACAAGTAGATTAGGGTCTTTGCCATATTTTTCGAACCCAATTCAAAAGAATCAATTTATATTAGATGATAATTGTGATGATACTTGGGTTAAATGGTTAATAAATTCTCATGACAAATTAGTCGATAACTTTAATTTTAATAAAGATTTATGTGATGAAATGCTGGAAAGAGGTATTATAAACAATGGCGAATACGAAATTGAGGAATACAAAAAAGGAAATGCTCCGTGGTGCATAACTTATGGATTTATGCCAGATGAATTAGAAAATATACTCAAAAAATTTGGTGTTAAAAATATAAGTTTAGCAGGACCTGGTGCATTTGCTAGAACTGTTCCTAACGAAATATTAAAAAAGATAATGTTAAATGAAAAACAAAAAAGAGATTTCTTAGAGTTTTCATATAAATTTGATAAAAATCAATATGTATGTGGATTAGGTAAAGACAATCTCTTAGTATACGGAGAATTGGAGTGATTAGAATATGAAAATAGATAAAAATAAATTAGATATTAAGAGCTTAACTAAAAAGTGGGACACATCGGGAGGTGTTTCCGTATATCATAAGGGAAAGTGTATTTATAAGGACTTTTCTGGATATGCAAATCGTGAAGCAAAAGAACCGATGACTGAAGATTCAACTTATTTATTCAGCGGAGCTATACATTTTTTATTATCATTATCGTTGTTGTTGTTAACAGATATGAAAAAAATAAAGTTAACTGATACCGTTAATAATTACATACCAGAATACATTCATGCACATAAAATTAAAATAAAGCATCTCCTACAGGGAGAATCAGGAATACGTGATTATTTCTATGGAAGTATCATGCCCAAATTAAAAGATGATGAGGCACATAATTTACTTGATGAAAAAACTCGTATGATAAAAGAAAAAAAGATGTCTACATATGGCTATACCTTTAAGGAAGTACTACAAATTATAGGCAAGGAAGAATTGGAATACGAACCTGGAGCGGAAAAGGATGATTATTCAAAAACTAATGAGATATTTTGTAAGGAGATAATAGAAAGAGTATCAGGGATGGAGCTTTTAGATTTTGAAATAAAATACATATTTGAGCCACTAAATATGCTTCAAACAAAAAGAGGAAGTAGTGTAAATACAAATAATTACTGTACTTTCCGTGATAATGTACTATTGCAAACTACAGTAGATGAAACAGCTACTGACTTATTTACTACAACTTTTGCTGATATAGAAAAACTGTTAATAGCTATATATGAAGGTAAGCTTTTATCAAATGAAACTTGGAAAAAAGCAATTACCTTTAATGAAGAAAACATAGGACTTGGTTTTAGCTCAGTAAACGGTACTATATGTAGTGATGAATTTAATTTTCTCGGATATTATGCTGCTTTATATTTTAATAAGGAGGCAGACCTTTGCTATATGCAATTGACTAATTCAGAATCAATACTTGAAAATGTAAATGGTTCTTGGATGCATTTTCGTAAAGAATTGCGAAATGAAATAGATACTTTTTTTACATATCCTAAAAATACTCGTATAGTTCCATACAACAAGAAAAATTGGTATGATGCTCTAAATTTAGAAATATCAAAGGAACAATATGAATTTGTATGTGACGCAAAACAGACAATCGCATATGCATTTGCATATCAAAAAGATCACAAGCTTTTTGTTGGAATGGAAGGCGATAGACCAGTAGGACTTATGGTGCTGCAATCAAATAAGAAAACTCAAGAATTTTATTTCTCAATTTTACTAGTTGATAAGCGCTATCAAGGACGTGGATTTGGAAAGATTATGCTTAAATGGGGAGTAGAATATTTTAAACAACAAGGAGCTAAAGAGCTAACTATTGGTGTTAATCGCTTTAATATTTCTGCTCAAAAACTGTATAAAAGTGTTGGATTTAAAGAAGATCTAGTTTATGAAGAAGGAATGCAGTTGAAATTGATTCTATAAGATTGTTATGAGTGTACACTTACTACTGGATGATGGTTCATATACCATACATTGACCAATATAAATACACAAAATTGTAATAATTCGGATAAATTTGATTATGAAACTTATGAGAAATAATATATAAAAAAATATATCAGAAAGGCGGTAAGAGAAATGAGACTAAGAAAATTAGCAGGATTTAAATTATAATAACCTAGCTAAATATTCGTTTACCGAGATAGCTAGGTATAAAGAGTGAAGAAAGAAAACTCTTCACTCTATTCAAGGAGGCTATCTATGGCAAAGATAAATATAAATAATTTAACATATAGTTATAAGGAGTACTATCAACCAATATTTTCAGATATAAATTTATCAATCGATACAGATTGGAAATTGGGATTAATCGGTCGAAACGGTAGAGGGAAAACTACCCTGTTGAAGCTTATTAATGGGGAACTAGAGCCGGACATAGGTCATATCTCAAAAAATGTAAACACTGAATATTTTCCTTATTCTATAGAAACTAAATATACTAATACACTTGATGTTATAAAAGAGAATATTGGATTGCTTAAGACTAAAGAAGATATAATGGACGAGATTATATCTTCCAATAATGAAAAAAGATTTGATGAGTATCAAAGGATTTTAGATGAGTATGTAGAGCTTGAAGGCTTTAGTGTTGAAGCAAGTATAAAAAAGGAATTCTATCTAATGAATCTTTCAGAGAGTTTATTAGAGCAGAATTTTGATACTCTATCAGGGGGAGAAAAGACTAAAATGCTTATAATCGCCTTGTTTTTAAGAAAAAATGCCTTCGTATTACTTGATGAACCTACTAATCATCTTGATGAAGAAGGAAAACAGGCTGTATTTAACTATCTTAGTCAAAAAAAAGGTTTCATATTGGTTTCTCATGACTGTGAGCTTTTGGATGATGTTGTTGACCATATAATTTCAATTAATAAATCAGACATATCATTAGAGAAAGGTAATTATTCTACATGGCTTGATAATAAGAACATGATTGAGTTGTACGAGTATAAGACTAAAGCAAGACTAGAAAGAGAAATAAAAGAATTAGAAAAAAATTCAGTTATGAAAAGAAGCTGGGGAAATGTTGCGAACAAGGAGAAAGCAGAGTTCAGAACATTCGGAAGAAGTAATGATTCAAGAGCTGCAAAATTCATGAGGCAAGCCAAGGCTTCAGAGCGTAATATTCAAAAAAACCTTGAAGAAAAGAAAAACTTGCTTAAAAATTATGAGACAGTATCAGATTTAGACATAAATCAAAATGCTGTGGAAGATGATGCACTAGTAACAATAATTAATCTATCCTTTGGATATTCATCAAAGTTATTATTTGACAATTTTACATTGCAAATTAGACAGGGAGATCAAATTTGGCTTAGGGGAAATAATGGTACGGGAAAAAGTACTTTGCTAAAGCTCATTTCAGGCGAAATAAGCTCCAAGCATGTATTCTATCAGGAGAACATAAAAATTGCTCAAAGTTATCAAGAGCCTCTTTGGCAAAATGGTCTTATAAACCAATTAATTGATTATAACGAGTTTAAATATAGATTCTTTGATATATGCAAGATTCTAGATATCAAAGCATTAGCACCAAATAAGCCAATTGAAACCTACAGCAGCGGTGAAAAAAGAAAAATTGATATTGCAAGAGCTTTGGCAAGTGAAAATGATTTATTGCTTATGGATGAGCCTCTAAATTATATGGACACTTACTTTAAAGAGCAGTTAGAAAAAGCAATATTAGAATACAAGCCAACACTTGTGTTTGTAGAACACGATGAAGTATTTGGGCGCAATGTAGCAAATAAAATAATAAAATTATAAAATAAATATGTAGGGAGATATAAAAATGATAACACTGAAAAAAGTAGATGAAGATAATTTTAGAAAAGTTGTAGGAATAAAATTAAATGAGGAGCAAAGTAAATTTGTAGCAACTAATGTTTATTCAATAGCACAAGCATGGATTTATCCAGAGGTAGCAAGACCTTTTGCTATTTATAATGATGAAGAAGTAATCGGCTTTATGATGATTGACTGGGACGAAAAAGAGCGCGAGGCAGGCATATGGCGTTTTATGATAGCTGAAGAACATCAAAACAAAGGCTATGGAAGGAGAGCTATGGAATGTGCACTCAACACAATCAAAGAATCAAATAAGTTTGATTATGTATATCTTGATTATGTACCGGGAAATGATGCCGGAAAGCACTTATACGAAAGTCTTGGATTTAAAGAAACAGGAGAAATCGAGGAAGGAGAAATTGTGATGAAACTTGATTTAGCTTAAAAGGCAAAAGTCTTGTTTATTTAGTAGAAAATAATATATAAAGAAAAACAATAGGAAATATAAAAATGATAACACTAAAAAAAGTAGATGAAAATAATTATAGAAAAGTATTGGCAATAAAAATGAATGAGGTACAGGATAAATTTGTTGCACCTAATGTTGTTTCATTAGCACAAGCATGGGTTTTTTACGAAGTGGCGAGACCTTTTGCTATATACAATGATGAAGAAGTAATTGGATTTATGATGCTTGATTGGGATGAGAAAGAGCGTGAGGCTAGTATATGGCGTTTTATGATAGCTGAAGAACATCAAAACAAAGGATATGGAAGAAAAGCAATGGAATGTGCACTTAACATGATTAGAGAATCAAATAAGTTTGATTATGTATATCTTGATTATGTACCGGGAAATGATGCTGGAAAGCATTTATACGAAAGCATTGGATTTAAAGAAACAGGCGAAATCGATGATGGAGAAATAGTGATGAAATTAGATTTATGTTCGTAAGAATAAAGGAGCTGTATTAACTATGATTAAAATAGAAACAGAACGTTTAATATTAAGAAATTATAAGGAAGATGATTTAGAGGATATATATGAATACCTTAGCATGGAAGAAGTTTCTAGATATGAAGATTTTTATCCATTAACAAGAGAACAATGTAAAAAATTTATAGAAAAGAATAATGATAACGACAGTAGACTCGTTGCAGTACTAAAAGAAACAGGCAAAGTAATAGGTAGTGCAGGATATTTTTTTGGAGAAGACGAAGATGATGTACTTTTAAAAAACTATTACATTGACTATGATTTTAACCCTAAGTATGGCAAAAAAGGATATGCAACTGAGGCTGCACGTGCAGTAGTTAATCATATTTTTAATGATTTAGGAGGCAGACGTGTTTGCGCAGACTGTGACGAAAAAAATGATAATTCTTGGAAGTTGTTAGAACGCCTTGGTTTTAGAAGAGAAGGTCATCTTATAGAAGGCAACTATTATAAGTGTGATAAAGAAGGCGACCCTATTATAATTAACACCTATAAATATGCAATGTTAAAAAGAGAATTTAAATAATAAAGATAAAACATTATTGCCAGAGAAATTAGAAAAAAATGAAAAAGGCAAAATAGCAAAACAATCCCCAAATAATGGAGAGTGATAAATTGTTTTTTAAAAATTTAGAAACAGACAGATTATATCTTAAAAATATAGACACAGAGGATAGAGAATTTATATTCAGCCAATTTTCAGACGATACAGTAAATAAATATTTATATGATGCAGAGCCTTTAACTGATATATCTGGAGCTGATGAAATCATAGAATTTTATATGGTACCTGAGCCACGTATTCAAAACAGATGGATAATAATTAGAAAATCTGATGATAAAAAAATGGGTACTTGTGGTTTTCATTGCTGGGATAAAAAAATTGGCAAAGTCGAAGTAGGATGTGACCTTAAAGAAGAATTTTGGAACAATGGATATATGCAAGAAGCTATGAAAGAAATAATTAAATTTGCAAAAACTGAAATGGATGTAACTGAAGTATGTGCATGCATTTCAGTAGAAAATCAGAAATCTATAAGAATTGTAGAAAAATTGGGGTTTGCGTTATCCGGTTCAAGTATAGAGGTTTTTAGAGGAGAGGAATATCTACATAATATATATTATCTTCAACTATAAATTGAAATAAAAAATATCATTAATCCATGCACAAATTTCTAAAGACTTGAGCGAAGCCCAAGTCAATGAGTTGTGTGCAAATAATTGCATGGAGGTAAGTATGAATAAAACAGAAAAAATTATAGCTGCTAAAGAGCAGTTGATGAATAAGTGGAAATGTTCAGAAGATATTTTTAGTGGTGTAAAAAATGTCATTATTAAATCTGATAAAAATTTTTTTGAAATGATAACATTTGGAAGTAATGCGGCTATTCGTGCAGATGAAAATATTTATAATTGGTGCAAGGATAAACTGCAAAATGAAGAAGCAAAAAACATTATGGATGGCGATATATTGTTTCAGATTGAAAAAAAGCTTCGTGAATTTGGTTATGCACTTGCTGGCGAAAATGTTAGGTATTTATATATAAACTCACAATCAGAAGTAAAAAAGCCAAATGAATTTTTATATAAGTGGTTTGAAAAAGAAGATATGTCTAAACTTTATGAGAATAAAGGCTTTGATAATGCACTTAATTATGAGCGTGATGTAATAGCATATGGTGCATATAAAGATGGTGAACTTGTTGCATTAGCAGGGGCTGATGACTATATGAATAACCTGTGGCAAATTGGTATAGACGTATTACCGAACTACAGGAAAAGCGGACTTGCTACATATCTTGTAAAAGAAATAGCAGAGGAAATTGAAAAACGTGGTAAAATATCATATTACACAACATGGAGTGGCAATATAGCATCAACTAAAGTGGCACTTAATGCAGGTTTTATGCCAACATGGGTATCATATTATGCTGAACATCAATAAATTAAGGAGAAAGATTTGAATATTAGAAAAATAGAAGATAATGATTTAGAACAAGTATACAAGATACATACATATTGTACGGGACGACAATGGACAGATAGTACTCCTTCAATAAATTCCTTAGGATTTTATACACCTGATGAAATATTGGGTATGTTTGAAGATGAAAAGCTAGTCTCAATGATTAGAAATTATACATTCAGGCAACTGGTTAGAGGTGTTGTAAAAAACATGGGAGGAATTTCTCATGTAGCTACTCTTCCAGAGTATCGCATGTGTGGATATGTAAAAGAACTGACAAAAGCAGCTTTTATCAATATGAAAGATAAGAAGCAATCAGTAAGTATGTTACATCCGTTTAAAGAGAGTTTCTATAGTGAATTTGGATATGTTGGTACAGATGATAATATGCTAGTTAAGGTTTCATTTGATGCATTTTCAAACTATTTAAGCAATATATCTGATATAGACAGTAATTGGAAGGAAGAAAGACTAAGAGCAGTTGATGTCCAAAAAGAATATGAAGAATTTAAATATAATCTTGACTTGTCTAAACACCATGGACTTGTATTTTTAGACAAAATGTCTTCTGAATATTGGAAAGATGACCATGAGGATGTAATTGTAGCATTCATAAAAAAAGATAACGAAATTGTAGCATCTGCAAAATACCTAAAAGTTGGTTATGGTGAAAATGGAAAGCTTTTAGTTCTTGAAATGTTTTGGAAAGATATAGAGAGTAGATTTATGTTATTTAGATATTTTGCAAAGCATAAGGATCAATTTTCTCATATAGAAATGAGGATACCATTTGGTACAAATTTTTATACATGGTTGGCAGATTCATCTAGACCATTTGAGATAAAAATGAATAATAAATCTTGGATGGTTAGAATAATTGATGCTATTGATGCAATAAATGATATACCTGTAAATAAAAATGGTAAAGTTTTTTTAGAGCTATATGACGAATATTGTCAATGGAATAATGGTAGCTATATACTTAAGACAGTTTCTAATAAACTAGTAATGACTAAATGTAACAATATCATACCACAATTTAGAATAGATATTAGAGGTTTAACGGCACTATTATATGGTGTATATTCTGTTGAAGAGCTTAAATTTAAAAAATGGATTAATTTAATCGATACTGATGTAGAGAAAATTTTAAATGATTGGTTTCCAAGACAATTTATAAATAATCCATACTATTATTAATAAAATTATTCTTAATATTATTAATAAAATTATTCTAATATTATTAGAAGCATGTGTGTACAATTAAAAAATTATAAGGAATATAATTTATTATATGAAAAAATATAAAAAATCTGAATTAGATGCGGCGTTACAAGCAGTCGAACATGGTGCATCGCACCATGAGGTAGCAAATGGTAATTTAAATAAAAGTATTATTGCCAGAGAAATGAGAAAAAGAAAAAATGAAAAAGGCAGAATTGCAAAGCAAAAAAATGTAAACAGAGTATATGAAGATGCTATGAAGTATTATGAAATAAGTATTAAGAAGCAGAATAAATAGAAAGAGTTATTTTGTATAAGTTAGGAGACATAAATATGAACGTAATAAAAATAGATAATGACAAAATAGATAAAATAGTTGAATTCATGTATGAATTAAATAACTGTCCAAAACATCATATAGGCTATTGTGGAAAAAATAAGGTGGAAATATATAACACTGTAGCGGAGCTGATAGAAGATGGCAACCAGTTTTTTATGTTTTGTGATGAAGATAAGCTAATTGGAGTCATTGGATACGAAAAATATGACGACACAGTGGAAATTTGGGGACCCTTTATACAAGAAAATAACGTACAGGCTTTGAATTTGCTATGGGATAACGTGATTAATTCAGTTGGTAGCGATAGATGCAAATATAATATTCATTGCAATACAGAAAATCTAAATGCAAGAGAATTTGCCTTAGACAGAGGATTTAAAGCTATTTGCGAAGGAAAAACTATGGAACTAGATTTAAGTAATGTTAAAATCCAACTGTATGATAATATTTCAAAGATAGTGGAATGTGATTATATTGAATTTTCAAACCTTCATGAAATAACATTTCCCAATGCTTATTATAACGGCAAGCAAATAATAGACATGCTGGATGATGAACATATGATATTTGTTGCTAAGGAAGATGACAAATTAGTAGGATACGTTTTTATATCAATGAATCTAAAGTTTAGTGAAGGGGATATAGAATTTATAGGTGTAAATTCAAGCTATAGAGGTAGAGGCTATGGCGAACAGCTTTTATGCACGGCACTAAATACAATTAAACAAGAGGGTATAACTAATTTGCAGCTATGGGTAAATGTAGTAAATGACAGTGCTATAAACCTATATACTAAAGTAGGATTTGAAACTGTGGATAATTTGATAACTTATGTATACTAAAAAGCTAACACATTAAAGGAGATGTATAATAAAGTGAATAACAACAATTGGATTAGTTGCGAAACATCTAACTTAACAAGGCAAGAAAAAAGTCTTGCTATATATATGGTGAGAAAAATTAACCGTTCTGCTAGAAAAATTTTTGAGCAAGCCTATGAAGGACAATTTTTAAAAGAGTGTTTAATGTATGATGATAAGGATAATAGAGGAATTATGACAGTTATAGAAGGAGAAGATTACTATTCTTTACAAATCTCATTTGAAAAAGATATTAATAACTACAACACCATTAGATATATGCATGATAAGATTAAATCAATTATTGAAATGAAAGGCAATAAAGATTTATTTTTGAATTTAAATGCTTACAATACTACAATTATAAATTATTTTAGAAATTATGGCTTTATACAGGATTCCCTTGGATTTGAATATAGCATGAATAAAACAGTTCAGAAAATCCACGAACTTTCTGATTTTAAACTTGATGATTGCTTGGTATTTAAAAAATATGAAGATAGATGTTCTCAAGATTATTTAAGTCTATTAGAGGACTCTTTCAGAGAGCAAGATCAAATATGCAATGAAAAAAGCGAATTAGGCGAAAATACAGTATTATGGCTGAAAAAAGCAGATGAAAAAAACAATTTTGGTGCTTTGTGGAAGGATAATTGTTTAATAGGACTATATGTATTAGACGGAGAATACATAAGCAATATTGCAGTTTTATCAGAATATAAGGGTAAAGGTTATGGAACTATAATACTTAATCATTGCTTAAAGGATATTTTTATAAACAAAGAATATAATGACACCTATTTATATGTATATGCTGTAAATACTAAAGCACAAAAGCTATATCTGAAAAACGGATTTGAAGTAAGTGCGTTTTATAGTGAGAATACATATAACTGTTAAATTTTTATAAAAAAAGAGGTTGATAAGTGTGAAGAAAAGCACTCTTACAGAGTGAAATGAATTTCACTCTAAAATTTTTGTGACGCCGTGAAACGGAATAATGGAGGCAATATGAATATTATAATAAGAAGTGAAAAACCTGAAGACTACAATGAAATATCAAACTTAAATTATAATGCATTTAATGAATGGCATGCTGGTAACTATAAAGCAGAACCACTTATAGTATCTGCTTTACGTCATAGTCAATATTATGATAAAGAGTTGTCAATTGTGGCTGAACTTGATGGAAATATAGTAGGACACGCTTTGTTTTCGATATTTCCACTTGTTGTGATGAAGGAAAAAAGAATGGGTGCATTTTTAGCACCAATATGTGTTGATACTAAGCTTCAAAAACAAGGCATCGGCGGAATGTTAATCGAAGAGGGTCATAAGAGGCTTCAAAGCAAGGGTGTATCAATATCATTATTATGTGGACATGTGAACTATTATCCTAAATTTGGCTATGAAAATAAAATGTTCGCAGTATCTGGCGTGAATATTTCCATAAATGCAGAAAATATAAACACAAATGGTATAACAGAAAGATCAATTAAAAACTCAGACTTAAAATGGATAATAAAGCATTGGCAAAGCGTTCATGGGGATGACAGATTAGCCTTATATCCGGGTGACACTATCAGCCAGTGGTTTAATCATTCATTGATTTATCGCTCATCTATGATATATAAAGATAATACTTTATTAGGCTATATCAGATATAGAAATACATATCCGCTAGAAATAAAAGAACTTTTATCAACAGAAGATAACGCTGAAAAATTAATTGCATACATAATGAAGGAAAATCTCAAAAGTCCTAAAGGTGATGTTATATTATCACTATCTTTAAAAAATACATCAAAAATGCTTAAAAATAATGAGAATTTGAAGATAGAAGAAAAAATAAGAACTAGCGATGCCTTTATGATGAAAGTAATTGATAGAAATGACAAGCTGATAGCTCAATACTTTCATGAAGCAAAGTCGAACATCGAAAATTTAGGTATATTTACATTTCCGCCTATGCTTGAAATTGATGATTGATTTTTATATGAAATATGTGGGGTAAATTATGATTGAGCTACGAGATATTACATTTGAAAATGTTAATAGAGTTATAAAACTCAAAATAAAATTTAGTCAGAGAAAATTTGTTTTAAAACCTGCTGATACAATTGCAATGGCTTATGCCGGTATCAACGAAGGTTACCCTGGCTTTGCTAATGCTATTTACTACAATGACGTACCTGTAGGACTTATTTTAATTGGTCAAGCACCTGTTGCTGATTATGAACCAGAAATACTTAGAAAATATGAATATGTTTATAGAGTAGTTGGCTTCTTAATTGATGAATATTATCAGAATTGTGGAATTGGCAGACGAGCATTAAGTCTTGCACTGGAAAAAGTAAAAGAATATCCTTTAGGAGATAAGACAGTAGTAACACTGGAGTGTCATGAAAAAAACAAAAAAGCATTAGAATTTTATAAATCGTTTGGATTTACATATATAGGTAAAACAAACGATCATAATTATATTTTAGTACGTTTAGAAGGATAAATAGTTAATATAAATAAGTCAAGGAGATATCAGTTTTGAACAGACAATTATTAAAATTCATGCAAAAACCGCAATTGTATGAGCCATCATCAAATAAATTTTGGAATGATGAGCATATTTCTAAAGGTATGCTTGAAGCTCATTTAAATAAAGAATGGGAAGCCGCAACTAGGAAATATGATTTTGTTATAAATTCAGTTGAATGGATTAGTACCATTGCTCCACCGTCACAAAAAAATAAGTTACTAGACCTTGGATGTGGACCTGGCATATATGCAGAATTATTCAAACATAAAGGATATGATGTTACAGGAGTTGATTTTTCTGAAAGATCTATAAATTATGCTATAGAAAGTGCAAAAAAAGAAAATTTAGATATTACATATATTTGTCAAGACTATTTAGAGCTTGATTTGGAAGAAAAATTTGATTTGATAACTTTAATTTATTGTGATTTTGGAGTGCTTTCAGATATTAATCGTCAATTATTGCTTAAAAAAATATATTCAATGTTAAAACATGATGGAGTTTTAATTTTAGATGTATTCACACCTTTTGAGCATGAAGGCAAAAAGGAATGTAAAAATTGGAATTACTTTAGTAATGGAGGATTCTGGTGTGAAAAGCCATATGGATGTTTAGAAGCTTTTTACAAATATGAAAGCAATACAATTTTAAATCAATCAATTGTACTAACTGATGATGAAGTTAAATGCTACAACATATGGGAACATATGTTTACTTGTGATGAGTTATTATCTGAACTTAAAGCAGCTGGTAACTGGAATGTTGAATTTTATAGTAACATAATTGGTGAAAAATACATTAATAACAGCAAAACCTTATGTGTTGTTGCTAGAAAAGAGATATAAAATAACTAAAAAGGAGTTTATCCATAGTTTATATCGGGCATCCAGCTGAAGAAAAAGAAGGCAGAAGTAGATATAATGAAAAAAGAGTATATTGGCAAAAATACGACCCTAATCGTAAGCATAAGACAAAGGATAAACCAATAATAGGGCATTATTAATATAAAACTCCTGAAATTGGGGGGTATAGAATAATAAATTTATATAATATGAAAGAGAGAAATAAAATGGAAAACCTTAAGGTTGTAAAAATGGAAAGTAATATGCTTGATGAGTGTGTGGATTTATATATTAACACTTTTACTAAAGAGCCGTGGTACGACGTATATGAATCAAGAAATCAGGTAGAAAATTTCTTTAAAAACCATTTTGAGAACAATTATTTTTGTGGGTATGTCGGAATTTTAGATGAAAAAATTGTAGCATTAAGCATTGGTATGAAAAAACCATGGATAAAAGGTATGGAATACTATATTGATGAATTATGCGTTAGTTATGAATTGCAAGGAAAAGGAATTGGAAGTAGCTTCATAAAAGAAATAGAAAAAAATATTAAGCAATTAGGGATGAACGGTATACTTTTATTAACAGAAAAAGATTATCCTTCTGAAAAATTTTATATACATAATGGCTTTGGAACGTTAGGTGGTTTAATTGTTATGGGGAAATAAATTTCAGGGCATTATTAGATATTTAAAAAAAGAAAGACATTATAAAAAGGATAGAATATAATGATTAATTTAAGAGTTGCAACTGATAAAGATAAAGAACTATACCATAATTTATTTAATCTAAAGTGATTGAAGGAAAGCTAGATGAACAAAGCATTGTTATAGAATTTTCACTATAAGATAGGGGGCTATTATGAAACAATTACAAAAATTAGTTGGAGAAAAGTGTTTTTTAACACCAGTAGATGATAGCAGCGCAGACATTGTTGCCGAATGGAGCAATGATTTAGATTTATCGATTAAAACAGGCGATATTTCAGATATGATTACATATGATTTACAGAAGCAATATTTACATGAAATGAATAGCAGTAGAGGATATGCATTTTATATAGTTGATAAAACTAATGAAAAAGTGGTTGGTGTTGCAAGGCTGATGAGAATAAGTTTTATCAATAGAAATGCAGTTATGGGTATGTTCATTGGTGATAAAAACAATAGAAGTAGAGGTATTGGAACTGATGCATCTATGTTGCTATTAGATTTTGCCTTCAATGTTCTTAATTTGAGAAACATTATGGTTGAAATATTTTCATTTAATAAGGCATCAATAAATATGTGCAGAAAGTGTGGCTTTAAAGAAATAGGAAGACGAAGAAAAGCTATATTGTATGGTAAAAATGAATTTGATGAGGTCTATATGGATATTTTGAGTGAAGAATTTGATAATTCTATTATAGACAAACAGATAAAGAAAATAGAGGAAAATAATAATGTTTAATAACATCCCACTGCGACATGAAATTGAATTTGAGCTAAAATTTTACTAATTTAAGGATGGAATTAAAAAATGAGTATAAATAGCGTAAACAAAGAATCTTGGAATTTACAGGCTAAAAGATATTTTGAAAATTCAAATTTTTCTTTTGATAATGTAGATTATGGAGATGTTAGGTGCTTAACAGAAAAAGACCTAAAATTATTAGGAGATGTAAAAGGTAAAAGAATACTTGAGCTTGGCTGTGGTGGTGCAAATTGTGGTATAGCTTTAGCAAAGCAAGGAGCAACAGTTTTTTGTACCGATATATCAGAAAAACAAATTGAAATAGCTAAAAATAATGCACAAAGGGAAAATGTAGATATAAAATTTATTGTTTCAGCAATGGAAGATGTGAATTTTATAGATGAAAAATTTGATATAGTAATTTCTATATGTGCAATGATGTATGTAAAAGACATAAGAACAGTGTTTTCAAATATTAGTAGCATGTTGAACAAAAATGGAATATTTGTATTCAGTCTAAACGACCCTACTTTTTACAGTGTTGCATCAAAATATTTGTGGAATGAAAAAAAGGAGCAACAATCCTATTTTTATACGGGTGAAGAAAGATGGAAGTGGGAGGATGATGACAATTTTGAATTTATAACATACAGAAGAACAATTGGTGACTATGTAAATAAACTATCAGATTGCAAAATGTTAGTATCAAAGCTTCATCAATTGAAAATAGAACATGATGTGATAAATGATGAAGAGGAATTGTTAGAAACGGAATATCCAAGAATAATGGTGTTTAAATCCGTGAAAATATGATAGCAAAATAAAGGGAGACTAAATAACAGGAGATAATATGATTAGAAAAATACAATTGGAAGATATAGATTCTTGTGCAGAAATTATGATGTCTGTATATAACAATGAACACTGGCAATGTAATTGGGATTTGAAAACTGCAAAGGCATACTTATTAGATTATTATGAAGCAAGTAAATTTATAGGTTTTGTGCTTGTTATTGACGAAAAAATCCGTGGGGCTATATTTTGCCATGAAAAAATTTGGTGGAATAATAGTGAAGTTTTTGTTGATGAAATGTTTATATGTCCTAAACTACAAAGAAAAGGATATGGAACAGAGCTTCTGAAAATGGTTGAGAGTTATATTAAAGAGCATAATCTTGCAGGATTTACATTATCTACAAACCGTTTTACTCCTGCGCCAGATTTTTATAGAAAAAATGAATTTACAGATGCAGATCATATTCTTTTTATGTACAAAGAAGTGTGAAAACAAAGGAGAATTTTATTATGTACACAGTTAAAGATAGTCAAAGAAAAAATTTTATAGAAGCATATGATGAAAATAATATATTAGTTGGTGAGGCTATTATTTCTCCATTCATGGAGTCTGATTTATATGATAAACAAAGGTTAAATAT
Source organism: Firmicutes bacterium UBA2058 (assembly GCA_002332905.1). Classification (GTDB taxonomy): domain Bacteria; phylum Bacillota; class Clostridia; order Tissierellales; family Sedimentibacteraceae; genus UBA1535. Next base: position 6,826 of record DDAM01000027.1, on the reverse strand, counting down.
CTACATAGACATTGATGTTGAGGATATCAAAGATAAAAAAATAGTTATGGATTTAATGTTTGATGAGCTGTTAAAACGAGGAAAAAACATAAAAAAAGAAAATGAAGATTTAGATGTTAAATTTTATCATTGCTGTTTTTTAGATAATAAAGAAAATATTGAATACTACTTATCTAAAGAAGGCTTCAAACATGATGAGGGGATGCACATAATTAGAAAAGAGATAGATGAGGAAGAATTTAGTATACTTGAGATTGATGGTATTGAATTTACAGACCTTTATTTTGACGATGAAAAGGAAATTAAGCAGTTGGTAGAAGAACAGAATAAAGTGTTCAAGCATGGATACGCAGTTGAAGATTTAAAGGAAATTAAGAATAATACAGAGTGGTTCAGTATAGCTGCAAAGCATGAAGATTTAATTGTAGGAAATGTCGTAATCATTGTGAAGCAGGATGACGATGGAACCAAATATGGTTGGGTCGATGATTTATTTGTTTCGAATACTTGGCGTAAAAAAGGTATTGGTGAAAGTTTAATAAACAGAGCATTTAATAAGCTAAAAACGCTAAATGTTAGAGAATCAAGGCTAGAAGTATGGAGTTCAAACAAAAGAGCTATGTCTGTGTACAGCAAATTAGGGTACAAATTTTTAAAAGAAACAGAAACATCAATAGGTATGTTTTTATAAAACTATAAAAGTATAGGAAATTTATGTTGATTGACGGACAAGCAGATGCATTTGCAGAATAAATTTATGATATGAGTGAAAAAAGATAAATAAAAAATGCTTATATTGAAGGGATAATAATGATGAATACAGTAAAAGAAATGAAAATTGAAACTGAGAGATTATTAATTAAACCATACGAGGAAGGAAATTTAGAAGAGTGCTTTAAGTTAATGCAAGATAAAGAATTATTTAGATATTTGGATATGGATATTATGTCACATGAAGATTATAAAGAATTATTCAGATGGTTAATTGATTGTTATGAAATAAACTTTGATGAAGATTTTAAATATTCTTTTAATATAACTTTGAAGGAAAGCGGAACTCACATAGGATGGTGTGGCATAGGAGGAGTAGAGTTCGACCATAATCAAAAAGAGATTTTTTACTTAATAGGAAAGGAATATTGGAGAAAAGGTTACGCTAAAGAAGCATCGGAGGCATTGCTTGACTATGGGTTTAACGTCATGGGATTAAAGGAAATTGTAGGACTTTGTAAGCCAGAGAATATTGCTTCTAAGAAGGTTCTTGAAAATATTGGCTTAAAATTTAGATATACGATAAAAGGACTGCCAAAGGAATTTGATTTTTATAATGGTGAACCTTTTTATTCGCTTACAAAAGAAGAATACTTACAAAATATATTACAAGGAGATATTATCAATGGAAAACATAAAATATTCACAAGAAAAGATAGATGAATTTTGGAAAAGATTTTTGAATGAAACAAACAGAGATAAAGACACAAAATATTTAGATGCCTTTCATTTTGAATTAACAGAAAAATGGGCAAATGAGTTGTTACGTTTGGTGTTAATAGGGCAAAAAAAGGCTACAGCGAGCAGTTTGTTTAGCTATGAAATAGAGGGCGAATGTATACCGCAAGTTGGTGATTTACGTATTGTCACTGATTGGGAAGGTGTTCCAAGATGTGTTATTGAAACTACTCAGGTAACAATTATTCCATTTGCAGATATCACTTATGATATTTGTAAGCGTGAGGGAGAGGATGATACATTAGAATCTTGGGTTAAGGGTCATGTTCATTTTTTCAAAGAAGATGGGAAAGAACTAGGATATGAGTTTAGTGATGATATGCCAGTTGTTTTTGAAGATTTTGAAGTAGTATATCAGGTATAATATGAATTAACTATCTATATTTAAAAGTGCTAGGTTTAATATATTTGAAAGGTAAATAAAATGAAAATAGAAGGGAAAAAAGTAATTCTAAGTAAAGCAGTAGAAAGTGATATTGAATTTCTATGCAGTGTTGAATCCGATAAAACTTTATGGATATATGAGGAGGATGTTGCCGAAAATGATGAAAAGCTAAGAGAAAAATTTAAGACTCGTATAAATGGAGATAGATGTTATGATTTTATTGTTACAGTAAAAGAAAATAGCATACAAAACCCCATTGGCTTTGTAAGTGTATGGAAATACGCTGACTGGAGAAAATCATGGGAAGTAGGATACAGTATCTTACCACAATACCAAAATAAGGGATATGGAATGGAGAGTTTAAAACTACTTTTAGAATTTGTGTTTATAGAACTAAAAGCACATAAGGTGGTTGGGATGTGTAACATTGAAAACGTAGCTTCCGCAAAAATGATGTATAATTGTGGTATGAGACTAGAGGGAACATTTAAAGAAGAGTTAAATTGGAATGGTAAATGGACAGATCAACAATTCTTCTCAATATTAGAATCTGAATATAAAAATAATTAAAATTAGGGGGGAAAATAAAATGAATATAGAATTAAGAATAATAGATAAAGAAAATATGTATGATGTTATAGATTTGGAAGTTGCAGATGAACAAAAGGATTTTGTTGCATCAAATTCTTTTTCACTATTACAGGCTAATTATGAGGAGAATGTTTACCCATTTGCTATATATAGAGATGATGAGTTGGTTGGGTTTATCATGTATGACCTTGACGACGAAATAGATATGTATGGAATGTGTAGACTTATGGTAGATAAAAAGTTCCAAAATCAAGGTATAGGTAAAGCCGCGATTGAAAAGCTATTTGATAAAGTAATAAAAGAGCATGGAAATGTAAAGTTTTACACAAGTGCCGAGCCTTATAATACAGTAGCTCTAAATTTATATGAAAAGCTTGGATTTGAAAATACAGGTAAAATTGTTTATGACGAAGTTTTGATGATTAAACAACTATAAATATTAAAATCCCAAAAAACATGAAATAACAGCTAGGAGGAACTAGAGGATAATTTGCATTACGCTAATGAATTATTTTATGAGTTAAAAGTTTATGTTGATAATTTACTACATAGAATGGAGATTTAATCATGAAAATACGTTTTGAAGAATTTATTGATAATATTGATGAGCTTATAAAATTTTTAACCTCAGATACTTGGGAATATTATGGTACACCAAATCCAAAGCCAGAAAGAATTAGAGAGAGCTATGAAAACAATTATTATTCTGGTGATGATTGTAAAACTTTTTGGATTGTTTTAGACGAAGATACTAAAGCTGGAACACTGAGGATTTATGATTTAGAAGATGATACACCAATGTTTGATATAAGAGTTTTAAGTAAGTATAAAGGCATGGGAATAGGAACAGAAGCAGTTAATTGGTTGGTTAATTATATATTTAGCAACTGCTCTGATGCGGAGAGGATAGAAGCTAATACAAGGCAAGATAATTATGCAATGAGATGTGTTTTTAATAAATGTAATTTTGTTAAAGAAGCACATTATAGAAAAGCGTGGGTTGGAAACGATGGAAAGCCATATGATTCAATAGGTTATGGTATAACAAAAGAAGATTGGCTAAATGGTAAACCTACACCGTTAAATTGGAACGATTTTAAATGTTAAAAGGGTAGAGGTAAAAAAATGATTACAATTAGAAATTTAACAGCTGATGATATGAAAGAAGCTATACAGCTAAAAATTAAGTGTTGGACCGAAGAACTAGCAGGAAAGGCTGAAAATACTTTAAATTACTCAAAGGAATTGGCATTTTGGGTTGATTGGATGAATTCCGCAGAAAAAAACGAGGATGTTCGACTCTTAATAGGAGCATTCGAAGACAATAAAATGCTAGGTGTTGCATTTGCAAGTTTTGCAGAAACAGAAGATATACCTGAAAAAGGAATAGAATTAAATGGCTTGTGGGTTTACCACGAGCAAAGAGGTAGAGGGGTATCTTTAAAACTGATAGTACATATATTAAATTTCTTCAAAAGTATAGATAAAGAAAAAATAGTTATATACAACCATCATTATGCTTCCTCTAATCAATTTTACAGAAAATTTGGTGCTGACGTAATTAGACAGGATGAGCAAATGGGTGGTAAGTTGCAAGTAGATGTATTTGTGGCAGATATAGATATACTCCATAATAATATTGAAAAATCACTATCTAAATTTAGAGATTTTTAGAAAATCTTCAGAAAGGATTGATATTTGATAATTATGAATTATAATTGGATTGATAAAACAAAATATACAATTGATAGTTTTTTATTAATGGATAGGTGGATAATTCGTATGATTATTTCTCAAACCCAGAATTGGGATGATTTACGTGTTAATATGTCTATTGCTTTAGCGAAACGTCCATATGTTGCATGGTACTGTTGTCGTAAGGCTCCAGAGATTAAAGAAATAGTAGATAAATTGTTAGAAAATGCACAAGTTAACATATCGGAGGAAATGTTGCGTAATGCAGAAGAATTTATTGTAGAAGCACTAGAAACAGATATTGTTTATACTGACCCTGAAACAATGAATAGTAATTGTGATTATATAATAAATTGGACAGAGGATAAATTACTTGAATTAGCTGATTTTTCTGACAAGATTGTTCTTGACGTGGGTAGCGGTACAGGTCGTCTTGCGTTTACAGCAGCAAAATTTGCTAAACGTGTTTATGCAAGTGAACCATGTGATATGCTTAGAGAATATTTAAGAGACAGAATTAAACGCGAAGGAATTACAAACATGGTAGTACTGGACGGGACGGTTGAACAAATACCCTTTGAGGATAGTACTTTTGATATAGTAATGTGTGCACATGTTCTAGGAGATGATTTTGAAAATGAAGTGAAAGAACTAGAACGGGTTGCAAAAAATGGTGGGTTTATATTAGACTGCATGGGTGAAGATAATAAAAAGCGAAATAAACCAAACGATGAGCTAATTAACAGAGGCTTTGAATCATTTTACTATAGGAGTGTACTTGGCGGAGATATATACAGATATAGAAAACATGTAAAAAAATAACAGGTTAATAATAGCATGTAAAATATTTTATTAAGACATAATCAAGCAAGATTGACTAGGAAATATTTTTTTAAAAGCTTTACAATAGTATTTAATACTAATCACAAATAAAATCTTGCTAAAAAATCTTCGTAGAAATCCTTAAATCCAAGATTTTTACTTAGTTTTTCAGAGGTTTTTATATCTGTGATTAATATAAGAGGTGATTAAGATATGAATTACATTCAAAGTATGCAAACAGCAATAAACTATATGGAGGAACATATCCTAGAAGATATTAATTATGAGGATGTAGCGAGGCAGGTATACATGTCTAACTATCATTTTCATAGAATATTTAGTATGCTAACAGGAATAACAGCTACTGAATATATAAGAAATAGAAGGCTTTCAATGGCCGGACAGGAGCTTATTATGTCAGATGTTAAAATTATTGATATAGCATATAAGTATGGATATGAGTCTCCCGAGAGTTTTACAAAAGCATTTGCGAGATTTCATGGTATTGCTCCAAATATTGCAAGGCGTGCTGGAATGCAATTAAAATCTTTCAATCGTCTCATTATAAAAATACAATTGGAAGGTGGAACGATTATGGATTATAGAATAGTAGAAAGAAAAAGTTTTAAACTGTTAGCAAAAGTAAAAGAATTTAAAAATGAAATTGTTTCAGATGAAAGTAATACTGAAATACCTGAGTTTTGGGATGAATGTATTAAGACAGGTGTGTTAGATACTTTAAAGAAAAATGCTGTTAATAATGCTGTGTATGGAGCTTGTGCACCAATATCAAAGGAAAGTAAATGCTTCGATTATGGTATTGGTATGGAATACAACGGCTCTGAGGTGCCTGACGGATATAGAACATGGGATGTTAAGCCAACCTTATGGGCAGTTTTTAAGTGTAAAGGAAATAATGGAGACTGCATAGGAGAGACATGGGACAGAATATTCAAAGAGTTTTTACCTGGATCAGAGTATAATATGTTAGATGATACAGACTTTGAACTATATTCAGATGAATTAGAATCAGAAGTCTTCTGCGAAGTGTGGATACCTGTTGAGAAGAAGTAAATTAATTTAAATTAAAGGGGTGGTTTTAATTATTAATAAAATCATCCCTAGAAAAATTTAGGATGTGAATATATGTTTAATGATAAAATTGAAATATTAAAAACAGAACGATTGATTTTAAGGGAAATAGTAAAGGAAGATGTAAACGAGATATTTGAAATATTCAGTGATGAGGATATTGCTGAGTATGATTGGTTTGAACCTATCAAGGACACAAATACTGCACTTAAGTTTATACAGCGTTATAAAGAAGAGTTTGATGGCAAAGAGGAAATAACATGGGGTATTGCATTAAAGGAAACAAATAAGCTTATAGGAATTTGCTGCTTGGGTGACTTTGAATTAGATTCAAGACGTGCCGAAATAGGATACGATATAAAAAAGACAGAATGGAACAAAGGATATGCAACTGAATCCGTAAAAGTAATAACAGAGTACGGATTCAATAAATTAAATCTCAACAGAATCGAAGCATTTATAACACCGGGAAATGATGCCTCGGTAAAGGTTTTAAAAAATCTTGGCTACACACAAGAGGGAATAGTTAGAGAACGTGACTGGATAAAGGGCAAGCTGGAGGACGGCATTATAATGGCAATGCTGAAAAGAGATATGAAGAAGTTGTACAAAAACTGCCAAGATTGCGATGATATTACATAAAATCTTAGATTAAAAACACCAAAATAATATATTTTAAGGCTGCCTCAAAATGAACTGCTTCCCGTCAAGTGATATGCTTCCTTCTAGGTA
>DDAM01000001.1:56796-71020 GCA_002332905.1 Firmicutes bacterium UBA2058 | reverse complement strand
TAACTCATGCGTTTGTCCTGATTATTTTTTGTTATTTTTTTATTTATTTTACCATTATATGTAATATTATGGCTATTAAATTTGTTATTTTTAAATTAAAAACACAAACTATTTTTTTGTAAATCTACATTAGTTACAATAGTTGTATATGACCTAATTATTTGAATTCTCACTTAAATAAATTACATCATCACATACATTTTGAATGAAGTTATCATGTGATATTACTATTATTATTTTATTGTATTTTATCTTACTCAAATAGTCTTTAAATTTCTCCCTACTTTCTAAATCTAATGCAGATGTTGGTTCATCAAATATCATTACTTCAGGATTTTTAATAAACTGTCTTAATATTGATATCTTCTGTTTTTCTCCACCAGAAATATTACTTGATTTTTCATTTATAACTGTATTCAATCCATTTTCTAAAGATAATATATACTTGTTCAATCCTAAAATTCTTATGTACTCATTGATTTGCTTACTATCATAATCTTTTTCAAAGGTTATATTATTAATAAGAGTATCAGGTATTAATATTGGTTCCTGTTCAGTAACTCCTATATTTTTTCTCCTTACAGAATATATATCAATTTTACTAATGTCTATATTGTTGTAACTAATTTGACCTTCATAATCACTCAAATATAAGCCTAATATTAAGTTTATAAGCGTACTCTTTCCTACTCCGTTGTGCCCCATTAAGCAATATATATTTCCTTTCTTAAATTCAGCATTAAAATTTTTAAATATGTTTTTCTCATTATAATTGAATGTTAAATTTTCAACTTTAATGCTTTCTAAATTATCAATTTGATAATTTCCATGTTTTTGTTGTGGAATTGCTAATATTTGTACAATTCTATTATATGAAACCAAATTATCTTGATATGATCTACCAAGATTAAAGAAATACCTTGATGAGCTCATCAACTTTGAAAAGTAATTTGCCATAATTATATAGGAACCTACCGTCATTTCACCATCTATAATTTCAAAACCACCTATTAAAAAAATGCTTAATTGCGCTATTAATCCTAACACAAAATCACATCCTGTGTACAAATATGACAGCTTTTGAGAAGAAATAATTGTTTCTATTAATCTTCCAAATGATTTATCTAGTCTATGTGCAAAAATATCTTTAATTGAATGTATATTTATAAATTTAATATTAAATAATTGCTCATTCAATTTAGAGAAAAAGTTTGATTGAGCTTCTTTTGCTTCAAAGGATTTTTGATATAATGTTTTTTTAAAAATAAAATATATCAACATGTACAGTATAATTAATACAAACATTATTATAAAAATTTTATTATTAATTTTAATCAGTAATATTGATGTAAAAATAAGTACAATAGTATTTACAACAACTCCTATAATAATTCCAATACAAAATATTATTATTGAATTTGAATCATTGTTAATTCTTTGATTTAAATAAGCAGTATCCGTATTTGTAAAATATGACATTGATACATTTTGAAGATGGTTTATGACATATTTATTTAAAGCGTAACCACTTTTTGTTTGTAATTTAATGTATATATACGAAGACAAGAATCCTGCTAGTAAATCGACTATATTTATAATAACAAATAATATACAGTATTGTATTAAAATATCTTTGCTTTTAATGTATATTAAATTATCAACTATTTTTCCAGTTAATAATGGTGTAATTATACCGAATACTCCAGTCACAATGTTAAGTAATATATAAAAACTAAACATCCATCTATATTTAAAAATAAATTCTTTACAAAATCTAAATACTTTCATTGAAATAAACCTTTCTACTGGTTATTTTATTATATTTCATCGAAGTTTTTTTCTTTTATATATTTTACTATTCAATTCTATTTATGTCAATTATTAACATTTTATAGCGGATTATTATAGAAATCTATAGTATTTTGTCGTGAATCCAACTGTTCATAGCAAAATTATAATAGAAAAAATCATGAGTATACCAAAGATGAAATCCTTAAGGATAGTATTATATCAAGAAAAATTAAAAAATACTAAATTTTAAAAATTAAATTATAGGTACTAGTTATGGGTGTATTTTTTTCGCCCATGGTGGGGTGCTTAATATGTCTTTAGGGTATACACTATCCGAACTTAAAATTAGACCTTTAATATGCAATTCTGCTATAGAAGTTTTTATATCAATATTTGATACTTTTAATTTTTGACACATTTCATCTATAGATGGAAAACAAGTCTTTTTGCACTACAACAAGAGTTTATATATTCAACAGGTAATCTTTAACAGCTTTTATTTTAAATTCATAATTTACTTTTGATTTTCTACTCATAAAAAATACTCCCATAACAATAGCAGTTTTATTATTTTTACTGTCTACCATAAAGGGAGCATATCAAAACAGTTGCTTTTTTATTTCCTATTTAAATACGATTTCATTACATAAAATCAAATATTGTTACATTAACCCATAGGATTTTATTTTCTTTATCATATGTATTTTCTATTGCACCTTTAAGAATTTCGATTTTATCCTTATCCTTTAAAGTCTTAGCTTTTTCAATATTTTTTTCTCCTACAAATTTAACTTTCCAATACATGTTTGTGTACTTTTCATCTTGATTTTTTTTTACCTGTTGTTAAATTTGCTTTTACATATTTATTTTCTACACTAATTTTAAAGACACTAACATTTTTAGTAGATTGACCAATGAAGATTTTTTTACAGAGACTTCACTCTGTTTTTTGTCATGCAAAAAAATATAGCTTAATTAAATATTTCAAAACAAAAAGCCATTGAAGATATATATTTATCTTTCAATGACTTCTTTGTTTTGGGATGTCATCTTAACTTAATGACATTGGGTATTATCCTGCTTTTTTTATTTTTACTATTTGTCATCTTTTTTTGTATCTTCTGAAGAATTTTCTTCAATAGCTTCAGTTTCAACAACTTCTTTACTGTTTGACTCTTTACCTTTTTTATCTACGCTACCAATAGCCCATTTAGAAAAAGTAATTCTTTGCTTTCCATGACTTAATTCTAAAACTATAGTTTCATCACTAACTTTAGCTATTTTACCGTGAATTCCACCTATAGTAATTACATCATCACCAATTGAAATACTATCTCTCATTTGCTTAATTTCTTTATCTTTCTTCTTTTGTGGTCTTATAAGCACAAAGTAAAAGATTGCAAACATAGCAACAAGCATTATAATGCTTGAGTATGCTGATATACCTCCTGCAGGTGCTGCTGTTGTTAAACCAAAGATACTTAAATTGTTAATCATGATTTCCTCCTTTATTTTTCATAACCATATTTGGAATAAAACTCTTTTTTATACTCTAAGAAATAATTACCTTTAATACTCATTCTAATATTTTTCATAAGATTAATCAAGAAAAATAAATTATGAATCGTTGCAAGTCTAGCACCTAAGATTTCATTTTCCTTAAATAAATGTCTTATATATGCCTTAGAATAATTTTTACATGTATAACAACTACATTCCTTATCAATAGGTGAAAAGTCATGTATGTATTTTGCATTTTTAATAGTTACTTGTCCGGCACTTGTCATAAATGCCCCATTTCTAGCCATCCTAGTTGGCATTACACAGTCAGCCATATCTATACCACTTTGAACTGCCTCAAATAAATAATCAGGACTTCCTACTCCCATTAGATATCTAGGCTTATTTTTAGGCAGCTGCTCTACTGTATAATCAAGTAGCTCAACCATTATATCTTTAGGCTCACCAACACTTAATCCACCAACTGCATATCCAGGGAAGTCAAGTTCAACTAACTGATTAACACTTTCAGTTCTTAAATCCTTGTACATACCTCCTTGAACAATACCAAAAAGTGCTTGATTATCTGTATTTTTATGATATTCCTTACATCTTTTTGCCCATCTAGTTGTTCTTTCCATAGAAGCTTTAGTATACTCATAAGTTGCTGGATATGGAACACATTCATCAAATGCCATCATTATATCTGAGCCTAGATAATTTTGTATCTCCATCGACTTTTCAGGGCTTATAAAATGCTTAGAGCCATCTACGTGTGATCTAAACTCCACACCCTCTTCATTAATTTTTCTTAGATTACCTAAGCTAAATACCTGAAATCCACCACTATCTGTAAGTATTGGTCTATCCCAATTCATAAACTTATGAAGACCACCTGCTTCTTTTACTAAATCATGACCTGGTCTTAAATACAAATGATATGTGTTACTTAAAATAATTTGTGCTTCAATATCCTTTAATTCTTCAGGTGCCATAGCCTTTACTGTCGCCTTTGTTCCTACTGGCATAAATATTGGTGTTTCTATATCTCCATGATTTGTATGAATTTTTCCAAGTCTTGCTTTACATTCATCTGATTCTTTTAATAATTCAAAACTAAACATTCTTATGTCTATGCCCCTCTTTCAAGATTTGATGAAGAATCGTTTTTTGATTCTTCCATAGTGCGAAACGTTCTTCTTCGCACTTTTGCCCTTACTTAATAAACATTGCATCACCAAAGCTAAAAAATCTGTATTTTTCTTTTACTGCTTCCTTGTATGCATTCATCGTATTTTCTTTACCTGCTAAGGTACTAACTAACATTATCAATGTTGACTCTGGTAAATGGAAATTAGTAATAAGTCCATCTACTAGTTTAAATTTATATCCTGGATAAATAAATATATCGGTCCATCCATTTGAAGCTTTTACATATCCTTTATCATCACTAATTGTTTCAAGTGTACGTGTTGATGTAGTACCTACTGATATAACTTTTTTTCCATTATCTTTTGCATAATTTATCTTCCGCGCTGCCTCCTCATTAATTTCATAATACTCAGAATGCATTTTATGTTCTGTTATATATTCAGCTTTTACTGGTCTAAATGTACCAAGTCCTACATGAAGCGTAAGCTTTGCTATATTTACACCTTTATCCTCTAGGGTTTTAATTACTTCGTTAGTAAAGTGCAGTCCTGCAGTTGGTGCAGCAGCTGATCCTGGATGACTCGCATATACTGTTTGATATCTATTTTTATCCTCTAATTTTTCGTGTATATATGGAGGTAATGGCATTTCTCCCAGCTGGTCTAAAATTTCTTCAAATATACTTTCATATTTAAATTCTATAATTCTGTTTCCAGTATCTAACACGTCTACTATTTTACCCTCAAGTAAACCTTCTTTAAATACAATTTCAGTATCTAGCTTAGCTTTTTTTCCAGGCTTTACGAGAGTTTCCCACTTTTTATCTTCAACTCTTTTTAAGAGTAAAAGCTCAATTACAGCCTTAGTATCCTTTTTTACACCATATAATCTTGCTGGTAATACTTTAGTATCATTTATTACTATACAATCACCTGCATTTAAATAATCAACTATATCATAAAAATGTTTATGTTCTATATTACCATTTTCCTTATCCAAAACCATTAACCTTGAATGAGTTCTGTTCTCTAATGGAACTTGAGCAATTAATTCTTCAGGTAAATCGTAATAAAAATCACTTGTTTTTAACTGTACATCTATCATTTAATTTCTACTCCAGTATAATAATGCTTTAAAATTTGCTCATATGTAAATCCTTCTTCAGCCATTTTTTTAGCTCCGTATTGGCTCATTCCTACTCCATGTCCCCATCCTCTGCCATTAAAATAGTAAACGTTAGAAGCAGCAGATAATTTAGATGTACCGGAAGAAGAAATAACGCTTAGATTGTTGTTATCAATCTTTGATGTTCCAGATGAGGAAACAATATATTTATTGTCTAATGAAACTCTTTTATCATCAGGATTCTGTGTTTCTGTATTGCTACTAGAATTACTATTTCCTTGATTTTGTTGACTACTTGCACTGTCATCTAATAAGCTATCATCTAGTAAACTATCTTTACCTAATATATTATCATTTGAATTTTCTTTATTATCAAATTTCAAACTATTTTCACTAATTAAATAAAAATCACAGTCTGTAGTTATGGTAAACCAAGAACTAAGCAATACATCATATCCAAGTGTTGCTCTAACATTTTCCTTTTTTAATATAATATCTCCAACATTTGTAGATATTATACATTCTAAAACTCTCTCGTTTTCTGAAACCTTTGTTACTACAACATTATAAACATCAGTTATGTTAGCATTGGTTTCTTTAACTATACTTAAAATATTTTCCTTGGTTAGAGATTTCTGCCACTCTGTGTAGGGTGAAATATTTGAATATGGATCATCAACTGCTTTAAGATATGGAAGCGGGGTCATCCAAATATTTTCACTATTTTCTGTTCTTCCACCACTTGTAGAATGGAAAAATGCAGTTATTAGTTTATTATCATAATATATCATCTTTCCGTCTGTTTCATCTACACAGGCATTAGTTATCGACTTTTCACTGCCGTAACCCCCATAAACCTGACTGTTTTGATTATCCTGCATATCATAGCCAACAGTTGAATTTGGGCTAATATTAGCTACTGCATAAGTTCTTGCAGCAAGAACCTGAGCCTTTATAGCCTCAATTGGCCATACAGCACTTATTTCATTAGCAATAACTCCATATAAATAATAATCTAAAGAAACTTTATTTATCGAAACAAGCTTGTTTATATCTGTTGAAAATGCCATCATGCCTCTATATGTATTTTTATCAATAACAATTGAATTACAATTTAAATCATTGTTATATGATGAAAAGTATATGTTGTAATTACTGCTATACATTAAAACTATATTGTTATATGTATCATATACAGATATATTTTTATTAAGTCCATTAACTACCTCACAGTTAATTCCTGATTGAAGCAAAGCATTCTTTTTATCAGAAGCAACTGCATTATTAATAAAATTACCACCATATATGTTGAAAGTTTTCCCGTTATAAAAAGGATAAAAATTAATTCCATAGTTAGCTGTTAAGCTATCTGCATTAGATTTCGCAGTATTATAATCAGGATACTCATAGTTAGTCAATTTTAAATGATAAGGTCCAATTATAGTATTTGAATCATATCCTTCTTGCATTAAATACTTATTATTATAAAATGTATCTAATAATACATCTACATTCTCATCTAAAATAGCAATAGGTACTTCTTCACTTTCAAGAATATTATAAACATTTATGTTACCATAACCTTTTAAATCTACTTGTTCATCAAACTTTCTTGGTCTTCTAACTCTTATTCTTACAGTTGTATCCGAATCCGCAGCGTAACAAACAGTAGTAAGCATAGTTGTAAAAACAATAAAAAGCATTACAATTTTTAATAATTTTTTCGACATATTATACCTCATCAATTTCCAGCTGACTTTTCTTTGTTTTTTCTTTCTTAACATGTTTAAAGCCTTTTTCAGTAACTACACGACCCCTTGGAGTTCTATTTAAAAAACCTATCTGCAATAAATACGGCTCATAAACATCCTCTATAGTACTTCTTTCCTCTCCTATAGATGCAGCTAAGGTATCTACGCCAACGGGACCTCCCTTATAGAAATCAATAATTGTATTTAATATTTTCCTATCCAGTCTATCAAGACCAATTGAATCTATTTCAAGCATTAATAATGCCTTATCTGCAGTCTCAATATCTATTTTACCCTTGCCTTTAACTATAGCAAAATCTCTAACTCTTCTTAATAATCTGTTAGCAATTCTAGGTGTTCCTCTTGAACGCCTTGCAATCTCCTGAGCACCAGCATCATCTATCTCAATTCCAATAATACCTGCTGACCTAAGTATAATTTGTTTTAAATCCTCTGTTTTATAATAATCCAAAGTACACATGACACCAAATCTATCTCTAAGTGGAGATGTTAAAAGACCTGCTCTTGTTGTTGCTCCAATCAAAGTAAACTTAGATAAATCAAGTCTAATTGAACGAGCAGAAGGTCCTTTGCCTATAATTATATCCAAGGCATAATCCTCCATAGCAGGGTACATAATTTCTTCAACACTCTTATTTAATCTATGGATTTCATCTATGAACAAAACATCATTTTCGTTAAGATTAGTCAATATAGCAGCCAAGTCCCCTGGTCTTTCTATTGCAGGACCAGAAGTTATTCTAATATTAACTCCCATTTCATTAGATATAATATTTGCCATAGTTGTTTTTCCAAGCCCCGGAGGTCCTGATAATAGCACATGATCTAAAGGCTCATTTCTCATTTTAGCAGCCTCTATAAAAATGCCCATTTTTTCCTTAACCTTGTCTTGACCTATGTATTGAGTCAGCTTTTGCGGTCTAAGGCTAAGCTCTAGCTCCTCTTCACCTGAATTTATTGTAGATACTATAATATCATTTTCTCTATTAAGCTTTTCCATTATTTCCTCCATAACACCACTTTGTGGCGTCACAATAATCTTAGTGTAAAACAAATTTTACACTTGAAGAATAGCTTTTTGATTCTTCCATAGAGTGAAATTCATTTCATTCTGTAAAGAGTGTTTTTTCTTCACTCTTCCTACTTGTTCAAATTTTTTAAAGCCTCTTTAATAATTTGATTCTCTGTTTTTTCAGATATATCAATGTTTTCAAGAGCCTTTTTAGCCTCTAACTGACTAAATCCTAAAGTCATCAGAACTTTAGATATATCTTCAATATCGTTATTAACACTATCATTTATTACTTCAATATCACTTAAATTAATACTGTCTATCTCTTCTATGCTTCCGACCTTATCCTTTAAGTCTAAAATTATTTTACTAGCTGTTTTTTTACCAATTCCAGGAACCTTTGATATGGCATTGACATCATCCTTAAGAATTGCTACCTTGACACTATTTACATCATATGTAGATAATACAGCTAGTCCAGCTTTTGGTCCTATGCCATTTACTGAAATTAACTTTTTAAACATTTCAAGTTCATCTTTTTTTGAAAAACCATATAAGGCAAGTATATCTTCTCTTATATGCATATAAGTAAAAACAGAAGAAAAATCGCCTTCTGATAAATTCTTTAATGTATTAAAAGATGTATTAATATAATAACCTATACCATTGTTTTCAATTATTAAATAATCAATACCTTTTTTTATAACTTCACCTTTAATATAACTTATCATAATTACCTCAATAGTATCAAACGATATTTGATACTTTGCAATTTATTTGCACAAGAATGTCAACTCTTTTTTCAAAAGAGTTTAAACAATTTGTGCATGGAGTCGGGGCATATTTTAATTGTTATTTAAAAATCTTTAACCCTTGATTTCCTTCCGTTATTAATATCCTGTGATTCTAAAGTCTTCACAAAATTTTAATGAATGTGCATGACAAATCGCAACAGCTAGCCCATCAGCTGCATCATCGGGTTTTGGTATCTTATCTAAGCCTAATATAAGCTTGACCATTTCCTGTACCTGCTTTTTTTCAGCCCTGCCATAGCCTACAATTCCTTGCTTTATTTGTAATGGTGTATATTCGTACAATGGTATGTCCTTCATCTGACCTGCTAATAAATGAACCCCTCTAGCTTCCCCTATAGCTATTGCAGTTTTAACGTTTTTATTGTAAAATAATTCTTCAACAGCAATAGCATCAGGTCTATACTTATCAATCATTTCAATATACGATTCATAAATATGCTTAAGCCTTAAAGGAAAAGGCATAGAAGATTCACTGGTTACGCAACCATATTCTAACATTTTAAATTTATTTCCCACATACTCTATTATACCATAACCTGAAATTGCAAGACCAGGGTCCATTCCTAAAATAATCATTATTCTTCGTCTTCTTCAGGCATATCCCAGTTGTGGTAAACTTCTTGAACATCATCATTATCATCAAGTGCATCAATTAGTTTGTCAAGGTTTTTAAGATTTTCTTCACCTTCAACTTTAACATAATTTTGTGGCAAATAAGCAACTTCACCTTTTGCATTTGAATATCCTGCATCCTTTAATGCATTTAATACTGACATAAAGTTTTCTGGTGATGTTATTATTTCATATAATTCATCCACTTCAAAATCATCAGCACCAGCATCAAGAGCAGCCATCATTAATTCTTCTTCATTTATACTATCTGATAACTCTATTGTTATAATACCTTTTCTGTCAAATAAATATCCCACACAGCCTGTAGAACCTAAATTTCCACCAAATTTCGAGAAATAATGTCTTACATCTGCTGCAGTTCTGTTTTTATTATTAGTTAGACATTGCACCATAAATGCAGTTCCACACGGACCGTATGCTTCATAAGTTATGTGGTCAAATATTTCACCATTAAGTCCACCTAAACCAGTTTTTATAGCTCTATCAATATTATCATTAGGCATGTTTTCAGCTTTAGCCTTTTCAATTGCAGTTGCTAAAGAAGCATTGTACATTGGATCTCCGCCACCTTCTCTAGTAGCAACAGTTATAGCTCTAGCTAATTTTGTAAATATTTTAGCTCTTTTAATATCTTGTTTACCTTTTCTATGTTTTGTATTCGCCCATTTTGAATGTCCTGACATAATATTCCTCCTTAGTGTGAAATTCTCTTTTTCACACTTTAATCATTTATATAAAATTTTAGAGTGAAATGAATTTCGCTCTTTTACTAAAATTGCATAGATATTATATCACAAAGTTAATAGTTTTTCAATGCTTTTTAATTTTCAGACTAATTATAATATTAGACTGTTATCCTTTATCGAATAATAAGTAGAACTATCCACTGTTATCTTACATTTTGCACTAGTTGTATTAAGAATTAAAGCTTTTAACTTCTCTAAATCTTCCTCAATACATAAAATATCTAACACTACATTTTCACCAAATACTTTATCCTTAATTATATAGTTATTTTTTGTAAGTTCATTTTCAACCTTGCCAAGAAGGGTATAGTCAATTTCTATAATAATATCATAAAACATAGTCTTATCTACTATTATACTGCTATCAAGACCAATTTTTGCTCCTTTAGTATAAGCTCTTACAAGCCCACCAGCTCCAAGTTTTACACCGCCATAATATCTAGTTACTACTACAACAACATTTCTTAAATTCTCTAGTTTTATAACATTTAAAACTGGCATACCAGCAGTTCCAGATGGTTCTCCATCATCACTAAATCTTTGGATGTTATTATTGTCTCCATAAACATATGCATATACATTATGGGTCGCATCGCTGTGTTTTTTTCTAATTTGATTAATAAACTCTATTGCTTCGTCCTCGCTATTTATTGGACTAGCATATCCTATAAACCTTGATTTATTAATAATTATTTCTTCACATCCAATGTCGTGTACTGTTTTAAAACTAGCCATAATTACCTCCATGAAATCATATGAAGCTAGGTATCTTCTCCCTTTACTCCTTATAATATATATGTCTCATACTTGTATTTTTCGTCTTCATATATTATTGCTTCAAGTTTTACTCCATCTTCTACATACTCAACATTTTCTGTAAATCTATTTTCATAAAGATAATAAAATGACTTTAAGTCGCTATTAGGTATTTTGAGAGCAAATTTAGCTTTTTCACCATTAATTTTGTTATCTATATATTCCAATAGATTACTTACATTATTTTTCTCAGTAGCAGATATATATAAAGTGTTTTCGTTTGGTATAAACCTTACGTTTGAATCATCAATCTTATCAATCTTATCAATCTTATTATAAACAGTAACAACAGGTATTTCATTGTCAGTTATTTGTGATATTAAATCAAGAGTTGTTTGTCTATGTAGATCAAGATTTTCATCATTAATATCTATAAGATGTAAAATTAAATTAGCGTATTTTAGTTCTTCAAGGGTACCTTTGAAAGCTTTAACTATTTGTGTTGGAAGCTTTTTAATAAATCCAACAGTATCAGAAAATATAACATATCTTCCACCAGGTAATTTTACCCTTCTATGCTCTGTATCAAGAGTTGCAAAAAGCATATCTCTTACAAATACCTTTTTATTTTCAAGCTCTTCATCTGCATAGCAAGTTTCAATTAAAGAATTTAAAAGAGTGGACTTACCTGCATTTGTATATCCAACTATAGATACAACTGGTATTTCATCCTTCATTCTTTTCTTTCTTTTTGTATCTCTAACTTGCTCAATTTTATCAATTTGTGCTTCTATATCTTGTATACGAGACACTATATGTCTTCTATCAGTTTCTATCTTCTTTTCACCAGGTCCTTTTGAGCCAATACCTCCACCCTGTCTAGATAAATCCTGTCTCATTCCAGCTAGCCTAGGCAGCTTATACTTAAGCTGTGCAAGTTCAACTTGAAGCTTACCCTCGTTAGTTAAAGCACGTCTAGCAAAAATATCAAGTATTAAGGTAGTTCTATCAATAACTCTTCTATCCACTATATCCTCAATATTTTTAAGCTGAGAACCAGATAATTCATCATTAAATATAATTGTCTCAACATCTAACTCACTAGCATAGTTAGCTATTTCTTCTAATTTTCCTTGACCTAAATAAAACCTATTATCAATACTATGTCTATTTTGAATTACGCATCCAAGAACCTCACCTTCAGCAGCCTCAACAAGCTGTGTAAGCTCCTCCATATCATTTTCTTCATCACTGCCAGTTAACTGTATTCCAACAATCAAACATTTTTCTCTTTCTTTTTCCATAGCACACCCTAGTGCATTGTCACATAATCTTCTCTTTCAGGTCCTACTGAAACATATTTTATGCGGCAATCCACAGCCTTTTCAATATATTTAATATAGTCAATCGCCTCTTTAGGCAATTCACTTACCTTCCTACATTTGCTAACATCGCATTTCCAGCCATCCAAATATTCAACAACTGGTTTTGCATTATCAAGTAATTCACCAAATGGAAATTCATTTACTACTTGGCCATTAATCTCATATCCGGTACAAACAGGTACCTTATCCATATATGATAACACATCAAGCTTAGTTAATGCAAGCTCATTTGCACCTTGCACTCTAACTCCATATCTAGATGCTACCACATCAAATGGTCCTACTCTTCTTGGTCTTCCTGTTGCTGCTCCATATTCAAATCCCTCTTTACGCAGTCTTTCAGCTTCATCTCCAAACATTTCTGCTGTGAATGGCCCTTCTCCAACACATGTAGAATATGCCTTCATTATACCTATTGTATTTGATAGTTTCAAATTTGGAACTCCAGAACCAATAGGAGCATAGGAAGCTATGGTTGAAGAAGATGATGTAAATGGATAAATTCCAAAATCGATGTCTCTTAATGCTCCAAGCTGAGCTTCAAACATTATTTTTTTATTTGCCTTTGCAGCTTCATTTAAATATATACCTGTATCACAGATAAAATCTTTTATATCTTTTGAATATTTATCTAACCAATCTAGCATATCTTCATATTCTATTTTTGGAGCATTATATACACCTTCTACAGTGAGATTTTTCCAATCAACAATGCCTTTCAGACGTTTTTTTAATGATTCAGGATATAGCAAATCTCCCATTCTTATACCTTTTTTCATGTATTTATCACTATAAACCGGAGCTATTCCTCTTCTAGTCGAACCGTATTTTGCATCACCTAATCTATCTTCCTCTAAACCATCTAATATAACATGATATGGCATACAAATTATTGCTTTATCACTAATTTTTAAATTTTCAGGAGTTATTTTTACTCCAGCACTTGTAAGTCTTCCCATTTCATTGTATAAATGTTCAATATCTATTACCATTCCATTACCCATAACATTAGTAACCTCAGGTCTAAGTATACCCGAAGGCAATAGATTTAGTATAAATTTACCAAGATGATTTACAACAGTGTGTCCTGCATTATTCCCTCCTTGATATCTTACAACTATATCATATTCGCTAGCAAGCAGGTCAACCATTCTACCCTTTCCTTCATCTCCCCAATTTATTCCAACAATTGCTGTTAACATAAATAACTCTCCTTTTAATAATTTAAATTTAATAAATATTTATAACATAGCCTCAACTAAGTTGAGCCATTATGCATATTATCAATATTATATCATAAAATAAGCAAATGTAGTCTACATTATAGAAAATTTTTTGTCAATAATTAATTAATGATGTTAATAAAAATTCAAAAAAAAAATAAATGCGTTTTCTTTTATAAAGACAAACGCATTTATTTTAACCTTATCTATTATTTATTGGAAATTGTGTAAATGATTCAGGTACATCTCCTATTATAACAATTTCAGTTAATAAAACATTATTTTTCACCTCAATGTCACTTGTTACTATAGGA
>DDAM01000001.1:0-56610 GCA_002332905.1 Firmicutes bacterium UBA2058 | reverse complement strand
CCCAATGTTTGTATAAAGCATTAAAAATACATTATATTAAATTGTATGCAACAATCTAAACTAAATAACAATTTACCTAATTTTAGAATTATTGTATAGTATGTAATTAATAGTTTTTTAACCATCTATCAAAAAAATTAAATTTTTAAAAAAATAAGGACGTAAAATTATGCTTACTATTTAAATAGCACAAAATTACGTCCAAACTTTTTATAATGTTACTTAAATATTTTACCTTTATTCCATACTGAAAAGAAAAGATGGAAATATGACTATATTAATTATTAAGTTGAAAATTAAACAAAATAAAAATATTTTTAAAAAACTATTATTAATCTGTGTTCTGTGAAATCTTTACTTATTTAAGTTTAATGTATCACTTTATCGTTACTATTTTGTTAGTTAAATACTTTGAAGAAAAAATTATACTTCCAATTACTATACAAATGCTCAACATCAACTCTTTGATAGGATATATATATACAGCATAAGTTGCTTGAGAAGAAAACAGCGAATAAAATCCTAAAGCTAACACATTTCCTATTACTAAAATTAATACACCTGCTATAAAACTGTAATAAATGCTTTCAGTAAAAATCATCTTTTTAAGCTGAAGTTTTGTCATTCCTATGCTCCACATCGTTTTGAATTCAGGCTTTCTAACCTCAAAATTTATTATCAACATGATTATGAAGCCGATTATTCCGATAGTGACAAGAAGTCCGCCTAAAATTCCGCCTATCATGAGCACTTGAGACTGTACCTTTAATGTTTCTCTTTGAAGTTTTTCGCTATCATACAGATTAAACGCAGGATGTGGTTTAATAAAAGCTGAAATTTGTCTGCTTATTATGTCGCTGTCGTAATTTTCATCAATATCTATATACAATTCATCTAAAATTGCTACTCCAAGATTAGATAAAGCCTTGTTGCTCACATAAATTTCGGGATATCCCGAAGTGTAAATATTGGAACGGAACTTATCGGGTACATATCCTGCAACCGTGAACTCTTTTTTTATCCCTCCTGAAATCTTACCCCCTAATATAGTATTTTCGGGATATGTTTCATACGCTCCATAGTTTAAGAGTACTGTTTCGCCTCGTTCAAAGGCTTCTATATCAAAGGGCTCATCTCCTTGTAAAACAATGCCTTCCAAATGAGAACTGTCTATTCCCCATACGTTGCCTTCTTTTGTACTATTGAAAATACGATAATCATCTACTTCTTTTACATCATTTGCGTTCGCCTTATCTACAAAGTTTAGCAAAAATCCCGCATGTGTCAATGTGGTAATCCGATTTATACCTTCTACATCTTTCAGTTTTGATAAAAGTTCTGAGAACGCTTCATGTTTTTTATCATAATCTTCTCCGTGTCCTAAGTATTCTATCTTAAAACTGTGACCGGAAGTAACATATCGTGCATGAGATTGCGGATTCATACTTTTTGACATCGTACTTGCACATAAATAAATTGTAGCACCTAAACAAAGTATAATAATTGTCGGAAGTGCCGCTCTTAAATTTTGTAATACGTTAGCTCTACTCATAGATGCAATGTTCAAATTATGATTGAGCGTATTACTTGCTTTTTTACCTATATATCTATTTGCTTCATCAGCACTTAAGTTCTTGACTTTTGTTACAGCCTTTTGACAGCCTAAAAGAACTGTAAGCAGCACAAAAACAAATGTTAATACGTATGATATAGGCATTATCGAAAGTACCGGTTTTGTGTATTCAAAAGACAAAAAATCGTTTAAAACGGATGGAATTATCCATGTCGAAGCAGGTATGCTGAAAACAAATCCGATTACAGTGCCTACAGAAAACAGAAGAAATCCTTGATAATATGTCATTCTCTTTATCTGAGAATACTCAGCACCAATAGCTTTCAACATTCCGTACTGCCGTATATCTTTTCTAAGTGATAAAACAAAACAATTAGAAATCAAAATATAGCCACAAATAAGAATGGGAACTATGACTAAGGCGTAACTTACAATCATTGAATTTACATCAGATGACAATGTCGGTGCATTAAGAGCTCTCTCAAATTTTTGTTCTGCAGAGATTTTTAAATCACTAGTTAAGTCATCTGTTTTAGAATACGGATTGTTGAATATTCCCTGTGATCCTATAATATTTGAAAGCATATTTAAGTTTTCCAATATCGGATTCTTATTTATCGTTAAAAATAAAGTCCCTTCTTCTTCGCTCAAAAAAGATAATTCTTCAACATATTTTTCCGAAAAATAAATTTTATTTGGTTGAACCAGATCGTAAGATTTGTAATCATCATATGTACCTGTTAAAGTAAATTCACGTTTTGTTTGTTTATCCTCAAGCCGTATACTCATTCCCAATTTTATCTCGTATATACCCAACTTTGACAGAATATTTTTAGATATTATAACTTCATCAAGCTCTGTCGGATAACGTCCTTCGAAATTGACTATCGTAGGTGCTATGTGGTTTTCCCATTGCGAAACATCGCTGTAGACAGCTTGTACTTCATAGTCTGAAATTTGCACATTGCCTAAATCAATTTCCATACCTGCACTTTCAACATAAGACAAGTTTTTTGCAATTTCATACTGTTCATCTGTAGGTGAGACCAATTTTATCTCAGCAGAAGTTCCACAGTTTTGAATCTTGTTAAACTCCATAGTTTTTGCAATAGAAGTTCCGAAATTAATCACTGTTGAAAACAGAACACAAACAATTGCTACGCAAGTAATAATTGCCATGCTCTGTACATTATTTCCTTTTAAATTTCTCATAGCTAAAAGCCATACAAATTGCCTTTCAACACATCTTGAAGTTTTAGTCATCAATCTCACCTCTTATTTGAGTCTCCCGTCTTCTATTGTGATAATTCTATCTGCGGTTTTTGCAATTGCCTCATTGTGAGTAATAATTATCACAGTTTGTCCGAAACGTTCTTTCATAAGCTTAAATAACTCAATAACCTCTTCGCTTGTAGCCGTATCTAAGTTTCCTGTCGGCTCGTCTGCAAACACAAGTTTTGGTTTTTGTAAAATTGCTCTTGCGATTGCAACTCTTTGTTGTTGACCTCCAGATAACGAAGTCGGATACTCATTTAACTTTTCTCTAAGCTCTAATTTATCTATAATTTCATCTAAAAGTTCGGTGTCAACATCTTTTCCGTCAAGTTTCACGGGTAGTATAATATTCTCATATACGCTCAACGCTTGGAGCAAGTTAAAGCTTTGAAACACAAAGCCTATGTTTTTACGTCTAAAGACAGTTCGTTCATTTTCTCCAAGCGAAAATATACTTTCTTCACTTATTATCACTTCTCCCTCTGTCGGAGTGTCGAGAGCTCCGAGCAAGTTGAGCAAAGTCGTTTTACCGCTTCCTGATTTCCCTACTATAGCTACAAATTCTCCTTTATTTACACTAAATGTAATATCATCAACAGCTTTAATCTGATTAGTTGAATTGTAATATTTTTTTAAATTTTTAGCTTTAAGCATATATCTTCTCTCCTAAGTATATCAAGACTTTTAATAATTTATAAATAAAAGAAAAAAAAATCAATTACGCAAATCTAAATTTCTTAATATGTATAATATTACATTTTTTTACAAATTTCAAGTAAACTATAGTTCTCTTATAGTTCTCTCTTTGAAATAAAATCTGAAATATCAGATAAAAACAAAAAATAACGTACTCTAATTTCTTAAATATACACAATAATACTGTAATTCTTTCTCAGTAAGCAATATTTATCCTTACTCTTTAAGCTTTTACCTAAATTAAGACTACTCATTTCTAATTACCTCTTATGCAAGTTGTTTATAATTACTCGCTACCTCACTTTAAGAATGATACGTAAATATACTTTTACCCTCACTTGGGCTTCAGCAATTTTTGTAGATATATTAATCATTGTATCAAATGTACTTATTTCATTAGAATAAATCTCATGTATAATTTTTTTTATTATTCCTTCAACACTAAGCTTAGAATTTATTTGAGTTCTTACATTAACTATTGATTGTAGTAATTGCTCCATACCTCTTATTGAAAAATATTGAGCTTGTACAGGAATAATTACACTATCAGCTGCTACTAAAGCATTAATATTTAATGTCCCTAAAGACGGTAAGCAATCTATCAAGATATAGTCATAATCATTTTTCAAGCTTGTTATAATGTTTTTGATGATACTTTCTCTGTTTATTACATTAAATATCTTTATTTCTGTAGATGATAGTCTTATGTCAGATGGAATAATATCTACCCCTTCTGAACTCAATATGAATTTATCTCTATCAATATTGTAGTTAAAATTATCAATTTTAAGATCAATCAATTTTGCAATTGTGTATTCTATTTCATCGGGATCGAATCCTAACCCAATTGTTAAATTGGCTTGTGCATCTAAATCTATTAATAATACTTTCTTATCATTTTTAGCTAGAGCTACCCCTAAGTTTATTGTAGTTGTTGTTTTACCAACCCCACCTTTTTGGTTTGTTATTGCTAATACTTTACACATATTTTTCTCCTCCTATTTTTGCAATAAAAAAACAGCTTCATCTAAAAAACTGTTTAATTATAACGATTTGTATTAATTTTTGTTTTAAGTATATTAT
Source organism: Firmicutes bacterium UBA2058 (assembly GCA_002332905.1). Lineage (GTDB taxonomy): Bacteria > Bacillota > Clostridia > Tissierellales > Sedimentibacteraceae > UBA1535. The sequence goes on along the minus strand of DDAM01000001.1, from coordinate 51,983 downwards.
TGTTTATATATCACTTGCGTGAACGTCTCTTTATTCACGACGTCGCTGAACCGGACCTAAAAGATAGACCGTCTTGGCGGTGGTCACACCCGGTGAAGTGATGTGGTCTGACTTGCCCTCTTGACGTTTCCTCTAGGACCCTTGCGTGAACATGTTGTTAGGTGTTGGGCTATATCACTCTATACAACTCGCTTATAAATATTTTAAAGTTATTTTTAATTTTCTTCATAGTATATTTCAATTTCACCTAATTTTTCATCAATGATTTTTTCTATACCTATTTCTTCAGGGGTTATAAATGTAAATAAGTTTTTATTGTCTTCAATATTTGTGTATATACCATTTTCTATTTCACAATTGTTATAAACTGCTAGACTATATTCAATTTCATCACTGTTATATGAATAGAAAATATTCATTTCATCCATTTTACCTTCATCGGACTGGGTTAAACGGTATCCTTGAGACAATCCTTTTTTATTTACATATATAGATATCTTATACTCACTAAAATCTTGTGGATAAAACACTAAAACGCCTATCAATCCATTAATATTTTTTTCAACTATCCAATCAGATTCAATAATCAATGAGTCCCTAGCATCAAATTCTAAATCTTTTTCAAATATACCAATAACACCTTCTAATTTAAGAATAGGTAAAATAAAATATAAAAGTATCGTAAATAAAACTATACTTTTTATAATCTTTTTCATTTAATAACTCCAATCTAATATAAGATATTTCTATCTATTAATATATATATGTGTCTACTTGACTTATCTCTGAAATGATATAGCCTTTCACCTAACTACCACTTTATTCAACCCATGGTTTGCTAAAGTGGACATTACTGTTTTGTTTGCGTATGTATTGTTTTTCGTAATATAAAAGTTTATTTTTATACATAAGATTTTTTTATATTTCTTTTTTAGTAAGTAATATTTTAGTTATTTATAGGTTCTAGTTATGGGTGTATTATTTTCGCCCATGGTGGTGTGCTTAATATACCTATGGGGTACACTATTCAAACTCAAATTCAGTCCTTTAATTTGTAGTTCAGATATAGAAGTTTTTATATCAATATTTGATATTTTTAGTTTTTGGCACATTTCTTCTATACGTGGAAAATAAGGTTTATTTGCACTGTAGCAAGAACTTATATACTACACCATGACACTATTTTCAAATAGCTTAATATCAAAAATATCATCTCTTAATTTCATCTTCATCATTTCATTTGTTTTTTTAATAGTTATACCTTTAATTACACTACAGCTTTCATTTATAATAACCACATGTTATCAGCATTATATTATATATCGTATTCTTTCATCGACGCTTATATTATATTCTTTTTTCCTTCACTAAAAGAAATATGCATCTCTTTATATAAAAATAGCCTCCTATGATATATTTTTAATTTACCATAGAAAGCTTTTGGTTTTAACATTATTTTATAGACTTTCTTCATAGTCTCACCTATATATTTTTTACAAAATACTTACACATTTAACTTGACTATCTTTTCTATTCAAATTTAAAAATTTCCTTTGCTTTTTCATAAGTAGTCCCTTGATTTATTTTGTATGAGCCCGCTTTCAAAATTAATTTGTTTTCTTTCATATAATTGATAAATTTGTTTTTTTCGTTTTCATTCCACTTAGAAAGTTCTATATTTTTTTCAACAAATCTATAGTCCCTAAACTCATCATTGTTAATAGTGACCTCTATTGTTTTTCCAATACCAACAATTCCAGCATTATCAAAAGCATTCTTTAATGTTAAATAATTATACAAAAAAGCAACAAGGACTACAACAATAACAACTAATAAAATAATAATTATGGTCTTTTTCATGTACTTTCCTCCTACTTATAATGAGATTTATATATATTTATTAATATATATTTAATATTTAACTACTATACTATAAAAAGTTTTCTCTATCATATACTTTTATTTTAAATTTCATTTTACTAATTACACATTAACATGTTTCATTTAATCTTATATATAGTATCATATTAATTATATATATTCAATAAAAAATTTTCTATAATTTAACATAGTGATAAAAAGATATATTTTATCAATTCAATCTTTTTATCACTACATAATTTTTATATTAATTTATAAAAACGTTAGTTAACCCTCTTAGATCTTCCCCAGCATCACCAGGTGTATAGCCATACCAATCTCTAAAATCTGGAATCTCATCTAACCATGATTGTGGAAGTGTCCAGCTATGTTGAGAAATACCAGTATTTAGAATACCAGCTTTCTTTAATGCGTTTACAGCAAAAGTAGTACAGTTATTTGTTTCAATATTATATTTTGTTGTATAACTAGCTACCCAAGCACTAACCGCATCAGCTTGTGCTGGAGTAATTGAATATGTTCTAGCGATGTTCCAACTATGATCAAAATCAAGCCAAATTTTTCCATCAACTGATTTGCTAAATGTTACATCTTTTTCATTAATCTGATTTTTAGGATAAAATCCAAAATACGATACATAACTACCCACACCATCAGCAGTTACTTTCTCAAGTCTAATAAAAGTATGTCCAACATCTACACCTGGAAATTCAGAGATCGCATTTCTTGTACCTGAAATTGGTTGTTTAACTACTATTGTTATACTAGATTTTTTACCAGACCAATTTGTGTTTTTTAGCTTAGTTTCCAAGGTTTGGTCAGCATATGCGTTTATAGTGAATATCGAAAAACACAATACTAACGTTAAAACCAATGAAATAATTTTTTTAATATTTTTCATATTTAAAACCCCTTTTTCTTTTATTTTTAGATAATTTATTGTACAATATGTTTAATTTTTCCATTATATGTAATTTATGTTAACGGAACTATAGTTCACATTAGCAATTTTAAAAATAATTAATATATATCTATTATGTATAATATTTGACATATAAAAAAAGGATTACAATTTTTTTACTATATTTTTACCGCCTTTCTATAAACTATAATTTAAATTTACAAATCAGTCCTTTAATTTGTAGTTCAGATATAGAAGTTTTTATAACAATATTTAATATTTTTAATTTTTGACACAATTCATCTATAGATGGAAAATAAGTCTTATTAGCAATACAACAAATATTGCATAAAACTATTTTCAGACAGCCTAAAATTAAAAATATCATCTCATATATAATTTTCTTGATCTCTTTACTTAAATTAGTTCTTTTGTCATACATAGTAATTAATATTCCTTCAATACTAAGCTTTGGATTTATCTGAGTTCTAACGTATACTATCGATTGTAGTAATTGCTCCATACCTCTTATTGAAAAATATTGAGCTTGTACAGGAATAATTACACTATCAGATGCTACTAAAGCATTAATATTTAATGTCCCTAAAGATGGTAAGCAATCTATCAATATATAGTTATAATTATTTTTTAAGCTTGTTATGATATTTTTAATGATACTTTTTCTATTTATAACATTAAGTATCTTTTTTTCTGTAGATGATAATCGTATATCAGGTGGAATAATATCTACTCCTTCTGACCTCAATATATATTTATCTTTATCAATATTGTAGTTAAAATTATCAATTTTAATATCAATTAATCTTGCAATTGTGTAATCTAAATCAATTAATAATACTTTCTTATCATTGTTAGCTAAAGCTACTCCCAAGTTTATTGTAGTTCTTGTTTTACCAGCCCACCCTTTTGGTTTGTTATTGCTATCACTTTACACATTTTTTCCTCCTATTTTTGCAATAAAAAAACAGCTTCATCTAAAAAACTGTTTAAATTTAGCGATTTGCATTCTTTTATTTTCATTTATTCAATTTTGGCTTAATGTATATATGTCACTTGTTACTATAGGACTTATAACACGAATTTGAACAGTAACTGTAATATATAATTTATATTTTGTTTGATTTATACCTGATTCTTCAAATTCTGATATAAAATCAACAAGAACGCTACCCTGAGGGATTATATTATATTTTAAATTAGGTCCAAAATCCGGAAACATCCAATTGTTCAAGACAGCGCCAAGACTTATTGTAAATGGTTGCTCTGTTAAATCCTTAATTTTTTCTTGCACAGATGCAGTTATATTAGCTGATAAAATATTCATAACTTGTGCATTAGTTTTTATCATATTAATTCTACCAACATTATCAAATGTAGATACTATCAGTTGATCTTTTATATTATCTTTTTGCAGCTCGGCTTTTACAGCATTATTTATAGCTTGAGTGGCTATAATTCTAGCTTTAACTTCACATATAGCTTTCATAACAGGCTTAATCTCTATAGCTATCATATAATAAGTTAGAATAAACATAAGAATTATAGTAAATAATAATATTTGTATGTGTATTTTTTTAATTTTTTTAAGCTTTTTCAACTACATAATCCCCCCAATGTTTGTATAAAGCATCAATATTAAATTATATTAAATTGTATGCAACAATGCGTAGTAAATAACATTTTATCTTATTACAAAATCGTTGTTATTATTTGTAAAAAGTTAACGAAATGTTTAAATTTAAAGGTTTATTGCTAATTGCATAAATCAAATACATATGGTATAATATCCGATAGGATATTATTAAATGGCTTGCGTAGCGAGACTATGGTATAATATAAGGTAGTTTTTTATTGGAGGGTTATAATGACTAATGAGAATAATCAAAAGAATTTAAATAATACTCAAAATGGTACTACTAAAAAGAAAAAGAAAAAAGGTAAGAAAAGAAAAATTAAATATTTTAGAATATTACTTTTAGTTTTATTATTGGTTTGTGCAATCGCAGCTGTGATAGTTGGGAAAATGGTTATTGATGTAATAAAAGATGCACCAAAAATTGATCCAACTAATGTACTAGATACTCTGTCTGAAAGTTCAGTTATTCTGGATCAGCAAGGCAACGTAATTGAACAGATACATGCTGCTGATGAAAATCGTGAAATAGTAGAACTAAGCAAAATGCCAAAGCATCTACAGGATGCATTTGTAGCTATCGAGGACAAAAGGTTTGATGATCACTTCGGTGTTGATATTAGACGTATAATGGGTGCCCTTCTCAGCAACCTTAAGTCCGGAGACCTATCTGGTCAAGGTGCAAGCACTATCACTCAGCAGCTGGTTAAAAACCTCTATTTAACTAATGAGAAAAAACTTGAAAGAAAAATAAAAGAAGCATATCTTGCTATACAAATGGAACGAAAATTAACAAAAAATCAAATATTAGAAAACTACTTAAACACTATACCACTTGGACAAAGCGCATATGGAGTTCAAGCTGCATCTTATGCTTATTTCTCAAAGGATGTAAGTGAATTAACCTTGGCTGAATCAGCACTTCTTGCAGCAGTTCCTAAGAGTACTAAATGGTATACACCTTATAGAAGAATAGAATTAACAAATTTAGATGGTGTACCTGAAGAAGACATAGTTGGTTATGTATATATAGGCTCAATTCAGTACGCATGTGTATATAATGAATTAGCAGTTGAAAGACAACATATTGTACTTAAAGAAATGCTTAAGCAAGGTAAAATAAATCAAGAAGAATACGACATTGCAATAAAAGAAGATATGCGCAAAGCATTAAATCCTGGCGAAAAGAAAATCGAAGGTATAACTTCAAATAACTTTACTGACTATGTTAAAGAACAAGTTATATTAGACCTAATGGAAGAAAATGATATAACTTACGAAGAAGCTGAACATTATCTGTTTAAAGGCGGATTAAGCATATATACTACAATGGATGTAAATATTCAAAAAACAATAGAACAGCAATATGAAAGCTTTGGAGAAATATTCCTAGGCAAAGAGCCGCCAGCCAACAAACCATTAGCACAAGACTGGACTAACTTTAGATGGTCAGATGGAAAGGCTACTGGAACATTGGATAAGTATAAAAACGTATTAAACGACTCAGGCCATGTATTATATTTTGCACATGATAATATAATAAATGCCGAGAATACTTTATATTTCTATCCAAGCGAGTACAAAGTTGATGAAAATGGAAATCTTCTTATAACATCAGATAAATTAAATATTGGCACTACTGTTATAGATATAGTAGACTGCTATACTATAGATGCAAAAAATCAATTTGTAACTCATAATATTGGTGGATTGAATATAGGAAATGCATACGAAATTGTAGATCAAAAAGGTAATAAGGGAACTATAAAAATATCGAAAGATTATTTAGATAAAAACCCTGAATTCTATAAGGTTGTAGCTGATGATGTAATCACTATAAGCAATAATTTCTATAGATATGAGGAAATGGGTATAGTTCAACCACAGTCTGCTGCTGTCATACTTGACTACAAAACAGGACATATTAAAGCAATTGTTGGTGGTAGAGATATAGTTGGAAGCAAAACATTTAATAGAGCTGTTGATTCAGCTAGACAACCGGGTTCAACAATTAAACCACTTGGAGTTTATATTACAGCACTTGACCACGGTTATACTGCTGCATCAGTTTTTGACGATATACCGCTATACAACAAAGATGGTCAGCGTTGGCCTAAAAACTGGTATGAACCATATTCGAATTACCCATTTAAATATAAAGGATTAGTAACCTTAAGATATGCAATACAGCAATCACTAAATACTATTCCAGTTACATTATTAGAGCAATTAGGTCCTAAAACTGTAGTTGAATATTTTGCTAAGCTTGGCATGGTAGATTTAGAAAATCCTGAAAACGACACCTTTATTACGCCTGAAGAAGATCATGCAATAAACGACATGAATCCTTCGTCACTTGCATTAGGTGGATTTTCAAAAGGATTCTCACCTCTAGTTATGACAGCGGCATATGGAACTATAGCTAATAACGGGGTTTATGTTGAACCGATTTGCTATACTAAGGTTGTAAATAGTGATGGAAAGATTATAATAGACAACGTACCAGAAACACACGTTGCAGTTGCTCCAGAGGTTGCATTTATATTAAAAGACATACTTAGAAGCAGTGTGTCCGACGCAGCAGGACTTGCAAGAACTGCAGCTATTAAAGGCTTAGATATAGATATGGCAGCTAAAACTGGAACAACACAAGATAACGGAGATTTTTGGTGTTTAGGATTTTCACCATACTATGCAGGCGGAGTTTGGGTAGGTAATGATAATCCAACAATGAAGCTATCAGAAACAAGTACAGCAACTGCCAGATTATTAGGTTCATTTATGACATCTATACACCAAGGACATGAACCAGCTAAATTTGAGGTTTCAGATGGTGTTGTAAAGGTTCAGGTTTGTAAACAGTCAGGTAAGATACCTACTGAACTATGCAGCTTAGATCCAAGAGGAAGTCAAATTATAACTGAATACTTTGTTAGAGGAACTGAACCTAAAGAAACTTGTAATGCTCATGTTAAGATTAGTGTTTGTAATGATTCTAATCAACTTAGATCTCAATACTGTCCTGATAGTTCTATAGTAGATAAGGTATTTATAACAAGAGAAACACTATTTAATCCTGATTTATATCCTGATGTTAAGAATGCAAGCTATCAAGCTTTACTTGAAGCAATCAATCTATACAGACAAGTAAAAGAAGATATAAACAATGGAATGACTGCTGAAGAGATAACAACTATGTATCCAGGGCTTGTAACGCTTAAAGTTAAAGAAATATCTAACAGTAGAATAACAGATGAAGAAAATCAAGAAAATGGCAAAAAACAAGTTATTGAAATTTTATCAGTCCATGGTTATACTATAGACCAGCTAAGCTTCAGAAAAATGCTGACCGAAGATTATCAATATCAGGTTCCATTAGATATTTGTGAATTCCATACCTATGAAAAATGGTATGAGAATATGACAAACAATGGTGGAAATAATAATGAAAATAATAATGAAGAAGGTCAAAATCCAGATAATTCTGGAAATGAAGATAATAATGGTGATAATACCGATAATCCAGATGATGGTATAATTGAAACTCCAGATGAGCCTGGAAATAACGAAGGTGAAAACACAGGAGACGACGATATAATTACAGATTAATATAAAAATAGCTTATTAAAAAAATAATAAGCTTAGACTGTAGACAAAAAGGCACTTTATACAACTTGTAAAGTGTCTTTTTTCAATGTGTCTATAGTCTTCCCAAACGTGTCTTGTTACTACTTTCTGATGATTTTTACTGTTTGTACATTGATTTATCATTCTACATTTTTCACAAATACAAGAGTTGCTCTTATATTCTCTATATCCATTTCTATTTGTTGTTGTATATTTCAATATTTGATTATTTGGACATATTATACAATCATAATACTCATCATACATATACTCATATTTCTTGAAAAATCCTTGTTATGTCATTGGACTTTTATATGGCACAGCAGGTACTTTATTATCATCTATTATTTGTTTCATTATCCATGGTGTTTTATATCCTGAATCTATTGCTACTGTTTCTATTTCTTCATACTTTTTTTTCACTTTTTCATACAATTCATCAAACATTACACTATCGTGTGTATTACCAGATCCAACTACAAAATCTAAGATGAAATTGTTTTTATCACATGCAGTATTAGCAACATATGCAAAACATTTTTCGTGCTCACCTTTGTGAAAAAGTCCACTTTCAGGATCAGTTGTACTTTGTTTTATTTCTTTTGTCTCTACTGCTGTAGAGCCGTTATCATCGTCGTCATCTTTGTCTTTTAATGGCTTTTTATCATGCTCTTTTCTATCTTTATTAATTTCAGCTTCTAATTGCCTTTGATATTTTTTTGCTTGTATTTCTACTACCGCTTTCTTTGATTTTTTCTTACTTGCACTTGCCTTTATATGTGTTCCATCTATGAATACCGCACTTGCATCTACAAATCCTGATTTTATTGCCTCTCCTAATATGTGTTTGAATATTCTTTCAAGAACATCTGTTCCTTGAAATCTCCTTGTATAGTTCTTTCCGAATGTTGAAAAATGAGGTTTTTTTCTCCTATATCGTACCCTATAAACCATCTATATGCCATATTCACTTCTATTTCTTTTATTGTTTGTCTCATGCTTTTTATTCCAAACATATATTGTAATATCACTATTTTGAACAAAGATACTGGGTCTATTCCTGGGTTTCCCCATTCTTTCTCTAAATACATTCCCTTAACTTCGTCGTATATGAAACTAAAATCTATGGCTACTTCTATTTTTCTTAGTATATGGTCTTGTGGTACTATATCTTCTATACTTATTACTTTTAGCTGTTTCATTTCTTCCTTATTTCTTTTTATATACATTTTTCAACACCTCCATATGCCTATTTTTACCATAAAAAACACATAAATCATTGATTTTTCAATAATTAATGTGTTAATTTTTCGTAATTTTTGTGTCGCTTTTGTCTACAGTCTGACAAATAAAAAATAATAAGCTATTTTTTATTATCATTTACTTGACCCTATCATAAGAATATAGTATAATACATATGACTATTTGTATTTTTATAGTCATATGTAAGAAAGGAGAACACTCATGCCCAAAGGTTTCACCAAAGAAGAAAAGAAAGTAATCACTAAAAAACTAATGGAAGAATGTAAATTAAACTGGCAGAAATTTGGATATAAAAAAACAAGCATTGATATTCTTTGCCAAAATATCGGGATTTCTAAGGGCTCATTTTATAATTTTTTTGATTCTAAAGAAGCTCTTTTTTATCACGTCATTAAGGAGACGCAAAAACACCTGTATGAAATTATTGAAGAAATTATTTCACAAAATCAAAGCAAATATGGAGTTGCAAAGGCATTAAAAGAAATCTATTTAGAATATAGCAAAAGTAGTTTCATGTACGATACTAAAAATCCAGATTTTTTAAGTTTTTTTAATAAGTTGAATGAACAGCAACGACAAGAATTGAATGATAGAAGCTATTTGGGAACGAAGTTTATGCTTAGTAAATCCTTTCTAAATCTAAAAATTGATGAAGATTTAGCAATTTCCATTTTGACAGCACTACTAGCTAGTATCTCACAAAAAGATAATATGTTATGTGATTCGATGGAGGTTTTTGGATTTATGATTGACCATTTAATTGATGATATATTTAAATAGGAGGATATTATGAAACAATTAGATATAAAGCAGCATACAAAAAAATACATGAATTTAGCTAAAAAAGCTAGTAATGGTTCTTATCCCAATCAGAAAATAGCTAAAATTGGTTCGACCGTTGGTTTAGGGATTGGTTGCATATTATTGGTTATTGGAATTTTCGGCATAACACAAAATACTGTTTTTAGTGTAGGTATTTTAATTGCCGGAGCAGTCACATGTGTTTCTAACTGTATAAATTTTAAACGAATAAAAAGAAAAAACTAACTCTTTCCTTATCCAAGAAAAATAAAAACGCCGGAACCATCAAAAGTAGATTTCCGGCATTTACTATTTTGCCAAAGTAAAATAATATAATTATTTTGCCAAAGTAAAATAATATAATTATTTTGCTTTAGCATTAAATATTAATGAAACTAAATATCCAAAGACCAATGCTGCACCTACACCTGATGCTGTTGCCATTATGCCACCACTAAGAACCCCTAAAAAACCGCTCTTAGCAGCTTCTTCAATAGCACCTTTGGCTAATGAATATCCAAATCCCGGAAGTGTTACAGTCGCACCTGAATATCCAAATTCAATTATTTTATCATATATTCCAAGATATCCTAACACTACCCCTGCCACTACAAAAGTTACAAGTATGTAAGCTGGATTAACTTTTTTTATATCCATTATCAATTGACCTATAACACATATTAATCCGCCTACAATAAAACTCATAAGATAATTCATATAATCTACCTCTCAATTTGATATACCAATACTATGTGCTATACCAGGTACACTTTCACCTTGCAAAGATACAGTTGGTGAATGTAATGCTCCTGTTGCCGTAAATAGCAAAGTATTTATTTCTTTTTTTCTAAGCTTTTTATAAAGAAATGAACCAAATACAACTGCTGAGCATCCACAGCCACTTCCACCAGCATGCACATCTTGCTTATCAATATCAAATATTATTGTTCCACAATCATCATATTTATTTTCAATGTTTATACCTTCATCCTTTAATAGCTTATTAGCTATTTGTTTTCCTATTGTACCTAAATCTCCTGATACAACTAAATCATAATTTATATCAACATTTGTATCAATTATATTTTGTCTAATTGTATCTGCGAATGCTGGCGCCATTGCTGCACCCATATTATTTGAATCAGTTACTCCTAAATCAATTATTTTCCCAAATGTTACATTCTTTATTTTAGGGTAGTCTCCATTATCATTTTTATTTGATAACCAAACTGCACCAGAGCCCGTAACTGTCCATTGTGCACTCATATGTCTTTGTCCTCCAGATTCAAGTGGAGTTCTATATTGTCTTTCTGCACTACAGAAATGACTTGAGGTTACACACACAACATTTGAAGCAAAACCACCATCTATTAAAAGTGCTCCAACACCCATGCTTAATGCCATTGTAGAGCAAGCTCCATACAATCCTATAAATGGTATTGCTAAACTACGAGCAGCAAATGATGATGATACAATTTGATTTAACAAATCACCTGCTAACATTATATCTATGTCAGACTTTTTAAGATTATTTTTCTTAATTAAATTTTCTACAGCATATTGTTGCATTTTAGCCTCGCATTTTTCCCAAGTCTTTTCTCCCCATATACTATCACTAAGTAAATAATCTATATCGTTCTTAAGCGGACCTTCTCCTTCTTTTGTTCCAGCTATAGTATATACATCACGAATATATACATCATTAGCCATCTTGTAGGTTTGTTTACCTATTTTCTTCATAATTACCTCCATGCATATATTGTAAATTATATTTACACTTAACTTCCTTTCAAAATCCTAACTTTTCTATAATGTAGCTAATAAAGCCAACAAGCATAGAACTACTGTATCCATATAATAAAACTGGACCCGCAAGAGTAAATATTTTGGCAGCTGATCCTAGAACATATCCTTCTCTTTTAAACTCTAGAGCTGGAGCTACAACGGAGTTTGCAAACCCTGTAATAGGTACTATCATTCCAGCTCCGCCATACTTACCAAGCTTATCATATACACCTAATCCTGTTAAAAGTGCAGTTAATGCTACCAGTATAACAGATGTCATCGTACCCGCATCCTTAGTTGTAAAATCTAGGCTTATTAATAAATTTTTAATTACTTCTCCAAAAGTACAAATTATACCACCAAAAATAAATGCTAAAACGCAATTTTTGAGTATTTTATTTTTAGGTGTATATTCATCAACAACCTTTTTATAAGTTTCTTTAGTCTGCTTCAATTTTTATATCTCCTTATAATAAAACTGCATGTTCTGGTATTTTTTTTATTGATTTATCAATTGTATTAGTAATTGTGAAAAAAGACAAACATAAAACTGTTACTAATACAAGAAAAAATAATGCTTTTTTCATATATTTCACCTCAACATTATTATTTGTGTTTTTTTCTTAAAAATGCATTTGCAATACAAAACTTTCATTTTAAATTTTGGTAAGAATTCAATAAATTAAAAAAAAGCACAAAACGTGCTTTTTTAAATTAATTCATTAAATTATCTTTTTTTATTATTTTACATACATTTTATCTATTTTATCGCTTATTTTTTTCCTTAAAATTATTTTAGTTCCTATGTCTTTTTCGGATAAAACAACAAGTTCATCCATAAAGGTTTCCATTACTGTAAATCCCAAAAGATTGATATAGGTTAATATACATTGAAATTCCAATAAGTTTACATTATTTTTATATTAATAGTTTCCGTACCTTCTATTTATTATAGTATAATAAAATTATATTAGAAAGTAAAGAAAAAAATAGGGCAGTGAAAATTAATCCACCACCCTATTTTATCAATTCTTTGATTTCCTTAACATCGTCTTCAATAACATTAATCTTATCTGATACATTAACAGTTAAGTTATCTATAGTATCCAAATATCTTAACTCTCTATCATTATTAGTTTTTAATGTCCAAATAGCTAAACCTATAAAACATCCAGCTATTAATCCATACTCACTAAAAATAGTTTTTATTATATTTACCCAATCCATTTTAAAATACCTATCTTTCTATGTAGTCTCTAAGAGCATATAAAATACTAGCTGATATATTAATATCGTCAGGTAATTTAATCTTTTCTATAGATAAATTAACTTCATGATTATTTAATTCTTCTAATTCTTTAATAAATTCTAATTTATTCTCATCACTAAAATTGTAATTAACGCCATCTTCTGTAGAACCATATTTTTGTATAATTTTATTTTTCTGCATATTATAATTATTTATTTCTTTTTCTATCTTAAATAAAATATCTGTTATTTTAAAACTTGTTAAAATCGGTAAATCCTTTTCTGCAAGCTTATTTAATGCTTCTGTTGAATTAACTATATTTATTAATTTCAATGTATTTTCCTTTCTCTAATTAGCTACCATTACATAATCACTAGATGTTAGCATGCTCCCTTGTTTTACTTTAGTAAATGTTTTACCAAAGGCTATTATATTAGAATTTAGTGTTACATTGCCAGTAAATACATGTCCACTACTTCCTAAACCATAACCAACACTACTGTAATATGTACTTTTCAAATATAAACTTTTATTAGCATGAATTATTAAACTTTCTTCAGATGGTAAAGGTGCTAATCTATAATATTCACCGTAAATAGAACCAATAATATTTTGAAACCATGAGCCATTTCCACCAGCACTATTGCCACTTCCTATCTCTAATTTACCATTATATAACCTAACAGTTTTATTCATTGACGTGTTGTATAAATTTCCTGCTAATGTAACATTACCACTTGTGTCTACCCCAAATACATCAACATTATAACTATTTTGTATTTTAAAGCCACCATTCTTGATAGTTAATCCATTAGTATCAAATATCGTTTTTGAATTATTAACACTAACAGTTAATCCATTAATTGTTTGATTAATAGTTGAAACGTTACCATTTAATGAGGTTATTTGTGACTGCAATCCATTAGCACTAACATTAATAGCTGTGGTTACTTGTGCTGAAGTGCTATAATTTGTTAATTTACTATCGGTACTACTATTAGCACTATTAACAGCTTCTGTTTTAGCATTATTAACATCTGTAGTAGTTGCATAACCACTTAAAGTAATAGATAAATTACCGTTAGTATCAATTTTAATTAAGTCTGTCCAACTATTATTAACTTTCTTTTGCAACTTAAATATATCTGTGCTATTCATCAATATTCTGTTTAATGAATTATTAAGAGTTAAATTACTACCAGTAATATTAACGCTATCAATATTTATAGCTGTTAATGTCCCTGTGTTAATTTCATCAGCATTAATACCATCACCAGTTATAGCTGTTCTATATCTCCAAGTACCATCAGCATTTTTAGCATTAGCAATACCTATACCTTCACTAGTCATATTAACAATTTTAGTAGCTTCACTTTCGATAGGCTGATTTAACGCTTTAATACCCATGGCATCAAATACAATTGTAGAAGTAGCATTATTTATATTAGTTATAGCTGTATTTAAACTACCATTTAATTTTTCTGTAATTAACTTACCCTGTTCATCTACAACATTATTAATTTTTTCTTTTGTTTCCTCTACAACTTCTTTTACTTTATCAATATCATAAAGTGATGAAGATATATCTTTTATTTTTTTACCTAATACAACTCTGCTATTTAAACCAGTAATTATATCTTTTTCTAACTCAATAATTCTAATTGAATAATCAATATTTAAATCATCATCAATTATTTTTACTGTGTCCCCTAATTCAAAATATCCTAACTCAGCCAAATCACTACCTTGCACTATGTTAACTTCATATGAAGTCTGTTCGCCAAAATCATTAATACGTTTTATATCCCGAATGTTTTTTCCATATCGAAAATCAACACCCCTATTTTTTCCAATCTGCCTTTTAAACTCAATATCTCTCTGAAAATAAAAAAACTCACCTCGCCATATATTAGCAATTTGAGTTAATATGTATTTTACATTAGTTTTACCTTCAATATTTATTGAGTTTGTATCAGTAATATCAGTACCTAAAAATCTATAACCAGTATGTTTTAATGCTTCATTACATACTACTAAAGCTGATTTATTTTCCTGTAAAAAACCTTCTCGCCTAAAATATAATAAATCATAACTTTCATGTTCAGCATACACATCTAATAGTAACATACCATCTTGACTATGTATCTCGTTTATTTTATTAACTTTAAATAAGTTATTATTATATTCTAATAAATTACTTGAATTATGTAAATATTCCGTTTTAAATGGTTCAACTAGAATATTGAAATTTAAAGTATACTCACCATTTATAACTTGTTTAACATTACCTCTAGTTACATTATTTAAATAAGCAATAACTTTACCTTCATTATCTAATACTTTTATAATATTCAATAAATCACCGCCTAACATATATAAGTATCTAAATATGTTAAAGTAACATCTGCGTTAAAGTTTGTACCATTAACAGATACTGTACTTTTACCTTTAGATAATTTAATAAACTTACCAGAAAACAAAGTCATACAATTTACCTTTTCATTTAGATTGTTAATTTTATACACTATCATATTTTTACTATCTACATATATTTCATCATTGGCTATTAAATTTGATAAGGTAAAACTATTAGTTTCATTAGCTATAACAATATTAGTGCAATTACTATTAGCTTTTATCTTAAATAATGTTTCTGCTTCAAAATTACCTTCATTAATTATCTCTTTGTTTAATAATGATGTTGTATTTGTCCAAATAACATTTGGATTATTCTTAAATAAACAATAACTACATTTAAAAATAATATTTAACTCTGTAAATACTTCTGTTTCAGATATTCCTATCTCGTCAAATATTTCAGCATTATAATATAAATTTGGTTCATCTAGAAAATATAACTTAGAATTAACATTAATAAAATTACCTATTAATTGCCTTTGTTTTAACCTTCTTGTAGTTATGTTTTTATCATATAATCCAACAACAACACTAATATATTTATCATCGTATCTATTTTTATATGATGTGCTACCATGTCGATTAGGAACTACAAAATTATAAACATTCATTTTTGGTGTAGCATTTTTTGCTACATCTAATAAATACATATCATTAGTGTTATCAACTTTAATATTATTAAAAATAAAACCACCTGAACGATGGAATTTAATATCTGCCATTTGCTACACCTCCTATACTGTGCCTAATGCACGCTTTTCCCTATATATTAATTTTTCTAATTCCCTAGCTACTTCTTGAACATTTATTTTATCACTTAAACTAGCATTAATAGTAATATTACTTGTATTAGTATTATTATAATTTCTAGCTTCCTGTGTTGTTAATACTCGTTCCCCACGATGTAACTCTGCTATATAGCCATTATAAGGTACATAATCTAAACCGTTAGCATGACTCCCATCAACTTTAGTTTTAGAAGTACTGGAATTATCTTTGGACATTTCATCCTTGCCTTTTTTCCAAAACATTAATTTATCTGCTAACCAACTAACAGTATCAGAAACCCAACTACTGATGCTACTCCAAACACTTTTTAAACCATCCCAAACAGCATTAAACATACCACTACCTAAATCTTTAAATATATTAAAAGCACCCTTTAAAATACTAAATAATCCATCTAACAACATAGGTAATAGGTTCTTCATACCTTCCCATACACTCGTAAATATACCTTTAATGCCTTCCCAAACTGTGCTCCAGTCACCTTTAATTATTCCTGTTATTACCTTTATAACATTTCTAATTATGTTCATTGCAGTATCTATAATTACTTTAATAGCACTAAAAATTTTATCTGTTACAGCCTTAATAGCTGTTCCATTTTCTTCCCAAAACTTAACAAGTATAGCTATAGCATTTTTTATAAAATCAACAACTTTGCCAAAATCTTCTTTAATTTTAGGTAGATTAGCCAATATCCACTCAAGGAATTTTTGAAATATAGGCATAACAGCAACACCTATTTCTGTTCCTAGCATACCAAATGATTTTTTAACATCATCCATGGTATCACCTAGCACAACTCCTGCTGTAACAGCTTCATCTGACATAACTAAGCCTAATTCACCAGCACGATTTTTTAATTCTGTAATTGCTTCAGCACCGCCATTTAGCATAGGCATCATGTCTATACCAGCTTTACCGAATAATTCAGTAGCTAACTTCGCCTTTTCTGTTCCATTTTCCATACTAGCCAAAGCCATTATAGCTTCTTCCATCATCTGCTCTTGAGTTTTAAGTTGTCCATTACCATCTTGCCACGTTAAATTTAACGCTTTGAAAGCATTTTGTGCTGATTCTGTACCTTTATTAGCCATATCCATTTGTTGTACTAAAGTTTTCATACCTGTCTGCATTTTCTCAATGTCTGCTCCATTTTGCCCTAGTACATAATCCCACTCTTGAAATGCTTTCTTAGATATACCAATTTTAGCACTTAATTTATCTACTCGGTCTGCTGTCTCGGCACTTTTAGTAGCAAATGCAGCCATAGTACCTACAGTTGCGGTAATCGCACCAGTGGCAATTAAAGCGCCATTTTTAATTACTCCACCAAGTTTACTAAACTTAGATTGTTGTTTTTCGGCTGTATCGCCTACTTCATTTAATTCTGATACAGCTTTATCTTTACCAGTATCTATAGTTATTTTTAAAGCGCCTAAATCTATCATGTTATCATCTCCTTTCTATAAGGATTCATAAAAAAATAAGGAATAGATTAAACTACTCCCCATTAAATTTACTTCTTAACTTTTCTCTGTTTGGTTGTGTCTGCTCTAGAATATAGCAGTTTTCTAGATACTCTTTACCTTCTTCTGTTTTCTGCAATTTATAAATATAAGCATCTCTAAAAAGTAGTTTATATTCATCAAAATCTAAATCTAAAATATCTTTAAAGCTTAAATTACTATAATCAGCTAATATTTTTAATTCTCTAGTATAAATAGGATAATTAAATCCCTTACTATTTTCATTTTCTTGTGGATAATAAGGGATAACTAAAAAGATATATCTTGCATTACTTCCTCAATAAATTTCCAATATTCTTGAATTAAATAGATTGCTATATCAATATCAAATAAATCTTCCATTTCTTGTTGAGTAAATTTTTTATCGTTTAAATTTCTATTAAATACCTTAGTCAAGAAATTATATAAAACACCAATTAATTTATCTTCTTCGCCATTAGCTTCAATTAATTTAATCATTTTAAATGTATCTTTAAATAATTCATTGCTTGGCTTCCTAATGTTTAAAATTGTATTTTCATCTATTTTTATATCAAATGTTTTAGTTGTTAATTGTGTTAAATCTAACATTTATTTTTCTCCTTTATGCTTTTATTTCTTCTTTATATATAATTAATGTTCCTGTGCTATCATGTGGCTGTGCTTTAAATTCTGCATTAATTACTGTTTCCTTATCTTTAGCAAATGCTAATTCTAAACCGCCTTGGTTACTTCCAACTATAGTAATTCTTATATCACCATCTACAGCATCTTTGTGTACAAAGTGTATAACATACTTAGTATCTGTATAATTTAAAGCTCCACCTATTTTAACTGTTCTTAAATTAGGTGTTTCTGTAACCTTAGCAGTAGATAATAATTTCTTTAATGTATTACCATTCCATGTCATAATTCCACTTTTTAATATAGCTTCTTCTTCTGTTACAAACTTCTTAGATACTAAACCTAAATCATCTTTACATTCGTAAAAAGATGGATTATAAGATAGTGATGCTCCACCTGAAATTAATCCTAATAAATTGGCGTCAGTTTCTATAACTGTATCTTCTGGAATTGTATTAGTAAATTCTACAACATACAATTTCCCACTACCTAAAACTATTTTTTCATTAGCCATTTATATTACCTTCTTTCTTTGTATTTAACAATAAAAATAGCTTTATTATGTATAGTGTTTGATTCGTCATTTTCAAGAATTCCACCACCATTTAAAGCTACTTCTAAAATATCATTATTTAATTTTTCATCACCGAGAGTTAATAATAATTGTTTAACCCTTTTATGGATTAGTAAATTCTTTGTAAAATCATTTTCATTTTTAGTTGTTATAATTGTTAATGTTAATCTAGCTTGTGCTTTAATTTTATCGCTTGTTAATTCAGTATAATCATAGACAATACAATTCTTTTTTTTACTACCAAAAGCATGAACACCATCTATTAACTGTTTTAATTCAACGTCATTTTCTAGAATATTTAATATATCATCTAAAACCAATGTCTATACCTCCTTATCTAGTAAATTTTCAAACTGTCTAAGTATATTGTCTATATTAGAATCAATAGCATCTTGTAGAAATGGATTAGGTTTCTGTCCAACTGTTGTGTATGTTTCTCCATCTGCTGTAGTATACATCCATGGTGTCTGTCTACCATTTTCAGTATATATTCCAGTACCCTCATGAACGTACATTCCATATTCAACATTAGAGCCTATTACAGCTATTCCATTTTCTTTATCCACCTCATGAGTTATACTAGCACGCAATACCCCATCATTAACTGGCGCATTTCTTTTAGCATCATTTTCAACAATTTGGCTTCCTAATTCTAACCCTTTAGCAATAGCTTCAGGTAATAATTTTTCAATAACTTTATCTAAATTTAATTTAACTTCACATTCTACCATCTATTTTACCTCTTTCAAAAAAAGCTGTGAGTAATTTCTAGTTTCAAAACTTCAACAACATTATAGGTTTTATTATCTTTAACTAGCTGATTATGTTTACAAACTGTTATACATGGAGTTATAGCAATATAATTAGCTATATCATATGATAACATATCAATAAACTTATCTTCTGTACTTCTCAAAGTAATAAATGCTTTTATAGTATCATTATTAACAAAGGTTTTAATTTCTACATTTAAGCTATCATATCCTACACGTTCTTCTTTTAATGCATAGGTTTCCATATTCGAGTTAATCATAATAACCTTACCTTCTTTGTTAGTCTATCTAATTGTATTAATATAGGTTTAGGATAATTAGGTAAATAAGCTTCAGCTATTCCATTAAAACTAACTGAATTAATACCCTCATTACCTTTTAAATTAAGTTTAACTAATACCATATCTACCAAAACATTATCCATAGTTGTTGAATCGTAAACTTTTTTTGTTATTGTTTCTATCTCTTTTTTAGTCCTATCAATCATTACATTTAACTTATCATCGTTAGTTTCATTAGTTAATATTTTTAATTGTTCAAGAGGTGTCATTTAATCACCTTTCCTTTCTAATTAAAAAAGGCGGAATAAATCCACCCTTATTATGCCTTTTTAGTCATTTTAATTGATTTAGTATCGTCTACTAATGCTACTAAACCATATCTTGTTGAAAATATTTCATTATCTTTTGAATCTGGGTCGTGCTTACTGTCAATATTTACATCTTTCTTTACAAAGTTTTTAACAGCATCCTTGCGAGTAATATAAGCTGTACCTGCTGGCACCAATTTAGAATAAATAACAGGTACACCACAAATATCTCCAAATTGTCCTGTATAAAGTATTTCACCTTGTCTACTTGATTTATAATCATCATCTTTTCTAATTGTTGCTTTTAAATCATTTCCCATTACAACAAATAAACCTTCTTCTATTTCAAGGTTTAAACTTGCTAACGCATCAACAACAGAATCATAGTTAAATACTGTGTATTCATAACTATTAGATATTTTACCTAATTCATTAAAATATTTAGAATTAATATCATTTACCATTGTTGCAGCCATACCTGTTATACCAGTATCAATAGCAATACTATCTGTCATTACATCTACATCATTATACATAAATTTTTGTTGCCATCTTTCAACTTCATATGTTGTTGTTGTAAAAGTCACTGAACCTGTTTTGGTTGACTTAGCACCTTTAGCTAATTTTTCAACTTCACCAGCATATGTATATTTTCTGACTTCTTTTTTCATCCCATCAATACCTTGTAAATCTGTATCAAGTGTCATTAAATTTCCTGTTTGTATTTTAGTATTTAAAATATCTGTCATTGTTTTTTCATAAAACTTATTATCAAATAATTGAATTGCCATATTATTAATTCCTTTCTTCCTACTTGCACAGGTAGGCTAACTATTTACCTAAAAATAGTTATTTATAATTTTTTTGTGCAATAAAAAAGACTTACATTATTTTGTAAGTGCTTCCCATAATTCTCTATTATTTTCACATAAATGTCTTTTTTCAGTTACTGTCATTTTACTATACTGTTCTTTAGTTATTTGTCCATCTAAACCTAAAGTAGATGTCTTAGGTGTAGTACTACCTAATCTTTTAGTAACTTCTTCAGCCACCATTTTTTTAAACAATTTATCAAGTTTCTCTATTTTAGCTTGGCATTCCTCTACATCCTCTGTGGTAACTACATAATCAACTAATTCAGCACTCATACCTCTAGCACTTAATACTTTAGATATTTCAGCTTTAGTATTAGATAGTCTAAACTGTGATAATTGTTCTTCTAACTCTGCTATTTTATTTTGTGATTCAGCTTTTGCACGTTCTTCTGCATCTAAGCCTGATAAACTCTTTTGTTTAGCTATTTCTTTTTCATAATCTCTCTTTTGCTTTTGTAACGCTTGTGTAACTCTTTTATCAGCTTCTGACTGTATTAATGCTAAAACTTCTTCCTGTGTAAATGTTTTATTTGTATCGTCTTTTCCTTTTTCACCTTCCCCATTTTCTCCTTCGCCTTCTGCGAAATGTTGAAGATTTAAAGGTAACATAAATTTATTATTTAATTTTTCTATCATTTTAAATATCCTTTCTAGTTATTGCAAATTTGCAATCCCTATTTAATTTATTTAGTTGTTTGTTTTAAGCCTAACCCCTATAAAAAAGGCAATAAAAAAACACCCATAAGGTGTAATATACTTTTATTATTCTATTACTGGTATAATCGTTGAACGACAATTTGGATGTAAAGGCGGAAAGTTTTCACCCTCTACAGCATCAGCAAATGCAAATATTTTACCATTTAATCCTTCGCAAATATCAGATGTTCTGTCATCTATTTCTGCTAAAAATTCATAGTGTGTATAGTTGTTATCAATATAACTTTGCTTTTGTGAAGAATTCAAAACTCTCATTGTTTCGGTTCTAACTAATCTATCACTGTCTGAAAATGCTACACCAAATCTTTCAGCTATTATTTTAACTGCTTTATCTTTGGATTCTCCAGCTATAACAGTATCAACTATACTTTTTTCTAATTGTTGTTTTAATTTAGTTTTATTATCCCAAATCCTATCACTATAAACAGCACCTTTGAAATTAGCATTTACTATTTCTTTTGCTGTGTTTTCATTTAAGATACTCCAAGATGTTTTAATCCCTAAACCCTCATTAGTTTTAATATATATATCCTTATAGCAATCTGTTAATGATAATTGCATAGCATTTACTTCTGCTTTACCTATTTTAGATATTTCTTTATCAATAATATTAATTAATTGATTATATCTATTTTGCTTAAACAGACTATAAGTGCTTATTTCACCATCTGCAAGCATTTTAACATATAATTCAGCTAATTCACTTTTTATAGTCTTATTTGCTTGTTTATAGAGTTTAAGTAATTGCTTTTCTAATTCTTTAGTAGTTTTATTATAGATTTTATCATTTAGGCGGTATTGCCAGTAATCATTATGTTTACTCAACTATATCACCTTCAGTATTAAACAAATTAGAATAACTGTTTAATTCATTTTGCTTTTGGATTCTTTCTTTTTCTAACTCTATATCACTAATAAAAGGAATTTGTTCAAGTAAACTTTCATCAGAAACTAAACCTCTAAACTTACTAATAGCATCAGCTGTCACGCTTAAATCTATTGGAATGTTTCTAACAAATGTGATTTTAACATCATCAACAGTAAAGTCATTGCCATATAAATTATAGATATTACATATTAATTTCAATCTTCTTATTAAACCATTTCTAAAATAATCTTCTTTTTCAGAAACTATTTGCTCTATTCCTATTAATCCAATCTTAGCACTCGTGGCTGTTGTATGACTCTTAGCTGATTCGATATCAGCTACAAAACTAAATCTTTTAATATCTTCAGCTAATCTATTTTTATAGTTTTCATTCTCTGAATCGTTACTATCTTTATTTAACCAATTAACACTAGATTGACCGGTATCAGATGAATCCTCAATTTGAATTATTCTATTTTGTTTCATGGTTATAATATCTTCATTTTCTAGATTCGTATTTTTAAATACTAAATAGCTGTCATTTAATTCTTCTCTAAAATTAGAAGTATCTGATAAAGATAAATCATAACCATCTATTAACTTATGTACACATTCAGCATCCCCTGTCATATCCTCATTATTATAAAATATATTAATAGGCACTTGTTTAAAATAATGTTCATCTTCTTTTATTAGTGTTATACCATTTTTATTCTTTTCATAATATTTAATACTTTCATTGCTGTAAACTTCTATATGTGTTATTTTTTCATCATTAACTATATTATCTTCTTCCCAATATCTAATACAATATAATAAATCACCATTAATATCGTTAGAATAGATAGGTATTACTGTCTGTGGATTTAATTTTGCAAAATCAACCTGTTTATTTTCATCTAAGAATAACAACTCTGCTGATAAACCATATATTGAACAATCTTTACCTATAGCTTGATTGTGACTATCTTCTTTATTTTTATATTTAGTTATTAAATCAACAAAATCTTTATTTTGAGATTGATATGTAACAGGCTTTCCTATAAAATAACCATTAATCAAGATTGTTATATATCTGCTCCAACTTGTAGCTATCTTATTATTAGGTTTTGTAATATCTGTAAATGCTCTATTATTTATAGTAACATTTTTAGTGTCATAATATTTTTTATTATCAATTAACTTAGGAAGATATTTTACTTTGAATACTTCTATGTATTTGTCAATCATTTCTATTGTTAATTGTTTGTTTTTATCTAAGTAGAAAATTATATCACCTCTTTATTTCTTTACCCCCATTTTGGGGCGTATTTCATTCCGTATAGCCTAAATTTCGATTTTATTTATTAGTTGGACTAATTAGTCGATTGAATAATAACATCGCTAATTTTTCTCTACAACGTGTTTAAACAGTTATATTTTTACATTTATTATTTTTGCTTTAGCTTTTATTTCCATAATTATATAACGTAATCCATCAATTATATGGCAAAAGGCATCAATCGGGGAATCAACATATTCTAAAGTTTGGGGGTTTTGTTTCCAAGTATAATTATTAAATTCGATTATTGTATTAGTACATTTTGGATGAATAATAATTTTATATTCTTGTAATTTTCTGATGCTAGGTACAATACTTTTTGTTCTTCCACCTTTTTTGCACCCTCTAATATTCTTAATACCTTTGTCTTTTAAATCTTGAATATCTTTAGGTTCTGCATTATCCGCAATAAATTGATATTTGTACCAGCCTTTTTCTTTTAAAATTTTAACTATATTTTCATTAGTTAAACCTCTTTTATAAATTTCATCACATATATATATTATTTTAAGTTTATTATCAATTAAACAATTAGCAATAGCTGTCGGGTCTTCCCAACCCCAGTCAAGAGAACAAATTGCTTTCAAATCGTCATTGTTTTTTACTAATTCAAGTGGATTAAATTCTTCAACTGTCCAGTTGTGTTCAAACACCAATTTCCCGTTAGTTTGGAATAATCCATTAGCATCAATTTCATATTGTCTAGGATTAATTTCCTTCAATGGTAATAAAAATTCTTCATAATATGTAGGAGATAAAAATTCATTGTCTTTCCACGTAGTTTTTACTATTAATGTGTTTTCTGGTACTATTCCAGTATCATGTCCAAAATATTTATATATCCAGCTTTGCATGCTACAAGGATTATACGATACTATCAATTGCAAATTTTTATATTTGGTACTTCTCAAAGAACCGTTTAAAGAAATGTAATCCTCTATACTGAATGAGTCCGCCTCATCTAAATAAATATCAGAAATATTTGATAATCCCTTCGCCTTACTACTTTTATCAAGAGATTTAAATATTAATTCACTGCCATTTTGTAAGATAATAGTCAAATCTGATTCCCTAATTATTAATTTACTTTTATCAGTATCTAATGCTTTTAAATTCCATTCGTCTAATAAGTCTAGAATTTCTTTTCTTACGCCTTCTTTGACATTACCACCAGTTTTCATCATGAATAGTATACGTCTTTTTTCTTTTAGTGCTTTGTTTAAAAGTTTTTGACAAATAAATTTTGTCTTACCCGAACCTCTACCACCATTCAGTAATACACTTCATAGCGGTTTGAATAGTCTAAAAAATAAGGACGATATACTTTATTAATCATATTAGCATGAAATGTAATGTTCATTTTATCACCTTCTTTGCTGGTTATTTTTTAATGTGTGATTTAAATTTATAGTATATATAGGGGTACGCTATACCCCATGGGGTGGTATGCCCCTATAAGCACTATTAATTAATTTAAAATTCGATTTATAATTGTATAAACAAATTAAAAATATGTATAAAAAAAGTGTATAAAACATTGTATATTCCACACACCATTTAACGCATATTTAATTATAATAGACATAAACATTGATATTACAATGATTATATGTAATAATTCTATATCATATAATGTTATATTATATTACACAAAGGAAATCTTTTGCGACAAAGTACATTCATTTTTGGTTATTCATTGTATTATTTATGTATACTCTATTCATTAGCTTCTTCATCAAAACCTTCATATGTTATTACAAATTCTGTTGAGGTTTTTAAGTCTATTTGTGCTTTATCATTGCATAGTCCATTTTCACCTAACACCATCTTAATAGCTTGTAATTGTGTTCGTTTATCGCTATCATCTTTAACCAATTTTAACAACTCTTTAGATGCAACATCCCCATATACGGCAAACTTGTTTCTACGTTCTTTTTGTAACGCTTCCATAAAATCATCACGTTTATACCATCTCCACAAAGTGGCTCTATCAATACCTATTTCTTGAGCTATTTCAGTTTTAGTTTTTTCAGTCCATACCAATAAAGCTATAGCTTTAGTCATATCTTCCGATATACCTTCAATATGTTTCATGATTAAACACCTACATTCTATTCATAATATTTTAATATTTCTAACAAATATTTGTTTACATTAAACCTTGTCCTATCATCATCTGAATTATTAGCTAATTCAATTAAATTTTCAAAAGCCTTTTCAACAATATATTTATCAAACTTAACAATTTTATCATCACTAGTTTGTATATATTTTGGTTTATATTTATCTGATTCTTTAACCTTAACATTATTAAATACCAAATAATCATCACCATTAATTTTTATAAATTCAACAGTTTCATCATTTGTTAATACCTTTTCACCATCATGCAATTCTGCGATATACTTATCATCATTTGAATTAATAGTCAAATACTCTTGTGCTTTTAGAGGTGTTTTTATTTCATGTCTATTATTTCTATGTACAATAATTTTTTTTAATTTTTCAAAAACTTCTTTATTTTTACATTTAATATTTACTATCATATTTATCTCCAATCTATTTTTTATTTTTAGCATTTATAAACGCATTGCCTACTGAACCTAATTCATCGGCTTTTATCTCTAACTTATCTAAATTAACACTACCACTATTTTTAACAGAAAGAATTAATTCATCTAATTTACCATTAATACCTCTAATAATATCCTTTGCCATAGCATCAGCAATATTAGTCATCTCTAATACCAATTCATCAATGTTTACGTTAATAGCAACATTTTGTATATTATCAATAGCACTACTATTTATATATTTAGAATCTTCAGCCTTCCTACGTTCTTCTTTACGTTTATTATTTTCGACAATTAGTTCATCTAAGCGTTTATTAAATGCGTTTTCATCATCAACTTCAAAGACATAAATATTAATATCTTTTCCACCTTTTTTATCTGGTTTAACCTCGACAAAATTATAACCTTCTTTTATAAATATTGTTGCAAAATCCTTGTTTAATATATTTTTTCTCATATTTTATTACTCCATTTCATCATATATTTTATTAAATTTTTTATTATCTTTTAACCAACAAAAAAACATGTTAATATTAGCAGTTAAATTATTCCCACATCTTTTAACACGTTCCGTAAACTTAAATAAATCAACATATTCCTTTAAATCATTAAAACAAAATCCATACATTAATTTATTATTTACATCGTAAACATACATATATTCACACTTTGTTTTCTGATACCAACCTTTATAGCCAATTTTATTACTGCTCCAAACCTCAATATATAAATTGCTAGTTTCAGCAATTTTATAATCAGTTTTTACTTCTACCAAAGTATTATCAACAATAAAATCAACATCTAAATCCTGATATTCCTTTTCATCGCTAACATCAACACATTTAAAATTTAATCTATTACATAACTCAATAAACTTATTTTCGCCTACCTCACCACGTTCTAAATCAGTATAAAAATCACTCATTCCAATTACTAAATGCAAGTGCATCTGTAATTAGTTATCTATTCTCTTTTAATTATCTTTTATGATAACTAAAAAGAGATAACACTATTTAAGCATTATCTCCCTTTAAATTATTCTTTCGTTACATAATTCATCATATGTCATATTCATGATATCCCCATATGTTAAATCTTTAATTTCTCCATATGTCTTTTGTCTTATCAATTCCTCTATATCATTTCTTGTCAATGTTACATTGATAGTTTTAAATAACTTAATTACTTCATCTAAAAATTTATCATTAACCAAACTCACGTTTGATTCAATCTTAGTAGTTATGTTTGTATTCAAAATACACCTCTTAAATTATTTTTTCATAATAAAATTCAGCTAATGTCATATTTTTTAATTGTCCTATAGTAATATTTTTAGTTTCTTCAATTGTTCTATATCTTAAAAATTCCTCTATATCCGTTCTAGTAAGATTAACATTAATAGTCTTAAATAAGCCAATAACTTCATCCATAAATTCACTACTAACTAAACTAGTATTAGATTCAATTTTACTAACTATATTTGCATTTTCCATATTTTCACCCTTTATTGTATGTTTTGCTCTATCTTAATAGGCAATCTAAAACTTTTGATAATAATATTACCTTTTAACAATGTATATTGATATTCATAATCTCCGAATAAATTAGCTGTTTCATCAGGAACTAAGCTAACAACTACTTTATTATTATCAACACCACAATTCTCTTTTGTTAATATTGCTATATCTCCACCATAACTAGTTAGTTTAAAAGTTATCGCATATGTATTTAAATCACTAATATCAACACCGTCAATTGATATAGATGTTTCAATAGTAACATTTGTTCCAGCAGTAATTTTAATCATCTAAATCACCTAATTCTCTCATTCTTTTTCTCAAAATACCTATCCCAGTAAGGAAGCTATGTATTTTAGCATCAACTGAATATTCATTTAATATTTTATTAATTTCATCATTAGCAATTATAAAAACACGTTTTCTGTCACCATTAATTTCTTGATATATATCAACGTCTACACCTTTTGAAATAATGTAAGAAATTTTATTTAAATCATATATATTATTCATTTTTATTCACCTCTAACATTT
This sequence comes from Firmicutes bacterium UBA2058, assembly GCA_002332905.1. GTDB lineage: Bacteria > Bacillota > Clostridia > Tissierellales > Sedimentibacteraceae > UBA1535. Next base: position 23,145 of record DDAM01000001.1, on the reverse strand, counting down.
TATCTAATTTTTCTTGAATATCATCTAAAATTATTCTTTGTTGTTGATTCCAATAAACAACCTCATCTAAATCATCTATTAAAGCATCAACATTTTCATCAATTCTATTAAAAATTTCATCTAATCTATTTTTCTTTCTAAATAACCTCATCGCCTTTTACTCCTTATCATACTATTTCTTACATACTCATAAACATTTTTAAAATCTAATCCATAATGTTCAATTATACATTCCAATGTATCACGAAACGCTACTGCATCCGTACAAGGCTTGTAATTATCTAAAAATGTTTGTATATCCCGTTTACACATTTCAAAATTACTCATATTTTTTACTCCATTTTATTATTACTTTTTCCGTTTTATCCAAGTGGAGTAAACGGTTATTATTTTATTGCATATAAAAAAGCAGTCATTATTGACTGCCTCAGATTAAACTTTATTTAGTTATTTTTGTCTATTTCATATCTTGCCATCATTATATTACTTATATCTACAAGTAATTTTTCATCATCTATTCCATCGATACAAATTATCTTTTTCCCTATTAATTCTTTTTCCTCATAATATAGTACTTCACCTGTAAATTTTTTAGCATTATGTAATGTTGTCTTAAATGTTATATTATTTTCTGGATTTAAAAAATTTATATATAATATAACATTAGTTGATTTTTGTTTTTCCATAATTTCTTTTGCTTTATCATCCATACCCATTCACCCCCTTTCCATTTAATAATACCACAATTTTATTAATTTGTCGATATTTGGAAATAAAGTTATACATGTAATATAAAACAATACCATCTTCGCAATAAATTGCAAAGATAATCAAAAAGTATACATTTAATATAATCAATAAAGTTATAATACTTATTGGTTATTATACTTGTATACTTTTTTAATTTAAATTTATTTGGCGATTTATCGACAAATGGTATACAATTATTTTAAATAGCATCTAAATAATCTTCATAACAGTAATAATAAGTATTATAATCTTCATTTTCAGTATCTATAACTTCATATTTAAATATTTTCTTATCAATATTTAATACATCACGTTTCCATTTAATTTTATCATAAACATTTTTATTATCTATTTTTTTATTATTAATACTTTTATGTAATTGAATTATTATTCTTCTAGATAATTCAATAATAGTTTTTTCTTTGTTAAAATTTTCATTATCTAAATATTCATCATTATAATAATCATTAAAATAACTATCATCTTTAACTGTTATTTCATAGGATGTAAAATATCTTTTAATGTTTACACCGAATAATTGCTCGGCATTTATGATATCATAAACTTTTTTATTAAATTGATTGTTTAACATTTTATTTTTAGTTATAGAATATTTAGTCTTACCCATATCTGCTAAGATATTGTTTTCTATTTCTTTTAATCTTATTATTTTTTTGTCATCATTATAAAATCTTAACATTTTAGTATCAATATCGTTTATATCAATTAAATAGCAATGTTTAAAAGAAATGATATTGTGCTTTTGTAGATTTTTCAAACCTCTAACAAACATATTTTTTAAAATAGTATTTAAATTTTCAAAATAGCAATTAATAATACCTATTCCATGTGTTTCAAACATTTTTATCAATTTATTGTTATCATATTTATATATATAACTCCATACTTCACCATTAAACATATCTAGAAATTTTTCATTGGTAAATAAGACTCTACTTGTTAGATAAATTTTATCTTCATAATCAGTTATAAAAATTGTGTTTAACAAAGTATCAATTAATAAAATATCAAACAAATTGCCATATATTGAATTTCTTTTATTATTCTTGTTATTAATCCTGCCATCTTGCTTTTTTAATGGTATATCATAAACTTCATCAATAATAAAATTTTGTCCCTCTTTGTGAAATTTACAATATCTTTCAAACTCTTTTATGTGTGAATTTCTAGTATTAGTTGCACCTTTTTTAGCTGGTTCAACATTTAACCATTCACATATAGCTTTATAATTTTTAAATACTTGTCCAACTTTTAATTGAATCATACGCTTTAAATCCTTTCACTTTAATTTGTTTTTCTACTATTCCATATTTTATACGCTGGCTGAATCTCAAAATAATCAAAGCACCAATATATTTTATTTTGATTTCTATTTAAACCAGTTTCTAGTATCTTACACCCCTGTTGAATAAAGTAATTAGCTAGTTCATGGTTATATATGTATTTTTTATTACTCATAATTTTTCTCCATTCTTATATCTATAAGTATTTGAGTACAGAATGAGGCTTACAAATCTGTAATGGCAATAACATTTTGTAAAACTTTGTACTCAAATACCTAATATACTAAATTTTAAAGCTACAGCATAGATAGCACAAATGGATTAAACTTGTGCTAACAATTAATTTATAAATAATTATATGAAAGAGAGAGTGAATAAACAGAAATAATCCATCTATCCTATCTATGCTGTAGTCTTTCACTAGCGTTTAGCGTTCAGCTAAATGCTAATATGCAATCTTTAATTTAACATATTTTTCTTTAACATCTAACACATCTAATATATTAATTATCTTACATTCTTTTAAGCTATCATTAGTTTTCTTTCCGTTTAAATCTTTAATATCTGCATAAGCAAATGTTATTATTTTATCGTCTTTATATAAATTAGTAGATGCTATATTCAGCTTAACATCCAATTCACCATTTAATAATTCAGTCTCACATTTACCCACATTAATAATGCCTTCTTTGCCTTTTAAATTATAGTTTTTAGCCTTAGTTTCCATATCTTTAGTATGTAAATTATCTTCTATTAACTCAACTTCTTTTAAACTATACCATTTATCGAAAATTAAATATTCTCCGTTTTCATCTAAAGTAAGTACTTTAGCACTTAGCCTAACTTCATTTAATTTAATAATTAATTCATTCCAAAATAGATTAGTTATAGCTTTATCAGGAGTTTTATATTTTGTAAAATAATTACATATTTCTGTATAATCATATTTATCACTAATATATTGTGCTTTATGTTGATAGTCATGTATTACTCGCTTACAAATGTCTAAATCTCCTTTGCTTTCTATCATAGCATTAGAATATTCATTTAATAATTTAGTCATATCATTAGTGCATTCATTTGATACTTCAATATCTTCAGTATATATATAATTTTTCAACATATTTGTTCCAACACCACTGTATTTTTCAATACATCTACATAGCACATTATCAATAATATATTTAGCAAATTTATCATAATGGCTATCTGTATTTATCGTATTTTTATTTTCATCATAATAACCATCTTTATATTTTAAAAATAATGGTTTATCTTGTTTTTCAATTATTGCTAAATCTTTATTAGTAGGAAATTTTAATGTTTTTGGAGCATCAATTGCGTTCATGGACATTTCAGTCAAATATAATAATTTATCTCTATTGTTATAAAAATTATTATAAATTTCCTGTTTACTTCCGAATAAACATCTGTTACTTACACTTGCGCCATTAATCGAAAGTTGTCCAATTTTATTGCCACTAGATAATAGCAAAGCTTTAAATTTATTTTCTTCGTTATAAATCATATTAATTGTTTTACCCTCATCAATATGAATAAACTTTCTATTATCTGATATAACATTATTGTATATAATATCGTTTTCAATTACTGTTACATTATCCCCATCTTTGTCGCAACCCGATAATTGTTGTGATGTATAATCTAAATCATTAAAAAATATTATTTTATCGGTATAATGCTTAAAATACTCGTCAAATAAAGGATTATTTACTGTTTGTATATTTACTATCTCCCAAGGACTTGCCAACGGATTCCTACTCATAGTTAATTTTTTACCGTTATTTCGTGGGATATAAAACTCTCCCTTATTTAGTGTTATTCTATCTATTCCTAACAAATAATCAATTAGTTGAAAAGGATTACCGCAAATATACTTACAATTACCTTTTAAATAAAACTTACCGCTTGATAATCTAGCTACACTTTTTAATATTGCACGATTAATATTTTGCTTAACAACGCTAGAACGGATAAAATCATCATGTGCATTTAACAAATAATTAGCTTTATGTATTGGTACTAAATCTTTATTATCATCTTCATTATAATTAAACTCTGACATGAAGTGCTTTATATGCGCTAAATCGCCATTAATTATATTATTATAGTAGTCTATTGTTTCCTGTGCCAAATTCATATAGTCGTCATAATCAAGCGTTAAATTGCTTAATAATTGGTAGTTAGCAAGTGTATATTCTTTATGCTTATCTTTTTCTACCTTAACATATAAACATTCTAATAAATCTTTATCAGCACAATTATTAAGTTTGTCCAAATAATCACTTAAACTTTTAAAATTATCACACCATTTAACCATTGATTCAGTTAATATAATATCAACCTTCCTTAAATCAACTTTCTTACCCCAAACATCCGTAGTAATAAATTTACCATTACAATATTTTTCTATGTAGTCAATCCAATTAAAGCGAATGCATAAACCCTTTACTGCAATTCCATACATTCTAATTACAGCAACATCAATACTTTCTTTATATCCTAATTGTTTTTGAATGATTTTAGCAGTTTTATTATTAATAATACCAAATCCATCATTTTGCATTATTTCAATGTTTTTATTATCTTCTGTATGCTCTACTAATTTATTGTTTTTATTTGTATACCATATAACATTTTCTTTTAGTTCTTTATAAGTTTTATTAGGTACTACACATATTCTTGGTTTAAAATCAATTTTTTCAGTAGATGTAAAGGCTAAACCTATTCTACTAGTAACCTTTTTATTAATACAAATCTCTTGATTTTTAAATTTCTCTATTGTACCTAAACTTATCAAATTTTCAAACCATTCAATAAAATCCTTTTTTTCTTCCTTTACAAACCACATATCGCATATTTCAAGACATTTTATATCTTTCCATTTATCATCAGTTAAACCCTTTTTACTGAAGGTGTTTTCTTTCTTTTGCATACTTGGGGTGCTTGTATATGCTATGTATCTAATATTATCAATAGTAATACCTTCTAAGCACATTTTAAGCGCTATATCAATATTACTAGGCATCATACACTTAATAATATCATCACCTATAACATCACATTTGTTCCACTTTTTATATGCCCTAAAAAAGAAATTATCCGCTAATGCTACTTCTTCACACTCTCTTAAATTTTTACTATAACTTTTTATTTTCATTTGTTCCATTTATTCACTCACTTTCTTCTTTTAGTTTTCTTTTATTTATAAATTAATTATTAAAAAGATGATTTTATCTCATGCTAAAATAAATCTTGACATTATAAAGCATAAACATTATAATGTTTTATATCATATAATAAATATTATATACACTAACTTTAGATAACCCGATGCTTTAAAGCATTCAAATATAAATAAATTTGTAATAAACTAAAACCAAATAAATCACATCCTTTCTAAAACAACAAAATATAGGCTTGTATGAGGGTACAAACCAAAGTGTTGTAAAATGGTAATAAAATTTAAGCGGAAAGGTTTTTTAAGAAAACACTAGGAATAGTGTTATTTGTGTTTGCATAAATTTCTCCACTTATTCCTTAAATATACCATTTTTGGCAACTGAAAGTCAACACTTTTTTTAACATATTTTATCATCTCTAAAAACATTCTAAAATAGCCAAAACTGTGCCATAGAATACAATAGCCTTTTCATCATTCTTATCAGCAGTTTCAATTAGTTTTTCCTTAGCTTCATAAATCAAAATTTCTACAGCATCCAAGTCAGATTTTAGGCAATTAATAATTACTTCATCTTTTACAGCTTTTAACCCCTCATGCATTTCTTTTGCAAATTTTACTACCATTTCTTCATTTTTTGTTTTTACGTTCATCATTTTTTTATCTCCCTTTATTTATTTTATTTTCATATATTAGCTTTTGCTAATTTTATATTAGCATATATAAATTTATGTGTCAACTAATATTTTATTAGCTTATACTAATTATTTTTTATTTGACATTAACATTATATTGTTATATACTAACAATATAGAAAGTGAAAGGAATTATAAAAATGATTAAATATTATAAATTATTTGATTTATTAACTAGAAAAAGTATGAAAAAAACTGATTTATTAGAAATAATTAGTTCGCCAACATTAGCAAAATTAACTAAAGGTGAAAGTGTTACAACCGATATATTAGATAAAATTTGTGGATACTTGAATTGTCAACCAAGCGACATAATGGAATATATACCAAATAATAAAGAGTAGATTAATTTCTGCTCTTTTTTATTTTTAATAGTCTTTATAGGATATTATTTTTCCTGAGCCTACATTTGCTAATTTAGCTAGTTCTTTGTCAGTGTGGATTTTTGTAGGTTGTTCAATTTTTTCATTGTTCTCCAATTGGAGTCTATTGGGTTTATTTCTGTTTTTATTTGATTCGGAAATAGCTTTTGATTTATTTTCTTCAGCTTGAGTTAATTGTTGTTTATAATTATCTATTTCATTGTCTTTTTGTTTGAGTTGTTCCTTTAAAGTGGTATAGGCTTTATTAATAGACAACTTATTTTCATCTAAATCTTTAATCATTTCTTCATCTGCGTTTTTAAATATGTATTCTGACCTCATAAATGTTGACTCCGACATATCTAAATCTTCAGCTACTTTTTGTCTAGTAACATTTGAAACTTTTGGTTCATTTGAACTAGAAGTTATGTCATTCCTAGTCCCTTGATTAACTTTAGCAATCTTGCTATATTCTTCTTTTAACTGTTCAGCCCACAACATTTTTTCACTAAACGTAAAGTCTTTTCTGTTTTCATTTCTAGATATATATTTATAAATTAATTATACACATTAATCATAATAAGTAATATTGTACAGCATTAGTATTTGTAAGCATTTAGTAATTTTTAATCAATTTTATTATTAGAAATTAAGAATTAAAAATATGAATTTTCACTATTATCAACATATTTCTTTTAACTTAATTTCATTGAAATTACCAACAAAACCTTAATTTTTGTAATGTTTTTTTTACAAAATCATGTTAGCATAAATATGCAAGAGAGGAGGATATAAAGATGAAGCAAGTAATTAAAAAGGTTAATATACATATGGTTCCTTGTGAAGGAATACAAGAAAAAATAAATCAATGTTATATTGATATAATTAATAATACTTTAGATATATATAATTTATCAAATGAAGAAAAATTATATATCTATAATAAATTAATTCAAACTACTAGCGAATAAGTCATTTAAAAAAGGTGAAATAATATGGGTAGTAATATTAAAAGTGATGTACTATATTCAGTAGAAGAAGCGAGGAAAATACTGGGTGTTGGTAAAAATAAAATATATGATATGATACATAATGAAGAATTTCCGTTAAAAAGAAGTGGTAGAAAAATATTTATACCAAAAAAAACTTTTGATGAATGGTTATTAAAATAGCACAATAGAGGTAATAAGAAATGGTTTGAAAATTATAATAATGATTCTGCTGATAAAAATTAATTTTAAAAAACTAATAGTTCAAAGAAGGTGAATTTAATGGAAAATCAAATAAATAATTTACCAAAACTATTAACACCACAAGACTTAAAAAAATATTTTGTGCAAAATAATATCAAAATGGGTAACGATAAATTATATGCATTACTAAAACAAAAGGATTTTCCTTCATTTAAAATAGGAAGTAATTATTATATAATAGAAAAAGATTTTATAGAATGGATGACGAAACAAACAAAAAATCAAAAGTAGACAAGGAGTGATAACTATAGAAGCTATAAAAGATAGATATACACCAGAACAATTAGAAGAAAATTGGAAAAAATTTAATTGTTCTCTTGAATTGGCGTTAAATAGAAATATGTATAGAGATGGACATATTTCAGAACAAATGTATATGAAGGCGAATGATATAATATTGAAAAGGTTTAAATAGTAAATAAGGAGTTATATATGGATAAAGAAAAAGATGATTCAAGAGTTTTAGAAGAATATACTATGAAGTTTAACAAAAAAACATTACATATTAAAATAATAGACCCGAGGACAAGATATACGCCAGAACAACTAAAACAAAATGAGAAAGAATTTTATTGTGCAGTTGAATTAGCGTTAAATGATAGTGTTTACAAAGATGGATATATTTCAAAACAAATGTATGAGAAGGCAAAGGATATGATTTTAAAAGATTATAAATAGAATTTGACAAATATTGCCTATTAATGTAAAATAATATTAATTTAATAAAAGTTTATATTAAATTATTCCCTTGAAAGAGAAGCTACCCCGAAATGGCTTCTCTCTTCTTTTATTAAAAAATATGAATTAATTGATAATTTAGACACAACAAAAAGATATACTCAAAAGCAAATTCAACAATACATAGATGAAAATATGAAATTGAAGTCAAGAATAAAAAAGTTACTTCCTTTTTTCTTCATAATACTCTTTCCTCACTTGTTCTTTAATTTTCTCGTATTGTTTTTTTCCTATATAATCCCTTATTAATAGTCCCACAACTATTATAATTTGTATTATAAATAACATACTCATTTGCTATATAATCCCCTTGTATTTTGATATTATTAAATACATTATATACCAATAATTTGTAGAATACTATTGAAAATAAAAAAATAATAAGTTTTTATGATATGTTACTAATATTTATAATTTTCAATTCATTACAAGCCTTATATAGTCATTTAAACATGGGTATATATCTTGATGGTATAATTAGTCAATCTAAACATTACCTCACTAATTGCGGTGACATACAGTTACCATTTAAATAATTTCTTTAATAATTTGTATGGTAATGTTGTAATTCTATATCTAACCTTATTTTTTACAAATCTTTTAGGATTAGTTACCCAGCCATAACCACGTTTCGCACGAAAACCAAATTTGAACATATTATTTATCTCCTTTCTTCATTTTTATAACAGTTTTCTTATTTTTTGATAGTATTGTATCTAATGCATTTATATTTGAATAATTTTCTTGTAAATCATCAATAGTCAAATTTACATATTTTTGTGTTGTTCTTATGCTACTATGACCCATTAATTGCATCAATATAAACAAATTACAATTATTTTGTATTGCCATTGTAGCAAAAGAACGTCTAAAATTATGCATTCCTGTCATATCAATGTTGTGTTTTCTGTTATATTCTCTTAATGCTTTATTTGCTCCTTCAGGTGACAATTGGTTTCCATAACTACTCACAAATAAATAATCTTCAGCAGTACCACCTCTAAAAGATAGATATTCTATTAGCACTTCTTTTAAATTTAAAGACATTGGTATTAATTGTTGTTTTCTACTTTTAGTTATTCTAAGTGCAATTAAATTATTTTCAAAATCTAAATCACCTATTCTAATATTAACTATTGTATTTCTTCTAACTCCCGTTCCAATCAAGAAACAAATCATACAATAATTACGATAATTTGCAAATGTAGTCTTTTTAATATTAGGTTTTTCTAACAATTTAGCTAATTGTGATTCATTATAACCTTGCTTTAATTCTATATCATCTTTAAGCAATTTAATTTGTATAGTATTACAATAACCATTATTAGAACAAAAATTAATAAAAATTCTTAAATATTTTAGGTATATATTAACACTGCTTATTTTTATATCTTCATTTAATAGGCTTTCTGTATAATCATCTACTACTTGTTTGTCAATATCTTTAATCAATATTAATTCATCAAATTTTAAAAACCTATGAAATTTTTTAAACTTGTCAGCCTGTGCTTTAATTGACTGCTCTGCTAAATTTTTTAGTTTACTATTCTGTTGGTATTTTTCAAACGCTTTTACTACAGTTAAATCATTCTGTTTTGAAAGCTTAATTTGAGTTTTTCCCTTTAATTTTTCCATAAAAAAAGTTTTCATTACCTCCTAATTTTTATTAGTTAGTAACGGAAACTTTTAATATTTACTATTTTATTGTAAACTTTATTTTATTAAGTAAAACATATTATTTTACATACATTTTATCTATTTTATCGCTTATTTTTTTCCTTAAAATTATTTTAGTTCCTATGTCTTTTTCGGATAAAACAACAAGTTCATCCATAAAGGTTTCCATTACTGTAAATCCCATTCCTGAACGTTCAAGCTCAGGCTTTGAAGTAAATAAAGGTTCTCTTGCTTTATCGACGTTTGGTATACCACAACCAAAATCTTCAATTATTATTTCAACAACTTGTCCCTTTATTCTACATTCAATAACTATATCTCCAAGCTTATTATCATACCCATGAATAATTGCATTAGTAACTGCCTCTGATACAGCTGTTTTTATATCAGAGATTTCCTCTATTGTAGGATTAAGGCTTGCGCAAAATGCTGCAACCGCACTTCTTGCAAATGATTCATTTGTAGATAAGCTTGGAATTTTTATATATACATAATTATTGTGCATTGTATCCCCCTATTTTATATTAATTATTTTGCCAACACCACTCATATCTAATATTTTTCTAATTTTATGAGAAGCATTAATAATCTCTAATTTACCATCATTTTTTTTAATAATTTTATATCTTCCAATTACAAAACCAATGCCTGAGCTGTCAATAAAATCAAGTTTTTCCATATCAAATGTCAAATTTTTAATTTGCCCACTATTAAGCTTCTCATCAATCTTAACTTTAGCTTCAGTAGCAAAATGATGATCTAATTCCCCCGTTAGTTTTATCACTAAGTTCTGTCCATTTTCATTATACAAAACATTCACTTATGAATTCATCCCCTTCGCATATAATTAATGTAATTATAATATAAACTAAATATTATTTCTTTATATATTTTTGTCTATTTTTGTCTTAAATAAATGTTTTGTGTAATTAATACTAATCTACAATTAAAACCTTACTAAAAATTATTAAAAAAACTCATAAATCCAAGCTTTTTATTAATAAATTTTAGAGGTTTTATATTGGATATAAGTATAAAATTATATATGTGGCAAAAGTATTGTAAATTCAGCACCTTCACCGATATTACTTTTTACTTTTATTTTTCCTTTATGACCAAGTATTATTATTTTAGCAATAGACAATCCAAGCCCGTGACCACCTATTTGTCTATTTCTTGATTCCTCAGCCCTGTAAAGTCTGTCAAAAATCTTAGGTAAATCTTTTTTATTTATACCAATACCGCTATCCTTAATTTTTATAGCATAATACTCCTCTGCTAGAAAACTGTAAACCGAAATTTTTCCACCTTCAGGAGTGAATTTTATTGCATTTTCAAGCAAGATTCTTATCGCTTGTTTTACTCTATTTTTATCAGCATAAACATGTGCATCATGCAAAAATCTAAACTCAAATTCATGCTTATTATCAATCATTATAGTCTCTTTTTCAATTTCAAATAGAACTTCACTTATATTAAAGTCTTCCTTTGTAAATACTAATGTTTGCTTATCACTTCTAGCTATAAACAAAAGCTTTTCTATTAAATCCTGCATATTATCAGTTTCATTTTTAATAGCAGATATTGATTCCTCCAGTATAGCTTTATCATTTTTGCCCCATCTATCTAGCATGTTAATGTAACCCTTCATAACAGCGATAGGAGTTCTTAATTCATGCGAAGCATCGGATACAAATTGCTGCTGTGATTTATAGCCTTCTTCAATTCTATTCATCATTTCATTAAATGTCATTGAAAGTTCTTTTAATTCATCTTGTGTATCCTTAATATCAAGTCTAGTGTTAATGTTATTAACAGATATAGTTTTAGTTATCTCAGTCATATTTTTAATTGGTCTAATAAGCTTACTACTTGTTCTTGAAACAATTGGAATAAATAATAGCAATCCAGCTATACCAGATAAAAATATAAATACTATAATATAAGTAGTTTGGGATATTAAAAACGAAATATCATAATATATATTGACATAATATAATTCATCATTTTCATAAATCTGTTCAGAATGAATATATGTTGAATTAAGTATGAGCTCCTCAAGCATTAAAATTATATTGTTAGAATATTTTTGACTACCATAATTCTTATTGTAAGTATATATATTTTTATAGTTTTCATCGTAAATATTAATATTTTTTATATTTTTATCGTTTAAAATATCTTTTATTAAATTCAATGTGTCAATATTATACCTAATCATTGTCATTTCATTTGCTACAGTTTCTGTTTTAAAATCATTTAATATATATACAAAATATCCAATTGAACTAGTTGTTGTAACTATTAAAATTATAACAATATACAGCAAGAAATAAGATGCAGAAATTTTAAAGGCAATAGAAAACCTAAGCCTTTTCATTACTGCTTTTAAAAAGTTTTTGATTACTCTAAATGGAAGTAAAATAATCGACGACAATAAAGTAAAAATATTACTTATAATTGATTTCTTATTTTTTTGATTTGACATTTATTTTTCTCTTATAATATAACCTACTCCTCTAACTGTTTCAATTAGATTTACGTTATATTTTTGATCTATTTTACTTCTTAAATATCTTATATAAACATCTATTACATTTGTATCACCAAAATAGTCATATCCCCAAACTTTATCTAATATTTTTTCTCTGGATAAAACTAAATCTTTATTTTCCAACATATATTCTAATAATTCAAATTCTTTTTTTGTAAGATCAATAATATCCTTGTTATACTCTACTCTGTAATTATCCTTATATAGACTTAATAGACCACATTTGATAACATTTTTATCGCCAGTAATTTTCGAAACATATTTTCTTTTAAGTAAGACTCTAATACGTGCAAGTAACTCTTCAACCGCAAATGGCTTTGTCATATAATCATCTGCACCAATGTCAAGACCTGTAATTTTATCTGATATATCGTCCTTAGCTGTAAGCATAATTATAGGAACATCAGATGTTTGTCGTATTCTTCTGCAAACTTCTATCCCACTTAAGCCAGGCAGCATTAAATCAAGTACAATTAAATCAATATTATCATTTTTACCCTTTTCAAAGCCGTCTCTACCATTGTTAGCTATTTCAACATCATAACCTTCATAATTAAGCTCTAGCTCTAAAAAACGGGCTATTTTCTGTTCATCTTCAACTATTAAAATTTTCTTTTTAGCTTCCATAATTTCCTCCATAACGCCACATAGTGGCATCATAAATATAAATGAAAAATCGTTTTTTGATTTTTCTAATCGTGAAATACGTTTCACGTTGTGAAGTGTTTTTTTCACACTATCGCCCCTCTTAGATTATAAATAAAATATTTTATATTTTATTTATATATTTTACATATAAAAAATTAATTCAACTTTAATACTTTATTAAAAATAGATTAAAACTATTCATTGGGATTTTGTATTGCTAAATTTTTAATCATTTCTGAAAATTCAGGTAAATTTAAAGTCATAGTATAATCGACAAAAAGTAGTTCATCTATATTATTTTGTTCAATAGTATTTATAATATTATACTGACAACTTCTCGGATCAGCAACATATATTTCACAATAATGAGGAATTAAAAAAGGTATAAATGCATTTGCATATGAGTCCTTTATAATCATTATCTTTTTCTTATCAGTGTTTTTAGTTGTAATTTTAGCATAAGCAACATCACCGCCCATAAACACTGCATACTTACCTTCTCTATTAAAATATCTTGGGTAGAAAACCGATTCATCATAGGTTACTTCATTATTTTTATCGTGTACCTCATAAGTTAAGGGCTCATTTATGTTATAATACCAGATAATATCCTTATTATTTTCTAGTTTTTTGTTAGATGTAATTCCATAAATTGAGCCAAGATATTCAGTATTGCTTTCAATTCTTTCATAGCTATCTATAGCAGCTGGCTTTTCACCCTTCTCTAGCATAAATGCTTCATAAGCTCTATATGCACCTAGTGCAGTCCAGTGATGGTCAGTTTTAAAATATAGATACTCATCCTTATTTGTCTCTAAATTTGAATAAACATCAACACTATTTACATTATCTCTAAACTTATCATTGACATAATCAATACCTTTCTTTTGAGATTCTGTTAAAGAAGTATATTTTTCTGGCAAATTGAACTCTATTGAAGTCGGTGCAAGTATAGAATATATTTTAATATCTTTACTAAGATTATCAGCATAGTAATTTATAGCATTAATGTAAAAGCTCATAAAATACTCATTATATGTAAATGTTTCAAAACCTGTATTATTGACAATAATAAATTGTCCAGCATTACTAACCTCGTTAGTTTCTGATGAACCATTAATTAAATTTGCGTTAGTTTTTACAATTTCAACTCCATCAGATGCATAACCCTTAAGGCTCATAAATATATCACTAATATGTATAAATGAATCCCTAAACACAAATCTATCGGCAAAATATGTTTCATAGTCCTTAAAAAAGCTACCATTAATATAGCTTTTAACTGTCAAATTAGGCATCGAAGCAAGCTCTCTTTTTTCTCTTTCTGAAATTCCAGATTTATTAGAAAACAAAAGGTTAAGTATAAAAAACACAAATATTACTCCAATAAAAGCTGCCACATTTATTATTTTATAAATATTATTTCTATGCATATTATACCTCGTTTCTAAAATCTAAAATATAAAAATGGATTATAGGATTCACCAACAAGCACTGAAGTAACAATTAAAAATATTATTATATTAAATGCAATTGGCGTTAAATTAGCAAATCTATTACTCATTGAGTTTCCACTTTTCTTTTCAAAGTATTTGATAAATATATTTTGAATTGGCATACAAAATATTATTGAAATTATAAAAAATATGAAATTACTCTTTAAAAATATTTCAGTATTAAGGTCAAATATAGGATTGCTATTTAATCCGAGCATTGTAAAAATATAATTAATACCGCTACTAACATCAGTAAAATAGAACAGTACCCAACCAAATATAACTATTAACATCGTATAAATATGTGCTAATGCTTTTGGAATTATACTTAATATTTTAAGTATAAATACCTTTTCTATAATGATAAAAACACCATAGTACAAACCCCACAATATAAAATTCCAAGATGCACCATGCCAAAAGCCTGTTAAAAACCATACAATTGATAAATTTAATAGCTGTCTTTTTTTATTGCCGCCAAGTGGAATATACACATAATCTCTAAAAAATGAACCAAGTGAAATATGCCATCTTCTCCAAAATTCAGTTATGCTGCGTGATACATATGGATAGTTAAAGTTTTCGTTATATCTAAAACCAAATATTCTACCAAGACCTATTGCCATATCAGAGTAACCAGAAAAATCAAAATATATCTGTATAGTATAAAGTATTATTCCGAGCCAAGACATAACAACAGAAATTGAGCTAGTTTGCACATCTAGACATTGACTAGTCAAGCTTCCAGCAATATTAGCAATCAAAACCTTTTTTCCTAGTCCTCTAATAAATCTTGTTATACCTTCACTTAAATCATCAAGTGTAGTTTCTCTATGATTAATTTGCTCAGCTATTTCACTATATCTAACTATAGGACCAGCTATTAACTGAGGAAATAATGAAACATACAAAAGCAAATTCATATATGATTTTTGCGTCTTTACATCACCTCTATATACATCTACACTGTATGACAGAGTTTGAAACGTAAAAAACGATATACCTATAGGTAAACTAATAGCTGGTGCTATTATGTCTAAATTAAATAAAAAATTAATATTATCTATAAAAAATCCTGTATATTTAAAAAAACATAAAATCGCTAAATTAATAACTACAGACCCAACAACAGCAGCCTTTGCTTGCCATTTATTCTTAAATTTTTCTATAATAATCCCACTTAAATATACTATATATGCACTAAAAATCATAAGACTTACACATATAGGCTCTCCCCAAGCATAAAAAAACAAAGAAACTAATGTCAAAATTATGTTCCTATAAAAAATATTTTTGATAGAAAAATATAAAACTAGAGTTATTGGTAAAAAACCATATAAGAAAAAAATACTCGAAAAAACCATGGTACCTCCAATGTACATAATTAGAAATATTTAACATTATACTACAAATGAGGTTAAGGTGTCAAAAAATAATAAGACTTAGCACAATGTGCTAAGCCCTATTCTATAGTTATTTCGTTGTCATCATCTTTATTATTTGTTGTAATATTTACTTCTTCGTTATTGTCAAATATTCTTTCTGTAGTAGTTTTAACCTTATTAACTGTTTGCTTAAAATTTTGCTTTATATCACTAACATTTGTAAACTTTTTAGCCTTGTAGATTTTTATATTACATGAATATAATATTGCGATTGCTAAACCTATAATAACCACCCAGAATGCCATCAAGAATGTTAATGCAACTAATACTAAAGGAACGTTAATTAAAACCTCTCCTTCTTTACTCTTTATGCTAAATCTTAACTGTAATACCTTGTCAACAAAATCAGCAAATCCATCTTTATTATTAGTCTTTACAGTTCCAGCTACCTTAGCACCCTTTTTTTCTTCTAGCTCAATAATTGATTTAATTAAATCTCCATCATTTTTTTCAAGTGTTCTTTTAGCTTCATCATATGTTACGTTCACTCTGCTTCTTAATTCATCAATTAATTCAATTGTAACCTTCATTTTTCTCTCTCCTCAAAGTATATTATATTGTTTACCTTATATACTTATTATATGTTTACAATATTAAATAATCTTTAGTCATATATTAGAATTAGATTAGAAATAGATTTAATTATCTAATAATATTTAAAGGCAGCTTTAACTAATAAGAAAAGCTGCCTTAGGATAATTATTGTAGTGCTTCAAAGTTCTGTATATTCTCTTTTTTGCCAATTACAACTATTATATCGTTCTCCTTAAATACATATTCAGGATAAATTTCAGTAATAATATCATCCTTATGTTTTATAGCTATAATATTTAACTTGTTATTTTTCCTAATATTTGCTTCATTTATAGATTTTCCTACATATCTGTTTATAATCTTTAGTTCAGATATTTCTATCTCGTTATTTAATGAAAGATAATCTACAACATTATTATTTACAATTCTTTTTGCAAGCCTAACTGCCATATCATGTTCAGGGTAAACTACCTCAGCACCAATTTTTTCAAGTACATATCCTTGTTCATTGCTTGTTGCTTTTGCAATAACCTTAGGAACTCCCAAACTTACTGCATGTAACGTAACTAGTATGCTAACATCAATTCTTTGTCCAATACAAACTACCACAACCTCACAGTTTTGTATACCTGCTTCAGATAATGCCTCTTTAGTAAGCTTATCACATACAAAAGCATAATCAGTATAACCTCTTAATTCCTTAATTTTTGCTTCACTTTCATCTATAACTAATACTTCTTTGCCAAGCTCACATAAGCCTTTAGCTAATGCCGTACCAAATCTACCTAAACCTACAACAGCTATTGCAGCTGTTTTTTTATTACTATACATATTAACCTCCAATTACACAATCGTATCTATCTTATCTATCCTATTGTAATAATCTCTTCAGAATAATGAATACTAGATTTTTCTCTATCAAACCACAATGTTGCTATCGTCAGTGGACCTAATCTACCTATATACATAATCAATATCAAAAGTGATTTACTTCCTGTACTTAAATCTGGTGTAATACCAGTTGATAATCCAACTGTACCAAAAGCAGATGTCACTTCAAACAGGTTTTGTATTAATGAATATTCCGGCTCTATAACACATAATATGAATGTTGCAACTAAAACTAATGATAATGACAATATCATTATTATAAATGACTTAATAATTATATCGTAAGGAATTGTTCTCTTAAATGACTCACAATGTTGGTTTGTAACAATACTTTTTATTGATTGAATTAAAACAAACAATGTACTTGTTTTAATACCACCACCCGTAGATCCAGGAGAAGCACCGATAAACATTAAAACTGTCAATGTCAATAGTCCAGCATTTGTAAAGCTGCCTATCGGATATGTACTAAAGCCTGCTGTTCTTGATGATGTACTTTGAAAAAAAGCTCCCATCCAAGTAACATCCTCTGTCCATTTTAAAAGTAGTGTTCCCACAATCAACAAAGCAATTGTTGTTGTTATAACTACCTTAGAATGCAAAGCTAGTTTTCTAAATGATCGTGTCTTTATTATATCTATAATTACTAAAAAACCAAGACCACCAAAGATTATTAATCCACAAGTGGTTAGATTTAAAAGAATACTATCCTGATATGGAATTAAATTTCTCAAACCTCCCAATATATCAAATCCTGAATTGTTAAATGCTGCTACAGAGTGAAAAATACTAATTCCCATAGCATCCAAAGTACTATAATCTTGACTAAATACAACAAAACTTAATATGGCACCTACTAATTCAAAGCATAAGGTCATTAATAAAACAGCTCTTACAAGCTTTACTATACCTTTAAAGGAACTTAAATTCCATGCCTCTTTTACTAATGTTCTTTGTTTAAATCCAACACGTCGTCCAACTATCATAATTATTCCAACACCAATAGATGTAACGCCTAACCCTCCTATTTGTATCAACAAAGCTACAATTGTTCGTCCAAAAACATTAAAAGTATCAGCTGTATCAATCACAATTAATCCAGTTACACAAACTGCGCTTGTTGAAGTAAACAAAGCATCTATAAATGAAACAGATACTCCATCATTCGCTGATATTGGAAGCATAAATAATATTGCTCCGATTAATATAACTGCACAAAAGCCTAATGCGATTACCTGTGCAGGAGTAATTTTATTTAAATAATTTTTTTTAAAATAATTCATTTTAGCTACTCTCTTTTAATCTATAATATTTAACCCTCAAGAGTTAATTTAATTTATTATTAACATATTTAGATATTTAAAACAATAAGCTAATATTTCAATAATCATTTTTCTATCTAATTTACTACTGATAAAAAGACATACCTTGCTATTCTCAAAAGATGCAAGTTATGCCTCAAATTAAATATATTTTGGATTATATATTATAGCATGCTAAAAAGCAAGGGATATTTGTTAATTATTAACAAATTCATTAAATTTATTAACAAATATTTATTTATGTATATATAAATGACTTTTATCTACAAATTATGACATATTATATTATTTCTGTTTCAGTTTCTTCTTCACTTAAAGTATTATTGCTTGAACTGTATATAGTCCAAAATTTAATTATTGCTGCTAGTACCGATAATGTGTTTGCTACAACATAATTTTTTTCTACATAATCACAGCTAGTTTGATAATTTTCTAAAGACTGATATAAATAATAAAATGATACTATTAAAACTATAAGTATAGAAAATTTCACTAATCTATTATTGTTTGTTGTAATTCTTTCTATTTCCACTAAATCCTCAATACATAAAATTTTTTTAATGCCTTTTAAAATTAATATAGTTATTAAAACATCAAATATAATTGCTGTACTAGCAAAAATTTGCTTATTTATTATACATAGCTGCTGTGCTTTATCAGTATTAATCGGTATAGTTAATTCCTTTTCTACTAAAGACAAGCCATCACCACCTCTTTAGAATAATAGAAAATTAATAATTGTCACTAAACATAATATGTATTTACAAAATAAATGTTAAATAAAAAAGCTTTGCATTATATAACATCAATGCAAAGCTTTCTATTTTTAAATTTTTAATTAAAATTAAGCCATTGGCGAATCATTTTCTCGAGATTTAATTTTATTAATTATTATACTAGAGATATCTGCTATAGACATTGAGCCTATATCACCTTTTCCTCTTTCTCTTACAGAAACATTTCCACTTTCAGCTTCTTTTTCACCAACTACAAACATATAAGGTACCTTATCAAGTTGAGCTTCTCTAATCTTGTATCCAATTTTTTCTGATCTATCATCTAATTCAACTTTAATACCCATTTCTTCTAATTGCTTTTTAACGATAGAAGCATAATCATTAAATTTATCAGAGATAGGTAAAATCTTAACTTGAACTGGTGCTATCCAAGTTGGGAAAGCTCCAGCATACTGTTCAATTAATACACCAAAGAATCTCTCAATACTACCTAAAGCAACTCTATGAATCATGATTGGTCTATGTTTACCACCATCTGCACCTACATATTCAAGTTCAAAACGTTGAGGTAATTGATAGTCAAGTTGTATAGTTCCACATTGCCATTCTCTACCTATACAATCTCTAATTTTGAAATCTATCTTAGGACCATAGAAAGCACCGTCACCTTCATTAATTTTAAAATCAAGTCCTAATTCAACAAGTGCCTCTTTTAGTGCGTTTTCTGCCATATTCCAATCTTCTATTTCACCTAGAAAGTCTTCTGGTCTAGTTGAAAGTTCAACGCTATAATTAAATCCAAATGTTTTGTAAACTCTGTCAATTAAATTTGCTACATTTTTAATTTCATCTTTTATTTGCTCAAGCATCATGAATATATGAGCATCATCTTGAGTAAATGTTCTAACTCTCATAAGTCCATGTAAAGCACCTGACAGCTCATGTCGATGAACTCTTCCTAGTTCACCTACTCTAAGAGGTAAATCCTTGTATGAGTGTGGAGAATTTTTATAAACTAGCATTCCGCCAGGACAGTTCATTGGTTTTATAGCAAAATCCTCTTCATCTATTATTGTAGTATACATATTCTCTTTATAGTGATACCAGTGTCCTGAAGTTTCCCATAGATGTCTGTTTAGTATAATAGGAGTTTCAACCTCAACATATCCTGCTTCCTTATGAATCTCTCTCCAAAACTTAATAAGTTCATTTTTTATTTCAGTTCCCTTAGGTAAGAAGAAAGGAAATCCAGGTCCTTCTTCTGACATAAAGAATAGTCCAAGTTCCTTACCTAATTTCCTATGATCTCTTTTCTTAGCTTCTTCAAGCATATTAATATACTCTTCAAGCTCTTTAGCTTTTTCAAAAGTTATACCATAAATTCTTTGAAGCATCTTGTTTTTCTCGTTTCCTCTCCAATATGCTCCAGCTATAGTCAGTAGCTTTACAGCCTTTGGCTTTTTAGTAGACTCAAGGTGAGGACCAGCGCATAAGTCAACAAAATCTCCTTGTTTGTAGAATGAGATTATAGCATCTTCAGGTAAATCATTTATTAATTCTGCCTTATATATTTCTCCTTTTTCTTCTACAAATTTTAAAGCTTCTGCTCTAGGAAGTTCAAATTTCTCTAGAACTAATTCTTCCTTAACAATTTTCTTCATTTCCTCTTCAATTTTTGGTAAATCTTCTTCAACTATTCTATAGTCTAAGTCTATATCATAGTAAAATCCATTTGCAATTGATGGACCAATAGCAAGTTTTGCAGCAGGCCATATTCTTTTTATAGCTTGTGCAAGTATGTGTGATGAAGTATGCCAAAAAGCATGCTTACCCTCTTCATCTTCAAATTTTAAGAATTTTATAGTTCCGTCTTCAGTTAACTCTTGTTGTAAATCTATAGTTTTATCATTATAGCTTGCAGCAAGTATAACTCTTGCTAATCCTTCACTTATGCTCTTTGCTACATCAATAGCTTTAATTCCTTTTTCGTACTCACGTACGCTGCCATCAGGCATAGTTAATTTAATCATAATATATCCTCCTTAATAAACTCACAGTATTTAACTGCATTAAAAAAGCTTTCATCGCTAAACACAACTGTGTTTAGGGACGAAAGCTTGTAGCTTCGTGGTTCCACCCTAATTGGGACTCATAAGGCTTAAGGCGCCTAACCAAATCCTTACCCTTTATTAGGTTTTAGATTTTGCTCTGGATTAGTTTTCAGTTAAGCCTATATCAAAATGCTTTCAGCCTATGGCATTTTATCTCTGATACTAATAGATTAGTTACTAATCTTTAATTAAAAACTAATTTTCAATTAGTTGTATACGGTTTTTTAACCTACTCGATCCTTCATAGCAATAGTCTCAACAAATGTCTAGTGTAACGAGACTATGTTGATTCATTTATTAAACTTCTTTTGATTATAATACTAATAATTTTTTTTGTCAATATTATTTTTAATTTTCAAATTTTACAGTAGGAATATTCCGTTTTCTTGACAAGCCTTTATCATTTCATTTGACCAAATAGATGCTTGAACTTCTCCTATATGCGCTTTTTGTAAAAAAAACATACATATTCTTGATTGACCTATTCCACCACCAATAGTATAAGGAATATCTTCGTTAATTATATCTTGATGGAATTTAAATTCTTTTTTATGCATCTGATTTCTTTCATTTAATTGAAATAGTAATGCTTCTTTGTCTACTCTAATGCCCATTGATGACAATTCAAGACCAATGTCAAGTGTAGGAAAATAAAATATTATATCTCCATTTAAAGACCAATCATCATAGTCTGCTGCTCTTCCGTCGTGTATACTTCCATCAGACAGTTTTCCACCTATTTTCATCAAAAACACAGCCTTTTTTTCTCTTGCTATAGCATGCTCTCTCTCCTTTGGAGTTAAATCAGGATATTTTTGCAAAAGCTCCTCTGTTGTAATAAAATATATGTCATCAGGTAATATATTCTTTAGAAAAGGATAAACCTCCTCGAGTTTTCGCTCTGTATCCTTAAATGTTTTATATATTAACCTAACTATATTTTTTAGAGCTTCAACATTTCTGTCTTCTTTTGTTATTATTTTTTCCCAGTCCCATTGATCAACATAAATAGAATGGATGTTATCTAGGTCTTCGTCTCGTCTAATAGCATTCATATCAGTATAAAGTCCTGTATAAGTGTCAAATCTATATTGCTTTAATGCCATTCTTTTCCATTTAGCTAAAGATTGAACTATCTCAACATTATCATTAGTATCTTTTATATCAAATTTTACACATCTTTCAATTCCATTTAAATCATCGTTTAATCCAGTATTTGATTTAACCGTTAATGGTGCTGAAACCCTAGTAAGAGATAAATTTTTAGCTAGCTCACTTTCAAAATAATCTTTAATTCTTTTTATAGCAATTTCAGTTTCTATTACAGAAAATCTGCTATAATAGTTTTGTGGAACAATTAATTTTTTTACTGACATATTCATTCTCCTTTGTAGTTGTTTTTTGAGGATAGAGTAGGAGAGAAATA
>DDAM01000008.1 GCA_002332905.1 Firmicutes bacterium UBA2058 | reverse complement strand
TGACTTTCTCTCTTGACGTTCTCTCTAAGACCCGAAGCGTGAACATGTTGTTAGGTGTTGGAATGGTATAAGCTTCTTGACTGACTCTAATTAAATAATTTTTATTAATAATTTCTATTCTCTTTATTTCTTAAAAACTACATATTATATTCATTCGATGTATCATCTATTCTCATATTGATATGGGACATAAGGTAAAATAGCCCAAGTAACATCATCTGCTGATATACTTCTAGGTTCTAAGCCTTTATATCCCGCAGTGGCTTTGTCACATGGATATTTTTCACATTCAACGCAGGCGAAAAGTCCTTTTTCAGCGGCACATTTTAGTTCTTCGCACCAATCCCCACCCATACAAGGATGTGCCTTGCCCACTTCTTGTACTCCACAACCTGGGCAACGGGCACTCCAGCCACTACCATAAACATTATTTAAATGTAACTCAATCATTGATCTAAAATCATCGCTCATATCTGCATAATGAATACAAAGGTCGCAACGATGTCCACATTTTGAATAAATTGCATTTTCTTTTGGTAGTGGTTTTCGATTTGGCTTCTTCTTTATTAATATCAACTTCTTAATTTCTTCAAAAACTTCAAGGGATGCTATATCAATAAACATCCATTTACCATCATGATAGGTTTTTGAGTTATCATAATAATCCTGTATGTACTGTGAAAACTCACTTTTAATACTTTCGAATTTCTGTCGTTCTTTTTTTCCAAAAATCATTAAAAAAATAAACTTATCTTTGTGAATATAAATAGTTAGAATCGTTTTTTTCCTATGTTTAAACTTAAGCTCATCATTACCATCACCAACTTCGTCAAGACAATATTTGCCACGCATGAATTTAACTGTTTCAAAGCTTATTTTTTCAAGTTCTGTCATATACAACCCTCCTAATATAAAATATTTTTATTTTTAATGCTACTCTAGTAATATTAACTACATTTAAATAAACCCCAAAACTTTACTCTGAAATTATACCATTCTTTCACCTAACGCTCGGTGTTCACGACGTTTTATCATCAGACCCCCTGCGGGCTTTCTCCTCTGGGTGATGATAAAATGTGGTCTGACTTTCTTCCTTGACGTCACTACTAAGACCCTTGCGAGAACATATTGTTATGTGGCGTCAAGTAAATCTATTAACTTTTACTATCTATTGTTTTTAAAATCCTAAGTATCACAAAGTACCCAGGACAGTATTAACTGCTCTGTTACAACTCCGACAGGATTAACTCCACTGTTACAACCAACAACAAATACAATATATATAACAATAGAACTATTACGCTGATACAAACTTCAAAATTCAAGTAAAACAACTAATCAAACACCGCAATCGTTTGCTAAGTTAAAACCTATGTACGTTATATTAACTATAAACAACCCAATAAACCAATTTAGACAACTAATATAAAATTTAATAACTTATACTAACTACCATCACTATGCTTTTGCCAATATTCCTACAAATCTATCTTATTTCAATCTTAAAACATCTTTCAGCTTTTACCAATAAACAAAAAAGCTCTATACTCTCAACCAAAATAATTTTATAAAGACCCCATAAACTCTCCACGTTAACTTGATGTCACATAACGGTTCTGTGTTCACGACGTCGCTGAACCGGACATCCCTGACTTTCCGTCTTGGCGGTGGTCACACCCGGTGAAGTGATGTGGTCTGACTTGCCCCTTAAACGTTCCCACTAAGACCCGAAGCGTGAACATGTTGTTAGCTGTTGGAGAAATATCACTCTCCATGACTTGCATTCATGTTTATTTATAAAAATTTATAATCATTTGTTTATGCTCCACATTTTGCTTATAATATACTATTATTTTTTTAATTCCCAAAATAAAAACAAAGGGATTTTTTGAAACCAAGCCATTGCAGTTGAAATTTTTGCTTGTTCCTCGTTGGGGCGTGGTTCATTTAAATCTACAATTGTTAATCCATTTTTTATAAAGGCTTTAATATAATCTTCCAACGTTCTATGTCTCCAAATTACAGTGGTGGTACCATCTGGAAGTGGTGCCTCCCATTCTTTAGGTTCAAAGTAATTTTTTATAACTACTTCACGATTAATACCTAATCCCTGCCTCCCAATTCCATCTTCATGATTTCCATTAAAGCAGGGGTGAAGAATACTTACAAATAGTTTTCCTGATGGTTTAAGTACCCTTGATATTTCATTTATTGTTCCTTCAAAATCTTCACAATCCATTAGCATCATTGAACAAAGAACTATATCAAAAAAATTATCATCTATTCCATATAAATCGTTACTATTACGAACGAAGTGTTGAATTGATAATTTATTTATCTCTGCTTGCTCTGTAGCATAATTTATACTAATTTGAGAGCAGTCTATTGCAGTGACATCAGCATTTTTCTTAGCTAACTCACGCGAATATCCCCCTTCACCACAGCCAAGATCTAATACTTTTTTTTTGTTAACATCTCCTATCATACCAAGCATATATGGCATAATAAAATGTATTCTACTTTTTCCTGTTTGAGCTAATTTGATAAATTCGTTACCGAGTTTATTCCATGAAATTGTTGAGCTATCATGTTTCATTTAAATTTTCCACCTCTCTGTGTATTTATAAATAATCTTCATTAACTAAATATCAATATTATGTGACAATAAGCTATGTTTATATAGACCCTAAAATTATTCTCTGATATGATATTTCTCTTTCAGCTAACGGTTCTGTGTTCACGACGTCACTGAACCGGACAGCATTAACTGACCGTCTTGGCGGTGGTCACACCCGGTGAAGGGATGTGGTCTGACTTGCCCTCTTGAACGTTCCCGCTAAGACCCTTGCGTGAACATGTTGTTATATGATTAAGTGATATTACTCACTTTGACTTACCTCAATCAATCATTAATTTCAAATTTTTAACATATAAATACTAAATTATTTTACTTTTCACTAAATTCCAATTGTTTAAACATCTTATCAGTTAATTCAATTTGGTTTGTTAAGCAAATATGCATTGGAACACCACGCTGTTCAGCTGTAGAAATTTTAAAACCAAGATTCTCATATAACTCTAATTGATTTTTATTAAACGCGTTGATGTCAACTTGAATACCAAATCCTGGTTTTAACTTGTCCTGTAAATAATTAAAAGTCATTTTAATCATCTCATCTTCAATTCCATTCAATTTATACTCTGGAACAACAAACACATACATGGATGCGCCTACACCTCCGCTCCATAACAAGCTTGTCATGCCAATAATATTATCTTTTTCGTATGCGGCAATTATAAATGTACTTCCTTCAATTTCAGCTTTTGCTTGTTCTGGGTGAAATTGGCTAAATCCTACTGAAGCACGTATATAGTTAAATTCATCTGTGCTTATCAAATTGGTATATCTTATTTCCATTTAACAGCTCCTCCATATAATAATTGAATAAAAATATATTTCGATCAAACATATCAGTTAAAAGTTTTATTAGACCTATGAGCTTTACTATGAAATAATATCACTTTTTCATATAACGGTTCTGTGTTCACGACGTCGCTGAACCGGACCTCATAGATAGACCGTCTTGGTGGTGCTTGCACCCGGTGAAGTGATGTGGTCTGACTCGCCCTCTTGACGTTCCCCCTAAGACCCTTGCGTGAACATGTTGTTATATGATTAGGTTATATCACTCTACAAAGACTATCTATAAAAATTCTAATCTACTTCTATAACTATGTGACCATGTAGGAATATAGCCAGATTTTATTGCTACTCGTTGTGAGATTACATTACTACTATCAGTACTATAGTAAGGAACTTTTCCTCGATTTAAAACCTCTATCGTTAACATATTAACCATTATTGTTGCAATGTTTTTTCCCCTATATGAATTTAAAACATCTACATTTATTTGCCATAAATCATCACTTTCACATACTGCACTAGCTATTCCAACTATTTCATTTTTACTTTTAGTTATAACTGCTAAATTTTCTTTATGTAAACTATCATGATCATACTGCAATGCATAATTAAATCCCTTATGTTGGTAGAGTTTTGATATTTCTTCTTTCTCAACAAACTCATATTCAAAATTATCATCTTTCTTAAGTAACTTAATATCACTCAAATTAGGAAGATAATACGGATTAATACCATATACAAATGGCATATTAATTACTTCATATCTTGTTTTATCTTTAAGTTTTTCTCTTAATAAAGGTAATATATCTTCTGAGGCGTTAATTACAACTCCATTTCCAAAAGTAATCATTTCTAACCTTGGTTCAATAAAAGGATATGGACGTCTACCTTTCAGTTCTTTAGCTATTGTAAATATCAATCCTTCTTTCAAAAAATCTTCAGGAAAACAATTATAATCTATAGCAAGTTGACTATATACCTTTTGTAACATTTCATTTCTATCCATAATTACTCCTATATAAAATATTACTCATTAATATGATATTACTACTTATATCGCCACAAATATATACCCTATATATACGCTCTGAAATGATATAACCTTTTCACATAACGGTTCTGTGTTCACGACGTCGCTGAACCGGACCCGCACGACTTTCCCGCTTGGCGGTGCTTGCACCCGGTGAAGTGATGTGGTCTGNNGCCCTCTTGACGTTCCATCTAAGATCCTTGCGTGAACATGTTGTTATGTGTAGAGCTAATGTAAGCTACTTGGCTATCTATAATAATTTTAATTTCTAATGATTTTAGCAACCTCATATTATGCTCATTTTGTGTAGGATAAATCACCCATTCTTCTGATAACCCTTTTTCCATCTTCAAGCTGAAACATAAATGTAACTCCTCCTGACAAACCAAACAACTCAAATTTTTCGGTCATTTCAACTTCTAAACCAATCCACATCATGTTAAACACACTAAGCAAATCTCCGTGAGAAACAATTATAATATTTTCTTCATCATTACTCATTATTTCATCAAAAAAAGGCTTTAGTCTGTTCCATTCATCTCTTTTACTTTCTGCATCTGAAAATAGCCTATCATCCACAGTTTTTTCAGTAGTTTCTTTGTTTTCTTTCATCCATTGTACAGATTTCCCAACACATTTACCAAGATTTCTTTCTCTTAGTTCTTGTCTTAGTTCCAGTTCTAATTTTAAGTGTTTAGCAACTATTTCAGCTGTATGCTTTGCTCTTAATAAATCAGATGAATACATTACATAATTTTTACCTGATAACTCTTGTGCTAATTTCTCTCCAATTTTTTCAGCTTGAGAAATACCAAGTTCAGTAATATCCCAATCTGTCCATGAGCCTACCATTCCATTTGTGTGGTGAATAGATTGTGTGTGTTGAATTGTAATAATGTTTTTCATTATTTACTCTCTCCCTCCAGTTATATAAATAATCTTTACTATCTTAAAATAGTTTTAAATACTATAAACTATATTTAATTCGCCCCTAAAAATACACTCTGACATTACATTAGCTTTTCACATAACGTTCCGGTGTTCACGACGTCGCTGAACCGGACCTAAAAGCTAGACCGTCTTGGCGGTGGTCACACCCGGTGAAGTGATGTGGTGTGACTAGACCTCTTGACGCTGCTTCTAAGACCCGAAGCGTGAACATATTGTTATAGGATGAATAGATATCAGCCCCAAAACTCACTTAAACACTTAATGTATTTTACTTTCTTCAAAATCTTCTTTTAGAATTCCATAAAAGTATAAATCTACCCAATGTCCCTTCAAATCTTTTGTTTGTTTCATCTGTGTTCCTTCATGATTCATTCCTAACTTTTTCATAAGTCCTACAGACTTCACATTGTCTATTGCTTCTGCAATTATTTTATGAACTTTAAGTTCTCTTAACGCATATCTAATTAATTTTGAACATGTTTCATATGCATATCCTTTTCCCCAAAAGTTTTTATTAAATATCCATCCAATCTCATAAACTTCAGGATCACCATAAGGTTTAAATAGTATATATCCAATCATTTTACCTGTTTTCTTATCGACAGATGCAAAAGCATACTTTTTTTCAATACAAAATTCTTTTAAAAATTCTAAAGTTTTCTCAATTGTATACGCTTGTTCACAATTTTCCATCGTTTCAGCGTCTCCAAATATTTCTTGTAAGTCATTTAAGTCTTCTTCACAAAACTCTCTTAATATTATTCTTTCACTTTCTATGTACATTTTTCATCCTCTATACCTAAAATCTTTTTCCTTATAATATCAAAACCTTTGGGTTCCCGTCTTTGAACCGGATTGTTTCCACGTAATGATATCTATTTTTCCTATAACGCCCTTTGTTCACGACG
>DDAM01000045.1:3330-6039 GCA_002332905.1 Firmicutes bacterium UBA2058 | reverse complement strand
AACTTTTTTTATTTTTTTTGTTGACTTTTACTAGCTGGTCTGTGTTCACGACGTCGCTAAACCTGACCCATCTGACTAGACCGTCTTGGCGGTTGTCACACTCGGTGAAGTGATGTGGTTTGACTTGCTTCCTTGAACGTTCCCCTAAGACCCGAAGCGTGAACATGTTGTTAGAAGATGGATTGTTACCACTCTCCAACAACTATACTAATATTTTCATATAATTGTTTTATATATTTATTTTAATAGCTTTAATATAGCTTCTTTTTCTATTTCGCGTTCCCAATACACTCCGCACATATGTAATATATATTTTTGCTCATTATTTTTATCCTTTAATATACTTGCTACACCTAAAGTTTGTTCATTATTTTTGTATTCAACTCTTATTCCAGTATCTACTAATATTTTAGAGTTACTTTCAAAAATCCTATCCCATGGTCTATCAACCTCTATAATACTTGAAAATATAACAACTGGATGTATTTTTTTATTAAATTGTAAAGTTTCTGTATCACCATTAGCATTACTTAATACAACAATTGTTGCATCTTCAATTTTTTTCATTAATCTATTTTTATAACTATTATCATTAAAATAATACATGTACATTATTGTTATTATAATGAACATAAAAACAATAATTTTATACTTTGATTTCATACAATAATTTTCTCCTAAAATATAGTTAATTTTATTTATAACAGTAACATGTCATTCATATCTGAAATGGTAACTATCTTTCTTCTAACGGTTCTGTGTTCACGACGTCGCTGAACTGGACATCCTTGACTATCTGTCCTGGCGGTGGTCACACCTGGTGAAGTGATGTGGTCTGACTAGACCTTTTGACGCTACTCCTAAGACCCTTGCATAAACATGTTGTTAGGTGTTGGAATGTTATAAGCTGCTTGACTTTCATAATTAATATTCATTTAATTTTCTCTAATTTATATAAATTCTTAAATAACTATTAATTAAAATTTTAATTACTTCATATCATGCTTATTTTGTCGTGTTAGACCTTACCATTTCTAAATATTTTCTAATACCATCTTCCTCATGTTGTCTGTATATAAATCCTAAACTATCTGCTAATTGAATTGCAAGGTCGTGGAACAAGTCGCACATTGAATAAATCGATACCCAAATATTATCATAATTGCTGTTTGAATATGTATCGCAATATTGTTTATACAAATTAACTGGTAAATATCTCTTAAAGTATTTACCCATTTTTCCCACAGAAACTGAAAAATCTGTTTTCACACCTATATACCATTCAATCATATGGTTCAGCATATCTCTTACATAATGATTGAGCATTTCCATTGCATATGGGAGTTCATCTCTTGCAATACCTTTAGCAACATTGTTCAAACACCACCAAAAATCATTGCAACAAGCATAATATATGCTATCATCTGGCTTTTTAACCCAATAAACAGCATCACTTGGGATAGGGTAAGTGGGTAATAATCCATCTTTATCTATTAATGTTATAGTAGGTTCACCACTTGCTTCAAAAAATTGTTTTTCGTTCAACGAAATAATTCCTAAATCAATACGATTTCCGTCGTCAAACAGCATTAACCATCCATAACTTTTTTCAAAATCATGTGGTTCACTGCTATACCATCTTGTACAATTATCGTTCCAGTCAGGTTCTTGAATAATAAGTGTATCACCAAATTTTGAAATCCATGATTTATCCAATAAAAATGATTTAACATCTGTAACAAAGAAACTTATATCATAATCCTGATAATTATCTTTTGGAGCATTTGGGTTTGCACGAGAACCGTCAATTCTTACCGCGCGAATTCTTTCATCTGTTTTTGCAATACTTAAAATCAATTCCATTATTTCTTTTTCAGTTCTCATATTTAAACCCTCACCTTCTAATATAAATAATCTTTACTAACTTAATATATATTTTAATAAAATAAACTATATTTTATTTGACCATAAAGCTATACTCTGAAATTATATCATTCTTTCGCCTAACGCCTCTGTGTTCACGACGTCGCTGAACCGGACAATAAGAGCTAGACCGTCTTGGCGATGGTCACACCCAGTGAAGTGATGTGGTCTGACTTGCCCTCTTGACGTTCCCTCTAAGACCCAAAGCGTGAACATGTTGTTAGGCGGAGTAATTCATACATACTAAAGCTACAATATAAACTAAATTTTTATCTTATCTCTTAAGATTAACATTGCTTTTTCAGACTCATTTATATAATCACCAAATGTTTCGTCTTTTACTATTTTGTATCCTGCTTGAATATAAATATTTATTGCTTTGTAACTCCAGGTTTGTGTATGTAGAAAGAAATCTCTATCTCCTTCAAGCTCTATCATTCTTCTCATTCCTTCAAAAACAATAGCCTTTCCAAGTCCTAAACCTTGAAATTCCCTTATAATACCTACCCAATGGATAGACGGATCTCTTACCCCTTGTGAATAATTCCACCAGTTTGTTAATGTTCCTACTTTCTTTCCATCTTTATTTTCTATAAATATAAGTCTTTTCTTTAACTCATTAATATTAGTTAAATATTCATTTCTGAAACAATTTAAAGCTTCTTCAATGTCATCAAATTCACCTATCGAAGTTTCTATTTCTGCCCAATATATTTCGTCTCCATCTATAAACGAGCTAAATGAATATCCATCTGGCAAAATTACCTTTGGAAACTCAGTTCCTTT
>DDAM01000045.1:0-3317 GCA_002332905.1 Firmicutes bacterium UBA2058 | reverse complement strand
ATGTGGTCTGACTTGCCCTCTTGAACGTTCTCACTAAGACCCGAAGCGTGAACATGTTGTTATCTGTAGGAGCAATATAAACTACATGACTTTCTTAATACTTATTTTTATTAATCTACATTGTTAAAATATTATTTTTTATAAATATTATTTGAAATTTCATAAATATACTTTATTAAATAACTCTTGAAAACCAAAATTTAACTTTGAAGTAAATTTCTCAATTCACTGATAAATCTGCATACATGGTACCCATCACACACTGCATGGTGAACCTGAATTGCCAAGGGTATATAGTATTTATCGTTTTCTCTATAATACTTACCAATAGTAAAAATAGGTGATAAATAGTCATAACCTTTTTTTAAATTGAGATTAAAGCCTTCAAAACTTTCCCAAGGTATCATGGATACAGGAAATGTATTTCTTGGCTCATCTGGTTTGGCATCCATTTTTTCAACTGTGCCATATTGTTGTAAATCTTGATAATAAGATTCAAAAAATCTGTCAAAATCAATATTATATGGTGTCCATATATTTGAAAAAGTTTCCGTTTCTTTATGGAAAATCGTGTAACAAGGATACATCACATCAAATATTCCAACGTTACCTTCCTCATCAAAACTTGTTCTTAACTCTTCGTGATTATTTACAATACTCGCTATAGCATAAAGCATTGTAGGGTATAGTTTCTTTTTTAACTTAATAATCTTAGTTATCTCCAACTTAACAGTCATGCTATAAGTACATGGAACATTTGAATAATAATGTTCAAATTGTGACCTACGATTCCATTTCTGTTTATCTATTATTTTAAAGCTCATGCTGTTTCTCCTCACAAATTTAAATATTTTTTACTATAGATTATAACATACTCATCAATTAATCTAAAATATTTTTATTTGACCACAAAACTTTTCTGAACCGGACATCCTTGACTATCCGTCTTGGCGGTGGTCACACCCGGTGAAGTGATGTGGTCTGACTTTACCTCTGCGTGATTTTCTTCCTTGACGTTCCTACTCGCTGACGTTCCCGCCCGACCCGTAGCGTGAACATGTTGTTAGGTGTAGTGATTACAAATGACCCCAATATTTACTTTTCAATTTATTTCAACTTTTAAATAAACTTTCTACACATAAAACATTTGATAAATTTTTTCCATAATCTATTATAGTTATTGGAAAAACAGGTTTGCTTTCAATTGTAATTCTAATATTGTTTTTAGCAATTTCATGGATCTTTATTGTTATTTTTTCACCAAACGACTCCCATGTCATTTTTGTTTTAATTATAATCATTTTGTTAGTTGAACTTACAATTTTCCAATTACTAAAACTTTTTATTTTATCCAAATATCCTTTTTGTTCATTATTATTTCTATTTAAAATCATTTCTTCAAATTGCTTTGTCGAATATTTATTATCTCTTTCACCTTTACATATGTTGTCCACACTTCTTATGTGTTTTCTAACACAAATTATTGTTATAAAAACACCAAAAAACAGACCTGAAAATATCCCTCTTACTATACCTTCAATAATTCCATCGAATATTCCAAATGCAATTGCTATACTTACTCCAAAAGTTATAGTTGAATATAAAAAAAATTTATAAAATATTTTTTTCTTTTCCATAAGACCCCTTTACCTTTTTCATATTAATTTTATTATTGTTTTTATTTTTTATAATTTTTTCACCCTAAAGATTGTAATTATTTCACCTAACGCCTCTGTGTTCACGACGTCGCTGAACCGGACCCACCTGACCTTCCGTCTTGGCGGTGGTCACACCCGGTGAAGTGATGTGGTCTGACTTTCCCCTTGAACATTCCCGCTAAGACCCGAAGCGTGAACATATTG
Source organism: Firmicutes bacterium UBA2058 (assembly GCA_002332905.1). GTDB lineage: Bacteria > Bacillota > Clostridia > Tissierellales > Sedimentibacteraceae > UBA1535. The sequence goes on along the minus strand of DDAM01000045.1, from coordinate 1,455 downwards.
TTAGAGGTTGGTCTGATATAAGCTTCGTGACTCGCATAATTAATATTTGTTTTATAAATTAATTATCTTTTTTATACATACCAAACCTCATCATCTTCTTTTTGTGACATTACATCTTCCATGGCTTTATTCCACACTCTTTATATATCTCCATAACAACAGGTTTTTTTCCCTTTATATAACTATCAATATCATGCGGATATTTTTTTGCCATTTCTATTTTTATGTTACTATATTTTTCGCAATATTCAGGATTGATTCTAAGAAAATCTCTCAATGCTATATGCTGTTTTAACTCAGCATTATTTTTATGGCAAACATATAGATGGTGTTTCATCAGTTGTGGTTTTTCATCATCATTGTAACCAAATGCTTCTCTACCAGTGATTCCTAAATCCCCTCTATGGTTATATCCACAGGCAGCAAGCTTCTCTATGATAATAGATAACTTTCCGTCATCAATGACAACATCAATGTCAATAACAGGTTTTGCCCACAAACCAGCAACCGAGGTACTTCCAACATGTTCAAAAGAAATAATATCATCGCTAATTGCAGGTAATATTTCACTTTTAATTTTATCAAATTCTTCTGCCCATTTAGGGTTATATGGCTCAACAATGATTGTTTTCATTCTATACCACCTAATTTAAAATTTTGAACTAACTTAATAGTAATTTTGATACTCTAAGTCACATTAAATTTGACCCACAAAATACACTCTGAAATTATATCAGACTTTCCTCTAACGCCCCTGTGTTCACGATGTCGCTGAACCGGACCCAATAGCTAGACCGTCTTGGCGGTGCTTGCACCCGGTGAAGTGATGTGGTCTGATTCGCCCTCTTGACGTTCCCTCTAAGACCCTTGTGTGAACATGTTGTTATAGGATCGTAGTTATAATTAACCTCTAACTTTTTTAATAAAACTATGCAATCCTGGCTTAACAGGAGGACTTATATTCTCAGGTATGTCGTCAATATCAAACCATTTTAAATTTATCACTTCAGAATTTTGCAACTTCATTTCTCCAATAAACTCAGTGCATATATAAACGACATCAATTATATGTACTTTATTGCCATCAGGATAAACATAACATAATTCAGGTCCTGAAAACACGTCAAATAACTCCATTGATATAACTTTTAATCCAGTTTCTTCAAACAATTCTCTTTTGGCTGTTTCTTCTACCTTTTCACCTAATTCTACATGCCCACCATGATAACCCCAACAACCATTGTCTCGTCTTTGTTGTAATAATATTTTATTATCTTTATAAATAATTACACTTGCACCACAACTTTGAAATTCTTTACTCATCACTTTTTCCTTTATTTATAATTTAATTATAGTTTTTTCTCTATAATTTTAATGTTTAAAAATTCTATATTTTTTTGTATTAATAACAAACTATTGCAAAACTATGTCCTATAACGTCTCTGGTATAATAAA
>DDAM01000043.1 GCA_002332905.1 Firmicutes bacterium UBA2058 | reverse complement strand
CATTCATGCGTTTGTCGTGAACTAAGCCTTCAATTGCTTGACAAACCTAATTACATATTATAAAATGAAAATTAATTATATTAAAGAAAGGGGATATAAATGAATAAGAGAAGTTTTTTTAAGCAATTAATATCTATGCTTATGTGCATTTGTTTTGTTTTAATATCCCTATTTTTAATAACTTATATTGTAAAAGAAGCTAATCATGAATGTTCAAAAGAAAAATGTCATATCTGTGATTGCATTCTTAGAGCAGAAAAAATGCTAAAACACTTATCAAGCAATATATTTAATAGTTATATTGCAATTATTGTTGTTTTATCATGCTTGTCGTGTCTTATACCTGCTATTCTAAACATTCAAATAATTACACCAATCACCCTTAAGGTTAAAATGATTAATTAAATATAACTTCCAATAGGATTACTTTGAAGATTTGTATTGAAAAAGTATATTCTTTTATTTTTATGCAAAAAAATAAAAATTTGGAGGTTTTTTATGAAAAATTTAATAAAAATTTGCAGTATTGTTGCATTATGTACTTTTTTATTACTAGGATGCAATAATATTAATAATGCACAAAAAGATAATAAGCTAAGCGTTGTTACAACTATATTTCCTCAATATGATTTTGTTAGAGAGATTGCAGGAGATAATGTCAATCTATCAATGTTATTAAAGCCTGGCTCTGAAAGTCATTCCTATGAGCCTACACCAAAGGATATAATTACTATTCAAAATTGTGATGTTTTTATATATGTTGGTGGAGAATCTGAAAAATGGACAGAGGATATTTTAAATTCAATTGATACAAAAAATATTAAAATTATTTCCCTTATGGAGTGTGTTGACATAGTTGAGGAAGAAATTGTAGATGGAATGGAGCATGAACATGAAGACGATAAACATCATGAGGATAATCTTAGTCATGATGAAGAAATAGAGTATGATGAGCATGTTTGGACTTCGCCTAAAAATGCAATAAAAATTGTTAATCAAATTAGTGAGGTACTTAGTAGCTTAGATGAAAAAAACAAGGAAAAGTATAATAAAAATACAAAGGAATACATAACTAAGCTTGAAGATTTAGATAGTTTATTTAAGAGTATTGTTAATGATTCTTCAAGAAAAACATTAGTATTTGGTGATAGATTTCCATTTAGATATTTTGCATATTCATATGGACTTGATTATTATGCAGCTTTTCCAGGGTGTTCCACTGAAACTGAAGCTAGTGCAGCTACCGTTTCTTTTTTAATAAACAAGGTTAAGGATGATAATATTCCTGTGGTTTTTTATATAGAACTATCAAATGAAAAAATGGCAGATACAATTTGTGAAGCAACAGGAGCAAAAAAACTTCTATTACATTCTTGCCATAACATAACTAAAAAAGATTTTGAAAATGGGATTAGTTATTTAGATTTAATGGAAGGTAACGCTTATAATCTAGTGGAGGCATTAAAATAATATGAGTTTATTTATTTGTAAAGATCTTTCTTTTTCATATGAGGGAAGGGCTGTTGTTAGTAATTTATGCTTTAAAGTAGAAAAAGGGGATTATCTTTGTATTGTTGGTGAAAATGGTTCAGGAAAAAGCACATTGATAAAAGGACTTTTACGACTAAAGACTCCTAGCAAAGGAGATATACAAGTTGGCGGAGGTTTAAAGTTTAATGAAATAGGTTACTTGTCACAGCAGACAATTATTCAAAAAGACTTTCCTGCAAGTGTCTATGAGGTTGTTTTGTCAGGATGCTTAAATAATCTTGGACTTAGGACCTTTTATGGTAAGACAGAAAAAAAGACTGCAAATGAAAACATAGATAGATTAAGGCTAAATGATATCAAAAACAAATGCTATAGAGATTTATCAGGTGGACAGCAGCAAAGAGTTTTATTAGCCAGAGCTTTATGCGCAACTAAAAAACTGCTTTTACTGGATGAACCTGTTGCGGGACTAGATCCAATAGTAACAAAGGAACTATATGGATTTATAAAACAAATTAATACGGAAATGAAAATTACAATAATTATGGTTTCTCATGATATTCAAAGTGCGGTTTTGTATGCAAGTCATATTTTGCATTTGAAAAATGAGCAATTATTCTATGGTGAAACAGAAGATTATTTAAAAAGCAGTGTTGGAAGTATTTTTTGCGGAGGTGAGAAAGATGTTTAATACCTTGATAGAAATATTTTCATATCCTTTTTTAGTAAGGGCAGTTATAGTTGGTACACTAGTTGCACTTTGCTCTTCGCTTTTAGGAGTTAGCTTAGTTTTAAAAAGGTACTCTATGATAGGTGATGGTTTATCTCACGTAGGATTTGGAGCTTTGGCAGTAGCAACAGCTATGAATGTTGCTCCCCTTAGTGTTGCAATCCCTGTTGTAGTAATTGCTGCATTTTTTCTTCTTAGGATAAGCGAGAAGAGTAAAATTAAGGGCGATGCGGCTATAGCGCTTATTTCTACCAGTGCGCTTGCAATAGGTGTAATTATAATATCTATGACAACTGGCATGAATACAGATGTTTGTAATTATATGTTTGGAAGTATTTTGGCTATGAGTAAGCTGGATGTTAAGATTAGTATAATGCTTTCTTTCGTTGTGTTGATTTTATTTATTTTACTATATAATAGAATATTTGCTATAACCTTTGATGAGAATTTTGCTTTGGCAACTGGAACAAATACAAAATTATATAACATGATTATTGCTTTTCTAACGGCGATTACCATTGTGTTAGGAATGAGAATGATGGGTGCATTGCTAATTTCAAGCTTAATAATTTTCCCTGCACTAACGTCTATGAGGGTTTGCAAGAGATTTAAGGTTGTTGTAATTAGTTCTGCAATATTGTCCGTTGCCTGCTTCTTTATAGGGATTATTATTTCTTATTTATATGCAACACCAACAGGTGCAAGTGTTGTAGCTGTTAATATTGTCATGTTTTTGGTGTATTCATTGCTAGGATTTTTAAGAGGGGGATTACAAAAATGAAAAAATATTTAGTTTTGATTCTATTAGCATTCATGGTATTAGTAGGATGTAATAAAAGCGTAGAAAATAAAACATCAGATAGAATAGATAATGTTGAAAACCCTGAAGCTAGCAATGACAAGAATACAACAGACAAGGAGCAAGCAAATACTAATAATTCCGAGAAAACAGACACAAACGAAAATTCAAATATATCGGATAATATAATTGACAATAAAAGCATTGTAGAAATCAGAGAAAAAATGTTTATAGCTCAAATTGAGGATATATACTATAATATTGAAGATTTTAAAGATAAATACATCAAAGTAGAGGGTATGTACAGTGTCATTGAGCCAGAGGAAGGGGATATGGAAAAGGTACATTTTGTGTATAGAAATGCTCCAGGTTGCTGTGGAAATGATGGTTGGGCAGGTTTCGTGTTAAATTATGATGGAGAGTATCCAAATGCTAATGATTGGATTCAAGTAATTGGAACCCCAGAAATCGTGAAGAATGGAACTTATGAGGATTTATATCTTAATGTTATTTCCATAGAAGTAATGGACGAGCGAGGAGCTGAATTTGTTAATCAATAAGAAAGATTTATTGATATGGCATTTTAAAGCCCAATATTACCTAATTTATTTTTAGGTGATATTGGGCTTTTTATAAATTCATAGAGCTTTAATTAAAAATAAATTCTTGTTTCTAGCGCTCTGTCATATTCTGACCAGCTGTTAATCTCAAAAATTTCCTTTAGCTGATATAATTTATTCATCCGTGCATCAATTGAATCTGCAAAATTAACAATTATTGATTCCTCCATATTTGCATTTTTAGGTGAACCATATTCAATTTTACCATGATGCTGTACGATACATCCTTTAACACGATTTACAAAATCTTCGCTGTAAAAATTAGGCTTTGACCTAACTGCTTCATCTATCATTTGAACTCCAATAGTAATATGTCCTTCAAGCTCTCCTCTAATAGAATATTTAAATGGTCCATTAAAGTTAAATTCTAATATTTTTCCTATATCATGAAGCTTTGAAGATAAAACCGCTATTTCACTGTGCCTGCAATCATATCTGTCGCATAGTATGGTGGTCAAATACATAACGTTTAATGTATGCTCAGCAAGCCCTCCAATATAGTTGTGATGCATAGAAACTCCACCAATGCACTGCTTAAATTTTTTAAGAAATTCTTCATCTTTAAAAAAGTAGTTGTTAAGCTCTTTAGCCTCTCTTGATAATATATATGAGTTTGATATATCTTCAATTTCTTTCATTACCTCATTTATATCTCTTTGAAGTGTAGGAAGATAATTGCTTAACTCATATTCATTTAATACCTCAAAGCTGTTAATCTCAAGATTAGTATCCATATTAGCATCAACCTCTACTACATATCCTACCTCTAGCTTTACTTTAGGATTTGCAAAAGTTGCCTTTATACTTCCAGTTTTATCAGATAGCAAGCATACAAGCTTAGTATTATCTTTAAATATTATTTTCATTATCATAAATGAAGTTTTAATATTGCTTAAATTCTTCATACTTTCTAAAAAATTTGTTTTTTTACTCATATTCTAATTTATTTATCCTCATGAATAAGATATGAACTATTATCTTGAACAACCAATGGACAAAACTTGGTAGCTTATTTAACCAAAACCCCTTAGCAGATTCTTGATTTTCAACATATAATGTTACTTTTGAAATTTTTTGTATCATTTAAGTCCTCCATTTATTTAGTAATTGATAATAGGTTGCACTTTATTGGTTATATTATTCTTAAGTTTATATTATTTTATATCGCAAAAATCAAGTATTATAAATGGTTATTTTATTTGATAAATATAAAAATAAATAGTATAATATGTAAAATTGCTGTGCACGGGAATACACCTACAACATATGCTCTTGAATAGATAAATGCTAGTATCAAAAAATTAGGAGGTATACAAAAAAATGAATGAAATAGATAATTACATTTTACAATATCCTGATGAATTACAGGCTAAGCTTAAGGAAATACGAGAAATTATAAAGTCGGCAGCACCTCAGGCTACAGAGAAAATTAGCTGGCAAATGCCGACATTTTATCTTAGTGGTAATTTAGTGCATTTTGCATTACACAAAGCACATATTGGCTTTTATCCTGGTGCTAGCGGGGTTGAAAATTTTAAAAGTGAACTTGGAGAATATAAGCACTCTAAAGGTGCTATTCAATTTCCACTTAGCAAGCCATTGCCAAAGGAATTAATAACAAGAATTGTTGAGTTTAGAGTAAAAGAAAATACAAAATAATAAATATAATACTGGAGATAATTGATGAAAATGTTACAAAAATGCCCTTATGCTAAGCTATGTGGAGGATGTACATATCAGGGTATAGAATATAGTGAACAATTAAAGGAAAAACAGTCCTATGTAAATAAATTATTAAGCAAGTTTGGTAAGGTTAAAGATATAATTCCAGCTGAAAATCCATACTATTACAGAAATAAGGTACATGCTACCTTTGGATATTCTAAAGGAAATGTTTTAGCAGGTACATATCAAGCTAATACTCACAAGCTTGTACCTATAGATAGCTGTCAAATTGAAAATCAAACATCCGATGCAATAGTGCAAGATATTAAGGGCTTAATAAAATCTTTTAAGCTACAAATTTATGACGAGGATACTGGAAAGGGATTTTTTAGGCATGTATTAATTCGTACTGGACATAATACCGGACAGGTTCTTGTAACTTTAGTAGTTGGAGATATAATATTTCCTTCTAAAAATAATTTTACAAAGGCTCTAATGAAATTACATCCTGAAATTACAACTATTGTTATGAATATAAACAATAAAAGAACCAGTATGATTTTAGGTGAAAGAGAAATAGTTCTTTATGGAAAGGGATATATAGAGGATGTTCTATGTGGTAAGAAATTCAGAATTTCTCCGAAATCCTTTTATCAGGTTAATCCAATACAAACAGAAATAATGTACAACAAAGCAATAGAGTATGCAAATCTTACAGGTAAGGAACGAGTGATTGATGCCTATTGCGGTATAGGTACTATAGGCATAATTGCAAGTGATAAAGCAAAAGAAGTTATAGGGGTAGAGCTTAATAAGGATGCTTTTAAGGATGCAATCGGAAATGCAAAAAGCAATAAAATAAACAACATTAGATTCTTTAATGATGATGCAGGAGAATTTATGGTTAAACTTGCAGCAAATAAAGAAAGTATTGATGTAGTTTTTATGGATCCTCCAAGGGCTGGCAGTGATGAAGCATTTTTAAAATCACTTGTTACCCTGGCATCAAACAAAGTAGTCTATATTAGCTGTAACCCAGATACTTTAGCTAGAGATATAGATTACTTGATTAAGAGTGGATATAAAGCAGAAATTATTCAGCCTATCGAAATGTTTCCGTTTACAGAACATGTGGAAACAGTTTGCTTACTTAGTAGATAAATCATAGGATTAAAAATTTTAGAGTTTTTTTAATTATTTTGACTGCATTTTGATGCATTTTATCAGTATAAAAGATGTCCTCACTGTNNACAGTGAGGACATCTTTTATAAAAAAATATTTTTATCTAGGAGTGGGACAAAATTATTTTGCTGCCCATATTTCTATTTCTAATTTAATTTCTTCTAACCCTAAGGCATTTACATAAGCAACAGTCATTGAGGGGTAAGGCTTACTAAAAAAATCATCATATACTTTATCAAAGTAATCCCAGTCAATTTTTTCTGTTGACCATATATTAATCTTAATAACATTATCTGGTATTAAATCTATACTCTTTAATAGGTTTGATATATTTAAAAATGTATTGTTTACTTGTTGATTGAATTCTTCAGGAAAATTACCATCTAAATCTGCTCCAACTTGACCAGAAAATGTGTAAAATGTTGCATTAGGCTCTATTTTTGTTATGTGAGTATAATTACCTACTGCTCTACTTACTCCTGAAGAATCTAATCTACTAACTACTTTATTATTCATTTTATAAAATCCTTTCTGTATTGGGATAAAATAATTTCTACCGCTATATTTTGTTTATAATATATAGTTATCCATTGATAGAAATTTATTTATCGAAAACACAGATGGAATGTTTATTCTTTTCGATGTTTCTAGTATATAAACATTCTTTCATTCCAACACCTCCTATGACACAAGTATATATATTAGAGTGGATTTTGTCAATAAAACATAAACAGGTTGATATAAATACTTGGGATGTAGCAAAGAAGCACAGAGAATCAATACCCTCTGTGCTTCTCCTTATAAATTTATTATTCATAATTCTCAAATATTGGCTCAATGTACTCTTTAATGAGTTCTATTCTATCCTTGACTTTTGGCATAAAAAGAGAAGCAATAGCAATTACTGTTCTTTTCTTTGTATTGAAATAAATAACATTTCCTCCGTCTCCCATAGCTGCATTGGCATGTTCTTTATCATCAACAATCCACCATAAATATCCATATGGCAGATTGAGTTTTTTCCACCGGCTATGTTCCTTTGTACTCTCGTCTATCCATCTTGTCGATACAATTTGTTTTCCATTCCACATTCCGCCGTCTAAGTATAATTGACCTATTTTTGCCATATCCGCAGCAGAGAGAGTAAGACCCCATCCTCCTGTATTTATTCCTGTTGAATCAGCAACCCAGCCGCTGATGTTTTTAGCTTTATTAAATGCGAGTTGTTCCTCTTTACTATGAAAAATCACATTACTCTCAACAATAATTCCCAGTGACGAGAATAAATTTTCTTTTGCGAAATCAAATACAGATTGCCCAGTTGCTTTTACGAGAATGCCCGACAAAATATCTGGTCCTATGAGGGGAGTGTATCTAAACTTCCCTATCTGTCCCCTACCTCCTAATAAATCAAGCGTAAATTTTATACAGTCATCACTAGTGAAATACTTTATGTAGGGTGCAAACTTATATTTATATGGAGCTGTCATTGTCAGTAAATTCTTAAGTGTAACATTCTGTATTGTTTTTTCTCTTCTTTTAACTATATAATCTGGGAAAAAATCTAATACTTTCTGGTTGATACTTTTGATGTATCCTTTGTCCATGGCAATCCCGATCAATATGGAAATAATACTTTTTGTTACTGAATAAACATGGATTCGGCTAGTAGCAGTGCATTCATTAAAGTAATTTTCATATAGTGTTTTACCATTTTTTAATACAACAATACCTGCAATATTGCTATAATCCTTGTTTACTTTCTTTTCCAACTCTGTCACTTTTTCTAATTTACAGGATTTATTCATATAAAATTCTCCTTTATCATTTATTGTTTTGGTCTAAATATTTGATGCTTTCTTTTTAACAGGATAATAAATTTCAGTTATAAGCTCACTTTCTTTTAAAACTTGAGAAGGGTCTGTTACATATACTTCGTAAAGGGCATTGTTAGATTCATAGCCTTCTTTTTCTGCCCATTCGTGTTGTTTAGTGTATACAGAAGATAAGTTAGAATAAGAGCCATACAGGACTGTTTTTAAGCATAGTCCCGGATAAAAATCCCTTGTACCTTTAACATACTCTTTTACCGGAATAGCAAATTCAGTATCTAAACCATATGGACTAAATTCTGCACTGTGAAAAAGTACCATTGGCGGATTAAGCATAGTTAATTTGTCGTCTTGAATTTTCTTAAATAATTTACTAAAGCAGTTACCATATTCTTCAGCAAATTCGTATTCATGAACCATTTTTCGGATAGATAGAAGATACATCTTTGGTACTTCTACAAGTTGAATATCAATACTTTCCAGATATGACATAATTGACTTTCCCTGCTTCAAATATGATATATCATTATTTAATTGGTCTAAAGTTTTTTTAAATTCTTGTACTTGTTTTTCAATTTCTTTTTTCTTTTTGGTAAGTGCAAAGTAAAGTTTTTCGTCCAGTAATTCTTCTGATTCAAGGATTGTTTTAATTTCCTCTAAAGAAAAATTGTATGATTTTAGGCGGTTGATAAATAACATCGTTTCTAATTGTTCGATAGAATAATATCTATAACCATTTTCAGGGTTGATTTCATCAGGTAGAATTAGCCCTATTTCAGCATAATAACGAAGTGTTTTTGTAGATACTTTACATATATTCGAAAACTCTCCGATAGATAACATAGATTATCCTCCTTTCAGCGTATCCAATATTCCTATCTTTATTTTACACCTTGCCCTAAGGGTAAAGTCAATAGGTACTTCACATACACAGACACCAGCACTTTATATTTTAGCATATGTATCTCTTATTGGAAAGCAGGTGAAGAGCTTGCCTGATAATGAAAAACCACCGGTTTAACCGGTGGATATTATGCTATATGGAGAGATAAGATATCGAGCATATGTAACGAATTTTAGAAAATCAAAGAGAGGGCTTAAAAATTAATTTTTAAGCCCGTTTTTAAATTTCAGATGTTTAAACTCTAGCATTTCTTTCACTAACAATAGTATACCATGTTATTGGTCCTATTATCCCGTCCGGTATCAAACCAAATAAATTTTGGAATTTGATAACAGCTGCTTCTGTTTGTGAAACAAAGATCCCATCTAAAGCTATTGCTGGTAAACTTGGATAAGGCTTACGTAGTTCAGAGAGAAACCCTTGCATCAAACTAACATTGCTACCAGTGGAACCAACTTGTAATGGTGAACCTGGGTACTGTAGAGAGATTGACGATTGACCGGTTACTAAAAAAAACTGCTCTACAATTTTATTCCAGGTTATCGGTCCAATAATACCATCTGGTGTCAATAAAAACTCTTGCTGAAATGCAACTACAGATATTCTTGTTCCCTCATCAAAAACGCCATTTACTGTTGTAAACGGTATACTAGTGTAAACAATTCTAATTGTATTTAGATAGCTTTCCATCAACCTTACATTTGGCCCTATTGATCCTAGACTTAATGGCGTGCCAGGATAAGAAGGAGCTCCAGAAGGAGGAACCATTGGGACAGAAGGAATTGGTGCATTTTGCTTAATACCACGGTAAACTTCATATAACTTATTCCAAGTACTAACACCTACAACGCCATCTTGAACCAATCCAAATGTTTTCTGGAACTCAATTACAGCGTTTTTTGTGTTAGGTCCGAACTCACTATCTTTTATAACTGTTGGAATTGTTGGATAAAAAGGTGAGATATAATTAATAATGAATTGCAATTCAATAACATCGGAACCAGTTGAACCATAGGATAAAACTACATCAGGTGGATTTAAACCAATACCTATCCTTACCCCTTCACTGTCAAGCTCTGCTAGCCGAATTACACCTACATAAGTAAACGAGATTTTATTCCATGTACCTCTTCCAATAACACCGTCCGCCGTAAGATTAAATGAATTTTGAAATGTCCTGACTGCAGTCTCTGTTTCTGTACCAAAGTATCCATTTGGATTAGGAATTATTGGAATCAAAGGAAAATTAACACGAATTCGATTTAAGAAATTCTGCATCCTTAATACAGGTCCGCCTTCACTGCCTATACTAAGTTCGTAACTGGGATAACTCTCAGTTATTCCGGTAATATTATCATTAGCAATAAGCTCAAGATCATTAGGATAATAGTACTGAAGAATTTGTAATGGATCTAAACTCTGATTTGCCAATGAGACTGTCCCCCACTGTGATAGTCCATTACAGGTTACTGTTGTTCCATTGCAATACTGGGTAAAAAATGGGTTTTTAAAACCAATACGCCGTGCATATACATTAAAAATATTATCAACTATTTCACTGATGTTTTGGTAAATTTGGCCTCCATCAACATAACTCTGATCATATGCAACCTCTGCTTCTATACCATTCAGTATATACTCTGTTAATCGCAAAAGTTACAATAACGTGTATATTAGCAAAGAATACATTTTATTAGGAGCATATAATGGAATATAATAAGTATTGCCATTTAAATCAGTATAAGTTTTATGATAAATTTCACCACTTGAACTTTTTATAATAACCTGTGCATTACCTATTGGTAATGATTTATCACCTGTATAAACTTGAATTTTTAAATAACCTGTCTCCATTTAATCACCTTTTTTTTTAGATTATGTATTTTATATAATAATGTTACTCGCATGAAATCTACTGTTTTAGACTTTAAAAGCAATAAAATCAATGACATAGAGAACTAAAATAAAAAACTGTTTATTAAATTAATTAACTAATTAATTTAATTTTTATAAGATAATTAATGAATTTTCTTAGACAAATATTCCATATGCTAGTGTAAATAAGTGAAAATGAGAAAAAAATTAGAATAGTTAAAGGAATTGATAATGTGCTGGAGAAATCTACAAATGCCGAGATACCTACTATATAAGTTAAAAACATCATTCCAAAAGTTAATGCTATGCTTGAAAATAATATAGAAATTAGTATTCCCTTTCTATAAAGTAATGTTCCGATAAATATACCTATTAGGCCGGTTGTAAAAAGCAGGATTATTGTTTCCTGTACATTAACTAAAACAAGAATTAATGTGGAGGAAAAAAACACAGCAAAACCAAGAGAAATACTAGAAACGGCAGCTATCGCAATTGGTAGAGTGCTTAATGGACTTAAGACCAATCCAATTGTGGGTAAAAATACAGGTGCTGATTGAAATAGCACAGCTATTGCTGTTAATATTCCTCCGATACAAATAAATCTGCCTATGTTCATTTTTTTCAACTTTAAGACCTCCATTAAACAATTTCATCATATATATAAATGTTTTTCTTTATAATAATATGATTAAAACTGCTCAATTAGTACAAAAAGGCTGTGCCAAATGCACAGCCTCTAGAGGAATAAATCTAATATGTAAATATCATATTGTCTATTTTTATTGAAACCTGTCTTGATAAAAGCCACTTATTTGTTGCGGTTTTATCAAAATAAAATAAGGCTCCATTTGTAGGGTCAACACCGCTCAAAGCTTCTTTTGCTGCTTTTATAGAATCAGCATTAGCTGGCTTGTTAATCCATCCATTCAACACAGGTGTAAATTGATAATAACCGTTTATTTTTTCATATATTACATCTTTTATTGTATTTTCAAATGAATCGCTCTCTACTCTGTTTAATACTACAGCTCCAACTGCAACTTTGGCATCATATTGCTCGCCTTGTGCCTCAGCAGTTATTAATCTTGCAAGCAAGTCCAAATCGCTTGCAGAGTAAGATGATGCATTGTCTGCTGGCTCAGGTGCTGTCAAGGGCTTAACAGGTACATTCAATTTTTGTCCAATATCTAGATAATCTGTATATATATTATTTGCACGTCTTAAAGTTTCCAATGGTATTTTGTACGATTTAGAGATTAAGTACAAGCTTTCTCCTTTTTTTACTGTATGAGTAATACCGGGAACGTTTAACCTTTGTCCAATATTTAAATTGGTGGATGTCAGTTTGTTATCATTCATCAGGCCTGTTATTGATGTGTTGAATACCTTGCTTATCTTAAATAATGAGTCGCCGCTGACTGTGGTGTAGGTTGCCGCATAAGCATTACTAGAAAATAAAGATATACCTGCAATCAGACTTGTGGTCAATAAAATTGACTTTAAACTTTTGAATTTCATATTATCCTCCTTCTGCCTCCCGGGTTAGTTGACGGATTAGGGTTGAGGAACCCCGCCTTTTTTAGACTTCACCCCGATATAAAATCCCCGGTACTTTATTTTATGAAGATTCGGCTATTAAATATTTTAATGTAAAAGAGACTATGTTTCAATGGCAAGTCCTTGAAATTGAGGGCATATAAAACTTACCGTGCAATATTTTCATTATGCTGTAAAATATGATAACGAATGCTAGGGGATATCTATCACTGTCAAATGCTATAATATAAATAATTCTAGTAAAGCTAGAGTATTATATTCTGGTTTTTTTATTTTAAGTAGAGAAGTGATATTTTTGATGTAGAAGAAAGTATATTATTTAGATAAACAATAAAAATTTGTAAATATATGATACATATGGTAAAATATAAGAAATAATAGATAGAAAATAATCTACATATTATATACGTTAAAATTTTGAAGGAGGAATTTATATGATATTATTGTTAATTGGACCTTCAGGTTCTGGCAAAAAGTCTTTTAAATCAGCTTGCAAGGATTATGGTATAAGAGTTATTAAATCATGTACAACAAAACCAAAAGTAGAAGAAGTTGATGAAGATGTTTATAAATTTCTTACAGATGAGCAATTTGACAAACTTGTTATGGACGACGAGTTACTGGAATGGGTAGTTTATAATAACCATAAGTATGGTACTTTGAGAAATGATTTTACAAAAAATTGTGTAACCATTGTTGATAAAGATGCAATATATAAGCTATTAAAAATCTATGCTGGAAAAGTTTTTGTTATATACTTCGATGTATCGGAAGATGAGTGTAGAAAAAAATGTTTAGAAAGAGGAGAAGATCCTGTAATTGTAGAAGAAAAGATTCAAAATGATAGAAATAGATTAAAATACTTTGATATGAGCATGGCAAATATGATAATTCGTGATGATGATTTACATAGATTTAACAGTATAATAAAAGAAAATATAGGAAAATGGGTAGTAAGATAGTTTATAAAAAACCTCCAACGAGAATAGTTATTATTCTTATTAGAGGTTTTTTTGTAGAAAATATATTTTAATTAGTACATAGAACTTTATCCTTTTCAAAGGAAATATTTACTCTGTCAGTAAAGAATTTTTTCTTTTCTGTTGAATCAATTATAAATAAAGGTTTTATTTGTGATGCAACCATTCCTTCGGACACCAATTTTTCTCTGTATTCTTCATAAGTATCTTTTTTTAATACTTTTATTATTAAAGGTGTTATTTTTTCACTAGAAACTAAAATGTCATACACATAATTTTCCTTACCTAATGCGGTATTTAATTCTTCAGCAAATTTGTCAACTAAATCTTGTGTTTCGTTATCTAGAAACTCTATGTAGAAATTATATTTCATTACATGTGAGCTTATATCAGAACATGCGCTAAATCCAACAATAGGCATGTCCAAGTTTTTAGAAACATTATTAACTGCATTCTGAAGCATAATTTCAGTTGTTTTTTCTCCAAATAAATCTATATCGTTGTTCATACGACGTGAAAATGTTATTAGAGGACAGAAATTGTACATATTTGAAACCTGAATTATATCCTTCATTTTGTAGCGATAAAATCCTGATAGATTCGTAACAATAACCTCGTACTGCTCGCCAGGACGTAGCTGTGAAATAGTTAATGTTTTTGAATAATCATTTTCGTCTAAAGGTAAAAATTCATAAAAGCCTGCCTCTGGTAACAGTATTGAATCAAATGAATTAAAGCCTACAGGTATAGAAAAGGTACATTCAGAAGAAACATATCCAACAAAATAATACGAAGTTGATTCACTTAGGTATGATTTAAGCTGTTTTGTTTTATCTGCAAATAATCCACTTCCTATGGTTACAACAAAGCTTATATTTTTCCAAGTATGTTTTACAAAATCATCTTCATAATTCATAAATATTTTTCTCAGTTCCTCTGCTCGTTCTATGTCAGGTACAAGTTCACTTTCTAACTCTTCACGAAGCTCTTTGGATATAGAAATTGAGCTATTTATTTTACCTGTAGCTATATCATCAATCAGCAAGTTCCAATTTCTTTTTATATAATTAAATAATTCAATAATATATGTAACATAAGGTGATATGATACCGCTCATATCTTTCTCCATCAAAGCATAACGTGCATGTAAATACCATGTATTTATTTCTGGGTTTCCCCAATACGCTGCTTCTGGAGATACAACCATTTTATGTTTTCCACTGGTTTCATAATAGGTGAATAAAAGAGTAGATACAGAGCTACATATTTTATTATTACCTACAGTTTTATTACAAGGTTCAATAAGCATAAGAAATTTTTCCTTTTCCCATGCATCACCTAAAAATTCATAAAATAATGATATTGGGTATGATGATGAAAGGTAAGTGTCAGCAATTGATTTTGCATTATCTGTATATGGTATTAATTTAGGTTTTCCCTTTGTACCTGATGATAAAAAATAGCGGTTTATTGGATATGCAGTTATTAAATTTTCCTCATCCTCATCAACCATTCTTTTAATATAGGGTTCATAATCCGCATATGTTGAAACTGGTACAAATTTCTTAAATGATTCTATATCTGAAATGTTTGCAAAATTGTATTTTTTCCCATACTCTGTTTTAGCATTGTCTTGAAGAATTTTATAAAGTAAATCTTCATTAACTTTACCGGCAGATTTAGAAATGTAATTTAGTTTCTGTCTTGTTGTGTTTCCTTGTTGTGATAATTCCCTATATAGCTTTATAACTTCTGAATTAACCATTTTCATTTTCTCCTTTAATTGTTCTTTAGAATCCTACTTAAATTACTACATTTTACCATAATGTGATAATAAATAATAGAGAATTATAGTTCACATTGTTTAAAAAACGTTAATAAATACAATAAAAAGGCACATACATTTATGTAAATGTATGTGCCTAAAAAATTTTCATAGATATTAAATTATTACTTTTTACTAACTAATTCTACAAATATATCTATTTGTTTAGCAAAAGATTTAAGACCTTTTTTCCAAAATTCTTTATCAGTTAAATCAATATCAGCAATTTTAGCTACATCTTCTACATTCATAATTGTTGTAGCGTTAAGTAATTTTTTGTATTTTGGTACGAATGCTTCTCCCTCTTCTTGATATTTAGCATATAATCCCCTTGCAAACAATCCACCAAATGCATATGGGAAGTTGTAAAAGCTTAAATTAGAACTATAGTAGTGACCCTTACACGCCCACATATATGGATGAAGAATATTGTTATCAAGTCCATCACCATAAGCTTCTTTTTGAGCATTTAGCATTATTTCACAAAGATTATCAGGGAACATAAAGCTATCATTTCTATTTTCAAACACAGCAGTTTCAAATAAATATCTCGAATAAATATCGCATATAATTTGAGTAGCATCTTGCAACTGGCTTTCAACTAATGCAAGTTTAATATCATCATTTTCTGCAGAAGAAATTGCAGCATTCATTATGATATTTTCATTAAACGTTGATGCTGTTTCTGCTACAGGCATTGAATACTCTGTATTTAAGATTTTATTATCTACTATATTTAAATTGTGATATGCATGGCCTAATTCATGTGCCAATGTCACTACATCACCAAAATTCCCATCAAAGTTAGTTAAAATTCTACTTTCTTTTATTGGGTGTATACCAGCACAAAAAGCTCCGCCAACCTTGCCTTCTCTTGGATAAAAATCAATCCACTCTTCATTGTATGCACAATTAACCATTTCAGCAAGATCCGGTGCAAAACCTTTAAATAAATTAACTAAATAATCCTTTGAATCTTCTATAGTATATTTTTTGTTGTTATTGCCCATAGGAGCAAACATATCATACCATGGTAGACCATTTTTATAGCCAAGAGTTTCCCCCTTAACCTTTAGATATTGGTGGAATTTTGGTAGGTATTCCTTCATTGCTTCTATTAAGGCATCTAAAGTTTCGCGCTTCATACGAGCATTATGTAAAGTTTGAGCAAGAGGTGATTCAAATCCTCTTAATTTACACTCATTTATTACCTGCAATTTAATGTTGTTTAAAGAAAATGCTACTGAATCTTTGATTTTTTCATAGCAAGCAAGCTCTGCTTCATATGCTTCCTTTCTTACTACTGGATCAGCATCATAAGCAAGATTTCTGATTGAAGATAAATTGGTTTTTTCACCCTTATAATCTACTTGAACAGAAGATGTTAAGTATGATTGGAGGTCTGACCATGCACTTCCACCGCTTATATTAAATTTTGATATTACTTCTTCTACCTGATCGTTTAACACATACTTGTTATCTTCAACTATTAAATGTAGAAAATATTCATATTCTTTTAAAAGTGAGTTAGAATTAATTATTTCGTCAAGATTTTTAATATTTGCTATGTATTTTTTTAATATTGTTAATGGTTTTGTTGTACTACTTGCTTTGTCACTTAATCTACCAAGATAAGATGCACTATCTGCATCCTTAGTATTTACTGATTGCTTTAAACTAGCGAAAGCAAATAATTTAGTGAAAAGCTTTTGTTGTTCTTCAAGTATTTTAATTGCTCTTAATAAATTATTTGATGCTTCATTTTTTTCTAAATCATTTACAAAATTGTTCATTTCACTAATAGATGCATCAACTTTGCTTAAATCTTCAATGAACTTAGGATCATCGTATCCTGTGTAAAGTTTATCTAAAGACCATACAGAATTCATATTATTCTCCTTTTTATATGTATTTTAATGCTAAATAAGGTTTGCTTCACATTAAATTATAAAATCTTAGATAACGTTGTCCTTATTGCATGATACATTGTAGCACATAATAAAATAAAATTCAATGTAACATGCTTAAGTTGTATGTTTTTATACTTTAAATTTTTTGTATTTAATCACTAGATTAGTGTACAAAGATAATTTCTATGTTATCAGATAAATCAACTTTCCCTTGTAGCACATCTGTACGTAAAATGTGACACATTTTTTCAGGTTCTTCAAAGCAAGGACTATGCGCCGAATTTTCAAATGTATAGAAGCCTTTCACAGGTGCGTTTACTGTCCTCGCAAATTCCTTTGCGACAGAATAAGATACTTGATAGTCATACTTACCTTGGAGCACATATACAGGTACTTTTAGCTCAGGCACTTGCTTAATTAAGTCGGTTTGAAGTACAAAATCCCAAAGGCACTTAAGGGAAAAACTGTTCCCCATAGGGAAATTGCGTTTCTCTTTCCAAGTATATCCTTTATAACGAAGTACAGTTGTGACGCATTCCATCATCGAGGTGCAATGGCGCATAATGCCGATACCAAGCTTCATCATGCCTTCACTTCGCACGCCAAGGTATCGAAGGCTTACTTCTCCACCTTTGTCAATGGGGAATTTTTCAAGCTTGTGTACCATTTTTTTATTATTTGTTTTGCGAAACTCCTGTAACATAAAGCTATATGCTAGGCGCTCAGACTCAATTTGTCTTGCCACCTGACCAATGCCTATATATGCATGGAATAGCTCAGGTGCTCGCTGAACCGTAAGTACCCCTAAGAAAGAACCCCATGAATGCCCCATTACGTATATTTTTTCTTTGTCAAACCGTTGGCAAAGATAATTAACTACTGCGATGGTGTCATCGATCATTTGCTCTATCGTCATATCCTCTTTCGGGATATTGCGATGGTAAGAAACTCCGCTACCACGCTGTTCCCACCAGCAGACCGTAAATATTTTTTCCAGTCCTGTAGGATATTGTTGAGTAAAGGCAACCTCCGGTGAGCCAGGTCCACCATGGAGGAACAGTAACACTGGGTTTTCGATGTTTTCACTCTGTAAAAACATACCTTGCTTCAACCCATTAATTTCTACAAATATCTTTTCATTCATTTATTCTTCTCCTATATTTGTCTACATTATATGGTGCAATTTTACATTTGTCAATTTTAAAATTTCACCTTGACAAATGATATAATTGAAATATATAATAATGCATTGAATAAATGTATTGCACTAAATAAATCATATTAATATCTTATCAAGAGAGATTGAGGGACTGGCCCTATGAAATCTCAGCAACCAGCTTTATGCACGGTGCTAATTCCAGCAGAGAAATCTGATAGATGAGTAAAGGAACTTACGCCCTTTATGGGCTTTTATTATGCCTCCTGATATCATCAGGAGGTTTTTGTTTTATAAGGAGGAGAAAATGAAAAACAAAAATTTATTTGCATTATTACCAATTATAGTATTTCTTATTCTTTTTGTTGGCGTAGGAATAGCTACAAAAGATTTTTATGTTATGCCAACAGTTGTAGGCTTTTTAATAGCTCTAATAGTTGCATTTTTACAAAATAAGAACAATTCATTTGAGAAGAAATTATCAATAGTGGCAAAAGGTGCAGGTGATGAAAATATAATCACCATGTGTTTAATATTCATACTTGCTGGAGCTTTTTCAGGTGCAGTTAAGGCTGCTGGCGGAGTTGAAAGTACAGTTAATTTTGGATTGTCAATTTTACCATCTAGTTTTATAATTGTTGGCATTTTTATAATTGGTTGCTTTATATCAGTGTCAATGGGGACATCTGTTGGAACAATAGCAGCATTAAGTCCAATTGCCTTAGGAATAGCTGAGAAAACAGGATTCTCAGTACCACTATGTATCGGTGCTGTTGTATGTGGAGCAATGTTTGGAGATAATCTTTCAATGATTTCTGATACTACTATTGCAGCTGTTCGTACACAAGGCTGTGAAATGAAGGATAAATTTAAACAAAACTTTTTTATTGTTTTACCAGCAGCAATAATTACAATTTTAATATTTATATTTAAAGCAAGTAATGCTGATATTGATGTAACAGAAGTTACAGGAAATTTAAGTTATAACTTTATTCAAAGTATACCGTATTTAGTGGTGTTATTTGGTGCATTAGCTGGTTTAAATGTATTTGTAGTTTTAATTAGTGGAACATTAATTTCTGTAATAATTGGACTAGCACTTGGATGTTTTAAATTTGTTGAAGTATTTGTAGTTATAGGTGATGGAATTGCAGGCATGTATGAAATTACTATAATATCGTTAATTGTAGCAGGAGTAGTTGCGTTAGTAAAAGAAAATGGAGGAATTGAGTATATAATTCAATTTATTAAATCTAAAATTAGTGGCAGAAAAGGTGCAGAGCTTGGTATAGCACTATTAGCGTCTGTAGTTGATATATGTACTGCCAATAATACCGTTGCAATAGTAATGGCAGGTCCTATAGCTAAAGAAATAAGCAACGAATTTGATGTTGATGCTAAAACTACTGCTTCTATACTTGATATATTCACTTCAGTATGGCAGGGCTTAATACCGTACGGTGCACAGCTTTTAACAGCGGCTTCATTAGCAGGTATAACTCCAATTGATATAATGCCAAATCTATTTTATCCAATATTAATGGGAGTTAGTGCGTTAATTTTCATATTGCTTATTAAAAAAAGAAAATAATAACATATAAATTTAATATAAATTAATAAAATAACATATAATAATAAATACTTTCTATTTTATAAAGTCCTTGATAAAGGAACAATTATAATATTTGGATTGTATTTATTTTTTTAAACATATAACTTTTATTTCCGTTTTTTTAAAATTAGGTAAAAATTTAAAGGAGACCAACTATGAA
>DDAM01000064.1 GCA_002332905.1 Firmicutes bacterium UBA2058 | reverse complement strand
ATTCCAGCGAACAGTAATTCTTTAAAATTAAATGCTATATTTTGCGGTATGTGCATAAGCATATTACCCTCTGTCATTTCTACCCCAGTCAATCTAGCAAAATAGCCAACTAAATATGCTAATATCCCAGATATTATAACACTTAACGCTGTGCTTAAAATTGCAGCAAATGATTTTTCATTAACACCAGCAATAATAAATAATGTAATAACTGTAATTGCTATACAACTGACAACAGAAATTAAAATTGGGTTATATGCCTTTAAAATCATAGGTACTGTAAAGAAAAATACAATCAATATAGTTATTGACAGAGTAACTATGGTTTTTACACCTTGAAACCTACCTACACATAGAATTGCTATTAAAAATATCAATATCAATGCATACAAAGGAATATCTCTCTCATAACTATTTATATATACGTTAATGTTTCCATCACCAAAATCATCTAAAGATAAAATTACCCTCTGTCCTTTTTTAACTCTAATATCACTTACTTCATTTGTTCCCAAATAATTTTCTACAGTTATAACTTCACCTTTATGATCTCCAGATAATATTTCTAATGTTACAGTTTGTATTTCATTAAACAGGTAATTTTCTTGATTTTCTTCATCNNGTATAGTCATTATTAAAATAAGTATTTTTTTCATATTTATATACATGCCTCCAAATTCGCTTTATTTCAGTCCTTCTTTAAATAAATCGTTTAAATTATATTTGCACACTTAATCCACTATCTAATATTATAGTTTCGCAGGTTTTATTTAAAGATTTAAATTCATGAGGATCAGCCTCAATAATTTCAAAAGTGTTGTAGTGCATTGGAATAACTAATTTAGGCTTTATAAATTCTACTGCTTTTATTGCATCATAAATATCCATTGTATAATTACCACCTATAGGTATTAATGCTAAATCTATATTTTCACTTTCTAAAAGCTTCATATCAAGGGTTAATCCTGTATCTCCAGCATGATATATCTTTTTACCGTTTACCTCAATTATAAATCCACAAGGGTTTCCCCCATGTAAAGCAACTGTTAATTTAACCGTTCCAAAATAAAATTTGTACCTACCACCTATATGCATACCATGTGTTTTTACACCATTATCATTTAAAAAATTAGCTATTTCAAAATTAGTAATAACCAGAGCATCGTCCTTCTTTGCTAATTCAACACAATCGCCTAGATGATCGCTATGATTGTGGGTTACAAAAATATGTGTCAATCCATTTATTTCATCTACGCTACATCTTGCTTGAGGATTGCCAGTTATAAAAGGATCAATTATAGCTTTAAAATTTTTATCTTCTATTATAAACGCAGAATGTCCATAATATGTAATTTTCATAATTTCCTCCCATTNNTTTTTCTTCACTCTTACCTCCTACTGTCTTAAAACATATGTTTCAATTTTGTTTTAATATTTTTTTAATTATATTATTATATTAAAAAAATATCAAGTAAATAGAAAAAAGTACAAGCTTTTACACTTATACTTTTCATTAAATTTAATTATTTTCGACAAAATCGCTATTTGTTTTATTTAATTCGTCATCACTGTCATCGTTAAATATATTATCTTCAACAAAATCAAATTCATCGATTTCATTAATTTCTTCTATTTTATTAAATTCTTCAAGCTCCTCTATTTCCTCAATAATTTTAATATCTTCTACTTCATTGATTCCTTCGACATTGTCAAAATTTTCTTCGTTAATATAATCATCTTCTATTACAACTGATTTTTGACCAATGAGTCTAAATTTAGCTACTTCTTCTTTTAACATATTAGCAAGACTTGATAATTCCTCGCTTGCAGCAGCGCTTTCCTCGGCAGTAGCTGAATTTGTCTGTATGACATCTGAGATTCTTTCTACACCTTCTATGACGTTGTCTATAGAAGATAATTGCTCATTGGATGATACAACTATTTCATTTATAAACTCAGTTGATTTTTTAGAACCCTGTACAATAGCGTTAAGGGATTTTGCAGTTTCGTCTGCCACTTTAGTTCCCTTCTTAATCGCCCTAACAGTGTTTTCAATAAGTGTTGTTGTATTTTCAGCTGACTGTGCACTTTTTTCAGCCAGCACTTTAACTTCCCCTGCAACAACCGCAAAACCTCTTCCAGCAACCCCAGCTCTTGCTGCTTCTACAGAAGCATTTAATGCAAGTACATTAGTTTGAAAAGCCAAATCATCTATTGTTCTTATTATCTTACTAATTTCTTTTGAAGCTACTGATATATCATCCATTGACTCAATCATTTGCTTCATCAATCTATTGCCACGTTCAACCTCTTTTTGCACCTGCATTGAAAAGTTACTAGCATTTTCTGCATTAGAGGTGTTGTTTTTAGCTTTATTTGAGATATCATTAATAGATCTAGATAATGTGTCTATAGCATTAGCTTGTTGTAATGTACCTTGGGATAAAGCCTGTGAGCCGCTTGCTACTTGCTCCGCACCACTAGCTACTTGTTCTGATGATTGATTTATTTTATATAAAGAGCTGCTTAAAGAATTAGCTATTTTAGTAATTGATTTTTTAATTGGTGCAAAATCTCCTATATATTCTATATTAAAATCAATTTGCATATTACCTCTTGAAATTTTTTCTAAAGTACTTGAGATATTATTTATATAAGTAGATAATATGCTGGTTGTCGTTTTAATATTATTAGCTAAATGACCAAGTTCATCATTTGATTCATAATTAATCTCAGTATTTAGTTTTCCTTTTGCCATATCGGCGGCGGCTTTCTCAATTTGTATCATAGGTTTAACTATACTTCTAGTTATCATAATACTTAATAAAATCGCAAAAGTGATTCCTAATACAAACACTGATAGAATTGTTATCATTGCTTTAAAATACATAGAATTTGCTTTTTTAATAGCTAAATTAATGTCTTCTGTAGCTTTAGCTTCAACAGGAGTTAACGCATTAGCTGCTTTTCTAAGCGAAGGTAAGTAGTTGAATTTTAAAATTTTTTCAACTCCAAGAATTCCGCCACTTCTTGCAAATTTATATATTTCTTCTTTATATTTATTTGAATTTTCAATGTGTTCCTTGAAGGTACTTATTAATTTTAAATCTCCGGTGAAGTTTTTTTCTAGAAGAACAATAGACTCATTTAAGCTATTTCCTCTCGCCTCTATATCAGATATGTATGATTCCACGTTACTTATGCCATCAGCTTCAGAAATTATTTTTAGCATATCGTTTTCTATACCCATAACAGCATTTCTGGCATTAACGCATGATCTAGATGTTTCGTAAAGATCATTATAGAATTTGTCCATGTTTATGGAAACGTTTCGCAGGTTGATAAATGAAACTCCCACAGTAATTGCAAAAAAAAGCAGTACAATAGTAAACCCAATTAAAAGTCTTAAACTTATTTTAAAGTTTTTTAGCTGAAGTCTTTTACTTTTTATTTTATTAATATCTTCTGTCATAATCTTTTTAGTCTTAATTTTTTTCTCTTTAGGCAATTTAATTTTAGATTTTTTTAGTTTAATCTTAGCCATAATGAATATCTCCTTATAATTTAGTGTTATATATTAAAACTAAAATAACAATTATTATTAATACTATTAAAACAATATCATTATAAAAATAATAACATCCAAACTATTTATTGTCAATGTTTGCTATTTTATGTATTTTAACAATATTGAAACAATATTATTAACAATATTGAAACAATATTCCTAATAATATTGTTTATACATAACACTTGATATTTAATTATATATTGATATTTGTTTATAATTTGGTATAATATACAGTATTATAAGGTTTAGGAAGTGAGCATATATGAACATCTATTTTGTTGGACTTGACATAGGTTCTACTACTGTCAAAATAGCAATACTTGATGAGAAAAAAAACATCGTACACAAAGAATACAAAAGACATTTTTCTGATATTAAAAGTACTGTTTTAGATATAATAAGCAATTCAATTAAATATTTAAAAAGCTCTACTATTAAAATTGCTTTAACTGGTTCTGGTGCTGTAGATGTAGCAAAATTCTTTGATATATCGTTTGTGCAGGAAGTATCAGCCTGTGCAAGAGCTGTAGAGGAATACATTCAAGATACAGATGTAGCAATAGAGTTAGGTGGTGAAGATGCTAAAATTACATATTTTAGAGGAAATTTAGAGCAAAGAATGAATGGCTCATGTGCAGGAGGTACAGGTGCATTTATAGATCAAATGGCAATTCTTTTAAAAACTGATGCTTCAGGATTAAACGAAATGGCTAAATCTCATAGTGTTATTTATCCTATTGCATCAAGATGTGGTGTTTTTGCAAAAACAGATATACAACCTCTACTCAATGAAGGTGCAAGAAAAGAAGATATAGCAGCATCTATTTTTCAAGCTGTTGTAAATCAAACAATAAGTGGTCTAGCTCAAGGACGTCCTATAAAAGGAAATGTAGCTTTTTTAGGAGGGCCACTGTATTTTCTGCCTGAACTAAGAAAAAGATTTATAGAAACATTAGGTTTAGCAGAAAACCAAGCTATATGTCCAAATGATGCTAATTATTATGTTGCTTTAGGAGCCGCCCTATGTTCTGAAGAATTTGAGGAAATTCAATTTAATGATTTCTATGACAAGTTTACTACAAACACTAAAAACTCAATAGATTTAAATAAAAAAGAATTAAACCCATTATTCGTAGACAAGAGTGATTATGAAAAATTTATAGTTAGACACTCTCAAAATAAAGCTAAAAGAAAATCTATTAGAGAGTATAATGGCAATGCCTTCCTTGGTATAGATGCCGGAAGTACAACTACTAAAATTGTACTTATAACGCAAGAAGGTGAAATATTGTATACTTTTTATGGAAGTAATGAAGGTAATCCACTTACTTCTACCATTAATGCTCTAAAAGATATGTACAATTCATTGCACGATGGAATTAATATTTGTTATTCAACAATTACTGGATATGGTGAGCATTTAATTAAAGCAGCTATAAAGGTCGATTTAGGAGAAATAGAAACTGTAGCTCATTATAAAGCTGCGAACTTCTTTTTAGAAGGT
Organism: Firmicutes bacterium UBA2058; assembly: GCA_002332905.1. GTDB lineage: Bacteria > Bacillota > Clostridia > Tissierellales > Sedimentibacteraceae > UBA1535. The sequence goes on along the minus strand of DDAM01000064.1, from coordinate 4,992 downwards.
GTGAATTTCATACTTGACATAGGCGGTCAAGATATGAAATGTATGAGAATCAAAAATGGAGTTATTGATTCTATAATGCTAAATGAGGCTTGCTCCTCAGGATGCGGCTCGTTTATTGAAACATTTGCAAATTCTTTAAACATGAGTGTTAAGGATTTTGCTGAAGAAGGAACTTTATCTCAAAACCCAGTGGACCTTGGTACCAGATGCACAGTATTTATGAACTCTAAAGTAAAACAAGCCCAAAGAGAAGGTGCGACATTAAAAGATATTTCAGCTGGTATTTCTTTCTCGGTTATTAAAAATGCATTATTTAAAGTAATAAGGCTTAAAAATTCCGAATCACTTGGTGAAAAGATTGTAGTGCAGGGTGGTACTTTTTATAACAACACAGTTTTAAGAGCATTTGAACTTGTAACAGGCAGAGAAGCTGTTAGACCTGATATAGCTGGTCTTATGGGTGCTTTTGGGGCTGCTTTGATAGCTAAAGAAAGATACAATAGTAATGTAAAAACAACCTTGTTAGGACTTAACGATCTAAATTCTTTTACATTCGCTACCTCATTAGAGCGTTGCGGTCATTGTGGTAACAACTGTTTGTTAACTATAAATAAATTTTCAGATAACAGGTACTTCGTATCAGGTAACAGATGTGAAAAGGGTGCTGAAAAATATATAGAAACTGAAAAGAAAGAACCCTTACCTAATTTATATAAGTATAAATACAAAAGAGTATTTGATTATAGTCCTTTGCCAATAAATAAAGCTAAACGTGGGATGATAGGTATACCAAGAGTACTAAATATATATGAAGATTATCCATTTTGGTTTACATTCTTTACTAATTTAGGATACAGAGTAGTATTATCTGGTAAATCAACAAGAAGTATATATGAAATGGGAATGGAAAGTATTCCTTCCGAATCAGTATGTTATCCAGGAAAAATTTCTCATGGTCATATTGTGGATTTATGTAATAAAAAAATAAAGAAAATATTTTATCCTTGTATTTTTTATACTATACAAGAGGATGTAAATGCAGGTAATTACTATAACTGTCCTGTTGTTGCTTCATACCCTGAAGCAATAAGTGCTAATATAGATTTACATGATGTTAAGTTCTACAAACCGTTTTTAAATTTAAATGACAAGGAACGACTTACTAAAAAACTTATCATTGAATTGAAAGATGAAAATTTAACAGAAGAAGAAATTAAGGAATCTGTAGAAAAAGCATATGAAGAGTTATTCAATTATAAAGAGGATGTTATAGAAGAAGGTAACAAAGCGCTAAAATACATCGAAGAGAACAATAAAAAAGGGATTGTGCTATGTGGTAGACCATATCATATTGACCCTGAAATAAATCATGGAATACCTGAAATGATTGAGAACTATGATTTAGTAGTTTTATCTGAGGATAGTATAAGGGATAAAGGCCACATAAATAGACCTCTTAGGGTAATAGATCAGTGGGCTTATCATACTAGACTTTATGCAGCTGCTACATATGTATCGGAAAGCAAAAATTTAGAGCTAATACAGCTTAATTCCTTCGGTTGTGGTCTAGATGCAGTTACAACAGATCAGGTAAACGAGATTCTTGAAAACAACAATAAAATATATACTCTTATAAAAATTGATGAAATAAATAATCTAGGAGCAATTCGCATTAGAATCAGATCATTGATTGCTTCTATAAATGATAGAGTAAACAAAAATTTTGAAAAATCAAACAATGACACTCAAGATAATAGAGTATTATTTACTAAAGAAATGAAAAAGAAGCACACTATACTTGTTCCACAAATGTCGCCTATTCATTTTCAGTTTCTTAATGCTGCTGCAAAAAAATCGGGTTATAACTTTGAGGTTTTACCATCGGTTGATAAAAAAGCCATAGATGAGGGATTAAAATATGTAAATAACGATGCTTGCTACCCATCAATAATAGTTATAGGGCAAATGATTAATGCTATTAAGTCTGGCAAATATGATTTAAACAATACGTCACTTCTTATATCACAAACCGGTGGAGGTTGTCGTGCGACAAACTATATAGCATTTATAAGAAAAGCCTTAAAAGATATGAATTTAGAGCATATACCAGTTATATCTGCAAATATGGTAGGATTGGATAAACAACCTGGCTTTAAGCTTACTATACCATTTGTGCATAGAATTCTTATTGCTTTAGCCTTAGGTGATGTGCTTATGAGGGTTACCTATAGAACTAGACCCTATGAAAAAGTAAAAGGCTCTGTAAATGAACTATACAATGCATGGGTAAAAGAATGTAAAAAAATAGTAAGCAAAGGTTCATTTTCTCAATTTAAGCGTGCTGTTAATAAAATCGTCGAAGATTTTGATAATATCCGCATTAACGAAGATATAGAAAAGCCTAAGGTTGGAGTAGTTGGTGAAATATTAGTTAAATTCCACCCTACAGCCAATAATGATGTATTTTCATTATTAGAGGAAGAAGGTGCAGAAGTAATAGTTCCAGATTTACTTGATTTCGCACTATATTGTTCATACAATGGTGTTATAAAATTTGATGAATATTTAATTGGCTCTAAAAAAAGTCGTACTATTAACACATTGGCTACTAATGCCATAGAAATGTATAAGCATCCTGCAATAGATGCATTTAGCAAATCAAAAAGATTTACTACTCCTGCAACTATAACAGAGCTTGCAGACAAAGCAAAAAATGTTTTATCCTTATGCAATCAATGTGGTGAAGGATGGTTCTTAACAGCAGAGATGCTAGAGCTTTTAGATAGTGATGTTAATAATATATTATGCTTGCAGCCATTTGCATGCTTACCTAACCACATTACCGGAAAAGGTATGATTAAAAAGCTTAAAGATATTTATCCAGCTTCAAATATAGTTGCCATTGATTATGACCCAGGCGCAAGTGAAGTTAATCAAGTTAACAGAATTAAGCTTATGCTTACAACTGCAAAAAAGAATCTAAAAAAAGAAATGACAATATAAAAAGTGAACTGCGTTCACTCTATGGAAGAATCGTTCCGATTCTTCATTTAAAAAATTCCCAAAGCACATTCGCTTTGGGAATTTTAATATTTTTTTTATTAGATATTTTTCCTTCTGTATATCCTTAATTTTAAACCCCCATATACAAAAGGTATTTTATATTTATTCAGTTTCAAAATTTTCAAACCATTCACTTATTTGCTCAGCAGTTTCAGCTGCCGAAATCTCAGCTTTAAATTTTCCTGAATATTCATAATCATTTGCCTTATGCATATACATTGGATCATAATAATTTATCATTAGTTCTTTAGCTACTTCTTCAAAGTTTCCTTGTCTTAATATTTCTTCCAAATAATTTATTTTTTCATTAGACATATATTTTCTTAATAAATCAATAGCCTTTATGGACTCTTCAATCCAGTTTTTATTCAATACATAGTCTTTTTTAAGGCTTTTTGCTCTATAATCTAAATCAGCCTCTATGAATATATGAATTCCTGATTTCATTTTTGAAAATACACAGTCAGGAACTACTGCTTTTCCTATTTGCTTGCTTTCAGCTTCGATAAAAACATATTTTGAATTTATATTATCTAATTGATTAAATATATTAGCTTCAAAAACCTTTTGTGGATTACAATTACCTATCCCTATGCTCCCAAGTAAAGAACCTCTATGATTAGCAGCGCCTTCTAAATCTAATACACTATAACCCATATTTTTTAACTCCATCAAAATATCTGTCTTGCCTACTCCAGTATTTCCATGAAGTACAACATATGTTATATCTTCGTTAAGTGATGTCATAGATTCTAAAATGTATTTTCTATAACCCTTGTATCCATCTACAAGCTTAAATAAATTAACCCCTATTGCACTAAATATAGATGCAAAGGCTGTACTCCTATACCCTCCTCTAGCACAGTATACAACTAAGTAAGGCTCCTTTTTTTTAAGTTCTAATATTTCATCAAATATACTTGGCAATTTAGGTGATACAAATTCAATTCCAAGACGTCTTGCTTCATTTTTACTAGCTTGCTTATAAGCAGTACCAACTATTTTTCTTTCTTCATCACTTAGTATAGGAATATTTACAGCGCCACAAATCGAACCTTCCGCAAATTCACTAGGGCTTCTAACATCAATAAAAACACATTTATTTTTTACTTCACTAAAACTTACTTCATTGAGCATTATTTCACACTTTCTCCTAAATAGTTACGGCTGTCAAATGGTCTATATCATTAAAAAATATTTCTTTTATATTATTTCCATCTATTTCATACTTAGTCAAGCTACAATTTTCTACTACTTCTTCTGCCCAATTTGATGGAACCATTTCATTTCTTATATAATGTTCAATGCATTTTAAAACACCACCATGAGAAACTACAAGTATAGTTTTCCCGTCATATTTTGTGGCTATTCTTTTTATAGCATCAACACATCTATTGTAAAATTGGGTAAGATTTTCACCATTTGGATAAGAGTTAGTATAAGGATCGCTTAAAATGTTTTCTACTAGCTGAGGATTTGCCATTTTCATTTCCTCTAATGTTTTACTGCTAAAATCTCCAATATCTATTTCCATTAACCCATCATCAGTATATATTGGGGTATCCTTTTTTCCTCTTATAATCTCTGAGGTATGCATTGTTCTTCTTAAAGGGCTTGAAATTATACAATCTATAGAAATATCTTCAAATCTATCACTTAGTTTTTCTGCTCCAAGAATACCATTTTCAGTAAGCTCTGAATTTCCTTGTCCTTGAAGTCTTTTTTCAACATTCCAATATGTTTGTCCATGTCTAGTAATATATAGAGTTATCATAATTATGTCCATGCCTCCTAAATATAAACATTATATTATAGTCTCAACTACACATAGTCTCAAACTTTGTTTGAGCCATTTAGTCATTATTATATATCAACAAAAGTTTTTAGTAAATAGTTAAATCTGTTTTGTCACGACAAACGCATGAATGT
>DDAM01000036.1:913-3224 GCA_002332905.1 Firmicutes bacterium UBA2058 | reverse complement strand
AACATTTGTGGAGAATGTTATGAATACAGTACAAAAGGGTTTTACCCTTATCGAATTAATGATTGTTGTAGCAATTATCGGTATTTTAGCAGCAATTGCTATTCCTGCTTATACAGATTACACAGTACGTGCACGTGTAGCTGAAGGTTTAAGTACAGCAGCTGCAATGAAAGCTACAGTTTCTGAAAATATTGCCAACGCTGGTGGAACAATAGTGTCAACTGGTGATTACTGTGTTGGTGTAACAGAAGTAAATGCTTCAAGTGCTACTGATAACGTTGCTACGGCGACTTGTACGCCAGCAACTGGAGTAATCACAGTGACTATGACAGCTGCTGCAAAAGGAGCTTCTTTAACAATGACACCAGCTGCAAATAATGGTGGTGTTAAATGGACATGTGCTGCTACTAGTAGTGCAACACCAGCTAAATATCTTCCATCTGAATGTCGTTAATAACTTCTAAAAAGATTGTTAAATATAGCATATTTAGTATTAGGGTTAAGTTTTCTTAACCCTAATACTTCATTACCTTGGATAAATTTTCAACAAGAATTTTTAGCGATTTTTTCTTTATTTTTATTGGTTTTTTATGGTTTAAAAGAAAAAGAAAGAGAAAAATTTAAGGTGCCAAATGGCATTATATATACTTTAATATTTATTTTCATATGTGTATTTTTTCAATATTTACTTGGATTTTTTTATTTTAAACAAGATGTAATTTTATTCTTATTATATTTTTGTATTTTCATAATTGTTTGTATAATTTCTTATAATTTTGATTTAAAAATATTAAATCTTTTTAAATCGTTGATTATTATTTCTTTAATTAGTGTTTTTATTCAATTATTGCAATGGTTTGATTTTCAGTCTTTATGGTTAAGAACATCTTATTTTAATAGGCCTTCAGGTAATTTAGGACAGCCTAACCAATTATCAACATTTTTATTTATGGGGCTTTATTCTTTATCTTATATTAGAAAGGAAAACGAATTAAATACTTTTATCTACCTATGTGTTTCATTTTTCATAATTTTTGGTATAGCCTTAACTGATAGTCGAACAGCTTGGTTGGTTTTATTTTTATCATTAATTATTGTTATATTTAGAGATAAATCTGAAATAAAATATTTGTTATTAAAAATAACTTTTTATATAATTAGTATTTTTACTATTAAGCTTATTAATAAAAAATTAATTATAAATAGTAATTTTGAAATAAGAAATTTAGAGTCTTTACGATTGTATAATTGGAATCAATTATTTGAAGCTATAATTGAGCGTCCATATTTTGGATATGGGGTTAATCAGACTACTTTAGCGCAAAGTATTGTTTCTGAAAAAGTTAAAAGTGTTGAATATCTGACTTATGCACATAATATTTTGATAGATTTGTTTTTGTGGTTTGGTCTCCCTATAGGTTTAGTAATTTTTACAGGATGTTTTTTTTTATTTTATATAAAATATTATTGTAATAAGGAACTTGATACTTACATTTTTCTAATTCTTAGTGCTTTTATAGTCCATTGTAATTTAGAATATCCGTTTACATATGCTTATTTCTTAATACCTGTTGGAATTATTCTAGGTTCTTATTACAAAGGTGAATTTACTAAAATTAATAAAATATATTTTATTAATTTTATATATATAGTATATTTGTTTTTAGTAATATTATGTTTTGAATATTTTTTATTAAAAAAACAAATTACTGATTTAATTTTTGAAAATAGAATAAATAATAAATCTCAAACCTATACATATAGGATAATAGATGCACTTTCATTTTCAGAAATATATAAGTTCAAGAATTATTGCAATGTTAGTTTAAAATATAAAGAAAAAGAGCATTTTGAAAATGTTTACTATAGATATCCTTATGGAAGGAATATTTATTTGTATGCTTATAGCTCAATTTATGCCAATAATATTGACTATAAATTAAAAAAATATTTATCTTATCAGGTCAAGGATGTAGATAAAACGATAAATATTATGAGCCAAAAAGTCGCTAATTGTGAATGATTTAAAGATATAATATTTGAAATTTTATTATTTCGAGTTAATGAAAGCTATTTTTACCCTCATCGCGGCAATCCTCATCTCCCTGGCATGGCTCATGCCCATACATTACCGTCCCTGGGTCACCTATACAGGTGAGCTGTATGCCTTTTTTGCGCTCTTTGCCATCGCTGCAATCTGCTTAAGAGATAAAGTAAGAATTCCAGCAGTGAGTCTGCCGCTATTGCTTCTTGCCAGTGTGCCTTTTATCCAGTTACTCGCAGGGCAGGTGTTTTTCTTTAGTACTGCCAT
>DDAM01000036.1:0-891 GCA_002332905.1 Firmicutes bacterium UBA2058 | reverse complement strand
TGAAAAGAAAAAAATCCAGACCAAATGGCTATTTGCCTGCGCGGTTGTGATTGTTATGGGAGTGGCTTTAAGTCAGTCACGCACTGCTTGGGTCGCTGCGATTGCGATCATGTTGTATCTGGCATTCTACCAATATAAAGTGATTATTCGCCTGAAGTGGTATTGCAGCACAGCATGGTTCATCTTTTTTATTTCTTGTATTGTCGCTTTTCCATTACTCAGTCAGCTGGCTACACAGATCATGGATGCACAAGTGGTGCAAAGCCGTGATGTAGTTTCGCGTGCTACAGGCGATATGTCACGACTTGCCATCTGGCAGCAAATGTTAGCCGCGATTCAGGTCCAGCCATGGTTTGGTTATGGCTGGTATCAGACCAGTGTGGCTTTTGTTTCGATCAGCGATACGGTGCAAGGTCCGGTCTGGATTCGTAGCGCACATAATTTTATTCTAGATTTTTTACTCTGGAATGGACTGCTCATTGGTTTGCCATTTTTGGCCTATTTCGGTTATTTGAGTTATCAGCTACAACGCTGGGTCAATACCCCGGAATCTGTCATCGGGATTCTGATGATTGGGGCATTTGTGACACATGCCATGTTTGAATTTCCACAGCACTATGCCTATTTCCTATTACCAGTAGGTTTTATTATGGGGACATTACTGGCACAACGAGCTGATATGGCTAAGCAACTTGTTATGCCGGCATGGTTGATGAGATTAATCTTCATTACAGGTGTTATTTTAATTGCAGTCATTTACCGAGATTATGATACCGCTGTACCAAAACTCGGTCAGAGCATTCGCTATGAACAGCAACCTGAAAAAATTACCAATGAAAAGCCGATCTTCTTGCTAACTGAATTTAATCGTCGTATTGCCTGGATCCGGGT
>DDAM01000049.1 GCA_002332905.1 Firmicutes bacterium UBA2058 | reverse complement strand
ATTGGTAAATTTTAACTATTTTAAACTTGTGCAATTAGCGAACTTGATTAAATAGAGATATATTAAACTATATTTGATCTTTGACGCTGGTAGATAATTAATAATTATTGACATTTATATGAAATTAAGGTAGTATTTAAATTATAAAAAATTATTATGAAATTTTAAGGAGGCGATTAATATGAAAAAAATAATAACTTTATATTTCGGATATTGTATTACTCGCCATACCGTAAAATAAATAATAGTGATGAGTAATATGAAATTTAAATAGAAATCTATTATTTAAATTTGCTTTGAATTTATAAGCATATCCGAATTTTGGTATGCTTTTTATTATGTCATTTTAAATATCCAAAATCTCAAGCTAGGCTTGAATATATATGGATATTAAAGCATACCAACACTACGGTATGCTTTTTTTCATATATAAACGCTAATATCCTGATTAGTATAACAAATTTAAAAGGAGATATTTAATTTGAAAAGACTAAAATATTATTTATTAAATCAAAGCTCACCAAATTATAATGACATTTATGAAGGCAAAATGATAATGCCTGCAGGGGTAAATACGGAATATCATAATGATTCTACTTATTGGGATGATGAAATTGCATACTCAATAACAAGAACTAATAAAACAGTTCCTGACAAACCTACTGTAGAAATCAAAATACCAATAGACTTAATATTAAAAAGTGATAATATCATTTTGTCAGATGATTTATATATTTTCAAAGATGTTGTCGCTGATTGTATGCTTAGAATGTTCATTCCATATATAGAGCAGCTAAATGAATTAAATGATAACCGATCTCGAACATATAAAGAAAACGGTCATTATTTTATCTATGAGCCAAATGGTAAAATTCTAAAAAGAAATTCATCATATTTTAACATAGTAAACAGAAGATATTATATAAATAAGTCAAAAAACACTATTAGTATTCCTGAAAAAAGCTTAATAGATAATCAACCTAAAAGGTGTATATGTATTATGCTTCAAATTCAGTTACCACATAATAATATAAAAAAGACACTGCAAATGTTAACTAAAGATTTGCCTAACGCTGTTGATAGCTATATAATGCAGTTTGATATGGATAAGCTTAATATTGCAATTTCATTAGCTAAAAAACAAGTTGAGATACGACAATGGCTTACTAAAAGTGAATATTGCACCTTTATAGCTAATGGCAGTATTTTGCCGCGATATAAAGGTACAGATTCACCTCTTGATACAGCTATTCCATTTATTTCTCCAAAAAAGGCTGAAATTGAGATATCAGGTATAAAGGGAATGGGTATAAAGCGTGGTGTAACTATAATTACAGGAGGAGGATATTCAGGAAAAAGTACAGTATTAGACGCCATATCTTCAGGTATATATAATCATATAAATGGTGATGGTAGAGAGCTTGTAATTACAGATGAAACAGCTGTTAAAATCTCTGCTGAGGATGGAAGAAGTGTTAAAAATGTTAACATATCACCGTTTATTAAATGGTTACCAAATGGAGATACAAGCAATTTTTCAACTGAGCATGCTTCTGGCTCAACTTCACAGGCAGCTAATATTATGGAAGCTGTAAATTCAAATTCAAAGCTTCTGCTTATTGATGAAGATAAAAGTGCAACTAACTTTATGATACGTGATAGTATTATGAAAAAGCTCATTGAAAAGGAACCTATAATTCCTTTTACAGACCGTGTTAATGAACTATACAATCAAAAAGATGTTTCTACAATACTTGTTATAGGCGGAAGTAGTGAGTACCTTTCAGTAGCAGATAGAGTTTATATGATGGAAAATTACATGCTACTAGATGTGACAGATAAGGCTAAAGCTTTATGCATAAATTTGCAGAATAAATCGAAAATAGAAAAGACAAGCTGGGAGCATAAACGAATTTTGTTATCTAAAGGTTTTACTTCTTATCCAGAAAATAGTGGCACAGAACGTCTTGAAATATCAGAGCTTGGCTTTATTAAAATAGGTGATGAAACAATTAATATTAAAATGCTTCATGATATTATAACTAAAGAGCAAATAAACGCATTAGCTTTTATTATAAGAAAGCTTGAAATAAGTAAATTAAATGATTATATTAATATTGATAAAAATATTGAAGATTTATATAAGAAGATTGAAAAAGAAGGTGTAGATGTTTTATACTCAAATTTCTTCACTAAATGTGGTCGATTTTTAGATTTACCGAGGAAACAAGAAGTACTTGCTGTAATTAATAGGATGAGAAAGATAAGCTTCATTAAATAAATTTTTTTAAAACAATAAAGGAATAATTTTAAGCTTTAGAGTAAAATATAATGAGCACAAAGATTTTTAATTTGTGCTCATTAAATTACAACGCTTTTTATCGCATAAGGAATATTTTCAATTATATCTGTTGCTATTAGTCCATATTCACCCTTGTCTTTAGCTGTTAAATCACCTGCTAAACCATGAATATATGCGCCACAGCACGCAGCATTAAAAGCATCTATACCTTGACCAATTAGTGATGCTATAATACCAGACAGAATATCACCACTTCCTGCTGTAGCCATTCCAGGATTACCGGTTGGATTTATGTGATATTGTGAATTGATATTGGTTACAACAGTATTATAGCCCTTTAATAAAGTTATTACATTATATTTATTAGAAAATTCAATAGATGTATTAATTCTATCTGTATATTCTATTCCACTGTTTTTTAATAATCTTTCAAATTCTTTAGTATGAGGTGTGATAACTGTAGGTGCTTTTCTTTTGTTGAGTACACTTACGTCTTGGTTTATACAGTTTAATCCATCTGCATCCAAAACTAATGGTTTATTGTAGTTTATAAGAATGTGATTAACAACAGTCTTAGTTTCTTCATTTGTACCTATACCAGGACCTAAAACTATACAATCACAATCCTCAATAGCTTTCATAATATGCGGTATATCATTTTTAACAAAATAACCTATTAAATTAGAAAAATTTCCAATAGTTCTAATTACACACTCTGTTAACTTAATGCAAACAATATTAGATATACTACTTGGTACTACAGTATAAACTAAACCACTGCCACTTCGTAAAGAGGACATACTTGCCATGCAAACAGACCCAGCCATTCCAATGCTACCAGCTACTATGCCGACCTTACCGTATGTGCCTTTATGAGTATCTTTTTCTCGAGATTTAATGTGTTTAGTACAATTTGATAATGTGTAATAATTATTTTTCATAGTAAATTCCTTAAAATTTTAAATTTTTTATTATTATATCCCATAATTTTCTAATTATCAAGCAATTGCATTGCAAAGGTAGTAAATATATAGTAAAATATATATAATTTATTTATTTTTATTGTCTATGAACAATTGTTCTGTTATAATTGCTATTAAAGTGAAAAAGACATCTTCATCATGGAATTGAAAAAGTAAATTAGCTAGCCATATAGAATACAAAAAATTTAAACTAAAAATATTGGAGACAAAATGAAACTTACTTACGAATGCTTAACATGTACGACTAAACAAATTATAAAGGTTGCAACTATGTGCACCGATGATACATTAATACAAGAAAAAATTATAAAAAAACTATTTAAGGAGCTTAGTGAAATTACATTTGAAGAATCCGCTCCGTACTTGGGTAGAAAAATTAACAAATATATTAATAATGAGTTAAATATTGTTGACCCATATGAAAAAATAAAGGAAGATTGTAATACTTTAGCTGATGAATTATGTAATGAGTTAAAACTAGAACAGCTTATTAAAGATAGTCAATCTTCTATTGATACTGCTTGTAGATTGGCAATAGCTGGAAATATTATTGATTTTAGCGCACATGATAATATTAGTGATGAACAAATTAAAAATATTATTAAAAATTGTTTAAGCGAAACTATTTATGGAAGTACAGCACAAGAATTATTAAAATATGCTAATATAAGTAAAAAGATATTATATCTAGGTGATAATTCTGGAGAAATAGTTTTTGACAAATTATTAATTAATGAGCTTCCAAAAGAAAAGATAACATATATAGTAAAAAAAGAACCAATTGTAAATGATGCAACTATGAAGGATGCCTTTGATGTTAGAATGACAGATTTAGTTAGAGTTATAGATAATGGTTCAGATGCACAGGGTACAATTTTTAGCTTGTGTTCAAAAGAGTTTATCAAAGAGTTTGAAGAAGCTGATTTAATTATATCAAAAGGTCAAGCTAACTATGAAACATTAAATGATATAAAAGATAAAAAAATTTTTTATTTATTTAAAGCAAAATGTGCACCAGTTGCTAATTATGCTAAATGTAAAGTTGGTAGTTTAGTTATGATGGAAAATTAAATGCTTATTTATAAGCTTAATAGTAAGTATATTCTGAAAAAATGTTATAATAAACTATATTAAAATTACCTATATTGGAGAGATATTATGAACGAAAAAGTATATGAGTTTGATGCTTTAATAAAAAAAGACCTGATATTGATGGAGCGTATATTGAGTTTCCATATGATGTGAGAGCAGAATTTGGTAAAGGAAGAGTTAAAGTGCATGCAACTTTTGACGGTGCAGAATATGACGGAAGTCTTGTAAAAATGAAAACGCCATGTCATATTATTGGTATTAGACAAGATATTAGAAAACAAATTGGTAAACAACCAGGAGATACTATAAAAGTTACAATAAAAGAAAGAGAATAACACTAACCACTGATTAGTGTATGAAATTATAGACAAATTATAAAATGTGGGGACTTATACTATGGAAAAAGCAGTATTTACAAATATGTGTATGATATATGATGACAGTGACGATGGCAGCGCCATTGGTACTAGAAGTATTTTAGTACAAGATAGACTTAATAAGAATTGGCCTGGAATTACTTTTCCGGGAGGTCATGTTGAAAAGGGTGAATCCTTTGTTGAATCAACTATTCGTGAGATTAAAGAAGAGACAGGCTTAACTGTCAGCAATTTAAAATTATGCGGAATAAAGCAATTTCAAACACTTGATGATGAAAGATATGTTGTGTTATTTTATAAAACAAATTGCTTTGAGGGAGAATTAAAGTCCTCAGACGAAGGAAAAGTATTTTGGATAAAGGCAGATGAAATAGATAACTATAAATTAGCAAATGATTTTAAAAAAATGTACGATATTTTTATAGATGAAAGCATGAGTGAATTTTATTATTATAAAAATAATAATCAATGGGATATAAAGTTATTATAGACCATAAGAGAATTTTTCTTTATACTTTCAACTTATTGGTGAATTATTTCGCATAGCAAGCTATTACTATAACTAATTTAATATGATAAAATTCTTTTATTGCTAATAATATTTTTAATATTATTAATGTAATAACCTTAGGAGGCTCTATGGCAACTATTAAATTAAAAATAGCATATTTACGCAAACTAAATTCTATTAGTCAAAAGCAGCTTGCAGAAAAATTAAGTGTTTCATTTCAAACTGTTAGTAAATGGGAGAATGATGTATGTATGCCGGATATTTCATTACTTCCAACTATTGCTGAATATTTCAGTGTTAGTGTAGATCAATTATTAGGACTAAAGCCGATAAATGAGTTAGAATATATACCATCTAATACTGACACAGCAGAGTACTGGAGCAAAAGAATAGAATATCTTAAAAATACAAGAAAATCATTTTTAAATATTGATTATATTAAATTTTTAGTGAAAAAAGTATGGAAAATTGATAAAGCAATAGACATAATTGATTTTGGCTGCGGATATGGATTTTTAGGACAAATATTGCTTCCTATACTTCCTATTGGAAGCACCTATACCGGTATAGATGTAAATGATAAATTAATAAATGAAGCAAAAAATATATTTAAAAATACAGTTTATAAAACTAGCTTTATTATAAAAAATATATATGATTACAAGCCAAAAAAAAAGTATGACATGGCAATTTGTCAAGCATTTTTAAGACACACAAATAAGCCTTATGAGTTATTAAAGAAAATGATTGATTCTGTTAAAACTGGTGGAAGTGTAGCATGCTTTGAAGTGAACAGAGAAATCGAAAGTGATGGTTTATATATTGATGGTATTGACTATGATTATCTATGTGATAGAAACGGTATGAGAAAGCTATGGCAAAAAGAACTACAATCTCAAGGCAGGGATTATGCAATAGGAATGAAAATACCAATAATGATGAATGAACTGGGACTTAAGAATATTGATGTTAGACTAAATGATAAAGTTGAATTAATATACCCAAATCAATTAGATTATAATAAAAATATAGGTGATTTTATAATATCTAATACAATCAAAAAAGATATAAATATGATTGATGATGCAGGACAAACGCATGAGTTA
>DDAM01000005.1 GCA_002332905.1 Firmicutes bacterium UBA2058 | reverse complement strand
TGTTTCTAAAATATTAAAATAGTTTTAAGGTTTTGAATATTAAATAAATTTAATATTGTTTAAAAGCTAGGGATAAAAACCTAGCTTTTTTTATGCAAAAATTTAAAAATATTGTTGACATGAACTAATTACTCTGATATAATTTTTAAGGTTATTGAAAAATAAATGGATTTAATGATTCACAATAATATACTATAGCACATTATTAAGTTTTCGTAACAAACCAAAAAAAACTTGCATTATGCTTGTTTATAGTGTATTATTATCTAGCGTGCCACATGCGATGAGACAAAAGGTGGCTGAGTAATCAGGGAATTTTTGTTGAGAATGTCCTGTTTGTAAACGGGGCGACCGGTATTATGTTTTTGATAAAAAACATTTATAAAAAAATATAGAAACACCCGGATGGGTTTATCTATAAGAACATTAAAAATGGTCGAGAAAATCATAATTCCGAGTTGTGTGTGAAACATACACTAAAAAGGAGGTAAAAAAATGGCAAGCACTCAAAAAATAAGAATTAGGTTGAAGGCTTATGATCATCAGTTAATTGATCAATCTGCACAAAAAATCGTTGAAACTGCTAAAGCAACAGGAGCTAATGTAGCTGGACCAATTCCACTACCAACTGAGAAACAAGTAATAACAATACTTAGAGCAGTACACAAGTACAAGGATTCTAGAGAGCAGTTTGAGCAAAGAACTCATAAAAGATTAATTGATATAACTAATCCTACACCTAAGACAGTAGACTCATTAATGAAACTTAATTTGCCTGCTGGAGTAGACATTGAGATTAAGTTGTAAAAAAGTAAAGTAGAGATAAAAATATTATATACACTCTGCTTAGAATGATTACCAGGCGGTAATCCGCTGTAAGAAAATAGGAGGTGTAAACTAATGAAAGCGATTCTTGGTAAAAAAGTTGGAATGACACAAGTTTTCACAGAAAACGGAGTTGTTGTTCCAGTAACAGTAGTTGAATCTGATAAAATAGTTGTAGTACAAAAGAAAACTATTGAAAAAGATGGTTATAATGCTATACAAGTAGGATTTGGCGATGTTAAAACAAAAAATGTAACAAAACCATTAAAAGGACACTTTGAAAAATCAAATGTTGAATACAGAAAATTCTTAAGAGAATTCAGAGTTAACAATATTGATGAGTATGAAGTGGGACAAGAAATAAAAGTTGATATTTTCCAAGCAGGAGACAAAGTTGATGTTATTGGAACATCAAAAGGTAAAGGATTTGCAGGAAATATCAAAAGAAACGGCCACTCAAGAGGTCCTATGAGTCACGGTTCTAAATTCCATAGACTTAGAGGTTCTTTAGGTTCATCAGCTGGAATGTGTAAAGTAGTAAAAGGCTTACCAGCACATGGACACATGGGTCATGTAAGAGTAACTGTTCAAAATCTTGAAATAGTTAGAGTAGATTCTGCTAAAAACATACTTTTAATAAAAGGTGCTATACCAGGACCTAAAAAAGGTTTAGTAACAGTTAAAGACACAGTAAGAATAAGAAGATAGTTATAAGGTTAGAAAGGAGGATTAAAGATGCCAAAAGTAGCTCTTTATGATATAAACGGCAGCCAAGTGGGAGATATTGAATTAAGCGATGCTATATTCGGAATAGAAATGAATAACCACGCTATGTATGAGGCTGTAAAAAACTATTTAGCTAATCAAAGACAAGGAACACAATCAGCAAAGACAAGAGCAGAAGTAAGAGGAGGCGGTAGAAAACCTTGGAGACAAAAAGGAACAGGACGTGCAAGACAAGGTAGTATCAGAGCTCCACAATGGAAAGGCGGCGGAGTTGTATTTGCTCCAAAACCAAGAGACTACAGCTACTCAATACCTAAAAAGGTAAAGAGACTTGCTCTTAAATCAGCATTAACATCAAAAGTTGTAGACAATGAAATAATAGTTCTAGATAGTTTAACTTTAGAACAAGCAAAAACTAAAGAAATGGTAAAAGTTTTATCAAATCTTAAAGCAAACAAAAAATCTTTAATAGTAATACCTGAGAGAGATGAGAATGTAATTAGAGCAGCAAGCAATATCCCAGGTGTTAAAACAGCATATGTGAATACTATAAACGTATACGATATTTTAAACTGTGATTCTTTCATAATAACTAAAGACGCAGTAAACAAAGTGGAGGAGGTGTACGCATAATGCGCAGTCCACACGATTTAATAAGAAGACCAATTATTACAGAAAAAAGTATGGATTCAATGGCTGATAAAAAATACACATTCGAAGTGGATAAAAAAGCCAATAAAACAGAAATAAAAAACGCAATTGAGCAAATTTTCGGAGTAAAAGTTAAAAGCGTAAACACTATGAATATGCTTGGAAAAATGAAAAGACAAGGCGCTCATATGGGTAGAAGACCAAGTTGGAAAAAAGCTATAGTTACGTTAACTAAAGATAGCAAAACAATTGAATTCTTCGAAGGAATGAATTAATCAAAAGGAGGAAATCTCATGGGTATTAAAAAATTTAGACCTACTTCTCCATCTTTAAGACAGATGACTGTTTCTACTTTTGAAGAGATAACTACAAATGAACCTGAGAAATCTCTTTTAGCACCTTTAAAAAAGACTGCAGGAAGAAACGTTTATGGACGTATAACAGTTCGTCATAAAGGTGGCGGTGAAAAGAGAAAATACAGAATTATAGATTTCAAAAGAGATAAAGACGGCGTGCCAGGAAAAATTGCTACAATCGAATATGATCCAAACAGAAGTGCTAATATAGCATTAGTACATTATGTAGATGGTGAAAAAAGATATATAATAGCACCATATAAATTACAAGTTGGTGATACTATTATGTCAGGTAGCGAAGCAGATATAAAGATTGGAAATGCATTAAAATTAAAAAATATACCTGTAGGTACAACAATTCATAATATTGAATTAAAAGTTGGCAAGGGTGCACAATTAGTAAGATCAGCTGGTAACTCAGCACAATTAATGGCTAAAGAAGGTAAATATGCACAAGTTAGATTACCATCTGGCGAAGTTAGAATGGTAAGCATGGAGTGCAGAGCTACAATCGGTCAAGTTGGAAACATAGATCATGAAAATATTAATATCGGTAAAGCTGGTAGAAAAAGACACATGGGTATAAGACCAACTGTAAGAGGTAGCGTTATGAACCCTAATGACCACCCACACGGTGGTGGTGAAGGTAGAGCACCAATCGGTAGACCAGCGCCAGTAACACCTTGGGGTAAACCAGCTCTTGGATATAAGACTCGTAAGAAAAACAAAAAGTCTGACAAGATGATTGTAAGAACAAGAAGAGATAAATAATTAAAACAGGTTTTGTGAAAGGAGGAAATAGTATATGGGTAGATCATTAAAAAAAGGACCTTATTGTGAACCAAGTCTTTTGAAAAAAGTTGTTGTAATGAACGAAGCTAACGACAAAAAAGTTATAAAGACATGGTCGAGAAGATCAACAATATTTCCTGATATGATAGGACACACATTAGCTATACATGATGGACGAAAGCACGTTCCTGTATATATAACTGAAGATATGGTAGGACATAAGTTAGGTGAATTTGCTCCTACAAGGACTTATAGAGGACACGATAAGACTGAAAAATCTTCAAAAGTTAAATAAATGAAGGGAGGTAGCTAAAGTGGAAGCTAGAGCAATCGCTAAACACGTTAGAGTATCATCTAGAAAGATGAGATTCATATGTGACATGGTTAGAGGAAAAAGTGTTGATGAAGCACTTACAATATTAAAGTTTACACCTAATAAAGGTGCTAAAATATTAGAAAAAGTAGTAAAATCAGCTACTGCTAATGCAGAAAATAATTTTGATATGGATAGAGATAAGCTTTTTGTTTCAGAAGTATATTCAAATCAAGGGCCTACATTAAAGAGATGGAGACCTAGAGCGCAAGGTAGAGCATTCAAAATATTAAAAAGAACTAGCCATATAGGTGTAGTTGTAAAAGAAAGAGATTAGTAAAGGAGGTAAGTTATGGGCCAAAAAGTAAATCCTCATGGACTGAGAGTTGGAGTAATTAAAGATTGGGATTCAAAATGGTACGCTGATAAAAAAGACTTCCATGAAAATCTTGTTGAAGATTACAAAGTTCGTGAATTTATAAAGAAAAGTTTATACCAAGCAGGTATAGCTAAGGTTGAAATTGAAAGATTTGCAAGCAGAATAAAGGTAAGTGTTTATACTGCAAAACCTGGAATGATTATAGGAAAAGGCGGAACTGGTGTTGAAACATTAAAAAACAATGTTGAGAAAATCACTGGAAAGACTGCTATAGTAAATGTTGAGGAAGTAAGAACTCCTGAATTAGACGCACAATTAGTTGCTGAAAGCATAGCAAGCCAAATTGAGAAGAGAGTTTCTTTCAGAAGAGCGATGAAACAATCAATTCAAAGAACTATGAAAGTAGGCGCAAAGGGTATAAAAACTCTTGTATCGGGAAGATTAAATGGTGCTGATATGGCAAGATCTGAAAGATACACTGAAGGAACAATACCACTTCAAACATTAAGAGCAGATATAAGCTATGGATTTGCAGAAGCAAATACAACTTATGGTAAAATAGGTGTTAAGGTTTGGATTTGTAGAGGTGAAGTTTTAGGAAAGACTCTTATTTCTGGTCAAGAAGAAGTAAAAGCTCCAGTACAAAACGACAACAGAGACAATAAGAGAAAAAGAAGACCAAACAACAACAATAATAATAACAATTCTAAGAGAGATAAAAAGTAGTCAGTACTTAAGGAAGGAGGAAGTTAATTATGTTAATGCCTAAAAGAGTTAAACACCGTAAAGTTCAAAGAGGAAGAATGACTGGAGTAGCAACAAGAGGCAACAAGTTAGCATATGGCGAATTTGGACTTCAAGCGTTAGAACCAGCTTGGATTACATCTAACCAAATAGAAGCTGCCAGAAGAGCGATGACAAGATATGTAAAAAGAGGCGGTCAAATTTGGATAAAAGTATTTCCTGATAAGCCAGTTACGAAAAAACCTGCTGAGACTCGTATGGGTAAAGGTAAAGGATCTCCAGAGTACTGGGTAGCAGTAGTAAAACCAGGAAGAATTTTATTTGAGATGACAGGGGTTTCAGAGGAAATAGCTAGAGAGGCCATGAGACTTGCCATGCATAAATTGCCTATAAAATGTAAGTTTGTTACTAAAGCTGATGAGGCGATAGAGAAGGATGGTGAAGCAAATGAAAGCTAAAGAAATAAGAGAAAAAACAGTTAGCGAATTAAACCAATCATTAGTAGAATTAAAGACAGAATTATTTAATTTAAGATTTCAACTTGCTACTGGTGAGTTAGAAAATCCTTTAAGAATAAATAAAGTTAAAAAAGACATTGCACGTGTTAAAACAATTCTTAGAGAGAGAGAAATTAATGTTAACGTGCAATAATACAAGAAAGGAGGACTATTAATTTGGAAAGAGGCAACAGAAAAGTTAGAATAGGTAAAGTTATAAGTAATAAAATGGATAAAACAATAGTAGTTGCTACTGAAAAGCTTGTAGCACATCCTCTTTATAATAAGCAAATGAAACAGACAAAGAAATATAAAGCGCATGATGAAGAAAATAAATGCAAAATTGGTGACATAGTAAAAATAATGGAAACTAGACCATTATCAAAAGACAAAAGATGGAGATTAGTTGAAATTGTTGAAGAAGCTAAATAACCCTACAACAATTGAAGGGAGGTTTAATAAATGGTACAAAATGAATCAAGATTAAGAGTTGCAGATAATTCAGGAGCTAAAGAAATACTTGTTATAAGAGTAATGGGCGGTTCAAGCAGAAGATATGCAAATATTGGAGATATAATAGTTGCTGCAGTTAAATCGGCAACACCTGGTGGAGTTGTTAAGAAAGGTGATGTTGTTAAAGCAGTAGTAGTAAGAACTACAAAAGGTGTAAGAAGAAATGATGGAACTTACATTAAGTTTGATGAAAACGCAGCAGTAATTATAAAAGATGATAAAACACCTATAGGTACTCGTATATTTGGACCTATAACAAGAGAATTAAGAGATGGAAACTTTATGAAGGTAATCTCTTTAGCACCGGAAGTACTTTAATAGGAGGTGTATAGTATGCACGTTAAAAAAGGCGATAAGGTTGTAGTTATTGCAGGTAAAGATAAAGGCAAATCAGGTAAAGTACTTACTTGTTTTCCTAAAAATAATAGAGTTATAGTTGAAGGTGTTAACATGATTACAAAACACCAAAAAGCAACTAGAGAAATGCAACAAGCTGGTATAATACACCAAGAAGGCTCTATAAACGTATCAAATGTTATGATTTACTGTGGTAAATGCAAACAAGGCGTAAGAACAGAGAAAAAAGTTTTAGATAACGGTAATAAAGTAAGAGTATGTAAAAAATGTGGCGAAATGTTCGAATAATGCTCGAAGGGAGGTACATGTAGATGGCTTCAAGATTACTTGAAACATATAAAAATAATGTAGTGCCAGCACTTGTTGAAAAATTTCAATATGAAAGTGTAATGCAGGCACCAAAATTAGAAAAAATAACTATAAATATGGGAGTTGGCGAAGCAAAAGATAATCAAAAATTCTTAGAGGCAGCTCTAGAAGAAATGACATTGATTGCAGGTCAAAAACCAGTTACAACAAAAGCGAGAAAATCTGTATCTAACTTCAAAATAAGAGAAGGAATGGCTGTAGGTTGTAAAGTTACACTTAGAGGAAACAGAATGTATGAATTCTTCGATAAGTTAGTAAATATATCACTGCCAAGAGTTAGAGACTTCAGAGGAGTATCAAAAACTTCATTTGATGGAAGAGGAAATTATGCTTTAGGTATTAAAGAACAACTAATTTTCCCTGAAATTAACTATGATAAAATAGATAAATTAAGAGGTATGGACATAATTATAACAACAACTGCTAACACAGATGAAGAAGCAAGAGAACTATTAAAATTAATGGGTATGCCTTTTAGTAAGTAAGAGGAGGATTGAAAATTGGCTAAAACATCTTTAAAAGTAAAACAAAGTAGAAAACAAAGATTTTCGACAAGAGAGTATAGCAGATGTAAAATTTGCGGAAGACCTCATGCTTATTTAAGAAAATACGGAATTTGCCGTATATGCTTTAGAGAACTAGCATACAAGGGACAAATACCAGGAGTAAAGAAAGCTAGTTGGTAAGAATTATAGAAATGGAAGGAGGTTACTTACATGGTAATGACAGATCCAATTGCAGATATGTTAACAAGAATTAGAAACAGTAATCATGCAAAACACGAATTTGTAGATATTCCTGCTTCTAAGATCAAAAAAGAGATAGCGACGATTTTATTAGAAGAAGGCTACATTAAAGGCTTTGATGTAATAGATGATGGTAAGCAAGGGATTATTAGAGTAGAATTAAAGTATGCTAATAACAAAGAAAGAGTAATAACTGGTATAAAGAGAATTTCTAAACCAGGATTAAGAGTGTTTGTTCATAAGGATGAAACTCCAAAAGTTTTAGGGGGGTTAGGAATAGCAATTATTTCTACATCTTCAGGAATTATGACTGACAAAAAGGCAAGAAAAAATGGTATAGGCGGAGAAGTAATCTGCTACGTATGGTAATAAATTAATGCTCATGCATTAATCAAAACAAATAAGGAGGTGCTGTACAAATGTCAAGAATAGGATTAAAGCCGATAAACGTGCCTAGCAATGTTGAACTTAAGGTTGATGCTAATAACTTTGTAACAGTAAAAGGACCAAAAGGTACTTTAGAACAACAACTTTCAAAGATAATGAAAATTGAATTGAATGATAGTGTTTTAACAGTTGCTAGACCAAATGATGAAAAAGAAAGTAGATCATTACATGGCTTAACAAGAACTTTATTAAACAATATGATTGTAGGCGTAACAGACGGATACGAAAAAGTACTTGAAATTGTTGGTGTTGGATATAGAGCACAGAAGCAAGGTAAAAAATTAGTTTTAAACTTAGGATATTCCCATCCCGTTGAAATGGAAGACCCTAATGGTATTGAAACAGCTGTTGAAGGAACTAACAAGATATTTGTTAGAGGAATAGATAAACAACAAGTTGGAAACTATGCTGCTGTAATTAGAGATTGGAGAAGACCAGAGCCATATAAAGGTAAAGGAATTAAATACTCTAATGAAGTGGTAAGACGTAAAGCTGGTAAGACTGGTAAATAACAGAAAGGAGTGAGTATTAGTGCTTAAAAAAGTAGATAGAAATAAAAAAAGAGTTGACAGGCACAACAAAATTAGAAATAAAATTGTAGGAACTCCTGAGAGACCAAGACTAAATGTATATAGAAGCTCTAATCATATATATGCTCAAGTTATTGATGATGTAACAGGTACTACTATTGCTTCAGCTTCAACAAAAGATAAGGAAATTGTAGCACGTGTTGCTGAGTTAACTAAGGTGGATGCAGCTAAAGTTGTAGGTACTGAAGTTGCTAAAAGAGCACAAGAAAAAGGTATAAAATCTGTAGTATTTGATAGAGGCGGATATTTATATCACGGTAGAGTAAAATCCCTTGCAGAAGGTGCAAGAGAAAACGGACTTGATTTTTAATAAGGAGGTAAGGCAATGGAACGTGGACGTATAGATGCAAATCAAATAGACGACATTAAAGAAAAAGTTATCAGCATAAATCGTGTAACTAAAGTTGTTAAAGGTGGTAGAAACTTTAGATTTAGCGTTTTAGTAGTTGTTGGTGATGAGAACGGCCATGTAGGTATAGGAATGGCTAAAGCTATTGAAATACCAGATGCTATAAGAAAAGCTATCCAAGATGCTAAGAAAAGAATGATAGAAGTGCCATTAAAAGATACAACCGTACCTCATGAGATGGTTGGAGAATTTGGCGCTGGTAGAGTTCTTATTAAACCTGCATCACAAGGTACTGGAATTATAGCTGGTGGACCTGTTCGTGCTGTATTAGAGCTTGCTGGAGTTAAGGACATAAGAACTAAATCTTTAGGATCAAACAATCCTAGAAATATGGTTAATGCAACGATGGAAGCCTTAAAATCCCTTAAAAAACCTGAAGATGTAGCTAAAATTAGAGGGAAATCAGTAGAAGAAATTTTAGGTTAAGAGGTGAACGTTAATGGCAACAATAAAGATAAAACAAACAAAAAGCTTAATTGGTAAAACACCGGCTCAAAGAGCTACAATGAAAGCTTTAGGATTAAGAAAAATTAATCATGTTGTAGAGCACGAAGACAATGCCGCTATAAGAGGTATGATTTTCAAAGTTAAGCACATGGTAGAGGTTGTAGAATAAAAACTATAAGGAGGTGTACAGATGAAACTTCATGAATTAAGACCTAATCCTGGTAGTAACAAAGACAGAAAAAGATTAGGAAGAGGTACTGCTTCAGGACAAGGTAAAACAGCTGGTAGAGGACAAGATGGACAAAAATCTCGTTCAGGCGGCGGTGTTAGACCAGGTTTTGAAGGTGGACAGATGCCTCTTTACAGAAGACTTCCAAAAAGAGGATTTACAAATGTTTTTGCAACTGAGTATGCAGAAATAAATGTAGAAGTTTTAAATAGATTTGAAGATGGAGCAGAAATCACTCCAGAACTTTTAAAACAAACAGGTATACTAAAGAAACAGCTAGACGGAGTAAAAGTTTTAGGAAATGGTGAAATAACAAAAAAACTAACAGTAAAAGCGAATAAATTTAGTAAATCTGCAGTTGAAAAGATTGAAGCTGCTGGTGGAAAAGTAGAGGTGATCTAGTTGTTTGAAACAATGAGGAATGCATGGAAAATACCTGATTTGCGTAAAAGAATACTTTTTACTCTTATGATGATAGTAGTATATAGATTTGGTTCTGTTATTCCAGTACCGTTTATAAACCGCGAAGTGGTAGCTCAAATGTTTTCAGGTTCAAACGCGGGAATATTAGACTTCTTTGACCTTATGGCCGGAGGAGCGTTTAAAGACTTTACAATATTTGCGCTTAATATTTATCCTTACATTACATCATCGATTATTCTTCAATTATTAGCAATAGCTATTCCAAAGCTTGAAGAAATCTTCAAACGTGAAGATGGTAAGAAGAAAATGGGTCAATACACAAGATATTTAACAGTTGTATTAGCACTTATTCAAGCTTTAGCTTATAGCATAGGATTTTTCAATCAAGCAATAATTAATAAGAGCTTTTTATCAATTTCTATCGTAGTTTTAGTGCTAACGGCTGGTACTGCATTCTTAATGTGGTTAGGTGAACAAATAACTGACAAAGGAATTGGAAATGGTATTTCTATAATAATATTTGCTGGTATAGTATCTAGAATACCAAGTGATATTGGTAGTTCAATATACTTGTTCCAAGTTGGAACTGTGAAAATTTGGGAAATCTTAATTTTCTTAGTTTTTGCATTATTCATAATAGTAGGTGTTATTGCTATACAACAAGCTGAAAGAAAAGTTACTGTTCAATATGCAAAAAGAGTTGTAGGTAGAAAAATGTATGGTGGTCAAAGTACACACATACCAATGAAAGTGCTTATGGCAGGAGTTATGCCAGTAATATTCGCATCAACTTTCTTAGCTATACCACAAACATTAGCATTCTTCTTCCCAAGCTGGGCACCTGGATTGACAAAGTGGTTTTCAGTAAATGGAAACCCTGGAGTATGGATTTATTCAATAGTGAATATATTATTTATTGTATTCTTCACTTATTTCTATACTGCAATACAATTCAATCCTTTTGAATATGCGAACAATTTAAAAGAGAATGGTGGATTTATACCTGGTATTAGACCAGGCAGACCAACAGCAGAATATTTAAGTAAAGTTTTAAATAGAGTAACAATCGTTGGAGCTATATCATTAGCGATAATAGCGTCTATTCCAACATTAATATTCTCATTTACGCACTTAAAGGTAAACTTTGGTGGTACTGCACTATTGATCGTTACAGGTGTTGCTTTAGAAACTATGAAGCAAATGGAAGCTCATATGTTAATGAGACATTATAAAGGATTTTTAAAATAACAATTAAAAATCAAAATCGAGGAAGTATAAAATGAGAGCTATATTATTAGGACCTCCGGGTGCTGGAAAAGGCACTCAGGCAGAAACTATAGTAAACGAGTTTAAAATTCCACATGTTTCTACTGGAGACATGTTTAGAAAAAATATTAAAGAAGAAACTGAGCTTGGAAAAAGGGTTAAAGAATTCCTAGATAAAGGTGCTTTAGTACCTGACGAGCTAACTATTGAAATTGTAAAAGATAGACTTTTACAAGACGACTGTAGAAATGGATTCTTACTTGATGGATTCCCTAGAACAATTGAACAAGCGAATGCTTTAGATAAAGTTCTTGGTGACATGGATCAAAAACTAGACTATGTTGTTAACATTCAAGTAGATTCAAAATTATTGGTAGATAGAGCTGTTGGCAGAAGAATATGTAAGGACTGCGGTCAAACATATCATATAATCTACAACAAGCCTAAAAAAGAAGATATTTGCGATAAATGTGGTGGAGAATTGTATCAAAGAAAAGATGATACAGAAGAAACTGTAGCAAATAGAATTAATGTTTATCAAGAACAAACAAAACCATTGATTGAATACTATACTAATAAAGGTATAATACTAAATATAAATGGAGAGCAACCAATCGATAAGGTTGGAAGCGACATAATTTCAAATTTGAGAGGCTAAATAATATGATTATTATTAAAACGCAGCGAGAAGTTGAAATAATGAGGAAGGCTGGAAGAATAGTTGCAGGAGCACATGATTTAGTAAAAAAACATATTAAATCTGGTATTACTACAAAAGAACTTGATGAGATTGTTGAAGAGTATATAAGATCTTGCAATGCTATTCCTGCTTTTAAAGGATATAATGGATTTCCTGCCTCTATATGTGCCTCTATTAATGAAGAAGTTGTTCATGGAATTCCTTCTTCATCTGTAAAGCTAAAAGATGGTGACATCATTAGTATAGACATAGGGACAGTATACGATGGTTATGTTGGAGATGGTGCAAAAACATATCCAGTTGGTCAGATTAACAGTGAAAATGAGCAGTTAATAAAAGTTACTAGACAGAGCTTTTATAAAGGTATTAAATTTGCAAAAGTTGGCTACAGATTATCTGATATATCACATGCTGTTCAAGAGTATGCTGAAAGCTTTGGATTCTCTGTTGTAAGAGATTTTGTAGGGCATGGCGTCGGAAAACAAATGCATGAAGCGCCACAAATACCTAACTTTGGGCAACCTGGTAAGGGCCCGCGGCTGCAAAAAGGAATGGTTCTAGCAATAGAGCCAATGATTAATGCAGGGTCATATCATGTTAGAATACTAAGCAATGATTGGACTGTAGTTACACTTGATGGTAAACCATCTGCACATTATGAGCATACTATTGCAATAACAGATGGTGAACCAGATTTATTAACCGTACTGTAAGGCTGAATGGAAATTGTATAAAGAAATAATATGCGCCAAGCCCATGCACAGATTTTTTGTGCTGATTAGTGTAATATGGCGCATGGGCATAATGTTATGAGGTGAATTGATGGATACAACAACAGATTTAAAAATTGGTCAGGTTGTGAAATCAAAAGCAGGAAGAGATAAAAGCAGAGTATTTGTAATAGTGGAAATTATAGATGATAGCTTTGTTTTAGTAGCAGATGGTGACTTAAGAAAACTAAGCTCACCTAAGAAAAAGAAAGTAAAGCATTTAGTTATCTATAATACTGTTTTAGAAGAATTTGCTAATATGTTAAAAAGTAATGAAAAAATCAATGATGCTACTGTAAGAAAGCTCTTAGAGCCTTTCTTAACGAATAAGCATTAAGAAGTGGGAGTTGAGAAATCAATGTCCAAAAAGGATGTAATAGAAGTAGAAGGAAAAGTTCTTGAGGCTCTACCTAATGCGATGTTTAAAGTCGAACTTCAAAATGGACACCAAATACTAGCGCATATCTCAGGTAAGCTGAGAATGAACTATATAAGGATCCTGGAAGGAGACGAGGTTGCAGTTGAACTGTCGCCTTACGACTTATCACGAGGTAGGATAACTTGGAGGAAAAAGTAGTAAGGAGGTATTACAATGAAAGTAAGACCATCAGTAAAACCAATTTGTGAAAAATGTAAAATCATAAAAAGAAAAGGTAAGATAATGGTAATTTGTGAAAATCCAAAACACAAACAAAAACAAGGATAAAAAAGAGTGAACAAGTTCACTCTCTATGGAAGAATCGTTCCGATTCTTCAGTGGAGTTTTTCACTTTGTGAGGATGATACTAATTTTAAAAACTATTTTATTAGTATGAGCGCAAGATATCAGACTACAAAAAACAAAAAAGTAAACACAGAACGTAGGAGGTGTACGCTTAATGGCCAGAATTGCTGGTGTTGATTTACCAAGAGATAAAAGAGTGGAAATAGGTTTAACTTATATATTTGGTATAGGAAGACCAACTTCCAGACACATACTAAAAGTTACAGGAGTTAATCCTGATACTAGAGTAAAAGATTTAACAGAAGATGAAGTAGCTAAATTAAGAGCAGAAATAGATAAATATCCTGTAGAAGGTGACTTAAGAAGAGAGATTTCTTTAAACATTAAAAGATTAAAAGAAATCAATTGTTACAGAGGCTTAAGACACAAAAAAGGATTACCTGTAAGAGGACAAAATACTAAGAATAATTCAAGAACAAGAAAAGGTCCTAAAAAAATTGCAGGAAAGAAAAATAAAAAATAGGAGGTGACTTAAATGGCTGCTAAAAAACAACAAAAAAACACAAGAGTTAGAAAAAGAGAACGTAAAAATATTGAAAAAGGTCAGGCTCATATTAAGTCAACCTTCAACAATACATTAGTAACTTTGACTGATATGCAAGGAAATGCAATTTCTTGGGCAAGTTCAGGACAATTAGGATTTAAAGGCTCAAGAAAGTCAACTCCTTTTGCTGCATCAATGGTAGCAGAAGAAGCTGCTAAAAGAGCTATGGAACATGGATTAAAAACAATAGAAGTATACGTTAAGGGACCCGGAGCAGGCCGTGAAGCTGCAATAAGATCATTGCAAGCTGCTGGTTTGGAAGTAAGCTTAATAAAAGATGTTACTCCAATACCACACAATGGATGTAGACCACCAAAACGTAGAAGAGTATAGGAAAGGTGAGGTGAAAAGATGGCAAGATATACTGGACCTGTATGCAGACTTTGTAGAAGAGAAGGCGTAAAGCTTTATTTAAAAGGTGATAGATGTTATTCTGATAAGTGTTCAATTGGCAGAAGAAATTATGCTCCTGGACAACACGGACAAAACAAGAAGAAACTTACTAACCACGGTGTACAGTTAAGAGAAAAACAAAAAGTTAGAAAATATTATGGTGTATTAGAAGGTCAATTTGCTGAATACTTCAATATAGCTAGTAAAATGCCAGGAAAAACTGGAGATAATTTATTATCAGTATTAGAGCTAAGATTAGATAATGTTGTTTATAGATTAGGATTTGCTGCATCTAGAGCAGAAGCAAGACAGTTGGTTGTACATGGACATTTTAATGTTAATGGTAAAAAGGCTGATATCCCTTCTATGATTCTTAAAGTAGGAGATGTAATATCTGTAAAGGATAGTAGTAAAAGCTCAACTAAATTTAAATCTATAGTAGAAAACCACAAAGTTACAGTAGCTCAGTGGTTACAAGTAGAGCCTGATAATTTCACAGGTAAAATAATAGCTATACCTACAAAAGCAGATATAGAATTACCAATTGAAGAGCATCTAATTGTTGAGTGGTATTCTAAATAATAATTAGTTTAAGAATTATTACCCTCGACAAAACAATAAAATCTAAGGAGGGTTTGGGATGATCGAAATTGAAAAGCCTAATATTACCTTAATTGATAAAAATGAAAAGAACACATATGGCAAGATTGTTGTCGAGCCATTAGAAAGAGGTTATGGAACAACTTTAGGGAATTCATTAAGAAGAATACTTCTTTCATCGTTACCTGGTGCAGCTGTAACATCAATAAACATTCAAGGTGTGTTGCATGAGTTCTCTACCATACCTGGAGTAAGAGAAGATGTTTCAGAAATAATTCTTAACATTAAAAATATCGCTGCTAAAATGAATGTAAATGGACCTGTTCAATTATTAATTGATGCTAAAGGACCTAAAGAAGTTACGGCAGCTGATATAATTACTGGTGTAGATGTAGAAATTGTAAACGAAGATTTACACATTGCTACTCTTGAAGAAGGCGCAGAACTTATCATTGAGATGGAAATGGAACGTGGACGTGGATATGTGGTTTCTGATAGAAATAAAAAAGAAAATCAAGGTATAGGTGTTATTCCTATTGATTCAATTTACACACCAGTTAAAAAGGTTAACTTCACAGTAGAAGATACTAGAGTTGGAAACAGAACAGATTTTGATAAACTAACACTTGAAGTTTGGACTGATGGTACAATTGACCCAGAGGAGTCAGTATCATTAGGCGCAAAGATATTGAATGAACATCTTAACTTGTTTATTTCATTAACTGAGCATATTAACGATGTTGAGATAATGATTGAAAAAGAAGAAGATGAAAAAGAAAAAGTGTTAGAAATGACAATTGAAGAACTTGATTTATCAGTTAGATCTTACAATTGTCTAAAGAGAGCTGGAATAAATTCAGTAGAAGAGCTTACTTATAAAACTGAAGAGGATATGATGAAAGTAAGAAATCTTGGTAAAAAATCTTTAGATGAAGTAGGAAAAAAACTTGAAGAATTAGGTTTATCATTGAGAAAAAACGATAATTAGATTCATAAATAAGGAGGGCTAAGCATGGGTATGCACAGAAAGCTTGGTCGCCCAACTTCTCATAGAGTAGCC
The DNA here is from genome assembly GCA_002332905.1 of Firmicutes bacterium UBA2058. Lineage (GTDB taxonomy): Bacteria > Bacillota > Clostridia > Tissierellales > Sedimentibacteraceae > UBA1535. Next base: position 33,432 of record DDAM01000005.1, on the reverse strand, counting down.
ATGTTAAGAAACTTAACTGCAAGTTTACTAACTAATGGAAAAATAGTAACTACTGAAACTCGTGCAAAAGAGTTAAGAAAAGTTGCTGAAAAAATGATTACTCTTGGGAAAAGAGGAGATCTACATGCAAGACGTCAAGCATTAGCATATATATATGACAAGGATGTTGTATATAAATTATTTGAAGAAATTGCTCCTAAGTACGCTGAAAGAAACGGAGGCTATACGAGAATAATGAAATTAGGACCTCGTAGAGGCGATGCAGCGGAAATGGTAATAATTGAATTAGTATAATATAAATATGTAAGAGGATTAAGTTTTACTTAATCCTCTATATGCATTAAAGCTATTATTAAAGCTTAAAAATCTTTAGGCTTTAATAATAGTTTTAATCATTAAGCGGTAAATAGTATTATGAACAGTGAAATTTGTGAGGTGTTTTATTTTGGATATAATTAAAATAAAAGATGTAAAATTTAAATATAATAATGATGATAAGAAATATGCATTAGATGGAGTTACTCTAAACATCAAAAAAGGTGAGTTTACAGCTATACTCGGTCATAATGGATCTGGAAAATCAACTTTAGCTAAGTTAATAAATTCTTTACTTCTACCTTCAGAAGGTAAGATATACGTAAATGATATGGATACTTCCGATGAGAATAAGCTATGGGATATTAGACAAACTGCTGGTATGGTATTTCAAAATCCAGATAATCAATTGGTAGCCACAATCGTGGAAGAAGATATTGCCTTTGGACCTGAAAATCAAGGTGTTGAACCATCTGAGATAAGAAAAAGAGTTGATGATGCTTTAAAAGCAGTTGGAATGTATGAATATAGAAAAAGACCTCCTCATCTTTTGTCAGGTGGTCAAAAGCAAAGAATTGCAATAGCAGGAGTTCTTGCTTTACACTCTGAGTGTATAATTTTAGATGAGCCAACAGCTATGCTTGATCCATCAGGTAGAAAAGAGGTTATTGATACAATCAAAAGACTTAATAAGGAAGAAGGTAAAACGATTCTTTTAATAACACATTACATGGATGAAGCTGTTCAAGCAGATAGAGTTATAATAATGGATGGCGGCAATGTAAAAATCGACGGAACACCAAAAGAAGTGTTTCAAAATGTAGAAAAGATTAAAAAATATGGACTAGATGTTCCACAAGTTACTGAGCTAGCATACGAATTATCATTAGAAGGAATAGATATTTCTACTGATGTTATAACTATAAAGGAATTGGTGGATAAATTATGTCAATAAAAGTAGAAAATATAGTATATGTATATGGTGAAGGTACACCATTTAGGACTGTCGCATTAGATGATGTTAATTTAAATATAGAAAAGGGAGATTTCGTTGGAATTATTGGACACACTGGTTCCGGTAAATCTACATTAATCCAGCTTTTAAATGGATTAGAAATGCCTGCTTCAGGAAAAACAACTGTAGATGATAAGGTAGTAGGTTCTGATAGAAGCGAGCTAAGAAAAATAAGACAAACTGTAGGTCTAGTATTTCAATATCCTGAATATCAGTTGTTTGAAGAAACGGTTGAAAAGGATGTAGCTTTTGGACCCTTGAACTTAGAATTGCCAGAAAATGAAATAAAATCTAGAGTTAAAGATGCATTGCAGGCTGTTGGATTTAATTATAATGAAATAAAAGATAAATCACCATTTGATTTAAGTGGAGGACAAAAAAGGAGAGTTGCAATTGCTGGTGTACTTGCTATGAAGCCAGACTATTTAATACTTGATGAACCTACTGCTGGTCTTGATCCGTCAGGAAGAAATGAAATTCTTGAGCAAATAAGAAAGCTACATAAATCAAGTAATCAAACTGTAATCTTGGTTTCTCACAGTATGGAGGATATAGCCAAGCTTGTGGATAAGGTTATAGTGTTATTTAAGGGAAAAGTTCATATGCAAGGAACTCCTAAAGAAGTTTATAAAAATGCTGAGGAGCTTATTAAAATAGGTTTAGGAGTGCCGCAAATAGTTGAGGTAGTATCGGAGTTAAGAAAAAAAGGCTTTAATATTAAAGATGATATTATTACTGTAGAAGAAGCTAAATTGGAGATTATTAAGGAGTTAAGGCGACAAAGTGTGAAAAAAACACTTCACACTTCGGAAGAATCAAAGAACGATTCTTCATCACATTCTATGATGCCACAAAACGGCATAACGGGAGGAAAAAATGTTTAAAAATCTTACTATTGGACAGCATTATCCAATTGATTCACCTATACATGACCTTGATCCAAGAGTTAAAATTATTATAACATTTGTATATATTATATCTTTATTTATAATAAACATATTTCCTGCTTATATTTTAGTTTTGTTGTTTTTAGCATTAGCTATTTGCGTATCTAAGGTTCCTATAAAGTTTGTTATAAAAGGTTTAAAACCAATACTTATAATAATATTAATTACATTTTTTATAAACTTATTTTTAACGCCTGGAGAACAAATATTTAAAATATTTTTCCTTAAGATAACTAGAGAAGGTGTATATCAAGCAACTTTTATGGCACTAAGATTAGTTTTGTTAATACTTGGTACATCATTATTGACACTTACAACATCACCGATTCTTTTAACAGATGGAATAGAAAGTTTATTAAATCCATTTAAAAAGATAGGGTTACCAGCGCATGAGCTTGCCATGATGATGACAATTGCTCTTAGATTCATTCCTACACTTATGGAAGAGACTGAAAAAATAATGAAAGCACAAAAAGCAAGAGGTGCTGATTTTGAAAGTGGCAATATTATAAAAAGGGCAAAAAATCTAGTACCGCTTCTAGTGCCTTTATTCATAAGTGCTTTTAGAAGAGCGGATGAACTAGCTATGGCTATGGAGTCAAGATGTTATAGAGGTGGCGAAAATAGAACTCGTATGAGACAGTTAGTTTTAAGAAAAGGTGACTACGTTGCATGTATAATATTCATTATTTATATGGCTGCAATAATAGTGATAAGAGTATGTTAAGAAATATCAAGCTTATAATATCCTATGATGGCAGCAACTATTTTGGCTGGCAAAAGCAAAATAAACTGCCAACCATACAGGAAGAGATTGAAAAAGTTTTATATAGTATAACTGGCGAAAATATAGATTTAATTGGTTCTGGTAGAACAGATACCAATGTTCATGCGCTAGCACAGGTAGCCAATTTTCAAACTGCAAGTAAAATTCCAGCCGGAAAGATAAAGTGCGCAATTAATGCAAATCTAAGCACTGATATTAGAATATTGAGCTCAGAGGAAGTAGATTTAGATTTTAATTCAAGATTTAGCTCTAAAAGAAAAACGTATCTATATCAAATATATAACGATAGAGTTTCAAGCCCTTTTTATGAAAAATATTCTTATCACATACCTTATAAGTTGGATATTAATATTATGAGAGAGGCTTTAGTAAAGCTTGAAGGGGAACATGATTTTAAGGCGTTTATGTCGTCAAATTCAAGTGTTAAGTCTACTGTTAGAACAATTTACAAGACTTCTATTAACAGTGATAATAAGCTGATTAAAATCGAAATTACTGGCAATGGTTTTTTGTATAACATGGTCAGAATTATTGTTGGAACAATTATAGAGATTGGAAATGGGAAAAAGAATATAACATGCATAGAAAAAGCTATACAAACTGGTCAAAGAACATACCTAGGGCAAACAGCAAAACCACAAGGGTTATTTCTAAAAGAGGTTGTATATTAAAATTACTTAATGCTTTCTTCATAATTTTGTTCTACATTTATTTTGTCATCGTAATTTTGTCTTAGGCGCATTAATAACTATTCATAAAAATCATACGCCTACTTTAATAAGTATTTCAGATAGTAATGGATTTATTTATATTGCAAATTTTGACAATTTACGTTATAATTTATACAATGTACTCTATAGAAAGGAATTATTTGCTATGTGTGACAATGTTTTTGATAATGATATAGAAAAAATAGAACTTCCTTGGATTGTATTTAAGGTAAATAAAAATACATATGCTGTAAACAGTGAAGATGTTTTGTCTATAATTAAAATGACTGATGAAGTAATAGAAGTTCCAGATATCCAAGAATATATAAGAGGGGTTATGAATTTAAGAGGAAGTATTATCCCGTTAATTGACCTTAAAATTTTATTTAAAGAAGATTCCTTGGATAAAATAATAGATGATTACTCTAATATGATTATTGCAAGAAAACAAGACCATATTAACTGGGTAAAAGAACTAGATAGATGTATAGAAAATGAAGAAGAATTTAAGTTAGCTACTGATCCTCACAAGTGCACATTTGGTAAGTGGTATTATTCATATAAACCGGAAAATAACACTATAGGGTTTCATATTAAAAAAATAGAAGAACCTCATAGATTATTACATGAGGCAGCTGCAGCGTATAATAATTGTAATAAGGATCATGCAAATTGCCAAAGAGAAGAGTGTTTAAAGGATATACTAGATAGAGTTAAGGAAGAATATATGCCTGAAATTATTTCGATACTGGATGACTCTATAACTGTATTGAAAAATAATCTTAAGGAAATGATAATTGTTTTAGAGCATAATAATTTTAAAGCTGGAATAGTCGTAGACAGTGTTTTATCAATAGAATCTATCTCAAATGCTTTTGAACAAGGAGATATGAATAAAGAGTATTATAATACTAGATTTATTTCTGGTGTAGGAAAAACTGATAAGACAGGAACTACAGTTCTAATGGTAAATGTAGATAATGTTTTATCTAAAGCTGATGATATTGATTTAGAAGAGGTAGAAATACCAGTAGAAGTAAGTGAATAATTGAGAATAGAAAAATTAAATTATAAATGCTACGCGATATATTATATTAATAAAGATGCGTAGCATTTTTTGGCTCTTTGTCAATAGTTGGGGTGAGGATTAATGAAATCCTTGCTCCTTCAAGACAAAGGGTTATTTTATGTTCGAATAATAAATTAGATGTTTTTGGGTACACAAAATAAAGCTACATGTTAGTTGTAGTTTAAAATATTTAATTAAAACAATGTAAAATACGATTTCTAAATCTATGAAAGTTACGTACACCAAAGGATATACGCTTTAATGCTTTAATTTTGTTGTTAAAGCCTTCAGTTGGACCATTTGTATATCCAAATTTAAAGACATTAAGTATTTCATTATGCCAATGATATATGTCTTAGTACATTGTTCAAATTCCTTAATTCCGATGAGCTTGCATCCTTAATCCAATTGTTAAATTCCTTTATCTGTTTATAGACATTACAAGCTATCTGATGATAACAAAAAAGCTCTTGAAATTATGCTATTGCACAATGACGATTTAAGACTTGCACACCATCTTAAAGAATGGTTTTATGAGATTTGTCAAAGTAATGATTATGTGTAAGTATTAATTTTCTGCTTCTTTTGTAGTATCTTCTTAATTCAGCAGGCATTTGTTTTTGAAGCCTTTTTCTTACGTTTTCAAAGCCCATGTAGTTTGTCTAATAAAGTGATATTTATCAATAATAATTGTAGCATTAGGAAACAAAGTTTTTGCAAGTTCTGCATATTGCTGCCACATATCACAAACAAAGAATTTTACATTTTTACGTTCTTGTCTTGAATACTTTGTAAAATAGCTAATTAAGTGGGATTGATACCTATCAGGTAAAATATCAATTACTTTTTTCTTTTTACCATCTACAAGTATGCATTGATATATTTCTTTCATAGATTTAGTTTTCTTAAGTTCAGTAATTATGTAAAAAGCTAATCTGTTAGTCATTCTATGGCATTTAGGTAAAAATTCATAATGTTCATAAAACTTTTTTCCAAAAGAACATATGTATCTTCTTTTATGAAGTATAATATTAACGTTTTTAAATTGAATGGGTAAATCCTTAATAGTTTGATTGCGATAATCATGAATTTTATGAGTTTTAGAGCCACAACATGGACAAATATGATCTTTAGGGTTAGTTTCTATATAAACATCTATAGAAGAATCAAAATTTTTAATTTTTTTACTTTTACCCCTTTTAAATTTAATAAATTATTGATGCAATTAGATAGCACTTATATCAAAACTCCTTTCGTGTTTGGACTAGTCAACTAACATTATAGTAGTTTTGAATAATAAGTGCATTTCTTTTTTGTAATAAAAAATGCTGAGGTTATGAATTGTTTTTCATGTACCCAACATTTATTATAGAACCTTAATTTACACTTAATCCTTTTGTTATTATAATAATCTATATATGATTCTATTTCTTCTATCAAATTGTTGTACAGAATTAAAATTGTATTTATAAAACATTTTAGATTTAAGTAGTCCAAAGAAATTTTCCATAACAGAATTATCTAGACAATTTCCTTTTATTAAACCTATAGCATTTGGTATCTTAGCAAATGCTTTATCTAGCATCCATTACTTGTTGAAAAGTAGGATGAAGCTCGGACAATTCTTTCTTGGACTAAGGCTTGCAATTTTTAAGTATTCATTCTCGATTCTAAGTTTCTGATTTCCAGCAATCAAATCTTCTTCAACTTTTTTATCAGGTTTTTTCTTTTTTTGGTTATTAGAACCCCCTCAAAATACCAGTTATATTTTGTCTACATTTGGTGTGCTATCTGAAAAGAGGATAGTAAGTACAAATTGGAATTTACTTTTGTACTTTACATAAAAATAATCGGCTTGACATTACTATAAAAAAATAGTAAAATGAAAAAAAATAAAATATTCCTTAATATGGAAAAAGAGGGTAAATATGAATAATGAAAATGTAATTAAAACAATTTTAGAAGATGTGCTGGGGGTTGAAGAAGACGAAATTACTATGGATTCTCACCTGGTATTAGATCTTGGAGCAGATTCAATTGACTTTATTGACATATGTTATAAGCTAGAAAAGAACTTTAATATTTCGAAAATAGTAATCTCAGATATTTATCCGGAAGGCATTGGACAAATAGACTATAGTGAAGAAAATTTACATAAAATAATACAAAAATATCCATATATTAATGACAATATTATTAATATAATAAGAAAAAAAGAAAACTATGAATCATTCTATACAGTAAGGGCATTAGTTGATTATATTACGTGGAGAATGAAGAATGAATAAAGAACAGGATGTTGCTGTTACTGGAATTGGATTAGTTTCACCATTAGGAACAAATTTAGATTCATTATGGGATTCTATATTAAGTAGAAAAAATGGCATTTCTTATCTACCGTCAAATTTTGAATATTTGAATAAGTATGGATTAAACTTAGCAGGTGTTGCATCAAATTTTTCCTTTAATATATTTAATGAAATAAGCTTAAAAAGCAAAAAAAACATTATAAAACTTAACATGCAAACTCAAATGTTAATGTATGCTTTTATCTATGCATTATTTGATGCTAAGTTAGATTATGTTGAGCAGGATATTTCATCTATTATTGGTTGCGGCACATGTTCAATAAAACAATATGAAAATAGTACATTGGATGAGGAAATACCAACATCTTTTTTTAATACGTATCCTAATATATTGCTTGGACGCATTTATCATTATCTATCGTTAAAAGGATATGGAATGACAATTTTGGGTGCATGTTGTGGAGGTATGCAAGCAATTGGAGAAGCATACAAAAAAATTAAGAATAATGAAGAAGAGATAATGCTGGCTGGAGGCACAGATGATAAATTGAATGAGCTTAGTGTTTGTGGTTATAGCAAACTTGGTATGTTCTCTACTTCAACAGATCCTAACAATGCTATGAACCCATTTGATAAAAATAGAAATGGATTTGTAATAGGACAAGGTGCATGTGTGTTAGTGTTAGAAAGAATGGATAGAGCGTTAGCAAGGGGTGCTACAATTTATGGAAAAATAAAAGGTTATGGGACATGTATAGATCCATTAAGTATATCAGATGCCTCTTCAAATGGGAAAATACGTGCTATGGAAAAAGCATTATTGGATGCCAACATCAGCTATGAAAAAGTAGGATATATTAACGCTCATGGTACTGCTACAAAATCAAATGATTATGAAGAAAGTAAGGCAATAGAAGTGGTATTCAAAGATTTTTCAGATAAAATTCCGGTTAGCAGTACAAAATCTTATATTGGTCACACCTTTGCAGCTTGTGGTGCCATTCAAAGTGCAATTTGTCTGCAAACTTTAAAAACTCAAACTATACATGATAATAGAAATTTTCTTGTAGCAGATAAAGATGTTAAGTTAAACCTTATTACACGACCGCTTCAAGTTGATAATTTAGAGTATTGTATAGGCAATACTAGTGGTCTTGGTGGATATAATGCATCTTTAGTGTTTCAAAGGTATAAATGATAAGGAGAAAAAATGGTAAGTGTTATTATTAGTGGTATTGGCTTAGTGAGTATTTTAGGGCAGTCAAATATAGATCATTTTGAATGCTTAGATAGTTGTTATACAAGATTAGCTATGCAAACTGATGGAAGTTATTCGCAGATAGTAAATCATATAGAAATTAATGATATAAAATCATACATTAAGAATAAAAAGTCATTAAAATTTTTTGGACTTGATACTGTTTTAGGTTGTATATGTTCAAAATTGGCATTATCAGATGCAGAAATATTTGACGAAATAATTAATTCTGATTCAGAAGAATTCGGAATTATTATTGGCTCCTGTTATGAATCAAAGCCTTTAGAGTTAGGAGAAATAATAACGAATTATATTGATGAGGAAAATAAAATTAATTATAAAGAATTAGGTGAATTAGGAATTAGAGAAATTCCTCCTCTTTGGATGGTTACAAGATTACCTAATACAGTAGCTGGTCAAATATCAATAGAAAATAATATAAAGGGTATAAACCTTAGTTTGGTTAATGGAATGAATAGTGGAATTGTTTCTATTGGCGAGGCGTTTCTGGCAATAAAGCAAAAGCGTGTAAAGAGAGTAATATGTGGTGGAGTTGATGATAAAATTAATCCTGAGTTCTTGCATCAAATGAAGGAAAAAGGATTATTGGCTAGTTCTGCAATAGAAGCAGTACCATTTGGAATTACTAGTAAAGGTAATTTGTTTACAGAAGGTGGAAGTGTATTAATACTAGAAAAAAAAGTGGATGATAACAGAAATGGATATGCTCAAATATGCGGATATTGTAATCGCTATATTCCAAATATAGATTATAAAGATGAACAAGAGATATCAATGTTAATGAAAGAATGTATGAAAGAGGCATTAATGGATGCTTGCATAATAGAAGAAAGTGTTGATTTTATTCAGAGTAGTGCTGGTGGAAATCAACTGCTTGATAGGGCAGAAGCAATAGCAATACGTGATATGTTTAAAAATCATGTATTTGTTACTTCATGTCAAAGTTATATTGGAAATACTAGGGTAGCACAAGGAGCATTTTCAGTTGCTGTTTCTTGTCTTTCTTTTAAGGAAAAATGTATTTTTCCAATATTGACAGAAGGGGAACTTTATTTAGAAAATGAGATTAATTATATAAAGGGAAAAAAACATGAATATGATGCTAAAGTCTGTATAGTTAACTCTTTTTCTTATCTTGGTGAAATATGTACATTAGTATTAAGAAAGAGTTGATCTTATGAAAAGAGTAGTAATTACAGGAATGGGAGCTATTTCCCCTTACGGAATTGGAGTTATAAAATTCTGGAATAGTTTAATTGAGGGAGTAAATTCAATACAGCAAATAAATACATTGATTTTAGAAGGAGATATCGTAAGAATTGGTGCATGTGTTCCTGAGTGCAGTATAGAAGAAGCTTATAATTACAACAATAAGCGAATACCTGCAAGGAAAGAGGAACGTGTTTTTTGTTTAGCAGTAAAGGAAGCTATTGAACAATCTAAATTAGAAAAAGTAATTATAAATGAATCATCAAATATTATGGTTTCTATTGCTGATAGAAAACCAAGTTTAATTAATTATATTGATAAGATGGTTCCTACTTATAAAAAAATAAATAAACTTGAGAAAAGAGATGATGCTTATTTCTTAGAACTAAATAGAGAACGTCCTTTTTTCAATGCATATGACTGGGACAGTTTTAATCACTATGTATCCAGAATGTTAGAAATTACGGGTCCCCAACTAAGTGTAGCAACAGCATGTGCATCAGGAAACAATGCAATTGGTGAAAGCTATTTGAAAATTAAACATGGTATTGTTGATGTTGCAATAACAGGTGGCGCATATTGTTTAGACTTAAATAGTATGATAGGATTTAGCAGATTAGGAGCATTATCTAAAAATCCCAATCCTAATGAGGCATGTAGACCTTTTGATAAAAATAGAGATGGTTTTGTTATGGGATCTGGGTGCGGAATATTAATACTTGAAGAATTAGAGCATGCAAAACGAAGGGGATGTAAAATTTTAGCAGAGATAGCCGGATATGCTACAAATGGGGATGCATTTCGTGCAACTGATCCTGATCCGCTTGCGTTAGGAGCAACAAAAGCGATTAATGAATGTATAGAAAAAGCAGGGATTTCAAAAGATGTAGTTGATTATATTAATGCGCACGGTACTTCTACAAAAATGAATGATTACATGGAAACTATAGCTATAAAAAATGTATTTGGAAATTTAGCAAATCAAATACCTATCTCTTCAACAAAATCAATGATAGGTCATTCTATAATGGCCGCAGCAGCTTTGGAGGGAATTGTGTGTATCAATAGTATACTTGAAAGTAAGATTCATGGAACTAGAAATTTGAAAGAACGTGATAAAGAGCTTGACTTAGATTACGTACCTGAAAAATGTAGAATGGTAGATGTTAAATATGCATTATCGAATAGTTTTGGATTCGGAGGACAGAATTCTGCCATTTTGTATAAACAATACATTAAGGAGGAATTATAATGAGTATAGCATATCCATTGTTTTTAGGTAACATTTTAGACGTAAAAGAGGATACTAATGAGCTTGATTTGCATATATGTATTGATTCTGAAAAGCATATTTATTTAAAGGAGCATATTTTTGGAGGACAGTGTTTTATGCCAGCTACTATGGTTATGGAACTCCTTTTCGAAGCAGCTTTTATTTATTGTGAAACAAAGAAAAAAATAAATGTAGATGAAATTAATCCATATAAATTAATAGATTTATCAATTATGCGTGGAATAACTATGTTGCCTGGAGAAAAGACAGATATTAATATTAAGGTTGTAGAAAAGCAGGAACAAGAAAGTTTATACATATTTGAAACTGTAATTTATTCAAATCGAACAAATAAAATGGGAAAGATTATTGCAATAAAAGAAAACGTTACTTCCAAAGTATTGCTTTCAAAAGAAAAGTGTTGTGACAGTGAAATCATTCTTCCTAAATTTTTTGCAGATACATATAACATTTCATGTGAAGAATTATATAGAAAGCAATTTCCAGGATTAAAATATCATTTTCATACGTGTCAGAGTAGATTTCAAATTGATAAAAAATTGAAGTATTGTATCGGGGAATTTGATTTAATGGATAAGGAGAAAACAAGTATTAAGGGAATAGAAAGTAACTACTTAACATCTCCTTTAGGAAATGATGCATGTCTACAAATAGCAGTATTTTTCTCTAGAATTATTAACTTGATTAGCAAGCTTCCAATAGGTGGAGATGAAATTGAAATGGTATGTAAAAATCCCATAAAAGGTAAGGTTAATGTTTTAGTAGAATGTCTACAGGCTGGAGACGATACACATTTAAATATTACATCCTTTTATGAAGACAAAATATATACAAGAATGAAGAATTTTGTTGTTAGAAAGAGTCCATATAACTCACTTATAAGCAGGCAAGAATTAGATGATTTTATGAATAGTTATAAGTATATATAAGGATAAGAGGATATTTATATGAATGATAGGAATTTGTATATGTTTATAGGCAAAAAAATGTGTAATGAAGATGTAAAAGCTATTTATAAAATGATGGATTTATGTGAAACAAATTTATTATTTATTGATAAAGATTGTTTGAATGAACTCAGTGTGTTTGAAAATAGAACTTCAGAGATTATTGATTGTTACGATGAAGGTAACTTGAAAAATAAATTTGAGTTACTTTCACAGGTAAACAATATTGTCTTAATACCTAGCGTAGCAACATGCTTTTGTGTAGAAGATATTATGAGTGAATGCAGAGAGACGTTAACTAAAATTTTTTTAGTTTCAAAGGCATTTTATCGAGTTGCTCTAAGTAAAAAAAATGTAAGAGTGTGGTATGTTAACAACATTATTTCTGATGAAATAAAAAATTTATATGTAACTTGTGCACTTGAATGTTTCAATAAAGGAATTGACTCAATAGCATTAGTATTAGGAAATGAGTTTTCTAAAAAGAAAATAAATGTAAATATCATTAAAAGAACGGGTAGTTGCAACTTAGAAAAAATAGAAAAAATATTGTCATATCTTTCACAGGATATATTATATATGAATCTTCAAAGCATATTGATATAAGATAGGAGATGTAGTATGGACAAGAAATATGCATTAGTAACTGGTGCTAGTGGTGGGATTGGAGTAGAAGTATGTAAAATGCTTTTAGAACAAGATTATTTTTTGTATGTTAATGTAAGAAGTGAAAGCTCTGCTATTGAACTTATTTCAAAGTTAAAACAAATAGGTGGTGAATGTAAAGCATTAATTTTTGATATTAGAGATAAAAAGGAAATAATAAAGGAAATTGCTTGCATAAAAAAGATTGATATTCTAATCAATAATGCAGGAATATTAAAAGATAATTTAATATATAATACACCTTTACAAGACTGGTTTGATGTAGTAGATACAAATTTTTATGCTGTAGATAGTTTTTATGAAAATATCAAGAAGTTTTTGGTTAAAAATTCTACTATAATTAGTTTATGCAGTATTTCAGGTATTCATCCGAGAAGTGGGCAGGTATCTTATGGCACATCAAAAAGTATGTTAATTCAATGGTCAAAAAGTATGGCAAAGTTAGAACCAGAAAAGAACTTTTATGCAATATCTCCTGGACCAGTCGATACAACATTAATTAAAAATACACCTTGGTATAAAGATGAGCAGTACTTAAGTCAAATTCCTTTGGCAAGGTATGCAAAACCAGAGGAAATAGCAAATTTTATTAGATACATAATTAGTGACATCTCTTTGTTTAAAAGTGGTGAAAATATAGTACTTGACGGAGGATTAATAAATAAGGCGGTGAGATAGAAAAAATGTCAATATATATAAATAAGCTAATTGATATACCAAAAAGAACTATTTCATATTATGTAAATAAAGCGGAAGATTTAAAAGAATGTATTTTTTTACTTGGGGGGTATATTAATGTTGGAGAAAAATTTTGGATTAATCAGTATCGTGATAAAGAATTAAATCAAAATTACAAAATAATAACAATAGATTATTTTAATAGTGGTAATTCAAAAGAAAAAGAAGACAAAGAGTATGATATGAAAGAATTAGTAGATACAATTGATTTAGTAATTACTACCGAGAAATGTGATAAAGTCATTTTAGTTGGATTTTCGTTTGGTTCTAATGTTGCATTGAGTTATGCTAAATACTACCGCAATAAGGTGAGTTGTATGATTCTATTTGCGCCAACTTTTCACATCGAAAGGAAATATAGACGAGTATTGTTTGCTGTTCAGGAAATGCTGTCTAGAGGCTGTAATCTTGAAACAGTTTTGTATGTATTAGCTCCATGGGGTTATACAAATACTGAGTATGAGATAATTCATGCAAATGAAGGAGATAATATCAGACGACTATCTGAAAATGAAACAACATCAGGATTAATAAGGAGAATTAAATTGATTCAAGAGATTAATTTAGTTGATACTGTAAAAGAAAATGATGTACCTACTTGTTTAGTTACAGGTAAATACGATGATATTTCCCCGCTTATGTTTCAAGAAAAATTGCATAGTTATCTTATTAATAGTACGCTTATTGTACTTGAATCTGGTCATGCTGTAGGATTACAGGATACTAAATTTTTTAACTCTATAATAAAAAAGCAAATATCAAAATTAATATATGAATAAGTCTCCTTTACAACAAATTTTGGGTTGGAAGAATACAATTCTAATGAAAATTTCATAATAAACGTTAATATGAAAAAAAGTGATAATTTTAGGGAGAGACTAAAGAATTAACTTTTTAAAAATATTAAATTTAAAAGTGTTCAAAGTTTCTAAGGGTAGTATATATTATATAGGGGGTTCAAAAATGGATACAACATTAAACCATAAACAGAAATTATATATGGATATGTCTTATGCAGATTATTTTAATGTAAAGGCAAGAGGTCTTTCAAAAAAAGTAGAAAACTTAGTACAATGTGATAATTTTTGTGCATATGATATTGATGAATCAAATTTGATAAGAAGAGAAATTTTGCAATTTAAGAATCAATATCCTAATACACACAATGTATTGTATATTAATATTCCTTTCTGTGCAACTCGGTGTGGATATTGTCCGTATTTTGTTGAGATATATAATAAGAGTAGAGTTTGTGAATACTTAGATGCATTAGAATTGGAAATTGATCGTATCAAAGATACACCATATGTAAAATCAACAGAATTTGAGTGCTTATATTTTGGAGGTGGAACTCCTTCCATGCTATCACCAAGTGAAATTAAACGACTCTTAACAAAGGTATTTTCAAGTTTTTCTTTTACTGCAGATGGTGAATTTACATTTGAATCTAATCCAGCAACGTTAACTGAGCAAAAAATACTAATGCTTAAAGAAATTGAAATTAATCGTGTTAGTCTTGGAATTCAAACATTTAATGATAGGATACTAAAAGAAATGGATTGTGCGCATAATAGCGATAAGGCTAGATTAGTAATTAATCAATTGTTGAACATTGGAATATCGGTTAATGCAGACATGATGTTTGGTTACCAAAGTCAAAGTGAAGATGATATTGTAAGAGATATAATGGAGCTAAAATCTATTGAAAACCTTAATCAAGTTACGTATTTTCCATTACGTATTATAGATAATACTGAACTTGAGAAATACAATTATGGAAAAGAAAAAATTACAATTGAGCAGCATAATAAAAAACTACTAAAGCTCGACAAATTAGTTGACACAAATATGACGAATATAGGATATATAAGAGAAGAGTCTCCGATTTTTTATTTCAATAAGAATTCACATAAACATAGGTATATTTCAACATCTGCTAGAGTTTTAGGACTTGGGGCAGGTGGAGGAACATTAATAGATTATGGAGAATCTATAAACCATAGTGATATTGAAGAATATATATCCAATTTAAAAAAGAATGGTTATGGAACGAAATCAGCCGCTTTTCTTACAAAAGAGCAAGCATTCGAAAGACATATTTTGTATTCAATAGTATATCTTAATCGCTCTTTAAGTGATTTTAAAGATGTAATTAATAGCAATTTTAAAGATTATTATAATGTATCAGCTGATGATAAAATTGAGAAAGTAATATCTGATATGAAAAAATTAAAGTTCATATATGAAGACGACAATGGAAAATTAATTATTACAAAGCGTATGTGGAATGTATTAGGGCAAATTCAAATAGGTGTACCTAGTATAATTTAGTTTTTTAATATAGTAAATTAGTAAATTCAAATTAGTGAGATATTGCATTATATTACATTACTGAAGAGACAAATTTTCATAAAGAAAATTGTTTAATAAACAAACGAGAGCCTATATAGCATATAAACTATTTAGGCTGTCTTTTTTTGTATCTTTGTCAATATATTGTATCTGATCAAATAGTTTAAAAGAATATATATGTCCGTTCAATGTGGTCATGGTTTACTAATCAATAAAACTCATTATATTACTTTTTGATAAAATATACGCAACTAAACTCCATATTCTCACAAAAAACAAAATATATTTTTTATTTTGGACATTTAAAGACATTTTAAGGTATAAAAAGACAAAAAAAGACAATAACATTAATTGACAAATTTTTCTATAAATTATATTATTTTAATAATAAAGTAAAAAAAGGGGTTATAACTATGAGAAAAATTAGTTTTATTTTTCCAGGTCAGGGTTCACAGTATATTGGAATGGGAAAAACTTTATATGATAATTTTCCATATACTAGGGTGTTGTTTGAAGAAGCGGCTAATACTTTGAACTATGATATAGGTAAGCTATGTTTTAGTGGAGATATGAAAGAATTAACCATGACTGAAAATACACAACCTGCTATTCTTATGATTAGTGCAATAACTTATAAGGTAATAGAAAGGGAATTGAAAATTAGACCGGATTTTATGTGTGGACATAGTCTGGGAGAATATACAGCGTTAGTTTGTGCAGGAGTAATTGATTATGCAGATGCTTTAAAAATTGTAAAATATAGAGGAAAAGTTATGCAAGAGTGCGTGTTTAATGACGAATATAGTATGGTGTCTGTTAATGGTCTATCATTAAATATAATTGATGAAGTATGCTACTGTAATAGTAATGAAAATAAAAAAGTTGTAGTATCAAATTATAATTCAAAAACACAAACTGTGATATCAGGTAGTAAAGATATTGTTGATAAGGTAGTAGAGGAACTTAGTAAATTAGGAGCGAAATGCATATATTTGAAAGTTAGTGCACCATTTCATAGTCCGTATATGGAAAATGCATCAAAATTGTTAAATGTGGAGTTGCATAAATACAAATATAATGATTTTGAAAATCAGGTAATATCAAATTTTGATGCAATTGCATATAAAAATAAAAATGAAATAATACCAAAACTAACAAAGCAAATGGTATGTCCCGTAATGTGGAATGATACAATAAATAATTTAATAAATTTTGGAGTTGATTGCTTCATTGAATTAGGACCTAAATCAGTTTTATCTACATTAATAAAAAAAGATTATTATGATGTAGAATCTTATGCGTTTGACAATCCTAATGACCAAAAATCGTTATTTAGCATTTTTTCGAGGGATATTATTTAGATACTTTATTTTATTAAAATTACTTATTTTAATATGCATTAATTTTTTAATTCAATGACTTAATTTAATATTCATTAATATTTTAATTCAATGATTTAATTACAGCTCGTTTAAATTAAAAGATATAATGTTAATAAATCAACTTAAAAATATAAATATGGTCATAATTAGTTACTAGCTAATTGTATAAAATATTTGATGGTTGATTCTAATATAATTTAGTTATTTTAAGAATCGATATTTTAATAAAATTTATAATTTACTAATTTATATTCTTTTAATACTAAAGATTAATTGAAAAGGAGATGGTTAAATGTTAAGTACTAAGCTAGTTACTTCAAGTGAAGAACTAGAAGAATTGTTTAGGATAAGGTATCGTATTTTCGTAGTTGAAGATAAGGATGCACCAGCACAATTTTATCCTGATGGTATTATGAAAGATGAGTGTGATAAAAAAGCATTCCATATTGGATGCTATGAAGATGGGGGGCTAATAGCGTTTTTATCAATAGTTTTAAAAGAAGTTGAAAGTACATTGGCAATAGAAAAACAACATGGATTTTTAGCAGAAAAAAAATCTGCTGAAGTAATGAGATTAATAATTGACAGAAACAAGATTTCTGCTACTGATATTGGTAAAAGAGCAAAAATAATCAATTTATTGCTTAAAGAAATAAAAAAAATAGTTTTAGACCATAATTTAGAAATTTTGTATTTAGTTAGTACTGAAAATGCTTTTGCTTTGTACAAGCGTATTGGATTTGAGCAAATAGGTCCTTATAAGCTATACGAGAACGTTTCTTACGAGTGCCCAATGAAGTTGAAAGCAGTAGAGTATAATGATTTGTTGATATAATTAAAGCATTTATAACATTTATATATAAAATAAATAAGTATTATAGTACTTAAAATTTAAATAAAAGGGGAAAAAGGAATGGAAAATATTATTAAAAAAATAGTAAGTGAAGTATCAGAGGTAAATGAGGCAGATTTTGATGAAAATACTGAACTAGTAGATGAGCTTAATGTTGATTCGATGATGGCATTAGAAATTATGACGAAATTAGAAAAAGAATTTGAAATAACTATACCAGAAGATCAACTTCCAAAATTCACATCAGTCAAAGAAATAGGCAAAATTATAATGAAAATAAAATGTGAATAAAAGGTGAATGTTATGAAGAAAAAAGTTGTAGTTACAGGTGTAGGAGCTGTTACGTCAATTGGAGACAACAGTATAAGTTTTTGGGAAAATTGTTTGGCAGGCAAAAGTGGTATTAGTGAGGTAGAAATGCCTAATATTGAATTGCTTAAAGCAAAAAATGCCGGTCAAATAAAAGACTTCAAATTATCAAATTACCATGAACAAAAAAGTAAATACGAATTGGGTAGAAGTACACAACTGTTAATTGTTAGTATGTTAGAAGCTATAAATATGTCTAAAATTGATAAAGGACAAATTGATAAAATCTATATAGGAACAACTATGGGTGATGTTGCAAATGAACAAATTATTTACAACAAATTTAATAATATTAAAAGTGATAACGATCTTCTTAGGCAGAACCAATTTAAAAATATAATAGCTGATGCATCTTATGAGTTGGATATTGCAAGTGAATGTATATTATTTTGTAATGCTTGTTCAGCGGGTAATTATGCATTAGTAAGCGGGTTTGAAAGTGTAAGAAATGGTGATGCAGATATTATTATTGCTGGGGGTGTTGATGCATTTTCAAGTACGGCATATTATGGTTTTAACAGGCTAGGTGCAGCAGCTGAATCTAAGTGTATGCCATTTGATAAAAATCGTCAAGGAATGATTGTGGCTGAAGGTTCTGCTTGTCTGATTATCGAAAGTGAGGAACATGCACTAAATAGAAATGCAGATATAATTTGTGAAATTGTTGGGTACGGCATAAGTAGTGATGCATATCATATTAATTCTCCACATCCAGAAGGAAAGGGAATTTTGCAGGCTACTCTTGATGCAATAAATTATTCTAATATTTCTCCAAAAGATATTGGGTACATTAGTGCTCATGGTACAGGAACTGTAAGTAACGATAAAATTGAATCTAAAGCCTTAAATGAAATATTTGGAGCACGAAAAGTGCCCATAAGTTCAATTAAGTCTATGATTGGTCATGCCATGGGAGCTGCAAGTGCCATAGAATCAGTTGCTTGTTGTTATGCAATTAAACATGGTAAAATACCACCTACTATAAATTTTGAGACCGAGGATGAAGAATGTGATATTGATT
This sequence comes from Firmicutes bacterium UBA2058, assembly GCA_002332905.1. Classification (GTDB taxonomy): domain Bacteria; phylum Bacillota; class Clostridia; order Tissierellales; family Sedimentibacteraceae; genus UBA1535. The sequence continues at coordinate 14,170 of DDAM01000005.1, read as the reverse complement.
GTGTCCCAAATAAGTATAGAGAATTAAATATAGATTATGCAATAAATAATTCCTATGCTTTTGGTGGCTCTAATGCTTCAGTTATATTTAAAAAATATTTTAGTGAGGTGGTACAATGAGTGTACAAATAGCTAAAGTTTATAAAATATTACCATCAAAAAAAGAAGTCCTAAGCATAAATGAAAATAATTATACTATAAATATTGTTGAAAGCACAAATATAGGTGATTTTACCTCAAGAAAAGGATTAAAGGCATTACCTTATACTACTCAAAATGCAATAATCACAGCACTAAAATTGGTAGAAGACGATAAAATAGATAATTCAGATCGAATTGGTGTTTTTGTTGGATGCTCAATGGATTTTATCGGTAATACTGTCAATTTTTTAAATGATGCTTATAAAGTTTCTGCTAGATTGGTAAGTCCTATAAATTTTCCTAATACAGTATTAAATAGTATTTCAGGATGGGTATCAATTGTACTTGGAATCACAGGAATAAATACAACTATAAACACAGGTTATACATCAGGGTTAGATGCTATGAAAATTGCATATGATTATATTAATTATGAAATTATAGATAGAGCGATTGTTATTGCTGTTGAAGGGATATCTGAAGAAGTAATTGAGAGTGATTTATGTATGAGTCCAGTATATTCAGAAGGTGCAGTTGGAATATTGATGGAGAAAAATTCAAATAAACCTGTGTGTAGTATTGAATCAATTTACTCATCTAATATATTAGATGAGGATTTTTTAGAGAAGCTTAAAGGTGTAATAGATTATGACCATGAAATTGCTATATATGGTTCTGGAAATGCTATAGATGATAAGGTGAAAAATTTGTTAAATACAAATGAAATAAGTAATGTATATAATACATATTCACAATTTGGACAGGGTTTTTCACTTAATACGTTATTTAAATTGTTGCATTTTCTTAATTCTGATAATAAAGAAAAAGCTATATTAATCGATTCAAACGAAAATGGAAACAAGTCATTTGTTAAGCTAAGGAGGTAAAAATGGATAAAGTTGCAATTGTTACAGGTGGAGTCAGAGGAATTGGAAAGGCGATTTCAATAGAGCTCTTAAAAGAAGGATATATAGTACATGTTACTTATTCAAGTGATGATGATGCAGCAAAGGATTTATCAACTCAGTTTAAAAATGTTTTTGTTCATAAATCTAATGTTAGCGAGTATTCTAATGCTAAAGATTTAGTTAAAGAAATAGTAGAGAAACATAGTAGAGTTGATGTGTTAGTAAATAACGCTGGAATTACTAGAGATAAAAAAATATTCTTTATGGATGAAAAGTCTTGGCAGGATGTAATTAATACAAATTTAAGTGGTACTTTTTATATGACACGATTGGTTGGACAAGTTATGCTGAAACAGCAGATGGGAAATATAGTTAATATATCATCAATATCAGCTAATATTTGTATTGAAGGTCAAAGTAATTATTCAGCCTCAAAGGCAGGAATACAATCACTGACAAAAAGTGCTGCTAAAGAATTTGCAAGTTATAACATTAGAGTAAACTCAGTAAGTCCTGGATTTATTAATACTAAGATGATTGAAAAAATTGATGAACGAATAATAACAAATATTGCTTTAAAAAGATTTGGAGAACCGATTGAAGTAGCAAATGCTGTAATGTTTCTAATAAGTGATAAAGCATTGTATATAACAGGACAAAATATTATTGTGGATGGAGGATTAAGTTTATAATGAAAGTATATAAAGAAATAAATGAAGTACCAAAAGATATTATTAATATATGGGAATCACTTGATATTAGCATAGAACAAAAACCACAATGGATAGAGGCTTGTGAAAAATTATTAGTATCTCAAAATCGATATTATTTTATTGATTTTGATGAAAATAATATTAATTATATTGTAGTATCTACATTAGTTCATCATTTAGATTGTTTAAATTATATCAGTGATGAAGAACTAAGGAATGAAATAGTGAATAAAAGAAAAGAAGATGAAGATTACTTTTATTTCAATGTATTATTTATATCAACTCCAATGTCGAATTTTCCTGGTATAATTCACAATAAACTTAGTAATGAGCAGCTTAAAAATGAAATAATTAAATATTGTAAAGATATGATAAATATTGATGCAATTTTTTATTGTGGTATGCTAGACTATGAAGGTAGTATGGAAGATAAAGAATATGATATAACATTTCCTTATTATCCTAATACTGTGCTTGATTTAAACTTTAGTAATTTTGATGATTATTTAGCTTCACTAAATAGGAAGAAAAGATGGGATATAAAAAATAAGCGAAAAATATTTTTAAGCAAAAACTGCAGAACTGTATTAGTTGATAACAGTAAAATGGAAAACTATTTATCACTATATGAGTTACATCATTCCACAGAAAGTAAGAATGACCAATATGTTAATTACACAACTTATGATGAAAAAGATCAATTTAAATCATACTCATTATTAGATGATAAGTATAAGTGGCTTATAGCTTATAATGAAAATGATAAAATTATCGGGTTTGTATTACTTGTTGTTGATAATGATACAATTTTGTTTAAAAATGTTGGATTAGATTATGAATACAATAATATTACATATACTTATTTTAATCTTTATCATGATGCTATTAAATATGCTATAGATAATTCTATTAGAACAATGTATTGTGGTACAACAACATATGATGTAAAGCAAAGACTTGGTTGTAAATTAATCAATAGATTCGCTGCAATGGATATAGTTAATAAAGATGAATTTAATGTTGATGTACAAAGAATGAATTTTAATGGGTAGGAGCTGATACCATATGAATGTATTTGTTATAATAGCTGCTTTTTTATTAAATTGTCAATTTATGATGCTTACAACACTCTTGCCGATATTAATTTATAATATATCAAATTCAACTGCATATGTCGGTCAAGTATTAATTGTTTTTATGATTGCATTATTAGCTGTACGTGTAATCTTTTTAAAGAAAAAAACTAGTTCAGTTAATTTGTTGTTATTTGGTAGTATAAGCTTTCTAGTAGGTTTTATAATATTGTATTTTCTACATGAAACATTAAGTATGTATTATGTAGGTTCTGTATTTTTCGGAATATCATTAGCAATATTAGCACCGGTTTTACTTACAATTATGACAAGTTATTCTGACAAATCAAGTAAGAATGTAGGGCTCTATAATTCAATAGTAGGTGTATCATCTATCATATCGCCATACATTGGTGAAAAACTATATCAATGTGGAATTAGCATATTAAATATAGTATGGCTAATTGGAGCGGTCTTACTTTTAGCATTTACTTTAATAATAATTTACTTTATTGTAAAGAATAATAGAAAAATAAAAAATGAAACAACATCTATTAATTACAAAGATTTGTTTACTCCTCAGTATAGAAATATATTTATAGTATTACTATTAAGCTCGATATCATATGGAGCAATAATATCTTATTTGCCAGTTTACTTAAGTATTGAAAATACTTACATATCTATTGGGTTATACTATTTTATATTTTGGAGCTTCTATATTATAGCACAATTTTTTAGGTCTTTAATACTTAAAAAGTTAACTGAAAAAAAGGTTATATTAGCATGCTTAGTAGGGTTATTTATCGGTGAATTTTTAATAAGCTTAGGCAGTACAATTTATATAGCAATTCTTTCTGCTATATTATATGGATTTTCGTATGGATTGCTTTATAATGTTTTATACTTTAAGATTAGTAAATTTGATGATGAACATATTAAAAGTAATGGCTATGCAATAGTTGGTTTAATGTCGTATGTAGGTGTAGGTTTAGCACCAATATTTTTATATCCATTTTTAAATAACATTAAGACAATTTTTATGTTTAGTACAATATATGTATTAGTTGCTTTTATTTATTTTGTGTTTAGGAAAAAGGAGGCATAATATGAAAGAGGATATTAAAAGTTTGCTTCCGCAAAAGGATCCTTTTAGGTTCATTGATTGTATTGAGAGTTATGATAGTATTAATGAGATTATAATATGTTCATTTACTTTTCGACATAAGATGTTTTTTTTTAAAGGTCATTTTCCATCTAACCCCATTGTTCCGGGTGTGCTGTTGATAGAAGTTATGGCACAATCTGCTGTATTGTTAAATCAAAAGATGAATACTGAAAATGATACACGATTGCCATATCTTACTAAGATAAGTGATGCAGTTTTTAAAAATCCTTTATATCCTGAAACTAAAATATTTATACAAACAAAATTAATTAGAAAAATAAATAAGTTTCAGATTATTGAATCCAATATTAAAAGTGAAGATGGAGAAAAAATTGCACAATGCAGTCTTGTAGTAAATCAATAACAAATATTTAAAATTATTTAAATATATAGACAGTTATTAGACAATGTATATTATAATTTAGATAAATGTAAAAAGTGGAGCTACCGCAAATGAAAATAATTAGTCATAGAGTGGTAGTTCTTTTGGCTCTTTGTTAATAGTTGGGGTAAGGATGAATAAATTCTTGCTCCTTCAAGATAAAGGGTTATTTTTATGATTAAATAATAAATTTGTTGTTTTGAGGTACGCAAGCTACATGTTAGTTGTAGTTTAAATAACATTTTAGAAGTTTTGAATCATAAGTTCATTTCTTTTTGCAATAAAAAATGTTGAGATGATGAAATTATATTTCATGCACCCTTTCCTATTAGATAAATGAAGAATCGGAATGATTTTCCATAGAGTGAACGTAGTTCACTTTTTTTATTCATTTTTAATTTTCTGTTCCAAATTCTCAATTAATTTAATTACGCTTCTTATATTTTTTATTTATTTATTAAACTTTAAAATTAAACTGTCGATATAATAACTGAGAATGTTTAAAATGTGAGAGGATTGATATTATGAAAATTACAAATGTAAGTAATTTTATGAGCTACAATAATAACACATCTAAAATAAAGAAAAATGACGCTGTAGTATCAAAAAAATTTGATACTATTCAAATAAATAAAAATAACATTATTAATGCTGAAAGCAATAATGTTTTAGATGTAGATAAGCTAAAGAATAAAATTGTAAATGAAATTAATAATGAAGATAATGCTAATAAAATAGAATTTCTTAGACAGCAAATAAACAATAAAACATATGTCGTAAATTCAGAAGAGCTTGCAAAAATTATGCTAAGCATATAATTTTATTTTAAAGGATGTTAAAAATGGACAAATTAAATAACTTATATAATATACTTTTAGAACAGCTTCATTTATATGAAGAATTTATGAATATTGAAGAAGAAAAATATAATGTGATATTAGCAGATGATGTTGCTAGACTTGATGAAATTGTTGCTGAAGAACAAGTATTTTTTCTAAAATCTAGAGGGCTTGACCAAAAACGTGAGCATCTATTAAAAGATATGGGAATGACAGGAAAAACTTTAAAAGAAGTAATTGAATGTATTGATGATGCAAATAAAGATAGATTTTCTGACATGCATAGGAAAATATTTAATGTATTACATACCTTTAAAGAAAAAAATAATCAATGTCAAGATTTAGTTCAGATAAGACTTCACAGAGCACAAGCTATGATTAGAAAGCTAGATGAGAGTAAAGCTCAGAGTAAACTTTATTTTAAAGATGGCAATTCGGATGAAATTGATGTAAATAAGATGAACTTTATATCAAAGAAAATATAGAATCAGATAGAAAAGGAGAAATTGTATGTTAAGACCAACATTTTCAGGATTTCAAGTAGCAAAGCGTGGCTTAAGTGTTAGTCAAAAACTTTTAGATGTTACAGGACAAAATATTACAAATATAAATACAGATGGATATACAAGACAAAGAGTTGATTTGTATTCAATAGCATATAGTAGTGGCACTTCTCAGTATGCTTTATATAATGGTGGAATTGGACGAGGTGTAGGTGATACTGGAGCTTCACAGATAAGAGATCCATTTTTAGATATTAGATATAGAAATGAAGTTGCTAAAGTTGGAAAGCAAAACGTTATGGGAGAAGCTTTAAGTGATTTAGAAAACATTTTTGGCGAGATTAGCAAGGATGGATTAGACAACCAATTTTCTAAGATGATATCACAACTTCAAGCCCTAAGCGCAACACCATCAGATCCAGTAATTGAAGGAGTTGTAAAGACAGCTGCTTCAATGATTACACAGCTATTTAATCATTATTCAAAACAATTAGATACTGTAAAGGAGCAGCAGATAACATATTTAGAAGATGGAGTTAACGAAACAAATAAAATATTAGCTGAAATTGCTGACTTAAATAAACAGATTAAAGATCAAAACATACATGGTGATAAAGCATTAGAATTAAATGACAGAAGAAATACGTTGATAGACGAATTAGCAACATATATGAATATAGAAGTTAAAAGATCTTCCGAAGCAATAGGCAATGGTAGGGAAGTTGAAGTATTATCAATAATAGCTAAGGATATAAACGACGGAGGAACTCCTCCTAAAAATTTAGTTCTAATTGATGGTAAAGATTTTGCACAAATTAAACTAGATAAAAGTGATAATACTAACATAAAAATTACACTGGAAAACTCTATAGATGCTAACTTTGCAGATGGATTAGAAATATCCTCAAAGCTTGAACAAGGTCAACTATCAGGATATTTATCATTTTTAAATAACAAAGCTGAATTTACTAATGATACTAATTACAGTACAAAAGACAGAGGAATTCAATATTATGAGGGAATGCTAGATAAATTAGCTAACACATTTGCGGATATGTTTAATAATGCAAATAGAAAGACATTATATGATGCAAGTGGAAATGTAACTGGTTATGAGGACAAGCCTTTATTTGAAGCAGAAGGTGGAGGTCCTATAACAGCAAGTAACATTAAAATATCTGACGCATGGAAAAACACTACTGAATCTTATATAACTAATACAAACAAGGCTCCTGTAATAGGTCCAGATGGCACTCCAGCTGATAATTCGGCAGCAAATGATAATATAATGAATATGATTAGTTTATTTAATAAAAAAGTTAATTTTACAAATGATTTTACTACTCCAACAGCTGGAAGTAATTTCTTGTTCAACGGTACAATCCAGGAGTGTTTATCATTTACTTCATCAACATTAGATTTGCAAATAAGCAATACAAACTCTTTATATGAAAGCTATGGAGAAACTCTTGTGGCTATAGATACAAGTAGAGCAGCCATTTCAAGTGTTTCATTGGATGAAGAGGGTATAAATTTATTAACCTATAATAAATCATATAGCGCAGCAGCAAGACTTATGACAACATTAGATGAAGCATTAAACACACTTATAAATAACACTGGCAGAGTAGGATTGTAAGAGGAGGAAGAGTGAAGAAAAAAACACTCTTCACAGCGTGAAAAAAGACGTTTCACACCTGGAAGAATTAAAAACGATTCTTCATCAAATTTTGTGACGCTACGAAGTGGCGTAATGAGAGGTAAAAATTATGAGAGTAACTAATAAAATGCTGACAAGCAGATATACACGAGATTTAAATAAAAGTTTATCTAACCTTAATACACTTGCTCAACAGGTAGAAACAGGAAGAAAGTTTTTTAAAGGCTCAGAAGACCCAATTGGTGCCGTAAAGGCTTATAGATTAAGAAGAGAGTATCTTAAAAATGAAGATTATTTGACTAATATTGGGGAAGCTGACTCTATTTTAACATCTGCTGAAAGCAATTTAATGGGTATTAATAAAAACCTAGAAGGCGTATATACTTCATACTTAAAAGGTATGACTGGCACTATGGGTAAAGACGATAGAGAAATTGTTACTAAGGAATTAGAAAGAATACAAGAATCTATGATAACAACTTTAAACTCACAATTTAATGATAAATATTTGTTTAGTGGAGCAAGTATGAGTGAGCCTCCATTTGAGGTTAAAGGTGATGGTTTATATTATAAAGGCATTAATATGAGTATTGCAGATCAAAATGCTGCTAATGGCACTCCTGAAAAAGAAGCATATTTAAAATTACAGGAACTTTCAAAAGAAAACATGTTTATTGACTTAGGATTAAGCTTACAAGTAGATAGTACAGGCAAAGTAAATGAAAATAGTGTTTTTGATTTATCAATTCCTGGTATCAACTTTATAGGTTATGGTAAAACTACGATAGACGGAAAAGAAGTACCAAATAATATATATGATTTAATTAGTTGTATAAGAACAGAATTAGAAAAAGATGATTCTTCGTTTTCAATTGATGAATTAACTCCTTATATTACAAATTTTGAAAAACAAAAAAATGAATCATTAAAGCAAATTACTAATTTGGGTTCTAAAACTAATTATATTGATTTTTTAAAGACAAGAACAGACGATAATAACTTGAATTTAACGAAAAAAATTAAAAGTGTTGAATTTGTTGACCCAGCAGAAGCTATTATGAACTGGAAGATGCAAGAATATGCATATACTGCAGCTCTACAAATGGGAACAAAATTAATTCAACCAAGTTTCATTGATTTTATGAATTAGGTTAAAATATTAATAAATAATATATTATGTAAATGATAAGGAGAAATATTTATAAAGAGGTGAAATATTATGAAGCCATTGATTGAGATTAAAACTATACCAATGTCAATAGAACTTAAAATCAATAAAGCAACATATGAATTAGCTTCAGGTAACGCATCTGTCGAAATTACACGTGATAATGGTGGTCTACAGATGAAGGTTCAACCAACAAAACTAAAAATTGATACGTTTGAGGCACGTAACTCAACTCCATTTAAATCCACAATGAGATCTAATGCAGAGTTTGCACATAAAGGAATACAGGCAGCATATGAAGCTACAGCTAATTATGCAAAGGAGGGCAATATGCTACTAGATATACATGTTAACGACAATATAATCACTGATATTGCATATCAAAGGTTTAATAGTGAAATGATGTCCAAGCAATTCAACTTAGGATTTACTCCAAGCGAGCCTATAGATATAGAGTTTTCACCACATGACTTATATATTAAGTATGAAATGGATAAACTTAATTTTGATTGGAAATTAAATAGACCAGAAATGGAATTTACGCCTGGAAATATAGAAATAGTGATAAAAGAATACGCAAGAGTTGAGCTTGAATATGTAGGTTCTCCATTATATGTTCCACCAAGTGCTGATCCAAATTATAAACATAATCAATTAGATACAAGAGCATAATTGTTAGAAGGGTAAAGAGTGAAATGTATTTCACTCTTTTGTGACGCCGCAAACGGCGTTATGGAGGTAAATATGAAAATTACAACTAAAGAGTTTGGCGATATACAAATAAAGAATGATGATATAATAAAATTTACTAGAAGCATTTTCGGATTTGAAGGTAGTGATAATTATGTAATATTAAATGATTTGCCTGATGATGATATAATGTATCTACAATCTATTGAAAATCCAGATCTGCATTTTGTTATTGTAGATCCATATGCAATATTGCCAAATTATAACCCTGATTTATCTGATGACGATATATTAGCATTAAATATTAATAAAGATGAAATAATAAATCTAAAATATATGTTAGTAGCTGTAATTACTGAAGAACTTGAAAATTCAATAGTTAATTTAAAAAACCCAATAGTTATAGATCCAAACACTAGACATGCAATTCAGGCTATATTGCATAATCAGGATTATCCATTAAGATATCCTTTATTCATTAAGAATATGGATGGTGATAATTATGCTAGTAATTAAACGTAAAACCAATGAATCAATATTAATTGGAGATAATAATGTCTTGCTAAGAGAGCCAATAGAAATTATTATTTCAGAAATATCTGGTGATAAGGTTAAAATTGCAATAAATGCACCTAATGATGTTAAAATTATCAGAAAAGAATTAAAGGAAACTTTGGAATTTAATCAAAATGCAGTTACAAACATTAATAAGGACAGAATGAACGAATTAAAGGCAAGTCTCAAAAAAATAGAAAAATAGGAAGTTCTCTTTCCTATTAGAAGAGTGAACGTAGTTCACTTTTTTATTGTGAATATCTAAGTTTTATTATTAAAAAGCTCAAAAAAACTCTTGACATAATTGTAATATTAATATAAACTTGATAGGTAATTGTTAATAAAAAAGCTACCAATGCCCCGGAAGCTTTTTTAACCATAGATTATAACTTATTTTTAGTTATATACTTTAAATTTTAATATTTTTTTGGAAATAAGTATAGGAAATTAATAGGAGGACCAATTAATATGAAAAGCTTCATTGCAAAACCTAATGAAGTAGAAAGAAAATGGTATGTAATAGATGCCGAGGGAAAAACATTAGGTAGATTATCAACAGAAGTTGCTACGCTTTTAAGAGGAAAGCATAAACCAATATACACACCACACGTGGACACAGGAGATCACGTTATAGTTATCAACTGTGAAAAAGTAGTTTTAACAGGAAAGAAATTAGACCAGAAGATGTATAGACATCACTCAGGTTACATGGGTGGAATGAAAGAGATTCCTTACAGAAAATTCATGGTAGATAAATCTGAAGAAGCAGTTTACCTAGCAGTAAAAGGTATGCTTCCAAAAAACAGATTAGGAAGACAAATGATTAAAAAACTTAGAGTATATGCAGGATCAGAGCATGAGAACCAAGCTCAAAAACCTGAAGTATACGAGTTTTAATTCGGATAGGAGGAGAAATAGCTAATGAAAGCACAATACATCGGTACTGGTAGAAGAAAGAAAGCAATCGCAAGAGTAAGAATAGTTCCAGGAACTGGAAAAATTACTATAAATAAAAGAGACATAGAAAATTATTTTAATTATGAGACTTTAAGAGTTGTTGTAAAAGAGCCATTAGTAATTACTGATACTTTAGGACAATATGACGTATTAGTAAATGTTCATGGTGGTGGATATACAGGTCAAGCTGGTGCAATCCGTCACGGAATATCAAGAGCTTTATTACAAGCAGATGCTGAATTAAGACCAATACTTAAAAAAGCTGGTTTCTTAACAAGAGACCCAAGAATGAAAGAAAGAAAGAAATATGGTCTTAAAAAAGCTAGAAAAGCATCACAATTTAGTAAGAGATAATATTTTAATTATATATTCAAGCGGTTCCATATGGTGGAGCCGCTTAGTGTTTCCTTGGCACCCACTTAAAAAATCAAGAAGTTTCATTTTGTATTTTCAAAATGAAAATGGTGCTCCGGAAACTATAACTAATATCTAATATTGGAGATTAGTACAAAATAGTGAAGGAGTTTTTTTATGGAAAATAATAAAACAAAATTTATAACACAAACAGCAATAGTAGCAGCATTATATACAGTCTTAACACTAGCGCTAAGCTTTATGGCTTATGGACCTGTGCAATTTAGAGTAGCGGAAATATTAGTATTATTAGTATTTATAGATAAGAGGTATTTCTTAGGTCTAACTATTGGATGCGCAATTAGTAATGCCTTTAGTCCACTTGGTATGGTTGATGTTATTGTAGGTACATCAGCAACCATAGTTGCATTATTATTTATAATACTAGTTAAGAAAATCTTAGGAGATAATAAAAAATCATTAATAATAGCAAGCTTAGGCCCTGTTATATCAAATGCAATATTCGTAGGGATAGAGCTTACAGTACTGTTTAAGGAACTACCATTCATAGTAAATGCAGGTTATGTAGCATTAGGTGAGTTTGTGGTAGTAACAATAGTAGGAACTATTGTTTTTCCTAAAATGAGACAAGTTATAGAAAAATAAGAATTTAATTGAATAAGCGTACTAACATTTTTGGTATAGCATAGTTAAGGCACAATAAAAATTAACTTTTTTACTTCTCATTCTCGCGTCCCTCAATTTGATAAGGAAGGGACGCTCCGAGGAAGGCGTATAAAAGTTAATTTTCATTATGCCTTTTAATGTATATACGTTACTGCTTCGACAGACAATGTCAGTGCGCTTTCACAACCCCAGCTTACTAGAAACCTAAGTAAATTGCTATGACAAAGGTGTAGATACGAATAGTGAAGTATATAAGAGACGTTTATGTGACTTAATGAGGTTTTCCCTTCCTTACAAAAATCNNAACGTCTCTTATATACTTTGCTTTACTTAGATTCGTAATAAAAGTATGACGAAGTAATAAACTACCTACTAAGCTTAATCAATTAAATTATTATTTTCATTTTTAACAATTTTTGAGAAAATTAATGTCATTATTATTGCACTTACTAATCTAAACACAATAATCGGCAGTAGTTTTGCATTTACAGCTTTAAATAGCAACGTGTCTTCTACAACTGCATGACATAGTGATAAGAATATGCAAACTAGCAAAACACTTCTTTTATCTAAATTTTCATCCTTTACACTTTGAATTATAACTCCAGCGCCATATAGTAACCCTATAAATATACCTACAATCAATGAAGTAGCTGATTTTTCATTCATGGTAAAAAAGTTAGTTGCTGGTTTTGCTATGCTAGCAATCTTTTCTATTATTTTTAAGTCTTTAAGTATTTCGATTACAACCATAAGAGGAATAACTATTATAGCAATATTAAAAAGTGAAGTAACAATTTTTATAAATAAATCAATAAAAAATTCCATACGTTCCTCCTAAGAAAACAATTTAGAGTATACAAATCCACATAATAATGCACAAACAATTCTTATTATTGCACTTAAAAATGGATTTACATTAACTTTTTTTATTACTACACTTTCGTTAATTAGATTATGAGCAATTGAAATCATAATGGCTACAGTGGTAGCCTGTGCGACGTTTAAATTAAGAGGTAGCATAGCACTAATTCCTGCATATACATTTAATAGAGCTCCCAATACTAAAGGCAATGATGCATCACCTGGTAAACCGAATACAGACATTACTGGCTCAAAAAAGTTTGAAATAATATTTAAAACACCTGAAATTGCTAATAGCTCAACAATTACATATACTGGTATAAGTATTTTTGAAAGTTCAATTAGTGTTGTAACTCCTTTGTTTAGCCCCCGTTTAAATGTATCTATGCTAATCATTTGAATTTCTCCTTATAGGTATTTGTAATTCAGTTAAAAATTCAGAAGGCTTGCTAGTCTCATGAATATCAATTTTATACATTTCTATTGGATTTGAAAGTACTTCAAAGTTATTATTCTTAATGTATTCTAGCATTATTGGCAGATATTTTTTAGTATTTTCATACCCACCTCTATATTGCAAAACAATATAATCGCTTTCAGGCAGTATAAAGTCATAATCCTTGTCATTTTTGTTTAGCACAAAGAAAACAGAGTTATAGGAGTTGTATATATTTTTGTAAACATCTGACAAGTTCATTGTAACACCGAGGTAATTATTGCCCAGTAAATACAATTTATCTTCATATTTTTTATGTAACTTTTTGATTAAAAAATCTGCTTCTTCTTCTTTTGTAAATTGGTCATTTAACATTATAACCTTTCTTTCAGGCAAATACTTTATTTCAATTTCTTCAAGCTGTGTTATAGCAAAATCTTCAGTCAATGATTTGATTCTAGCCTTAATTGTATTTTTTTGAAAGTTAAGCTCGTTGATTTTTTCAGTTATTATCCCAATTTCTTCGTTCAAAATATCAAGGGTATTTGAAACAGTTCTGTTTTCTAAATAGTCCTTTATTTTATCCATAGAAAAATTAAGACTGCGTAAATCCTTTATTATATTTAATTTCCAGATATCTTGTATACTATATAATCTATAACCATTACTTTCACGTTTAGGCTTTAATAAACCAAGTTTCTCATAATATCTTAAAGAATCTTTTCCAATGTTATATAAATTAGAAATTTCATTTATTTTATAATAATTTTTCATAAAAACCTCCCATTATGCTATAGTCTCAACTACAAATGTATATGTCTGTGCCTATACATTGGAGACATTGAAGTGGTATAATAAATAGAAAGCATGAATGTCTTTTTTCACGCTAACACCTCTAAATTGATATCATATTAATTATACTCTCGCTATGTGAGCCATTTGCTAATATCCTATGGATATTATATCATATAAATTATATTTGCAAATAAGAAATTATATAGATAAATTCTTATTTGAATTTAATTGATTATATTTCTTATTTTCACTATTTTCACAGTATTAAAGAATAAATA
>DDAM01000002.1 GCA_002332905.1 Firmicutes bacterium UBA2058 | reverse complement strand
TTTATTCTTTAATACTGATTTAAAAAACAAACTGTTTTTAAACTTGAATTTGATTTTAAATTTTGGATATAGTATAATATGCATTATATAAAATTTTATTATGCATAGAAAAACAATGATTTTATTACATAAATTTTACTAGGAGAATATATAAATGAAGATTGCTATATTAGGTTTTGGTACAGTAGGTACTGGAGTTTATGAAATAATTAAAAACTCTAATGCCTCCATAATAAAAAACTTCGAAATAACTAAGATTTTAGTTAGAAATAAAAATAAAATTACATCTCCAATTATGACCGATAATTATGACGAAATAATTGAAGATAATACAATTAATATAGTAATAGAAGTTATGGGTGGAGCCGTTCCAGCATATGAATACATATTAAGAGCACTAAAAGCAAAAAAACATGTAGTTACTGCCAACAAAGAAGTCGTAGCTTTGCATTTAGATGAATTTACAAAGATAGCATTAGAGAACAATGTATCTATACATTACGAAGCAAGCGTCGGTGGCGGTATTCCTTGGATTACATCAATTATAAAAGCAAAACGAATTGATAGAATACTAGAAATTTCAGGAATTTTAAATGGAACTTCAAACTTTATCTTATATAATATGTTTAAAAACGGATATGAATTTAATGACATACTAAAAATTGCCCAAGAAAAAGGATATGCTGAAACAGACCCTTCTGCTGATATAGATGGAATTGATGTACAAAGAAAACTTTCGATTACAACCTCCCTATGCTTTGATACTATTGTTCCTCAAAATAATATACCAACATTCGGAATAAGAAATATAAAAAAACAAGATATAGATTATTTTAAAAATAATAACTTTGTATTAAAATTGATTGCTAAATCAGTATTATACAATGATTCATACTGTTCTTGTGTTGAACCGGTTTTGTTTAATAAAAATAGCATAGAAGCAAATGTTGATCATAATTATAATATTGGTTCATTAGTTGGCGAAAGTATTGGAGAACTTAAATTTTATGGTCAAGGTGCTGGGAAGTTTCCAACAGCTAATGCTGTAATTCAGGACATCCTAGATATATATTATGGTAATTATAAGGATTATAATTTAAATTTTAATAAAATATTAGATTTTGATGGTTCGTTAATTTGCAGCAATTATTATATAAGATCTTCTAGTGAAAAAATTAAAAATATATTTGAATTAAATATAGAAAGACTATTTAATCTTGATGATAAATACTGTATAATAACTAAGGTGCTTTCAAAAAATGATTTTAAATCATTAATAAGCATGGCAATTAAGTATGACAATAATTTATTTTATGCGAGGTATAATTAATGAAGCATATTAGCATTTTGGGATCTACTGGTTCCGTAGGAACACAAACTCTAGATATTGTTAGAGAAAATAAAGATAAGCTAACTGTTTGTGCTATATCAGGCAATAATAATGTGGAATTATTAAAAAATCAAATACTGGAGTTCAATCCCGAAGTTTGTGCAGTTATGGATGAAATTAATGCCATAAAATTAAAAAACTTACTACCAAATTGGTGTAAAACAGAAATTGTTTCAAAAATGGAAGGATTGATATCTGTAGCCACACATAGTAAATCAGATATAATTGTTACTGCTATTTCTGGAATGATAGGTCTAAAACCAACAATAGAAGCTATAAAGCTTAGTAAAACTATAGCTTTAGCTAACAAGGAAACACTTGTAGCTGGTGGTGATTACATAATGAATTTAGCCAAAAAACATAAAGCTACTATACTGCCAGTTGATAGCGAGCATAGCGCAATTTTTCAATCTCTTGCGGCAAATAAACATAAAGAGATTAACAAAATTATAATTACAGCTTCAGGAGGACCATTTAGAAAAAGAACTTTAAGTGAGCTTGAAAATGTTACCATTAAGGAAGCTTTACAACATCCAAACTGGTCTATGGGAAAAAAAATTACTATAGACTCTTCAACATTAATGAATAAGGGTTTAGAAGTTATTGAAGCAAAATTCTTGTTTGATGTTCCAATAAAAAAAATGGAAGTTGTTGTGCATCCACAAAGCATCGTGCACTCTGCTATTGAGTATATAGATCATTCAACTATTGCTCAACTTGGAGCTCCAAATATGAAGGTTCCTATTCAGTATGCACTATTTTATCCTGATAGAATACCTAATAAATTAGGCTCTCTTTCTTTATCAGATATAGGCAGTTTAACATTTGAAAAGCCTAATACTAAGGTTTTTAAATGCTTAAGTTTAGCCTTTGATGCATTGAAAGTCGGTGGAACAATGCCTGCTGTTTTAAATGCAGCTAATGAGGCAGCTGTAGATTTATTTTTGCAAGGTAGAATTAAATTTTTAGACATTGCAAGTATCAATGAACAAATTATGCTAAAGCATACCTCTAAGAAATTAGATTCGCTAGAAACAATTTTAGACGCAGAGCTTTGGACAAAAATTCAAATTGATAATAAAGTAGGAACGCTTAAAACAATTATAAATTAATAATTTTATTATTAATAATATTGTAACAATTTTATTAAACTAGGAGGTATTTATGCATATAGAAAGTCTACAGCTTTTTTACAAAATAGCTATAGAAAAGAGCATATCAAAGGTAGCCACAAGCTCTCATATATCTCAACCAGCATTAAGTCAACAGATGCACAAATTAGAAGAAAGTGTTGATGCTAAATTATTTGAACGTTCTAATAAGGGAATTGAATTAACATCTGCAGGAAAAATAATGGAGAGCTATTCACAACAGTTCTCTCAAATTTATGATAACTTAATTGAAGATTTAAACTCCTTAAAAAAATGCAACTCAGTAGTTAGGATTTGCTCTGATACAGAAGTAGGAATGTATGGTCTGCCATGTACGTTAAAAAAAATAAAAAAGAATTTACCTACATACAATTTTAATCTTTCCTTAATGCCAACTTTAGAAGTTGAAAATAAAGTAAAACAAAAACAGGCAGATATTGGATTTATTTTTGGAGATACTACTGATAATACACTCATTAGTAAAACCTTTCGAATAGACAAAATTGTATTAGTAGCATCAAAGAATTTTAACATAAATGATAATATATCATTAAAGGATGTTTTAAATATTCCTCTATTAGCTCTTTCAGAGGAATTTAGCTCAAGATATTTGTTTAATAAATACATTCAAGAAAAAAATATTAATTCAGAAGATTTATTTATATCTCACACTTTAAACTCTGTAGAATCTATAAAAACCATTTTAATAGATGGAAACCAAATAGCATTTCTACCTTATTTATCAGTGAGAAAAGAAATTAATTCAAATCAATTAAAGCTAATCGAGGTTGAAAACTTTAATCTTGATTATGAGATAAATATGATATTTAATCATGATATAACAAATAATACAGAACATATCATATCTCACTTTTTAAAATATACAAAATGCATGACATGTGTTGCATAATAGAAAAAGAGCTGAAAATTCAGCTCTTTTTCTCTTTTTTTTTAATCTAGCTGATGTAACTATATCAAGCCACCTTATAATTAATTATTTAAAAAATAAAAAAGCTCCTTTAAATTCATTGCATACTTAACATTGTCAAATTTCATCAATTCAGTCAAAATTTTTTCATATTCTCCATCAACAAAATCTCTATTGACACTATGCAAAATAATTATTTTTTTATCTCTTATATTTTCAATTAATTTTATATTGTCAAAATTACCATAACCTATAGCAACGTCAGTTACAATGATAACATCGCTATTATCAATGTATTCTTTGTTCTTTACAATACTTTCTTCACTGATTCTAGAAAATGGATACTCTACAACATAATCTAAGTTTAAACTCCTGCAAATATCTAAATCACTATCCCCTTCGATTAAGATACCACAGCTTATCTTATATCTTTCTGAATATAATTTTTGTAAGATATATTCTCCAGTTCCGCCTCCACAGATTATATGAACATGTATATTTTTCTCTTCTTTAGATTTCCTTATCCGTAGTGGTATTATTTCAGTATATGATAAAAGCTTATTTTCTCTAACTATCATGTCCATATCATATACATTTTTTAATACTTGTTCATCTATAACTTCACTTGGCGTTCCAGATTTTATCACTCCATTTTTGCTAAGAAGTACAATTTTATCACTAAATCTTGAGGCTAAATTTAAATCATGCATTATAGTAAGAACAGTTAGTCCATCTTCACGATTTAAAGAGTGAATAAGTTCCAATATATCAAGTTGATGATGAATATCTAAGCTTGAGGTAGCCTCATCTAATATAAGAATTTCCGGCTGTTGTGCTAAGGCTCTTGCAATGATTACCCTTTGCTTTTCACCACCACTTAGGCTATTAAAGTACTTATCCTTAAATTCATACGTATTAGTCTTTTGTAAAGATTCCTCAATTATTTTTTTATCATCGAACTTTGTTTTTTTAAATTTAACTAAATAAGGATTTCTTCCCATTGCAACTATATCGTACACAGTAAAATCAAATGATATATTAAACTCTTGTGGCACAAATCCAATAATACAAGCCTTTTCCTTGTGAGTTATACTCTTAATACTTTTTCCTTTAATGCTAATATCACCAGCAGCTAATTCGATATTTTTCATTATAGCCTTTAAAACCGTAGATTTTCCTGCTCCATTAGGACCTATAATACTAGTAAATTCACCTTTTTTTATATTAAAGCTTATATCGCGTAAAACTTCATAATCACCGTATTTTAATGTAATATTTTTTAATTCTATTATACTCTCCACGTTAACAACTCCAATATAAATTAATTTATTTCTCTTTTTTTATTTCTTAATAGATATACAAAAAACGGTCCACCTAATATTGAAGTAATCAATCCTACAGGGATTTCCTGAGACAAAAGACTTCTGGATATAGTATCACAAATTATAAGTAATATAGCACCAAAAACAAAAGATACTGGAATTAATGCCTTGTTATCTGGACCGACTGTCATTCTAGCTATGTGAGGTATAATAAGCCCTATAAAGCCAATTATACCAGAAACCGATACTACAGCTGCTGTAATTATTGTACTTGTAATTAGTAGTATTTTTTTTACTTTTTCAACATTAACACCTAGATTACTTGCTGTATCCTCACCTAAAAGTATTATATTTAGGTCTCTAGCATAATAATAAATTATTATTATTCCAATCACTACGTATGGCAATATGGATAAAAGTTGATCCCAACCCTTACCCGAAAGAGAGCCCATAGTCCAAAAGAATATCTTATTTAAATCATCACCAGCAAAAATCATTATTAACGACGTAAATGCAGTTAAAAAATTACCTATAGCTATACCACTTAATAAAAGTGTTGTTATAGGCACTTTATTGCCAATTTTAGCTATTTTATATACAATCAACATAACAATAACAGCACAAATAAAAGCCATTATTGATGTAAAAGATAAACCTAAGAAATTAAACATAACCTTAGAAGCTATACCGATTGCTGCTCCAAAAGCCGCACCCGATGATACACCAATTACGTATGGATCAGCCATAGGGTTTTTCAATAACCCTTGATATGTAGCACCAGCTACCGAAAGTGTTCCTCCAACAAGCAATCCAACTAATATTCTTGGAAATCTAATTTTCCAAATTATAGTCTCTGTAGAAGTTTTTATATTACTGATATCTAAGTTAATATTAAAAATTTTATTGATTAATATTTTAAATGCTTCGCTAATTTTTATATCTGCTGCGCCAATACAACAGGAAACAATTATAATAATAAAAAGAGTAATTATTGAAGCAATTAAGATTTTGCTAACATTTTTTTTCATCTTTAGTCCATGACCCCTTTTGCACAAATTGTATTTGTTTCAAATATCTCACATCCTAAATATATTATAAACTGAAAATAAATTTTTTTCCATAAATTTTGATTATTAAAAATTGAACTACGTTCACTCTTATCTAATAGGAAAGAGAACTTTCCTATTAGATAAATAAATAAACAATAGATAAATTTATACCTATTGTTTATTGTGTGATTTATATAAATTAGCTATAGGCTATTAGAATAGGGAGTATAGATATAATAACTTATAGCAATTATACTTTAATATAATGCGTTATTTTCCCTCAAATACTTCTGGGTACATAGCTTCAGCTATTAATTCTAATGCTTCAACTATTCTTGGTCCTGGTCTTGATATAACATCTGCATCTAAGAAATAAATTCTTTCATTTTTAACTGCATCAATTTGATCATATCCAGTTCTTGCCTTTATATCATCAACAGTTTTAAATCCATCATCTGCCGTTAAATAAACCTCTGGGTTTCTTTCAATAAGCTTTTCTACACTAAATTCTGGATATGGTGATTCAGCATCACTAGCTATATTTTCTCCACCACACATTTTAATTATTTCGTCTATAAATGTACCTGGTCCTGAGGTCATAAGAGGGTCATGCCAAACCTCATGAAACACTTTTTTACCTTTTAGACCTGATATAGCATTAAGAGCAGCTTCCTGTCTGCCTTTCATATCATCAATAAGATTCTCAGCAGCTTGCTTTGCATCTAGCATCTCACCTATTGAAGCTATTTTGTTATAGATATCATTATAATTTTTAGCAGTCATAACAACTACAGTTATGCCTGCATCATTAAGAGTTTGTTTTACATCATCTGCAATAGTATCAGTAATAAATAAATCTACACCTAATTCAATTATCTTTTCTACATTAGGTCCTGTATATCCACCTATTATCTCTTTTTGTTTAGCTTCTTCTGGATAATTACAATGTTCTGTTACACCAACTAATTTGTCCTGTGCACCTACGGCATATACAATTTCAGTTATTGAGGGAGCACCTGAAGCTATTTTTTCTGGCACTTTTTCTAAAAGAATCTCCTTACCAGAATCATCCGTAAACTTAAACGGAAATACACTTTTTACATCTTCCTTAGAATCTTCCTTTGTCTGGTCATTTACATTTGCATTATCTGATGATGACGGAACATCTTCTTTATCCTTAGAGCATGCCACAAATGAAAAAACCATACTTATTGCAAGCAATAAACATAATATTTTTTTTGTATTTTTCATAATAACCTCCAATTATGCCACGTAGTGGCATCATAAAATAGAAATGAAAATATAAAATCCTAACCTTTCGGTTAGGATAAATATGCTAATATAACTAATTTATCACCCTCCCACCGAAGGTTAAATACTTGTTTTAGGTAGGTCTCCTGACTTGTGTATCATCCTCATTTTACCCTTCCCATTTTGTTTAAATAGTGGATCCGTAAAATTTGTACTCACTTACAGTAGCGGGGGCTGCAATGGCTTTTACCATTTTCCCTGTTATGTTCTTATGAACACCTAAAACTATTCAATTTATCTAAAGGATATCATAAATTATATTAATTTGCAACAGCAATTTTAAATTAGTAATTTAAATAAATAATTGTTTCAAAAATCATTTGCAAAATAATGTCTGTTGCTCTATTATATTAATTGTATTTAAAAGATAGAATAATGAGAAAGAAGGGTTGATGCCACAAAGTGGCATAATGGAGGGTAAAATGAATTACGAAGAAGCCTTAAAATATATTAGCGATACATACAAATTTGGATCAAAGTTAGGTCTTGAAAATATAAAAAAGCTTACAGAGCTATTAGGTAATCCGCAGGATAAGTATAGAATAATACATATTGCAGGAACTAATGGAAAAGGCTCAACAAGCAGCATGATACATGATGTATTAGTAGCAAGTGGTTATAAGGTTGGTCTTTTTATTAGTCCATACCTACAAGAATTTACTGAAAGAATTCAAATAAACAAAAATCACATAGATAAAGAATCTCTTGGCAGAATAACTGAGATTGTTAAAGAAAAAGTTGAAATTATGGTTAAAGAGGGATATAATCATCCAACAGAATTTGAGATAGTAACTGCCATAGGCTTTAAATACTTCGAGGAGCAAAACATAGATTTTTTAGCTTTAGAAGTAGGATTAGGAGGAAGATTTGATGCTACAAATGTTATAAGCACCTCTTTAATTTCTGTAATAACCTCTATAAGCTATGACCATACTGAATACTTAGGAGATACACTTGAAAAAATTGCATATGAAAAAGCTGGGATAATAAAAGAGAACAATGATGTAGTAATATATCCTCAGGAACAAAATATAATTGATGTAATTTGTGAACAGGCAAAATTAAAAAATTCTAGAGTTCATTTTACAAATAAGGATAATATACAATTATTACATACTGATATAGAAGGACAGACATTAACCTATTTAGATAAGTCTATATTTAATCTAGAAAGCTTTACTATTAAACTTTTAGGTGAACATCAGATATATAACTGTTTAACTGTATTAAAGGTTTTAGAGGTATTAAAAGAAAAAGGTTTTAATATAAACGAGGAGAGCATAAAAAATGGATTGTTAAGCTGTAAATTTACAGGTCGTTTTGAAATTATTCAAAAAGACCCTATAATTATATTAGATGGTGGACATAACATCAATGGAATTGAATATTTTTCTAAGGCTATTAAAAGTTATTTTAAAGATAAGAAAATAATATTATTCTATGGAATGTTAAAAGATAAAAAGCCTGAGAATATTGTTGATTATTTAATTGATATTTCAAAAGAAATTTATACACTAACTCCTAAAAATCCACGTGCTATATCATCTACAGATTTAGCTGAATTAATCAAGAAGAAAAATTCATCTATTAAGGTTGAAGCATTAAATAGCTATGAAGAAATACTTCCTATAATAAATAACGCTAATAAGGATGAATGTATCGCTTGCGTTGGTTCTTTATATATGATTGGAGATGTTAGGACATTATTAACTAATCTCAAATAAAACCATATAATTGAGATTAGTTTTAAAAAAAATAAGCGCTATAAGCGCTTATTTTTATGTAATTGATTTAAAAATCAATCAAGCCTAAACTAATTTTAAGACAATCATCTACTTCTGACATTAGCTTTATATCAAATTTCCCTATTTTTTCTTTTAATCTTTTTTTGTCTATGGTTCTAATTTGTTCTAAAAGAACAACAGAATCTTTAGGCAAACTGAAATCTTGAGAACTTATTTCAATATGTGTAGGCAACTTAGCTTTGTTAATTTGAGATGTAATGGCTGAAACTATAACTGTAGGACTATACTTATTTCCAATATTGTTCTGTATAACTAGTACCGGTCTAATTCCTCCTTGTTCTGAACCAATCACAGGACTTAGATCGGCATAGTATACATCTCCCCTTCTTACAATCAAATTTACTCACTTCCCAATAGTTTTGTTTCATAGCTTAAAAAGTCTTCATAGTCTCCCTTTGAATACTCTTCAGTGATACTTTTATTAATATTACTCATTTCTAAATAACCGGCTCTCATTTTTTCTCTAATTTCTATTTTTCGTTTCTCAATCAAATAGAACTTAATAGATTTTCTAATGAAATCACTTCTGTTTGTGTTATCATTTTTAGAGGCAATATCTAGTTCCTTCAATAAATTTTCCGGAATAGATATTAATATTTTTTTATTCTCAGCCAAATTATTCACCTCACAATTATCCAATACTATTGTTATTCTCATTTTATCATAATTGCACAAAAAATATAACGGTAAATTATGTATTAAACTGTAAATGATGACTTAAAACTTGCGTTTATTAACTAGTATTATTATTTGTACAATTCCACATTATTATACTCGAAAGTTTTAATAACAGCATCATCCTTATATATATGTAGTTTTTTGGGACTGAAGTTATTTTTGTTATATTCTAAAACATATTTATATAAACCGTCATATGTTTCTATGCTATTTAACGCCCTACTTTTTAAACCAGTAAATTTATTAAGATTAATTTCGTTATATAAGTTTTCAAAAACAGTTAAGTTTCCAACTATTTGATTATCAGTAAATTTGTCATTTATTAATGTACATTTTCCATCGGCACATTGAATTAAGAAATTTATATTATCATAATTTATTATGATTTTGTACTCGTTGTTATTACATAGTATTTTCATATCATAATTGATATTTTGTTTTTCAGAATTAGAATATGTTGTCATTAAAATTTCAGAATAGTATTTTTGTGGTGCAATATATTCTTCTTTTAAGCTACAGCCAGTTAACAATGAAATAATAATAAATATAACTAACAATAACCTTTTTATTTCCATAATCCCCCCATTACATAAAAACCTTCTATAAAATTATATTAATATTTTAACTTTTTATGTCTAATATCTTTCTGCAACAGCAAATGCTATTGCATAATCATTTTCATGTGATATGGAAATATTAATTTTATCTATCCCTTTATTTTCAGCTATTTTTAATGCATTATTGTGAAGTTTTATTTCAGGTTTATTAAATTCATCTTTAATTATTTCTATATCAGTAATGTTAAATCCTAAAATACCTGTACCTAGAGATTTGGACACAGCTTCCTTAGCAGCAAATAAACCAGCAGCTGTTTGATGACTAAACTTTTTTCTTGCTAAAAATTCTTTTTCAGCATCTGTATAAATTTTATCTATAAACTTTTGTTTTTCAATGTTTTTTGCTATTCTATCAACTTGTACTATGTCAACTCCAACACCAATTATCATATTTTAATAGCTCCTTTTTATTTAAACCTACTTATATTCACCCTTGAATTATATAACACATGGTGTTAAAATTAAATAGAAAATTTTTCATTGATAAAATTTAATATATAAAGGAGATTCTTATGCACCCAAATGTAACATTAATTACACACCCTTTAATTCAACATAAAATTTCTATTTTAAGAGACAAAAATACCACTTCTAAAGACTTTAGAGAATTAGCTAGAGAAATTGCAATGCTTATGGCTTATGAAGTTACTAGAAACCTTCCTTTACAAGACAAAAATGTAGAAACGCCATTATCCATGATGATAGGCAAGGAATTAGCTGGTTACGATTTAGCAATAGTTCCAATTCTTAGGGCTGGTCTTGGTTTAGTAGATGGAATATTAGATTTAATACCTAATGCAAAAGTTGGTCATATAGGATTATATAGAAATGAAGAAACATTAGAACCTGTAGAATATTACTGTAAACTTCCAAAGGATATTGAAAGCAGAGTAGTTATTATAACAGAGCCAATGCTTGCAACAGGTGGCTCAATGATAGGTGCTGTTAATCTACTTAAAAAGCATGGAGTTAAAAATATAAAATCAATGCATCTTGTATGTTCAGAGTATGGAATTAAAAAATTAACTGAAGCACATCCAGATATCGAAATATATACACCAGTAATTGATAAAGATATGAATGAGCAAGGTTACATTGTCCCAGGTCTAGGAGATGCTGGAGACAGATTGTTTGGAACAAAATAAGTATAACGTATAATAAACTTAGTCTTTATACTAAAAAACACAAGAAAAAATTATTTTTTCTTGTGTTTTTTGGCATTAACTTATTTACTCAATATGATTTACAGTTTCCAGCCTACAGCCAATTCTCTGGCATTTACAAATCTCCTGTGGATTCCTTCCTCTTCTATTAGTTCATCATGTTTACCCATTTGAACAATTTTTCCATGATCGATTACAATTATTTTATCTGCATTTCGTACCGTTTTTAGTCGATGTGCTATCATTATTATTGTCTTCTCTTTAGTCAATGCTTCAATGGCATCCACCAAATCTTTTTCATTTTCAGGGTCAACATTGGCAGTTGCTTCGTCTAAAATAATTATTGGAGCATCCTTCATAATAGCCCATGCAATAGAGATACGCTGTTTTTCACCACCTGAAAGCGATGTTCCGCCTTCACCTATAACTGTATCATAGCCTTTGGCAATCTCATGATAAAATCATGGCAACAAGCCTTCTTAGCTGCTTCAACTACCTTTTCTATAGAAGCTTCAGGCTGTCCAAATTTTATATTGTTAGCTATTGTATCTTGAAATAATATAACATTTTGAAAAACAAAGCTAAAATTCTTCATCAAGCTATCCATACTATAATCTTTCACATCTATATTACCAAGTTTTACTGTTCCATCTTGAACATCCCAAAAACGAGCAATCAGTTTGCATGCTGTTGTCTTTCCGCTACCACTTGGTCCGACAATTGCAGTCGTTGTTTTTTCAGGTATATGAAGTGTTAAATTATCAATGATTTTTCTCTTATCGTATGAAAAAGAAATATTCTCCATATCAATATTATAATTCTTAGGAATCATTTCCTTTCCACTTATATCCATCGGTTGAAGGTTTAGTATCCCATTTGCCTTATCAACCGAAACATCAACAACACGTAATAATGCTCAGCGTCAAAGATTAAATATAGTTTAATATATCTCTATTTAATCAAGTTCGCTAATTGCACAAGTTTAAAATAGTTAAAATTTACCAAT
>DDAM01000020.1 GCA_002332905.1 Firmicutes bacterium UBA2058 | reverse complement strand
TTTATTATACCAGAGACGTTAAATGAAAGACCAATGTAATTTCAGAGTGTATTTCTATGGACAAACTAAATATAGTATATAGTATTTAAAATAGCTATTAATTTAGCATAGATTATTTATAAACAGGAAGGTGAAGCAAATGAGTGTGGAAGAAATCAAAAAATATTACGATGAAAATAGCATAAAAGAATGGGAGCGTTTAGATAGACATCCTTTTGAATTTATCTTTACTACCCACATCATGGATAAGTATATTAAATCTGGCAATAGCATACTTGACATTGGAGGTGGACCTGGACGATATTCTATAAATTATTCACAAAAGGGCTGTGATGTTACACTCATTGATTTATCTAATGGCAATATAGAGTTAGCAAAAGAAAAAGCGAAAGAATACAAAGTGAATTTTCGCATGTATGTGGCAAACTGTTTAGATATAGATACCATAGAATTAGGCAGATATGATCATGTATTTTTAATGGGGCCATTATATCATTTGACAAAAAAAGAAGATCAAATAAGAGCGGTGAAGTTAGCTATTGAAAAATTGAAGCCCAATGGTATTCTTTATTGTTCATTTA
This sequence comes from Firmicutes bacterium UBA2058, assembly GCA_002332905.1. Classification (GTDB taxonomy): domain Bacteria; phylum Bacillota; class Clostridia; order Tissierellales; family Sedimentibacteraceae; genus UBA1535. Next base: position 196,431 of record DDAM01000020.1, on the reverse strand, counting down.
TTTTAGATTTTGCAGGTATAATATATGATTTAAAAAATGGACCAGGATATTTAATAGAGGATTTGGGTAATCAGTCAACAAAAGGGTTGATTGATTCTATAGTTACATCTACAGAATACACTGGACCAGCATTTACAACAGCTTGTTTTATGAATCAACGTCAAATAGAACCTTTCATGCAGCAATTTAATCTTGAGAAGCTTCATTTGTTTGGACAAGAAGGAATTTTATCACTCAACGAAAATCAAATCAAATTGTTCCCACAAGATGAATATGAACTATGGATTGAAACTGCAAAAAAATTCCTTGATATTCCAGAGTTTTTAGCTTTTTCTGAACATGCAATGTATGTAGGAAGAAAAGTGAATTTAAATATATAACATCGTATTATTATCATAATATATAGTGAATTTATTTATTAAATAATTGAAATTATGAATGATAGTCAAGAAGTTTACATTAGTCCTACATCTAACAACATATTCACGCAAGGGTGTTAGGGGGAACGTCAGGGAAGCGAGTCAGACCACATCACTTCATCGGGTGCAAGCACCGCCAAGAAAGTCTATCTTTGGGGTTCGGTTCAGCGACGTCGTGAACACAGAGACATTAGATGAAATTGACATAATCATTTCAGAGTTTGTTACTTGGGTCATGAATAAATAGTAACAATAACATTAAGAGCTTGATTGTAAATAATATAATAAAAAATAAAATTTCTATGGAGGCAATTTTGAAAAAGAAATTAATCTATATATTATTATTAAGTAGTTTAGTATTATCGTCATGTAGTAATAACAATATAATAGAAGAAAGATTATTAGAACTTGAAGAAGAAAATAATAGACTAACAATAATAAACACCAATTTAATAACGGAAAATGAAAATGCCATAAAAAAGAATCAGGAAAATATACTTGAAATAGCAAGCCTAGAAATGGAAATTATGTTATTAAAAAATAGCAATAATGAACTTAAAGAAGTGATAACATCTCTAGAAGAAGATCACAATAAAATAATTGTAAATAATTATAGTAAAGTAGGATATATAGATTATTTGAAAACTAATTTAAAATCCGGTAAATCAAAGAAAAAAATTTTGCAATTAATAGATTTTGACTACGTAAAGGTAGTACCTGCTGATGGTGACGCTGAAATGTGGAGATTTGATATAGGAATAAATGACGGATATAAATATGAAAGTAATGTTGATAGTGTAGATTTAGATGGTTTATCATCGGAAAGTATAAGTTTAATTCTTTTTTTAACTTGGAATAACAAAGATGAATTAGGAAATTATGCAATTTATTACAAGAATTCAGCTGATGGATCAATAAAAGAATGTAGTTTATCAGATAATGAAAAAATTAAAGAAATTATAATAAGGGATTAAATGAAAAATATGAAAGTAACTAATTAAATAAAATATTGGTCTAGAGTTTTGCTTTGTAGCTGATTATATCAAAATCGTCTAACAACATGTTCACGCAAGGGTCTTAGAAGGAACGTCAAGAGAGAAAGTCAGACCACATCACTTCACCGGGTGCAAGCACCGCCAAGACAATAGCAATATCAGAGATGTGCTTCGTGGATATATTTAGGAAATTTAGAATTTATAAGATAAACAGGAGTTAAGATGAAAAAAATAGGAATTATTGGTGCAATGGCAATAGAGATAGAAATTATTAAAAACGAAATGAAAAACTATGTTTTTGAAACACATGCTGGATTAGATTATTATTTAGGAAAGATTAACAATATTAAAGTTGTTTTATTAGTATGTGGAATTGGTAAAGTAAATGCTGCAATTTACATACAGATTTTGATAGATAAATACTCAGTTGATGCAATAATTAACTCTGGAATTGCTGGAGGCTTTCGGATGATGTTAGCCATCTTTCAGTAGTATTATCCAAAAAGTTAACTTGGCAACTAAACTATCAAAGTCAAATAATTTAGATTATCATATCGGAACAATAGTATCAGGAGAAGATTTTATATCAGATATAATTAGGAAAAAAGAATTTAGAGAAGAGTATGAAGATAGAGGTAGTGAAAGATATATTAACGATAATCAAGATAAAGTATTTGCAATGATAAACTTAGATACTTGTGGTTACGTTGATACTATCTTAATATGGACAAAAGAGAATCTTAAAAAAGAAGAATTTAAACAAGTCATAGCACCAATTTTATTACATAAGCATTGTGCAGAAATAATAGATAGAAATCCTGGTTCGGATGATAGAAGTTTTAAATTTAAAGATATACTAGATATATCAATATATATAAGAAGAAAGTCAGACCACCGAGACGTTAGACGACTTAAGTTATTATTATGAGAAAAAAATAAATAAAATATTTGAAAATATTTAAAAATATTTGAAAATACTGTTTTACAAACACTAATATTGCATAAAAGGAGCTAATATGAATACAAAAGAAATTAAAAAGTCAAGAGAAGATATTAATATTGAAGATAATATAAAATTGGTTTATCAAGATCCGGATATATTCTCTAAATATCATGTTATTTATCATGGACAAAAATATTGCAATTATTATTTCAGAAGTTCACCGGATACATTATTAGAAAAAGCTGAGCTTATGGATTGTGGTTATTTTATTATTAAAGGAGAGAGTATTATTGGTGGAGTTTTCTTGAAGCCAAACTTCATGTCCGACTTATTTATTGTGCCACCTTTTAACGATTATAAATATATAGCGGAGAAGATATTAAATTACTTGAAAGCAATATCAAAGACTAACGAAAATATATTGCTTCAGGAAATAGTAGAAACTTATGTACCTTTTTATAAAAGTAAAGGATATGCAATATGCGAAGATGGTTATTGGATGATCAGACCTACAGAAGCTATGGATGCGATTTTACCGGATAATTACGAATCAAGGACTGTAATTGAAGAGGATAAAAATGAGATTGCAGATGTAATTATGTTAGCATACAAGGCTAATCCATGCTATAAATTTGTTGATAGTAAAGAAAACTATATAAAACATGTTGAAGATTTCATTAAGAATAGTAAAGACAATGAAGTGATTTATAACAGTTCAAGAATAGTTGTTCATAAAGATACAAATGAGGTGGTTGGTACATGTTTACATATGGAATTTGAAGGATTTCCATTGATTATGAGTTTTGCTGTAAAACCTGATCATCAAGGTAGGGGTATTGGAAGTTATTTGCTAAGACACTCAATTAATTATACAAGTAGTGCATATTCTGCTACTAGATTATTTGTTTTTAATAATAATGCAGCTATAGATATTTATGAACATATGGGTTTTATCAAAAACAAAACACTGAATGATATGCATTTATTTAACGAATAAATTTAGTTACGTTATTAAGTCATAAATTACATCATCTAACAACATGTTCACGCAAGGGTCTTAGTTGGAACGTCAAGAGGGCAAGTCAGNNCCACATCACTTCACCGGGTGTGACCACCGCTAGGACAGAAAGTCAAGGATGTCCGGTTCAGCGACGTCGTGAACACAGGGGCGTTATAAGAAAGTGTATTATCATTTCAGAGATAAACTATGAAGTCGATTTTAATATATTAGAAATTAAAGCTAACTCAATAGCATAGTTTAAAAGGAGGAATTATGGATTTTAGGAAAACATTTGATACTATTTCACAACAGTTTGATAAATGGAGACCACGCTATTGTGATGAACTTTTTGCAAATATTATAAAGTATGCAGATATGATAAAAGTAAATCAATGCTTGAAATTGGACCAGGAACAGGACAAACTACATACCATTCTTAAAAACAGGTTGTGATTATAAGGGTCTTAGCAGGAACGTTCAAGGGCAAGTCAGAAATGGACAAACTCTTACTTCCCAATGATGAAACGTCGTGAACACAGAGATGTTAAATGAAAAAATAATATCATTTCAAAGCTATTTTATATTGTCAATATTTTATCTGTTATACCATGGATACATAATAAAACACTTTTATATTTTGGAGGATAAATGAAAATTATTCTAATTAGACATGGTGAACCAAATTATGAACCATGTAGTGAACGAGGATTTATAGGTCATGGTCGAGATTTAGCACCATTGACAAAATTAGGAGTAGAGCAAGCTGAAATGGTTGCTATGAATAATGAGTTAAAAAATAGTGAAATTATTATATCATCACCGTATACAAGAGCTTTACAAACAGCAGCTATAATATCGAGAAAGACAGGAATAGATTTAACAGTTGAAGTAGATTTGAGGGAATGGCAACCAGATAAAACTTTTCAATATAAATATCAGAAGGATTCTTTTGAGTTATATCAAGACTTTTGGAATTGTAAAGGGATATATCCTGAAGGAGAAACAAGAAACTGGGAAGAAATAAATGAAATAATTGAACGTATCAGTCCTGTAATTCAACAATATTATGAGTTAGGATATAAAAAAATTATTATTGTTACACATGGAGGAGTAATAAGAAGATGTATTGGTAGTGCTGATGTAAAATATTGCGCACCATATTCTATTGAGTATAATGGAAATTTTAATTATTTTAAATGGGTTTAATTGCAAATAGTTAGGGCAAGTCATAGAAGTGTGATATTATTTCATCATTTAACAACATGTTCACAAAAGGGTGCCTAGAGGGAACGTCAAGAGTGTGGGTCAGACCATATCCTTCACCGGGTGCGATGAGCACCGTCAAGGCGGTCTATCTATGGTGTCCGGTTCAGTGACATCGTAAACACAGAGACGTTAGGTGAAACTATCTCTTTAAGTAGAATTTTTAGAGTAATTATTATTAATAAATAATTTTGATTGAAAAAATTGAAAGGAAGATTAAATATTACTACAGAAAGAATAGATCCATTTGATAAATGTCCTGAATATGAAACTAAACATTTTTTATTTAGATTAGTTAAAGAGGAAGATGCAGAAGATTTACTTAAATGCTATTCAGATATTAAATAGGTAAAAATATTAATAGTGATAATTGTAATAGTAACTTCTTTTATCAAACTGAAGATGAAGTTTAAAAGTATATCTTGACAAGTATTAGCAAGTTTATAAACAATGAGAAGACAAATTTGAAGTTGGAGGTTAATCATGAAAAAATGGTATGATGAGGAGTATGAATGGGAAATTTAGGTAATAGGGTTTCTGCGTGGTGACCACACAGAGCGGTATTGCCGAAATGGTGAAGAAGTCGGAGATAAGTATACCTGCACCTATGGCTGTCCTGTAAATACAGATGGACAGGGTATTTGCTCCAAAGCAATGATGATTATGTTTCCAATCATGGAGGCTGTGAGAAGTGGTGGAGATTTAGAGAATATCGGTGGAACAAGCAAATATAGCAAGGATATTGTATGTCCAGATGGTTGCGTTATGTTTAGGCTGACGGCGAAGAAACTTGGTAATGAGAATTTTTATAAGGGGAAGTTTTTTAATTAGTTTTATTTTTATTGTATTCATTAGATATATCGAAATGTATAAATTCCATTACAATAGATAACAACATGTTCACGCTTCGGGTCTTAGTGGGAACGTTGATAGGACAAGTTAGACCACATCCCTTCACCAGGTATGACCACCGCCAAGACGGTTTAGTTATACAGGTTCTGGTTAGCGACGTTGTGAAAACAAAGATGTTAGATGAAAAAATAATATAATTTCAGAGAGTATTTTTTAGGTCATTAATCAAGAGTATTTATATTATTAGAGGTGCTTATGATAATAAAATGTGTTTGGGAACATAATGGTGATGATACACTTCTTTATTCAGAAAATTTTATAGGAGCATTTACAAGGGGACAATCAAAAGAAATAGCTATAGAAAAGATGAAAGAAGAAATAGAAACATATCTTCGTTGGAAAAACGAAGATATACCAAATGTTATTGTACCAGAAATAGTTAAAGAAAAGAAAAGTAATTTACAAATATGTGATGCAGATTCAGATGTTATTTTTGATGAAGAAGAAATGCCATTAACAAAAGAAGAATACTTAGATTTAAAAAATTTAGCCTTAAAATCAGCTAATGATTTTTTAAAGTTATATAAAATGGTACCTGATAAGCATAAAAGTGTTTTAGATGATAGAAAAACATTTTATGGTGTAGTACCCAAGACAGCCTATGATATGTACGAACATACAAAAAATGTAAATTCATATTATTTTGGAGAAATTAACGTTTCCGTAGATAACGAAGGATCAATTTATGAGTGTCGTAAAAGAGGATTTGAGTTATTGGAAATAAATGGAAAATATTTAGATAACAAAGTACATAAAGGTAGTTATGATGAATTCTGGTCTTTAAGAAAAGTTATAAGACGTTTTGTATGGCATGATAGAATTCATGCAAAAGCTATGTATAGAATGGCAATTAAAACATTTGGGATAAGTTCAGTTGATTATATTTTTAGATTTAATATTTAAAGAAAAATATGTTAACATTTAGGTTTAGGAAAGTTGTTGAAGAGTGGTTTAATACCAACACCTAACAATATGTTCATGCAAGGGTTTTAGAGGGAACGGTTAAATCAAATAAGATTGATTATTCATAATTTCATGGTTGTTTTGCAGTTTTAAAGACTCAGAAGGTATTAAAACAAGAGAGTACTGTCCCCAAGCGGCTGTCGGACGCGGAAACGATCGATCCGCCCGCGGGAATGGGCGCAGACGGAAAGTCGGTTAAAAAAGTTACGTTTGAGTTTGATTTTTCAAATACCGTTATTGATCCAAATCAAAAGTATATGATGCTTTATTTATCATTTAAGGGTTGCAAATATAAAGGTCCGGTTTATCTGGATAATTTTATGTTTGGTTATGAAAAATCCGCTCCAGCTATACCGGAAAGCAGTATCAATTGTAACTGCAGAATAGCTTTGTCGCGATTGTCTTTACCTGCTGGCAGGGATTTTGCTTTTTAAAATTCTATCTTTAATGTAAAGGAAAATTTTATGTTTTATAAAGTGAAAAAATATATCAAAATTGTAATAGTACTGCTTATATGTGTTTTAATGATTGGAGGCTGTGGTCAGATGGAAGAAAAAATCCCCTCAACATTAAATGATATAGCACATAACGTCAATAAAAGTTTGGGATATACCGTCTATATTGTTGAAAATGGAGAATATGTTCCATACCTTGTTTTAACGAATAACTACAATGGCAATTGTCTGCTTCTGCGCGAGCATCTGCTTGATGAAATGAGGGCATATAATTATCCGGATTTACATGGTTCTAATTTTGTTGCTTCCTATTATGAAAACAGCGAAATGGATAAATTTCTAAGCGGTGAATTTGTGGAAACATTATCTTCTGTAAAAGACAATATCGTTGACAGTGAAATTGTTATTGCGGATAAAGATAGCATTGGTTCTACCGGCACAAAATCTAAAACCATAAAGCGCAAGGTTTTTCTTCTTTCACGCTCCGAGATTACTGGAAAAAAAATAAATATTGCTGTAACCGAAGGGGTTGGTCTTAAGTGCTTTAGACTAAGAAGCATAACTTTTTCAGACTCAGCCCGCAATGCAAACTACGAAGCAATAAGATTACGTATTGCTAAAACCGCGTCCGGCGAAGCAAGACTTTGGTGGTTGAGGACGGCTGATACATGGTGTTACAATATAGTTTACGGAGTAACAGCGGATGGCGGCGTTAGCGGCACCAATGTAGGTGGAACTGAAGTAGCTGCTTTCGGATACTATTATAATGGAGTCCGCCCGGCGTTTTGTCTCCCGCAGGATACGGCTATTTGCGAAGGTGATTTGGATGGTGAACAAGTTTTTGTGCTGGGAGATTGATGCTATGGGCAGCGGCAGGACTTTAACGGGGTACAAACATTGGAACATTGGATGAATCATAATCTAAGAGGCTCAAAAACAGCTTAACAAAGGTGTTTTCGGGCCTCTTAGATTTATTGTCTTTAATTCATACTTGCAAAAGGTAATCCATATTTATTTTTTTCCTATGAAAAGCAAATGGTTGCTGTGACCAATCATTTCTGGCTTTTCACAGCAGTATAAATGATATTTAAGATATTGCTCATAGCTCTCATCGTCCATAGCATTAATTTTGTCTTCGAGCATTTCGCTAACTCCGTCAGAAGCTATTTCGCTGATGATTTTTATACCACCATCACATAACATCTGTCTGGATTGTTTAACAGTAAAAAATACAAATGGAAAATCCTCGAGCTTAAATGTTTCGTGATTATATGTATTACCTTTAAAAAAATCAGGACGATAACAAAATTCTGTTAGTATTACCATATCATTTGCAATATATGAAAAAAACAATGTCCCACTCTGTTTACAAACTCTTTTGGCTTCGGAAATACATTTTTGTCGTTCATTTTCGTTTTGTAAGTGATAAAGTGGACCAAAAAGAAGGACAATATCAAAATGTTCATTTGGAAATGATGATAAATCCATTGCATTACCTTGTTTAAGAACTATTTTCATGTCAGAACGCACTTTTTTCTTAAAGGCTTTTATATTATTTTCAGCAAGCTCAACAGCTGTTACATCAAAGCCCTTGTCCGCAAAGTAAAGACTATATTCACCAGCACCAGCACCTATATCAAGAACCTTGTCACCTTGCTTAAGATATTTTTCAATATATTTTGCATTTGTGATGAATTCAACTCTTGCAGCTTTAGAACGATTTAAACGATTATCCTCGTTAAATAGTTCATATGTTTTTGAAACACGCTCAGATTCGTTTTCAATTTTTTTAAGTTTCTCAAAATCAAGCATAGTCATGCCTCCTTTTATATATAATTTTGTTTAATATATAATTACAGTTTGATTTTTAATGTCCCAAAATACTATATTGCCAAATGCTTCGCTTATAAATCTTACAGGTACCATAATTCTGTCATTAACTACTTTTGCAGGAACATCTATAGATTTTTTTACTCCATTAATTGTTGCAAATGAATCATTAGGCTTAATTTTAAGTATTTTATTTCCACTAGTTACTGTTGCTGTATTTGTATTGTCATCCCAATTAACATTATATCCTAACTCTGCAAAAACTGCTCTTAAAGGAACTAAAGTTCTGTTGTTTTCTATAAAGGGCTCTACTGGTTCTTTGTCATATTTTTTATAGTCAACATAACCATCACGTATTTTTATATTAATTCCATCAGCAGTAGGGGATGTAATTAATGTATCCTTTGTTTTGTTAAAGTCATTTAAATATGTATCATATGTTATTGTTGATTTAGGAAATGTTAAGTTATTATCCGCCTTATGACTTTTACTGATTATTTCATCTGTTTTTAAAAAATAATCATAGGAAACTATGCCTTTTCTATCAGGTATAGGGTCATTCCATGTAGTATCAAGATTGAACCAATAACCACCTATGTTTACTAAATTCCAGACATGTCCTATGCTTCCTTCACCATTATTAGCTACACCGGGAACTAATAATACAGGAATATTTAATTTTTTAAGCATATTGTATGTCAGTAATGCATATCCATTGCATACACTCTTTCCTTCAAATAGCAACTCATAATGAGAATAATTTTTCATCTCTGTATCATATTGTCCATTAAGTACAATATAATCATTTACTGCCTTTACTTTTTCATGAGTAAACATGTCATCAGTTATAATTTCTTCGAGTATTTTATCTATTTTTTTTGAAGCCAACAATTCTTCTTCTTTAGTATTAACGTATTTGACAGTATAGTAAACTATGGTATAGGTTTGCTTTCCACTATACTCTTCATATTTACACGCTACTTCTCTAAGCGTACTTCTTAGGTAAGCGTCTTTATCTAAAATTGTATTTATTATACTTTCAATAGAGGACATTTTTCCATAATATTTAATAGTTATTTTATCATTTTTTTGTTCTAACTGATTTTTTAAAATACTTTCGAAATCAGTTAAGTTTTTTGCTTCTAGCTTAATGTTGGCAGAAGTGTCTGAAAATGCTACGAAATTTGAAAATACTAATAAAATAAGTAGAATTGATGCCGTTATTCTATACGTTTTTGCCATGTAAACCTCCAAAGTTATTATTGAAATATTTTAACATAATTTGTTGTATAAATCAATTGTGATTGGCTATTAGCTATAAATTAAGTTAATTTTTAACAAAAACTATTTTTAAAACCATTAACTAAGGGTATAATAGAATTATAATTAATAGGAGATAGCGTGGAAAAAAACACTTCATGCTTAGAAAAATCAAAAAACGATTTTTCATAACGAGAGGTAATTATGTTAAATAAAAGTATTAAATATATTTTAAAAAATATAAATAATCATGGCTATGAAGCATATGTTGTAGGCGGTGCTGTAAGAAATTATCTCTTAGGTAAAGACATAGCAGATTTTGATGTTACAACAAATGCCTTACCAGATTACATAGAAAAATTATTTGAAAAAACAATTCCTACGGGAAAAAAGTTTGGTACTATAACCGTTTTACATGATAATAATTCTTATGAAATAACTACTTTCCGAAGTGATGGTGTATATTCTGATGGCAGAAGACCTGATAGTGTTAGCTTTTTAAATGAGCTAAAAGAAGATTTAAAAAGAAGAGACTTTACTATCAATGCAATGTGTATGGATTATGATGAAAATATTATAGATTACTTTGGTGGTAAAGAGGACTTAAAAAATAATATAATAAAATGTATTGGTAATCCTGATGAAAGATTTAACGAGGATGCTTTAAGGATGATTAGAGCCGTTAGATTTATGACACAACTTAGATTTACTATAGATGAAGAAACAAGATTATCTATAATTAAAAATAGTCATTTTATAAAAGCTATAAGTATTGAAAGAATCCATGATGAGCTTAACAAAATTTTGCTTAGCGAAAAACCATCAAGGGGTATACGTATGCTTGTTAATACTGGTCTTATAGATTATATAATTCCCGAATACCTAAGTTCTGTTGGATTCAATCAGCATAATCCTTATCACGATAAAAATGTTTTTGAACATGTCATGGAGGTTTTAGATAATATCGAGCCAAAATTAAACTTAAGGCTGGCTGCATTTTTTCATGATATAAGCAAACCAGAATGCTTTACACAAGATGAGAATGGTCGAGGGCATTTTTATGGACATCATATTAAATCTGCAACTGTGACTAAGGAAATAATGAGAAGATTAAAATATTCAAATGATTTAATTGAGGATGTTAGTATTCTAATTAGATATCATTATCTTAAAGAAATAGATATGAAGGATAAGGGTGTAAAAAGATTTATCAATAACGTCGGAATTGATAGATTAGATGATATGTTTGCGCTTAACATTGCAGATATAAAAGGAAAATCTAGTACAGCTAACTTTGATAAGGTTGAAGCGTTAAGAAAAAAATGCAATGAAATAATTAATAATAAAGAGCCATTAAATAGAAAAGATTTAGATATAGATGGAAATGATTTGGAGAACCTAGGAATTAAAAAAGGCAAATTATATGGTGAGTTATTAGATAAGGCTCTTGAGCTAGTGTTGGAATTTCCAGAAAAAAATAATAAAGAAGAACTTACTGAATATATAATGACTTTAATAAAATAAAACAGATAAAATATAAAGTAAAATTTAAAGGATGTTAGAACATACAATATATGCATTTTCTAACATCCTATAGAGTGAACGTAGTTCACTTTTTTATTTATTTTGAAGCTTTAACTTTAATCCATAATTCTGTAAGTTTTTGCTTTAATATTTCATTGTGTTTAAATACTTCATCTTTTTCATATCCTACTCTTGGCAAATATGCTTCGTTTTCATAGTAATCTCCACCTTCTGAAGACATCTCTTCTAAAACCTGCTTATTAGAAGAAGCATAGCCTACAGTTGAAGAATTGTCTAGTGAAGCCTCATAGGATAAAATATAGTTAATAAATTCATGAGCTAGCTTAGGGTTTGGAGCATTTGAAGGTATTACCATTGCATCACTCCATATGTTTGTTCCCTCGCTAGGCATGTAAAAACTCATATCTTCATTTTCACTTAATATATATGCAGCATCTCCGCTGTAAACAACAGCTAAGTCCTTAGCACCATTTGCCATATTGTCGATTACTTCATCAGTTACATAAACTGGCTCCATTGTATCATTTAATTCTTTTAGCCATTCGTATGCTTTATTTATTTCATCTTGATTCTCAGTATTCATAGAGTAAGCTAATGCTTTAAATGCAACCATAAAGGAATCTCTTTCTGAATCATACATATATAACTTTCCTTTATAATCTGTATTTTTCAATATATTAAATCCTTGCTCTTCAACAACTTCTTTTGAAACATTATTATGGTTATATACAATACCAACACTACCCCAGAAATAAGGAACAGAGTAGTCATTATTAGTATCATATGGAAGATTTTTGACACCTTCAGCTAAATTTGACAAGTTAGGTATTAAGCTTTTATCTATTTTAGATAATCTATCTTCTTGTATAAGCCTCTCTATCATATAGTCTGAAGGAACTAATATATCATAGCTATCTCCAGTCTGTATTTTAGTGTACATCATTTCATTTGAATCAAATAATTCATATATAACTTTTACACCAAATTGTTTCTCAAAATTTCTTATTACATCCTCACCTACATATTCACCCCAGTTGTATACTTTTAATGTATCTGAACCGTATTTCGAAATAGCATCCGAATTTTTATTTCCGCTTGCACATCCTGTGAATGTTAGGACACATATTAATAATACTGCTAAAATTCTTTTCATATTTACCTCCTTAGTGAAAACGTCTTTTTCACACTTTTTCCTTTCTTTCTTTTAATATTGGTATCACATTAATTAATATAAGTACAATTGTGATAATAACAATTATGATAGTTGAAAGTGAATTGATTGATGGATTTATACGCTTTGACATGGTATAAACCATAATTGAAATATTGCTCACTCCATTGCCTGTTACAAAATAAGATATTATAAAATCATCAAAAGACATTGTGAAAGCAATTAATGCACCTGAAATTATCCCAGGCATTATTTGAGGTACTATTACCTTAATAAGTGCCTGCCAAGGGGTAGCTCCCAAATCTAATGCTGCATCAGCTAAGTTTGGATCTAGTGATCTAAGCTTTGGAGTTATGCTTAGCATTACATACGGAGTGCAAAACATAATATGTGCAATTAATAAAGTCCAAAATCCTTTTTCTATGTTCAACGCTGTAAAAAACATTAAAAGACCAATTGCTGTAACAATTTCTGGATTCATAATAGGTAAATCATTGACTTGTTCCACAACTGCTCTGACTATTTTCTTCGATTTTGAAAGTCCTATTGAAGCAATAGTTCCTATTATGGTTGAAATAATTGTAGCAAACACTGCTATTATTATGGTGTTAAATATTGACTCAACCATAACTCTATCGTTAAACATTTTTTCATACCATTGTAGAGAAAAACCGGTAAATTTCGTCAATGATTTTGAATCATTAAATGAAAATATCACTGTATAAATTATAGGTGCATAGAAAAATATAATCAGCATAGCCATATATATTTTGGGCAGAATTTTTCTTGATTTTTTCATCTTATAGAATTCCTCCCTGACGATGGATTTTTATCTATTTTTTTAGTAATATACATAGAAATCATAATTATAACTGCCATTATCATTGATATTGCACTACCGAAGTTCCAGTTTCCTGATGTTAAAAATTGTGATTCTATGACATTGCCTATAAGAACATATTGACCTCCGCCAAGAAGCTTAGGTATAAAGAAGCTAGAAACTGCCGGTAAAAAAACAAGGGTAATACCACTTATAACTCCAGGTATTGACAAAGGCAGAGTTATTCTTAAAAATGATTGTACCTTGTTAGCACCTAAATCATCGGCTGCTTCTAAATAGCTTTTATCCATTTTAGTTAATGATGTATATATTTGAAGAATCATAAATGGGATAAAGTTATAAACCATTCCTAGTATAACAGCAAAATCTGTGTGAAGCATTTTTATAGGACCTATATTAAATAATGATAAAATAGAATTTATTACTCCATTGTCCTGTAAAATTCCCATCCAAGCGTATGTTCTAACAAGCATATTTATCCACATAGGAAGAGTTATTATTAGTACAAGTATAATTTTCTTTTTTTCACTAGCATTTGCTATAATATAAGCTGCAGGATATCCTAATAAAATACATATAATAGTTGTAATTATAGCAACCTTAAGTGATTGTTTAAGTACATTCATAAAAATACTATCACTAAAAAATTTAATAAAATTATCTAATGTAAATCTAAAGGTTATAACATCATTGCCTGGTTTAGTAAAGGCATATAAAACAATCAAAAGCATAGGTAAAACAATAAGAATTGATATCCATAATATATATGGATAAGCCATTTTACTAAATTGTTTCATTTTAGTAACCTCCAGCTTTAGACATTATATGAAGGTCTTCTGGATAAAACATTAATCCTACCTCAGAGCCAACCTCAGCCTTGTCTGTTGTATCAACAGTGTATTCATAACCTTCAGTTTTAAATGTTACATCATAAATACCAGGTGTTATATTTTCAGGGTCAAAATTATAAACTACATCTGTTATTTCAACTGACATATCGCTTTCTAAGCTCCATGCTGAAGCATTTGCCCATGTTTTTAAGTCAGTTTCAAATGCTATACTTTCCTTAATTTCATCAACTGTTTTAAAGAAATTAACTGCAAATATTTCTTCTTGATATTCTTTGTTAGCAATTCTATTTTCGTCTGCAACAATCATATTTACAGTTACGCTAGTTCCAGCATGTGTAGTAAAGGTAACAGGATAGTTTCCGTTTTTAGGTTCGATTTCATATTCAATTTTATTTATTGAAATCCACTCGTCAGTGTCAGGGTTCCAGGCTTTAGCATCTGCACGAGCGACAATATCTGTTTCAGTTAACTCCTTAACATCGGCTATATCAAGATAAAAATCATTAGCGCTCATTTTTTCATTAGCCGCCTCGTTTACTACAGGCTTTTCAGCAGAAACATGCATTTTAACTGTAATGCTAGTTCCAGACTTAGTTTCTACAACTATTTCGTAGTGTACGCCCTTGAACAGAACTGATTTTACAAAGCCTTTAAGTTTACCGTTTTCTTTTTTTACTATATCTAAATCTTCTGGTCTTATAACAACATCAACCTTTTCATTTTCATTAAAACCATGGTCTACACATTCGAATTTTTTATCTTCAAACATAACCTCATAATCCTTTAACATTATGCCATCGATTATGTTGCTTTCACCTATAAAGTTAGCTACGTACTCATTTATAGGTTCATTATAAATATCAGTTGGAGAGCCGATTTGTTGTATTTTCCCTTTTTTCATTACAACTATTGTATCTGACATAGTCAACGCTTCCTCTTGGTCATGAGTAACATATATAAATGTAATTCCAACTTCTTTTTGAATTTTTTTCAGCTCATGCTGCATTTCCTTTCTTAGCTTTAAATCTAAAGCTCCTAAAGGTTCATCCAATAAAAGCACTTTTGGCTCATTTACTAATGCTCTAGCAATAGCTACTCTTTGTTGTTGTCCACCTGACATTTCAGTTACACTTCTTTTTCCGTATTCCTCAAGTCCAACAAGCTTAAGCATACGATTTACTTTTTGCTCAATAATATCCTTAGCTTCTTTCTTTATTTTAAGACCAAAGGCTATATTGTCATATACGTTCATGTGAGGAAAGAGTGCATATTTTTGAAAAACTGTATTTATCTCTCTTTTGTAAGGAGGTAGATTGCTAATTTCTTTTCCATCAAATATTAGATGACCTTCAGTTGGATTTAAAAATCCTCCTATAATTCTTAATAGTGTAGTTTTTCCACAACCACTAGGACCAAGCAGAGTTAAAAATTCATTTTCTTTAATATATAAATTTATATTATCTAAAACTAATTCACCATCAAACTGTTTAGTTATATTTTTTAATTCAATTATTTTATTGTTCATGGCTTTTGCTCCTTATTTTAAAAGTTAGGGGGTGTACTTACCCATAATATCTTGCACATATTTTTTCCTGTATTTTCAATGTAATGATCTTTATTAGTTTTGAAATAAAAAGACTCACCTTTTTTTACCTTATATACTTCATTTCCGTAGTGAAGCATTACAGTTCCAGCTAAAACATAACCAAACTCTTCACCTTCGTGCGGTGGATCTAGTTTAGTTTTACCATAACTATCAAGTTCTACTAATATAGGTTCCATTTTGTTTTTTTGAGCATTTGGAATAATCCAGTTAATAATATAGTTGTCATCTCTTTCTTTTACAAAGACATCATCCTCTTTAAAAACAATCTTATCATCGGTTTCTTCATTGAAGAATTTAGCTAAATCTGTTCCAAGGCATTCCAATATATCAACTAGTGTTGCTATAGAAGGAGAGGTTAAATCTCTTTCAAGCTGAGATATATAGCCCTTCGTCAGCTCGCATCTATCTGCTAATTCTTCTTGAGTTAAAAAATTAGCCGTTCTTAATCTTTTTATCTTATCTCCTATATTCATAAATGTGATCATTCCTTTCAGTTCGTGGCTTCTCATAGAGTGAATAGAACGTTTTTTCTTCACTCTTCAACTGCTAAATTTATTTCAAAATATTTATTAAAAAATGCTTTATTATTAAACAAAAAGTTTATAATTATTAAACTTTTATACCAAAAAATATTATACATATGTGTAAACATAATGTCAATATCAAAAATCATAAAATTTGTAAAAATTGTTTTTTAATATTACTAACACTAATTAACTAGTTTAGTTATACTAAACTTTTGAATAAAAAAATACCGATATATATATTATATATACATCAGTATTTCAAAGAATTTATTCTATAACGATTTCTACTTTTGTTCCGTCATCTGACTCTATGTCAACTATTTTTCCTTCTGCACCATCTTGAATTAATTTAATTATATCATCAATATCTAAATTAATGTTTCCAAGCTTAACATCAAAATTGCTATCACTTGCCTTAGCTATTTTAAATGCAACGTCAATTAATGCAATTGGGACATTTACATTAACCTTTGTTCCGCCTTCACCCTCTAAAACTTTTATTTTTACCCATTTTGCAGTTCTTCCTTCAGCTTTAGATATAATGCTTAGATCTTCTTTTTTTCCTTCTACAGTCTCTAATAATTTTGATGCTTCCTCAACAGTTATTTTACCTTCCTCAACCATTTTAAGTATTGCTAATTTTTCACTCATTTTAATATCCTCCAAGATTTTTTATTTTTATTTTTATATTTCACTTAATAATTTTAATGCTTCATCTGAACTAATTTCACCGTTGCTAAGTTTTTCTAGTATTTCGTTTTTCTCTACTTCGCTGTTTTCTATTTTATTACTATATCCAAGTGCGACTATAACTTCATCTAAAAGTTTTCTAACAGTCGGGTATGATATGCCAAGTTCTTTTTCAATTTCCTTAATATTACCTCTGTTTTTAATAAAAATTTCTGCAAAATATCTTTTTTCTTTGTCTAGTCTACAAAACTTATCTAGGTAAAATTCTCCGCTAATTTTAGTTTTACATTTACTACAGGACAATTCTGTGACCTTTAATTCATCATTACATACTGGACATTTTCCTAAAACATCTTTTTTCATATTTATCTCCTAACATGTGTATATGTGTACTTTTGCATCCTTTGAATCAATATTTACTATTTCAAATGGCGGAAGCAATGTCAACGCATCAAATATATATTTAATTTTTTCAACTTCTGCAAGATTTATAGTAGTTTTGCTTTTATCAGAATGCTTAATCGCAATTTTTATACCAAATATTCCAATTCTTTTTATAAGTTTTAATGGCAGTGCAGGTAAGTTTATTTTTATATTTTTACCATTTCTCTCTTCGTCAATAGCATTTATATATATTTTTATTTTTCTAGCACATTTTGCTGGCTTGATTTCTCTGTCTGTTTGAAATTTGATATTTTCAATTTCTTTAGTTGCCGTTTCAACATCTATTTTGTTACTTTGAAGCTTACACAATATGTCGTTAATTCTATCATCCATATCGACCTCCGCAAAATTAATTTTCAAATTAAAATTATTTATCATATTTGCATTATAATCTATTAAAATTAATTTGTCAATACATAAAATTAAAATAATTAATTTATATATTAAAAATATTAAACATGTGATTAAAAATATTAATATATAAGTTAAATAATGGTTTATCTTAGCTATAATTAATGTATTGGCAAGTGAAAGCTTAGTAGAGTGTCGTTTTCTTCGACATGATTTTGTTGTTAATTAAAGATGTGCAAGAAATATAAAAAAAGTTTCTGTCTCCGCAACGAGATTTACCTTGATTTTTATAAGGAAAGTAAATCTCGCTGAAGTCGCATAAACTTTTTTTATATGATTTGCTTTCCTTAGATTCGTAGTAGAAGTAAGTCGAAGAAATTATTTATCTTCTAAGCTTGCTCAGTAAAATTCTTATTTAACTTCAATTTGCAAAATGTTATAATATATATAAAGTAATTTTTAGGAGAAGGTTATGGGGAAGACTAAGAGTAAGTTTGTTTGTCAGTCATGTGGTTATGAAACACCGAAGTGGATGGGCAAGTGTCCATCATGCGGTGAATGGAATACTTTTGTAGAAGAATTAGAGGTTAAGGACAATAGTGGTAAATCGCAGCGTGGACTAAGTAATAAAGGTAAGGTTGAAAGAATAGATAAAATTTCTACTATAGATAAGGAAAGAATAAAAACTGGCAGTAACGAGCTTGATAGAGTACTTGGCGGAGGAATTGTAAAGAGCTCTTTAACCTTAGTAGGTGGTGATCCAGGTATAGGTAAATCAACCCTACTGTTGCAAGTAGCTGATAGTGCTTCAAGACAAGATCTTAAAGTTTTATATATTTCTGGAGAGGAATCTGCTGAACAGATTAAGATAAGAGCAGACAGATTATCTGTTGGAACAGGAGAGCTATATATTTTATCAGAAACTAATATAGATATAATAAAGGATTTTATTGAAAAGGAAAATCCTGATATATTAGTTATAGATTCTGTACAAACAATATATAGTCCAGAAATAGTTTCAGCTCCAGGAAGTGTAAGTCAGGTTAGAGAAATTACATCTGTTTTTATGAGAATAACAAAATCAAAACAAATGGCAACCTTTATTGTTGGACATGTTACTAAACAAGGAGATATTGCAGGCCCTAGAGTGTTAGAACACATGGTTGATACAGTGTTGTATTTTGAAGGGGAGAGACACTTTTCCTATAGGATTCTAAGAGCTGTTAAAAATAGATTTGGCTCTACTAATGAAATTGGTATATTTGAAATGAGGGAAAAAGGTCTTGTTGAAGTTGAAAATCCGTCAGAGATATTTATAGATGGAAGACCTAAGGATACATATGGAACAGTTGTTACGGCAGCTCTTGAGGGAACAAGACCGATGCTTATAGAAATTCAATCTCTTGTTAGCTATTCACCCATTGGATTTGCAAAAAGAATAACTACTGGAATAGATGGAAATAGGGCATCCCTGCTTATTGCTGTACTTGAAAAAAAGGTAGGGCTATCTATACAAAATTGTGATGTGTTTATAAATGTAACTGGAGGGCTTCAATTAAAAGAGCCTGCCTGTGACCTTGCTGTAGTTAGTGCTATTGCCTCTAGTTTTAAAGAAGAACCTATAGATTGCAATACTATACTTATAGGTGAGATAGGTCTTACTGGCGAAATAAGAGGTGTTAATTCTATAACTAATAGGCTTATTGAGGCTCAGAAAATGGGATTTACAAGAGCAATTATACCAAATGCTAATGTTAAAGCAGCAAATGATGTGAAAAATATTAAAATCGTTGGCGTGTCAAATATCAACGAAGTAATAGATGAGTTATTTGAATAAAAAAATAGAAAAAGAAGTGTTATACTTATTGTATTGTAACACTTCTTTATTTTATATACTAAAAATAGCTTAGGGCTATTTTATAATAGACTATATATACCCAAGGTTTTTAAGTAATCTTGCTTTTGATTAATAACATCACTTAAATTAATATCTAATGTATTACAAAGAGATGCTAAATAAAATATTAAATCACCCATTTCTTCTTCAACTTTTTCTTTGCATTTTGGGCATAAATTACCCTCAACATGGCTTTTCAAAAAACACTTATTTTCTTCTATTGTTTTATCATTACATATAACCTGTTTTTCTGCATTGATTTTTACACAACCACAATGTGTAACAGATTTAAAAACAGCTCTGTCTAACATAGCTGTCTGTTCACTTAATTTTGTTACTATATCTAATATACTTTTATTTCTAAATTGGGCTTTAGAAACACAATCTTGAAAAATCGAACATTCATTTGACATAAGTACAGCTCCTTCAAAATTTTTTATATTTCATTTGATTGCCTAAATTATAAACAGTGACAAGCTTATATGTCAAATAAAAAATTTTTTATTTATTTGTATAAAAATTAATTTTTTATATTGAAAAATCTTAAATTTAATTTTTACTATAAATTTCAAGAATTAGCACATAATAAGTATAAACTGACTTAAAGATATTTATAATTAGGAAAAATATGAAAACGAAACCATTGTGTAAAAATATAAAGTTACCTTTTGAAAAAAGTTATTGACAAGCATGTATCGCGAGTATATAATAATAAATTTGACTTTTTATTTAGTTTAAGGTATACTATTTAGTAGGAGGTAGTGCAATGTATAATTTAGGCGATAAGGTTGTATATCCTATGCATGGAGCTGGGAAAATAGAATCTGTTGAAGAAAAAGAGGTTTTGGGCGAATTAAAAAAATACTATATATTAAAAATGCCAATTGGAGAAATTAAACTCATGATTCCTGTTGATAATGTTAATAATATGGGGTTAAGAAACATTATTGAAAAAGATAAGGTAAAGGACGTTTTTGCCGTTTTAGAGCAAAGTGCTGAAGAAAACACTTCGAATTGGAATAAAAGATATAGGGAAAATATGGAGAAAATGCGCACAGGAGATATCTTTGAACTAGCTCATGTTGTTAGGGACCTATCTTATAGAGATAAAGAAAAAGGACTATCAACTGGTGAGAAAAAAATGCTTGCTAACGCAAAACAAATGCTCATTAGTGAAGTCGCGCTATCGATAGATCAAGACGGAAAGACAGTTACTGATTATGTAGAAGATTTTCTTGAAAAGATTGGATAATATATTAAACTTTAAGATTAAATTAATGTTAATATAATATTATTAGAATATTATATTACATAATAAATCAACAAAAGGGGGTGAAAATATGCTCAAAAAGTTAATAAGAGTAATATTAACTTTTTTAGGAGTAACGTCTGGTATCTTAATAGGTGCGTTTATTATTGACTTAAATATTATAGATCTTAGCACTTGGCAAAAGTATATGGCTGTATCTATGATTGGTATTATTTTTGGAATTATATTATTTGTTTTAACTCCTAAAATAGTTTCATTAAGTATTAAAATAGCTAACAGCTTTGAAAAAGAAATATTAAAGTTTTCTACAATGGATATTATTTATGGATCAGCTGGCTTAATAGTTGGTTGCATAATAGCTTTTTTAATTAGTCAGCCATTTCTAAATCTAACAATACCATATGTAGGAGCTATAATATCATCAGTTTTGTACTTATTTTTTGGTTACCTAGGCATAAAAATAGCAACTAGAAAAAAAGATGATGTATCAATAAATAACATAAATTTTAAGAAGAGTAATATTAAAATAAAAGGGATAAAATCATCTAAAACCAATATATTTCCTAAAGTTCTTGATACAAGTGTTATAATTGATGGAAGAATAACAGACATATGTAAAACAGGTTTTTTAGAAGGTCCACTAGTTATACCTGAATTTGTATTACAAGAACTTAGACATATTGCAGACTCAGCGGATCCACTTAAGAGAAATAGAGGACGCCGTGGATTAGACATATTAAATATGATACAAAAAGAGGATAATATAGAAGTTGTAATTGAATCAAAAGATTATGGACCTGATTTAGAGGTTGATGTTAAATTGTTAAAGCTAGCAGAGGATTTAGGTGGAAAGGTTTTAACAAATGACTTTAATCTAAATAAGGTAGCTGAATTCCAAGGTGTTAAGGTTTTAAACATTAATGAACTAGCTAATTCTGTAAAACCAGTAGTTTTGCCGGGAGAAGAGATGGCTATAACTATAGTTAAGGATGGAAAGGAATCTAATCAGGGATTGGCATATCTTGATGATGGAACTATGATTGTAGTTGAAGGCGGGAAAAAATGCATCGGTGATGCCGTGACAGTTATTGTTACAAGTGTTTTGCAAACTGCTGCAGGAAGAATGATATTTGCAAAACTAAAATCTATATAAAAAGCAATAATCAATATCATACTATTCTATAACTTATGTTTTATAATTTTATTCTAAAACGTTTGTTATAGAATTTTTTTTTTGGGTTAAGATAACTTAATAATAATTATTGAATTTTAAAAGATGAAAAAGTGAAATAGAAAACATTTCACTCTATACTTGACACGTGAAAGGTTCTAATGGAGGTAATAATGATTGTTGTAATATTAAGAGCAATTGTTTTATATGTTGTTGTTTTATGTTCATTAAGAATTATGGGAAAGGGTGAATTAGGTGAACTGCAACCATTTGATTTAGTTGTATCTCTTATGATAGCAGAACTTGCAGCTATGCCTATGGAAGATTTGAATTCTCCTATGTCACATGGTTTAACTGCTATTGCAACACTAGTGGCTTTGCAATGCCTTATTTCATTTTGTTCACTTAAAAATAATAATTTTAGAAGAATAATATGTGGAAATCCTTCAATTTTAATTGCACACGGAAAATTTAATCTAAAGGAAATGAAAAGATTAAGAGTAAATGTTAATGATATTTTAGGGCAATTAAGATTGAAAGGTTATTATAGTGTTGAGGATGTTGATTATTTAATTATGGAAACTAATGGTCAAATGAGTGTGTTAGCCTCTGCTGACTGTTTATCAAAAGAGTGTAGTAGAGTACCAATAGCTATAGTTTTAGACGGAAAAATAATGTATGAAAATATTGATAAATATAACTTATCTAAGAGTAAACTGGAGATGGAAATGAAAAAACAAAACTTAACGCTTAACAATGTTATATATGGTGCTGTAGACGAAAATGATAATTATTTATTATATAAAAAAAATAGTTAATCTGTTAGGAGAAAAGAAAAAAACACTATCTTCACAACGTAAAAAAGACGTTTAAGCTTTTTACACTAAAATTATTGTGACGCCACAAAGTGGCGTAATGAGAGGTAATTATGAGAATGCTGTATATATCCTTTGCTTGGCTATTTATTATAATATTAATATGGGCTTTATTTTATTATTTATCTGTTGAAAAGAATATAGATTTTTTTGATGTTGAATTAAAAAATATTTATTCATCAGCTATAAATGAGAATTATAATGAAGCGCAAATCAACGTAAATAAAATACAGGAACAGTGGAAAAAAACTGAAAAACTTTGGATATATTTTGTTCATCAAGGAGAAGTAGATGATATTAGCTCATCTATACTAAAAATAGATGTTTATATAAAAACGGAAAACAAGTCTATGATTTTATCTGAAATAGAGGAGCTAAAAAAGTTGTTAAGAATGGTTAAAGGAAATGAAAGTATGTCATTTGAAAATATTTTCTAATTCCTTGTAATTTGTGTAGTCCAATGGTATACTTAATTTTATATTGAAGTTAGACTTATCCTGATAATAAAAGCGTTTAAGCAAGTTTTAATTAGGGATTAGTATAATTTACGGAGGATGGAATGAGTAGAATTTCTTTAAATGAATTACATGAAGAAATATTAGAGAAACTTACACAAAAAGAGTTTATAAGACGAATTAATTTATCGGAAGAAAAAATTCAATCATTAGTTTTAAATAAAATATTTATTACTAAGCTTTCTATTCTTATTAGTAAAGAAAATATAACATGCGAGGATGTAAAGGAATTATCATTAGAAATATTAAATTCATTAAGTAAGGACTTGCCAAAAGATTGGCTAGAGTATGTGTATGAATATATATTATATAAATCCTTTCCTGATTCTGTTACTAGAAAATTAAATCCTAAGTACGAGAATGCTGTTGTTGTTTATCTTGAAATTTTGAGAACCGTTATGTTGCATGTAGAAAAGCATCAAGGATCTGAAAACTACAGCTTTAATTCATATATTATGAATGGCAGCGATGAATTTGATAAAAATGAGGATTTTCAAAAGTTTAAAAAAGTTTATAGCAATAATTATGTTTATGAACTTATAAAGTTAAACTTTGAATTGACAAATTCTAGTTTATACTATCGTATTAAAAGCGTATGGGGTTTATCTATGCAAATAGCTAAGAAACTGAAAATGGCTAATGTTGATGTAAAGCTTTGGTTAGTGTGCTCTCTGGCAATAGGATATTTTATAGGGAATTACGCTTTAAAACAAGAAGACTATAGATATAACTATTATACTAAGGAATGGTTTGAAAAATTTAGCTTATCCAATATAGGTAATGTTGCTATATATAATAGCATAACTTGTATTCATGTTGGACATTTGCCAATTGAGTCATTAATTTTAATTTATTCAAACCTAAGAGTTGAAGTAAAAAATAGTGGAAAAGTTTTTTTAAACTCATTAGAGCAAATTGATAAAAGTGTTTTTGATTGTTTTGATGCAGACAAAGAACAGTGTATATTATATATTGAAAAATTAAAAGATTTTGAAAGATATTTATCAAGTAATGGTGTTGATATTAAATTTTCAAATTCAAATATTAATAATATTAAAAAGGATGTAGCCTTTTTAGAAGGAAATGAAATTATTGATTATTATAAAAATAATTCTTTAGATAATAATGTTAAGGTTATGAATTTACTAAGTGATGAAATAACCTTTAATTATATGATAGAAATGGCTAAAGGTACAAAAACATGGAAGGACATTATAATATATCTAAATATTTTTGATGAATATACATTGTATTTAAGCAAAAATAAAAAATTAAAGCTAATTGACTTCTTATATGGTTTACTTAACAATGAAGATGGGGAAATAAGAAAATTAGCTGCAAAATTGCTCGGTAAAATTATTGCTTTATTTGATGAAAATGATTTTCAGAGAGCTAATTTAATTGACGTAGAACTATCAAGTATCAAGCTATGGGAAAAATATTTAGAGCTAATTATACTATCAAACAATCTAAAAGATAGAGAAAATGCAATATTTTATTTGCACGATTTTATTGATTCCTTTATAAAAAATACTAAAAATGATAGAATACATATCTATTTAGATGCTTTATTAAAATATTTTGAAAGAATAAATTGTGATGAAGATACGGTAATTATGCTTTTGACATCATTACCTTGTATTAAAATGCAATACTTTGATAATGAACAGATTGATAAACTCTTTAATAATATTTTTAACTATTTGAACATTGGTAGTGATGATGTAAAATTTGTTTCATTAAATTATATATATACAATAATACAAAGTGAGAATTTAGATAGTAAGCTAACTTCTAAAATACTTAAACATATTCAGAAAATAAATATGGAAGATAAAGTAGGAATTAACTTTCTGAAATATAAAATCTTACTTAATATAAACAGTACAGAAATAATTATCAATGATTATGATGAGTTTATGAGTTTAAAAAGTAAGAGAATTTCTGAAATATTTTTAATTAATCTAAAAGCTGCGACTAATTGGATGGAAAAAATAGTTAACATTGACTTTATCCTAGATATAGTTAATAATTCAAATGAAGTTGTACTTTTGCATACAGCAGCGCATTTGTGCAATCTTGTTAAGGTTAGTGCAAAAGAGGTAGTTAGAAATAAAGCAGGTAAAGCACTTCTAAGTATTGGCCCATTTTTAACTATAGATCAAAGAAATGAAATATCCATAGAGCTTATAAAAGGATTAGAAATTGATGAATTTGAATTTTCAAAGTATATTCCTAATTATTTGGGTAAATTTATATTGCTGTTGCATCCTAAAGAGTTAGATGAAGGTATATTTGAAATTCAAAGATTATATAACGATTCTAACAAACCAGTAAGTTCACTTGCGTTAAAAACATTAAGTGTAATGATAGAGTACTACTCTGAATATAAGGATATATTTGAACAAAATATAGATGAATATAACAATAGATTAATTAGAATTTTAAGCATTATTATAAGTGGACTCGCTAACAATGATGAGCAAGTTAAAATGGACACACTATTTTTTATCAGCAATCAAGTATTTAATAGTAAAATACTTAGTGATAATGATAAATACACAGTGTTCAAATGTATAGGGAAAAAAATATTGAATTTATTAGAGCAAAAAAATACAAATTATCTGTATTTTTTAAATAGAGCAATATCTTTTAATAATATATATAAATTTATTAGCAATTATTATATTCATAATAATAGACTTGATATGCCTATAAATAATAAGATTGCGTATTTTTGCAATTCTTTTGATCCATTTACTTTGGGTCATAAAAAAATCATTAAGGAAATAAAAAAATTAGGATATGATGTTTATCTTGATATTGATGAATTTAGTTGGTGGAAAAATACACAGCCTTATAAAATAAGAAAAAAAATTGTAGATATTTCAATAGCTGATGAATTTGAAACCTACCTTCTACCAGAAATTTCAAGGGTGAATTTAGGAAATTCTGCTGATTTAGTGAAATTAAAATCTATGTTTTCTAGTAAAGAAATTTATGTAGTTGCTAGTGAAGAAATGTTTTTAAATGATTCTATATATAAACAAAAATTAATAAAAAACTCTATATTTAGCTTTAATCATTTAATTTTTACAACTAATAACTTTACAGAAGACAGTCAAAAAATTAAGCTAAATGAAGTAAAGGAAAAAATAAAAGGCAATATTATTGAACTTGGCATATTGATAGATAGTGGTGAAAAAAATATTGATTCACAAGCATCTAAATATATTTATAATACAAGCATTTATTTAAGGGAGCAACAAAATAAAATAGTAGCAAATAAACGTCCCTTTAAAATCGAAATCATTAATGATTTAAGTGAAAACATTGTTGATGAAATAGGTCACTATATATTTATGTACACAAATTTGTATGAAAATATAGGTGAGGAGTTAGTAAATAAAAATATAAGCCTATTGGTAATAAGAGAAAACTCAAAATCAAATAAATTGTTGGGATTTTCAGCATTTCATCATATTGGCACTGCACAAATGTATCGTGAATTTGGAAATATAGATATTGCCAATTATGTAAGAGAAAATACCTCTGGGAAAATTATAATAATTGATGGAATGTATACTAATCCAACTGAAACAATACCAGAGCTTGAACAGACTCTGCTGACAGAAACATTATTATACTGTTTAAAAAATGATTTTACCTATGCTTTATATTGCAATACACTTTTAAATTATAATAGTGATAAAACATTTGAACTATTAGAGCTTCACGGATTTAAAAAATTAAATGTTGGAGATTTTAAGAAAGATATATATGCTGTTGATATGAAATTCCCAATATGTTTAACTTTAGATATACAAAATTATATTAAGGAGCCTTTAATTTCTTCTCAAAAAATTAAAGATTTAATACTTGAAACAAGAAAAAAACTTAAAAGTGCTTTAACTAAACTGTATCCTAACAGTCTTGTATTGTCCTTTGATGTTCAAATGCTTCAACAGGCACTTGTAGAGAAGGTAAGTGAGGTTTGCCATTCCACTAGAAAAACCTCAAATAACGAAAGTAAAAATGAATATATTTGTGTTCCGTTTGGAAATGTTTTAAATGGAAAAATCGTGCCTAATGTTGCAACTAAATCATTGCATATTGAAAAAACATTTAATTATGATAATAGAGATTTTGAAATTATGGAATACCCATTTTATTCATCAATTTCTAATCAAATTGATGTTATAAAATCATTTGATAAACCAATTATATTAGTTGATGATGTAATGCACAATTGTCATGAAATTGTTGGCATAGATCCTATTTTAAAAAGTAGAGATGTTAATGTGCAAAAAATAATTGTTGGTATTCTATCTAGTAATGGTAAAGATATAATGGAGATTCATGATAGAAAGGTAGATAGTGCGTATTTTATCCCAAATCTTAGACTATGGCTAAGAGAAAGTATGCTATATCCGTTTTTTGGTGGAAACACTGTACTAAGCGATGATGAATTAAAATTAAATTTAATTCCATCTATAAACCATATTCTACCTTATGTTTCTCCAAGTTTTGTAAGTGGTGCATCTAAAGATATAATTTATGATTTATCAATGTTATGCTTGGAAAATGCTAAAAACATTTTCCAAAAATTAGAACTTGAATATAAAAATATCTTTGATAAAAATTTAGTGCTTAAAAATTTATGTGAAGTAGTTAAATTTCCTAGATATCCTGTAAAAGGAGACAATATTTATTATGATTTAAATAAAAATATTTCTAATTATATTGAAAATGATATCAAAGATTTAATAAGGATTGAGCGTATAGTTAAATACTAGACATATTATTTTATTGTTAAAATATAATATACTAATTATCTAATAGATAATTAGTATAAAAACAATGGGGGAAAATAATATGAGACTAATTACAGCTATAGCTTCAATATTAATTATTTTAGGATCACTTAATTGGGGATTGTACGGACTGTTTAAAGTTGATTTAATTGAAAATTATTTTGGTGGTTTAAAAAAACCAATTGGAAGAGCTCTTTATATTCTTATTGGTTTAGCTGGAGTGTATTCTTTACTGTACATAATATTTAACTAAAATTAATTAATGTAATTCAAAAATATGGACGTTGCAATTCGTTGCAACGCCCATATTTTTAAAAATTACTTAAATGAATTTAATACCTTATTAAATTGTCTGGCAGTTTTTTGTACGGCACTTTTATTATTCATCATATCCACTGAACCTAATACTATGTGTGCCAATCCAAAACCAACCAATCCACTGCTATATGGTTTAGGTATTGTATCTTTTAATGCAAATCCAGCGGCTGTAACAGCTGTACCTATAACTGTTGGAACTAAACCTTGTTTTATATGCATATTAATTGACCTCCAAAATAAAATTTTACTTATTTATATTGTTTGTTTTTATGTTAAAATAATGCTATATAAAAAATGAATAATAAAACCAAGATTACATAAAAAGTTAAATCTTGTATAAATACTAAAACATTATGTTTAATAATTAAGATTTGTATTAAAATAATTTTTTAAAATTTAAATATGTTTAATAAACTAATGATAACTAAGAAGGCGAAGTATGAATGAATTATATAATGAATATTCAAAATATTTGAAGAAAAAATATGGGGAAAAAGTATATAAATTGCCTATTAATATACCTGTAACATGTCCAAACAGAGACGGCAGCTTAGGGGTTGGTGGATGTACCTATTGTGCTGAAGTAGGTGCAGGATTTGAAATGCTTGAAAATACAATGTCTGTGCAAGAGCAATTAAATAAAAACATGGAGTATATTAATAAGAAATATAAAGCTACAAAATTTATAGCATATTTTCAAAATTATACAAATACATATTTACAGCTTGAAAAGTTTAAAGAGTATGTAAATCAAACAGCTATGGATAATATAGTTGAGGTTGCAATATCAACTAGACCAGATTGTGTAAGCAATGAATATTTAGAGTTTTTAAGTGAGTTTAATAAAAGAACTGGTATAAATATATCTATAGAATTGGGTCTTCAGACTGTAAACTATCATACCCTAAAAAAAATTAACAGAGGGCATACATTAGCAGAATTTATAGATGCTGTTTTTAGAATTAAAAAATATAATTTTGAGATTTGTGCACATCTTATATTAAATTTACCATATGATGATATGGATGACGTTGTAGAAACAGCCAAGATTTTGTCGGTATTAAAAGTCGAACAAGTTAAATTACATTCATTATATGTAATAGAAAATACTGTAATGGGTACACTACTCAAGAAAGGTAAGCTAAATCTTTTATCAAAGGATGATTATGTTAAAAGAGTTATAACATTTTTGGAATATTTAGATAAGGATATAATTGTACAAAGGCTCATTGGAAGGGCACCGAAAGAAAATTCTTTATTTGTTAACTGGGGAATCAGTTGGTGGAAAATTAAAGAAGAAATAGAAAGTGAAATGATAAAAAAACAAACTTTTCAAGGCATAAAGGCTAAATAATTTTATTAAATAATATTATTTAATATTATTTATAAATAAAGAGCTTTTTAATAAAAAATGTGGTGCAAACATTTTCAAAATATGTTAATATATATCTACATAGAAACAATTTTAAATAAAAAATAAACTTAGGAGAGTGATTATCATGGTGAGTTTAATTTGTGGTCATAATGGATCAGGAAAAACACGTAAAATGATTGAGATGGCAAACAGTGAGATTGCTAAGGTTCAAGGAAAAATGGTTTTTATTGAAGCTAACAATAAGCATATTTATGATCTAGACCATAACATTCGTTACATTAATACTAAAGAGTACGGTTTAACTAATGAAGAACAATTTCACGGCTTTGTATGTGGATTACTCGCTACAGACTATGATATAGAAATGGTTTTTATCGATGGATTGTATAAGATTACTGATGCTTGTAATGAAGAAAAATCGAAAATTATAGTCAATAGATTAGAACAACTTGCAGCTAAGTTTGATGTAAAATTTGTTTTAAGTTTGAATTTTGATGTTGAAGATATATCAGATTCTATGAGAGAAAAGGTATACGCTTAGATATTTATATGATATAGGCCTCTATTATATAGGGGCTTTTTTAATGTGTAAATAACAAGGTTCTAGGGTTTCATTTATTATTATTGATTGTATAAGTAAGCTATGTTCTTATTTTAGAGTTGATAAATATGAATTTATTTGGTAAAATAATTTGATTATTAATGTAATTTATGATGGTGAAAATGAAAAAAGAATTTTTTTATAATAAAATAAAAGCTCTTTTAGATGAAGAAACAGATGATTTTTTTAAATCGCTTGAATTAGAGCTTCACAAAGGAATCAGATATAACAAATTAAAAATAAGTAGGGATGAGTTTATAAAGACAGTGCCATTTGCAATGGAGCAGGTACCCTGGTGTGACGAAGGCTTTTATTTATCTAAGGATGGCATGGCATCACAGGATGAAAGACCTGGAAAGCATCCATATTATTATGCTGGATTATATTATCTTCAAGAGCCTAGCGCTATGCTTCCTGCTGAAGCACTTGAAG
Organism: Firmicutes bacterium UBA2058; assembly: GCA_002332905.1. Classification (GTDB taxonomy): domain Bacteria; phylum Bacillota; class Clostridia; order Tissierellales; family Sedimentibacteraceae; genus UBA1535. The sequence goes on along the minus strand of DDAM01000020.1, from coordinate 165,097 downwards.
TTAAACCGGGTGATAGAGTGCTAGATATAAGTGCAGCCCCAGGTGGAAAATCAACTCAGATAGCTGCTAAGTTGCAAAACGCCGGAATTCTAGTATCAAATGATATTAATCCTAAGCGTGCTATTGCATTGCAAAAAAACATTTCATTATTTGGTGTAAAAAACAGCATAGTTTTAAATCAAAAACCAGAGGCTTTAGAAAATGTATTAAGCGGATATTTCGATAAAATTTTAGTTGATGCTCCATGCTCTGGAGAAGGCCTCATAAAAAAGGATTTAAAAAACTATGAGGCTGATAATGAAAAATATATTGTAATGCAAAAAAACATTTTAAACTCAGTACAAAAAATGCTTAAAGAAGGTGGAGAGTTAGTATACTCAACCTGTACATTTTCTCCTGAAGAAAATGAGGGTATAATAAATTGGTTTATAGATACTTACAAAGAATTTGAAGTGATAGACATAAACATTGAAGGATTAAGTACAGGTAGACCTGAATGGGTAGATGGTCACGAAAGCTTGGTTAAGGTTAGACGAGCTTGGCCCCATAAATTAAAGGGTGAAGGACATTTTATAGCAAAATTAAAGAAAAATTATGGAAACTATAAGGCAAATAGCTCTAACTTTAATGTAAATAGTAAGGGCATAGAAACATATTATGATTTTGCCAGTGAATATAATTTAGATGATAGCTATAAAAATAATGTTCACAATCATAATGGTGAACTATACTTATTGCCTAATAATATAATAGATTTAAAAAATATTAAGTCAATGAGCATGGGACTTAATCTAGGAGAAATTAAAAACAATAGATTTATACCGTCTCAAGAGCTAGCGCTTTGTCTTAATAAGAATAGCTCAAATAATATTACTAACCTAAACAGCGATGATGTAAGAATAATTAAATATTTAAAGGGAGAGACCATAGAAGTAGATTCAAAGGATGGATGGAGCTTGATGTGTGTTGACGGATATAGTCTAGGCTGGGGGAAGGTAGCAGGGGGAGTTATGAAAAACTACTATAAAAAACAGTGGAGAATGTTATAAATGAGCGATATAGAAAATATTAATACCATTAATAGCTTTTTTGAAAATAGGGATAAATTGATTATTAGTCATATGAATGGTGAAATAGACAAAAAAAGCTTTCTAGACTTAAACTACAATTATATGATTGATAATAAAATTAAGCCATTTACAACAATAGATAGTTTTGAAAAAGGGATGTATAACTATCAATTTTATAATGTTATGGCTAAATATTATAAGGTGGTTGCACAAGAACTAAGAGAAAATGGTAAATGCCTTAATTTTTATAGCAAGTACCTAGACGATGTTAAGTATTATTATGATGAAAAGGATAAGACAACCTTTAGATTGTTGCGCTTTTTAAAGTATAAGAATGTAGAGGCATATTTTATAAATATGGAATCATCAGTATTAGAGGGTAAGTTGTACGAAATAGTTTTGAAGGACTATGAGTTTGCAGTTTTACATTCTCAGTCTGAATGGATATTAGGTGCTTTGAAAAAGGAAAATGTATTTTTAAATTGCAGTAAAAAGTCTGTTATAGATTATTATGTTAATCAAAAATATTAGGAGGAATTTTAGAATGGGTAAATTGTTTGGAACTGATGGTGTTAGAGGAATCGCTAATATAGATTTATCAGCGGATTTAGCATATAAGCTAGGAAGAATAGGAGGTTTTTTCTTAACAAAAGGAAAGGAAAGACCTAAAATGGTAGTTGGAATGGATACAAGAATATCTGGAGATATGCTTGAAGGAGCATTATCAGCAGGACTAAATTCAGCTGGAATAGATGTTTTGTATGTAGGCGTTGTACCAACACCAGCTATTGCATGTCTTATAAAAATCCTTGAAGCTGATGGTGGAGTAATGATATCAGCATCACACAACCCAGTAGAATACAACGGAATTAAATTTTTTAATGAAGAGTCATTTAAGTTAACAGATGAGATAGAAAATTCAATCGAAGAATATATATTCAATGATTTAGACATAGATAGTGTACCAACTGGAGGAAAAGTTGGAAGAAAGATAAGAATAGATAATCCTATAAGAAAATATATGAATTTTCTAAAGGACACAATAGATGTAAATTTTGAAGGACTTAAAGTTGCTGTTGACTGCGGTAATGGTGCAGCATATCAAGCAGCTCCAGAGCTTTTAAATGAATTAGGAGCTCAGGTATTTGTTATGCATAATGATCCAAATGGAATTAATATAAATGTTAATTGCGGCTCTACAAAGCCAGAAGAAATTCAAAGACTAGTTCTTGAAACGGGTGCTGATATTGGATTATCCTTTGATGGAGATGCTGATAGATTAATCGCCTGTGATGAAAATGGAAATATAGTAGACGGAGACCATGTGCTTGCCATTTGTGGGCTACACCTAAAGAAAAAGGGTATGCTTAAAAACAATACAGTTGTAGGAACTGTAATGAGCAATATGGGACTTGATATAGCGCTAAAAGAAAATGGTGTTAATTTAGTAAAAACTAAGGTTGGAGACAGATATGTGTTAGAGGAAATGAGAAATAATAATTATTCTCTTGGTGGTGAGCAGTCTGGACATATAATATTTTTAGATTATAACACTACTGGTGATGGACTTCTTACCGGTATACAACTTATGTCTGTAGTTAAAGAAACTAGACTTAGATTATCAAAGCTTGCCTCTGTTATGAAGGTTATGCCTCAGGTATTAGTTAATGCAACTATTAACGCTGAAAAGAAAAATGATTATTTAAAAGATGAAGCAATAATGACTAAAATAAGTGAAATTGAAAAACACTTTGCAGGCAAGGGTAGAGTGCTAATAAGGCCATCTGGTACTGAGCCATTAGTTAGAGTCATGATTGAAGGAGATAATCATGATGAAATAAAGATTTATGCAGAGGAATTAGCAAAGCTAATTGAAGAAAAGCTTAGATAAAATGAAAATGGAGATTTGTTAATTAGAATTAATTGAAAAAATGCTACACACTTTATTATGTTGGTAAAAATGTGTAGCATTTTTTTATTCATTTTCAATCTTTTCCATACTCAACTCTTAAACTAATAAGTGACTATATTTAATTTTGTGAGTTTAGTGGAATTTCCATGTATGGAGCAAATGCAGCATTATCTGTTTTTTGTTGATATACTACTAGACTTGTTACAATATATTTTTGCTTATAAGGAAGCTTGTTTTTTACTATCTGCTGTACCTTTTCTATATTTGTTTTGCTCATATATTTTCTTTTCAAAATAGTTAAATGTGGCACAAATTTTCTTTTTTCTTCAGTGAGGTTAAGAGCATTAACAATTTTACTTTTTACATTACTTATTTCGCTTGAGTTTACTTTTAAAAAGATAACTCTATCATCAAATTTACCAATATCAGCTATTTCTATATCAAACTGAGAAATAGTACTGCAACATAAAATTAAATCTTTGATAAAAATGTCATCATTTGGTAATATATTTGGAGGTATGATTGTTATATGCGGCTCTGTAGTTTTTAAATTAAGGCTTTCACGTATGTTTTGTATCGTTTTACTATAATTATTTGGTACCTTTATACCTATAAAATATTGCATAATCTTTCCTTCTTTTAATTTAAATATTATGTTTATACTATATATATTATAGTAATTATTTATAAAAAATAAAGAGAAATTTAATGAATTTTTAATAATTGAATGTTATTATATAATATGCATAGACTCAGGAAACATTATTAGGAGATGACAAATGGATTTTTTAAACAGCATAAACAGCGAACAGATTATTAAAGCAGTAGAATTAGGTGGACCAATAATAGGTATACTTTTACCTGTTATTGAAGCATTTTTCCCAATATTGCCATTAGTATTATTTGTTACTATAAATGTAACAGTTTTTGGATTTTTTTGGGGGTATCTATTTTCATGGATAGGAAATTGTTTAGGCTCTTTTCTTTTGTTTATGTTAATAAGAAAAATAGGCGGAAAGAAAATTGAAGAAAAAATAAGCAAAAGTAAATATAACTTAGCATTAGAAAAAATCAGGTCTAAAAATTTTTCAGTTTTATTTTTACTATATTGTTTTCCTTTTACACCTTCGTTTTTGATAAGTGGCGCATCTGCACTTGCTAATATGAGTACGAAAGAATTTCTAGTAGCTTTGATACCATCTAAGTTTGTAATGCTTATATCCTTGGCAGTTATAGGATTTAATATAGGTTCTTTTTTTGAGGATCCACTAAGATCAATTTTTTTCGTTGCAGCTATACTTATGATAAACTATGTACTCAAATACATTGTAGAACGTTCAAATCTATTTATTGTCAAAAGAAAAAAAAGAAAATGAAATCATTAAATTTCATTTTCCATTCTTATGTTATTGTATTCAACAAATCTTTTAACTTGCTTATTAAATCAAGAGTCATTGGATTAGCTATTTTTTTTCCTAAATCCTTTGCTATTTCAAAATGCTCTAATGCTTCTTTTGCTTTACCTTTTTTTATTTCCAATAACGTAACATAGCATTCTGCTATATCTCTTCCCCAAAGTGCGTTATTCTTTATGAAATACTCTATAGATTCTGACAAATATTTATATGCTTCATCATAATTTTTCAACTCATATAATACTTGGCCAGCATTTGAGTAAAAAATGCCTAAACCATTTGTTATATAGTTTTTATTGCAAATATCAATAGACTTTAAAAAATATTCAAAGGCATTTTCATAGTTTTTTATATACTTATTCATCTGCCCTAAATAATTATAGCAAGCTGCTAAACTTAGTGAGTACTTTTTATTAATATTATTTAGATTTGAAAAAATATCAATTGCTTTAAATAATAACTGAGTTGCTTTTTCATAATCCTTAGTTTTGATACTATATAATCCATAAAGTCTTAATATAGTTCCAACATCTTCATTTATATTATCAAGACCTACAATTTCAATAGTTTTATCAATATAACTCTTCATTTTTTCTAAACTATTTACTTGTATACAATAAAATATAATTTGCTTATAATTTAGTAAAATATAATCTTTGTTATTAAGTACAAGTGCTATATTTTTACTAATATTTATGTTTTTTAAGCCCTTATCATATTCACCATTTGATATATAAAATCTACCTATAATATATGATGCTTCCATTTTTAAAGAGAGTACATCCTTGTTTTCTTCGTCATTTAGGTTTTCAATTTCATTATATAAGGCAAGTAAACTTTTTTCATCAGATAATATTTGAATATTATCAGGTTTAAAATCAAAAGAAATAATGGGGAAGGTTTCATTATAAATTGTATAAAATTCCTTTAAATATTCAGTTTTATATTTTAAAGTTGAATATTTATCTCCACTTCTTTCAAAATGATAGATTAAATTTGAATATAATTCTGAATCATTATTTTCTTTAAACCTTTCTTCAAAACGAAGAGCTACTTTTTTATGTAGAACCTGTCTTTTACCAAATGATTGAATTTCATATACATAATCTCTAATTTTTTGATGTGTAAAAGAGTAATATATTTTTGTATCTGTTATTATTTCATTAACCAAATATTTTGATTGTAATCTTTCTATAATTTCATATATTTCCAACTCATCAATATTAATTAAGTATTTCAAGTTATCCATATCAGTTTTATCGAAAAAAATTGAAATTGCATTTAAAACAGTAATTTCATTCTTTGACAAATCTATAATTCTACTTTTTATAATGTTAGTAGCTTTTAAAGATAATTCGCTTGTGTATCCTTTTTCTTTTATTGTTTTTAATAGTTCTATTAAAAAAAGAGCATTTCCTTCTGTATCATTATAAACTCTTTCAAGAGTTGAATTTATATTCTTTATGTTAGGAAGCTGGTGCGTTAATATTTCTTTAACCTCGTCTTTAGTAAAACGATTTAGTTTTATTTCTGTTACAAAACCTTTACTTATTAGTGGTACAGTAAACTTAGATACAGACTCTTCATAATCATTTCTATAGGATGTAATTAATAGTACATTAGTATTTCCAAGCTTATAAATAATGCTATTCAGTAGCATTAAGCTCATATCATCCATCCACTGTATATCATCAAAAACTAATACTATTTTTTTATTATAAGATATTCTAGTTAGTAAATCTACAATGGCTTCATTTGCAATTCTATATCTAGTTGTATCAATTCTTTCTATAGAATCAAATTTCGTTTCATTTATATTTGTATTGAAGTATGGAAAAATATAACTTATAATTTGTTCAGCTGAAGCTGATATTTTTATTTTTTCCTTTTTAACATATTCTCCAAGCATTCTAAAAATACTTTGCCATGGTTTAAGAAAAAATTCTTTTTCAGCATTATAGCAAGTTGAAGTTAACAGAATAAATTTATTAGTATCAACTAAAGTAATTATTTTGTTAAGCAAAGCTGTTTTTCCGATGCCAGCTTCACCTGATATTACAATAGAAATACTTTTATTATTGTAAAAGTTGCTTAATGCACTCGTAATATTGTATATTTCATCAAACCTTCCATAAAAATAGTTTGAATTATTATCATCTAATGATTCTATATTTTTTAATTTTAATATTTCCATATACATATTTTTAGTGCTTAATTCTGGCTCAATGTCTAAATCCTCTTTTAATGTTTTACATAAATCGGAATAAATCTTAATAGCCTTATTATAGTCACCGTTAAGTGTGTATATTTTCATTATTTCTCTATATGTTTTTTCATTATATGGGTCATTTGAAATTAAAATATCACTGTAGATTTGAACTCTATTAAAATCACTTATATTAACCATTTCATTTAGTAAGCTCTTAACCTTGTTTATATATTGGTTTTTATATTCATCCCTCTTATTTAATACCCAATCTTCAAATTCAAGGCAATCCTTAATCAATAAATTTGCTAAAAAATCACCTTTATATAGCTCACATATATTATTTTGAGTTATGTTATCAACATCTACATTAATTAGACTTGTATTGATAGATATCAATGACTTTTTAGTAGATAAAAAAATATCTTCCCCAAATATTTTTCTAACTTTATATAAAGCATCTCTTAAATTTTTCTTTGCTAATGTTTCATCACATTCGGCCCATAATATATTTATAGCTTCTTCTCTTGATATGTTTTTATTAATGCAGACATAATAAAATAAACCCTCGGCTTTTTTATAAGGGAAGTTGATAATATTATTTTTATAAATTACAGTAGGATTTCCAAGAAGATTAACATTAATAATATCCATAAACACCTCTATGCAACTATATGCACAAACATTTGCGCATATAGTCGGGGTATATTTTAATTTTTATTAAAAATTTTTTCTCTTAGCTCCTTAATTAAATAAGAATTTAGCAAAGCTAAATTCTTATACTAATCTCAATTATAAAAGATTTTAAATTGAGATTAGTATTATTTACGGTAAGAGTAAAAATAGAAAACTGGTAGTAGAAGACCTCCACCAATAAAGTTTCCAATAGTTGCTGGTATAATGTTACTAAGTATTTTAGTTATAGTAATACTGTTGTCAACCAATGCACCTAATGGCAAAAAGAACATATTCGCTACACAGTGCTCATATCCACATAAAACAAATAACATAACAGGAAACCAGCAACCAAACAACCTTCCAATTGTATCTTTTGCTGTATAAGCAAACCATACACCTAATGCTACAAGTATATTACATAGAATTCCCTTAAGTAAAATTTGAGTAAATGATAGGGAAACCTTTGCATTGGCAACAGTAGCAACTGTATTTGCAAGTGTTGAATCAGGTTTGTACATTCCAGAAAAATATACTAATAAAACTACAAATAATGAACCTATTAAATTGCCAAACCATACTTGTGAAATACTTGATATAAAATTTTTTAAATTAATTTTTTTATTTAGGCAACCAAATGTCATTAAGCAATTACCTGTAAAAAGCTCTCCACCGACTAAAATTATTAGCATTAATCCAACTGGAAAAACTGCAGCTCTTAAAAAAGGATCACTATAAATTGTAAGAAAACCTTGACTACCGAGTGAGATGAAAAGACCAGCCATGAAGCTTAACAAAAATCTTTTCTTAACTGACATGCTAGCTTTTGCACAGGATAAATCTGATATGTAGTCAGCTGTTTCCTTTGGTGTTAAATAATTGTTTGACATAAAAACCTCCAAATGTATATGTACAATAGTATATGTACATACTTAAATACATGGGAAAATCCCAGTGATTTTGGTTTAGGATAAAAAATTATTAAAATATAAAAATCTATCGACAAACCGTATTGTTTAATGATATATTATATTAGTAATAATTTCAATAATAAAACAATAATTTTTTCTAAATTAGTAAAACGAGGAAACAACATAGACGTTTTATAGACGTTTATTGTTTATAATAAAACCAATTAAAAAATTTATATTTAGGAGGAATAGTATGGCAGAAAAATTTTTAACAGACATTGAAATCGCGCAAAAAGCGGAAATGAAGGTAATTAATGAAATAGCAGATAAAATCGGAATTCCTGATAAGTACGTTGAAAACTATGGCAAATACAAAGCAAAAGTTGACTATAGATATTTAAATAACGAACTTAAGGACAATAAAGATGCAAAAGTAATTTTAGTAACTGCAATAAACCCAACTCCAGCTGGAGAGGGTAAAACAACAACAACTATTGGTGTTGCTGATGCATTATCTTCATTAGGAAAAAAGACTATAGTAGCTTTGAGAGAGCCATCTCTAGGACCTGTATTTGGAGTTAAAGGTGGAGCAGCTGGTGGTGGTTATGCACAGGTAGTTCCTATGGAAGATATAAATCTTCACTTTACAGGAGATTTACATGCTATAGGTGCCGCAAATAACCTTTTAGCAGCTATGTTAGACAATCACATTCACCAAGGTAACAAATTAAACATTGACGTAAGAAGAATCACTTGGAGAAGAGCTGTAGATATGAATGATAGACAGCTAAGACACATTGTAAGCGGTATGGGTGGAAAAACTGAAGGCGTTCCAAGAGAAGACGGATTTGATATTACTGTTGCATCAGAAATAATGGCTGTATTTTGCTTATCAAGTGATATTATAGACTTAAAAGAAAGAATTGCAAGAATAATTATAGCTTACAATATGGACGGAGAGCCTGTAACAGCAGGAGATTTAAATGCTCAAGGTGCTTTAGCAGCATTATTAAAAGATGCATTAAAACCAAACTTAGTACAAACATTAGAGGGTACTCCTGCATTTGTACATGGTGGACCATTTGCTAATATAGCACATGGTTGTAACAGTGTTATGGCAACAAGAATGGCTTCCAAAATGGCCGATTATGTTGTAACAGAGGCTGGATTTGGTGCAGATCTTGGAGCAGAAAAATTCATAGATATTAAATGCCGTATGTCAGGAATTAGACCTAGTGCTGTTATAATTGTTGCTACTATTAGAGCTTTAAAATATAACGGTGGAGTTGAAAAAGCTAACTTAAATAACGAAAACTTAGAAGCTTTAGAAAAAGGTCTTCCTAACCTATTAAAGCACGTTGAAAACATAACTAAGGTATTTAAATTACCAGCAGTTGTTGCTATAAATAAATTCCCTACTGATACAGCTGCAGAGCTTAAATTAGTAGAAGACAAGTGTAAAGAGCTTGGAGTTAATGTTGCACTTTCAGATGTATGGGCAAACGGTGGTAAAGGTGGTGTTGCAGTAGCTAATGAGGTTCTAAGACTTACTGAAACACAAAGTAATTTGGAATTCTCTTACGATTTAAATATACCTATTAAAGAAAAAATAAAAGCTATAGCTACGAAAATTTACGGAGCAGATGATATTGAATTTTCACCAAAGGCTAGTAAAGAAATAGCTAATTTTGAAAGATTAGGATTTGGTAACTTGCCAATTTGTATGGCTAAAAACCAATATTCATTAACAGATGATCCTAAGAAATTAGGTAGACCAACAGGATTTAAGGTAACAATAAGAGATATAACTCCTTCAATAGGTGCGGGATTCTTAGTTGCTTTAACAGGCGATATAATGAAGATGCCAGGACTTCCAAAGGTTCCATCAGCGGAATTAATAGATGTTGATGAAGATGGCAAAATCAAAGGATTATTCTAAAAATAAATATCATATTAATTTATAGATTTCATATTATTTTATGAAATCTATTTTTTTTATGTTTAAAAAAATTTATTTTGGAAATATATTAACAATACAAGGTTTAAGCATTATTAAGTGTAATTCAGTTGGAGGCAAAATTTCTTATGCAAGAAAAATCACACAAAAAAATAAGCTCTTTAGGAGCATTATCAATCGTTGTAGGTATGATAATTGGTTCAGGTATTTTTTTAAAACCTGGTATAGTTTTATATAACGCTGGAAGCACAGCAATGAGTCTTTTAGCATGGCTAACAGGAGGTATAATTACCCTTGCTTCAGCTTTATCAGTTGCTGAAATAGCAACTGTTATTCCTAAAAATGGAGGATTATATGTTTATTTAGAAGAATTATATGGAGAGAAATGGGGATTTTTGCTTGGTTGGGTACAATCAGTTATATCTTATCCGGCCTCTGTTGCAGCTCAAGCAATAGCATTTGCTTCATATTCAGCCTTTTTTCTTCCTCTTGGCAATCAGGAACAAAAATTACTTGCTATAGGTGTTTTAGCATTTTTATTAATAATGAATATTTTATCCACAAAATATGGGTCTTATATTCAAATTATTGCTACTATAGGTAAATTGTTGCCTGTAATTGCTATAATAGGCTTTGGACTTTTTAGTGGTATGGCACCAGGAAGTGCTGGACTTAGCTTATCAATAAAAGCTACAGCAGGATTTGGAGCTGCAATACTTGGTACATTATGGGCATATGACGGCTGGATAGGTGTAACAAATATGACAGGAGAGATTAAAAATCCCGAGAAAAAATTGCCATTAATTATAGGAGGCGGTGTTTTATTTGTTTTAGTTATATATGTAATCTTTAATATAGCTATATTTTATACACTTCCACATGATACAATCATAAAATCAACTACACCAGGTGCAGATGCAGCTACAGCGCTTTTTGGTTCAGCAGGAGGTGCATTCATAACAGCTGGTATTATGATTTCTGTATTTGGATCTCTTAATGGATATATTATGACAGCAGCACGCGTTCCACAAGCAATGGGAGAACGTAAGGCGTTACCTTTTTCTAATTTTTTAGCAAGAATTCATCCAAAGTTTAAGACACCAACAAACGCACTTATTTTTGAAAGTGTTTTAGCAGTTATATACATACTTTCTGGTAGTTTTAACACACTGACAGATATGTTAATATTTGTTCTTTGGATTTTCTTTGTCATGGGTGTAGCTGGTGTATTTATCTTAAGACGTAATTATGGAAAGGGATCTGGGTATACAGTTCCATTATATCCAATAGTTCCACTTATAGGAATAGTAGGAGGACTATATATACTTGTAAGCACAGTTTTTACAGCTCCGATTCGCTCATTTGTAGGAATAGCTGTAACACTTGTAGGACTTCCTGTATATTACTATCTGAAAAAATAAAAGTAATGGCTCAACCTTGTCCACTTAGCTCGCTGCACAAGACATTTGATATTGAGATTATGATATAATGAAAAACACAGGATATTAAATTTCCTGTGTTTTTCTTATAAAGCTCCTAAACACAAACAAATGTTTGCTTTCGATTTATTGCTATGCTATAATAAATGTATTAAATGAAGTCTGATTCTATGCATAATCATATGTCTTACGTATTGTAAGGGATGAATTTTTAGAGTATAATGAAGAGCGTGGAGTTATGATAACATTTTATTTATGATATGTTTAAACCATGATACTGTGGATGATAAGTATAAAAATCAGTTAAGATTGTTTTGAGAGAAAGGAATACGTTTTAAGATGAGCGAAACGAAAAATTATAATGATCAACTCTTTGCTGAGATTGAAATTGAAAGTGGAAATAATAATTCATATGAGCCGACACCCATTCCTCAATCTGAAGAATTAGTGGTAGATGAAAAGCGTGAAATTTTCATTGCAATGAGGGATATTTCAAGATCTAACCATTCATCCTATTTTTTAAATACAAAGTTTTATAAAAAACAAATACAATATGAAAATTCAAAAATTTTTTATAAACAAGCAGAATTTATGAAAGATTTTGAGGATGATTATACTAATACAGCTCCTTTTTCGTCATATTTTCCATATTATCAATTGATGAGCTATGAGCAACTCAGAACATATTTTACTTGGAGAACAAAAATAAGAAGAGGCAGTATTGAGAACACTTCTCTTTCTTATGCTTTTATTTATATTTATGAATTACTTAATAATATCGGAGTAAATGATCCAATTGATGGTTTGGATAAATTAATGATTTTTTGGAATACTTTTAAGGTTTTTAGTGCAACGATTGAAAAATATCTGATAAAATGGATTAAAGATTATCATATCTATTATGAACTGCCTAAGTCATTTAAGGAATTTCTTTGTGAAAATGAATTACAAAGCTACTATCCGGGCATAGCTAACTATGATCCGGAAATGAGCTGCATTTTTGAACAATTATGTAGTATTTCAAGATATAATATTAAACAATCCATATTTTACAGTGATGAAACGAAGCATTTAATTAGTGATTGTTTTGATTTTGTAATTTTCAAGTTAGAAGGTATATTTGCTAAGTTGGAGCTGGAATTTAATAATTTGATTTTTCAACCCTCTAAGAACAAATTTGACTGGACGCCTTTTGAAGGAGCATTATTTTTTCCATGCTTAAAGCAAAGGAACAGAAAGGTGGTGCTTTCGGAAGATGAAATATATACTTGCAATCAAAATAAGTGGTTGCTAAGTAAGCTTATCACGAAAAATAGCGGCAGGCAATTGCTCACCTATATTTTTAAACAGATGGAAGCTGTTTTAAGGGAAGTCACAAACTATAAATATAAGATTTCAGCTAATCCAAATATAATTAACAATGATATTCTCCAAAAGCTTGGTGCAGTCGGTATTTCCCTTGAGAAAATAATTACTGATGCAGTTTTAGAATTTTACAAAGAGAAGAATAAAACGGTTGTATCGGTTAATGAATTAGTTTTAAATAAAATAAGGCTGGAAGCGTTAGATACACAAGAAAAACTGATCATAACTGAGAATGATATTAAGAAAATTCCAATTTTCTCAAATGAGACCGAAGCACTTTCAGTGGAAGAGCCGCATGCAGCTAAAAAGAAAGAGGACACTCTTATATTATCTGCTAATAAATCGTCTTTATCTGATACTTGGATAAGCTTTAAGAATGTGTTAAATGAAATCGAAATAAGAGCACTATCGATATTACTACAGTGTGATAGAGATATAAAGCGATTTGCAGATGAAAGAGGTATTATGCTAGAGGTGCTGGCAGACAGTATCAATGAAAAGGCTTTTGATCATATAGGAGACAATATCTTGGAACTGGATGAAAGCATGATGATATATGATGAATATAGAGAAAAAACAATTATGATTTTGGGATTATAGTGAAGAAAGGATTATAGGTTAAAATGGAAAATCAAATACCATTGCGAATAGCGAATATTTTAATTAACGCACTCAAAGGAGGCGTTGTGCCGCGTATAGGTCTTGAATATATTACTGTTGGGCGTACTCAGGAAATAGCAGCGATTTTACATGATATTGAAATGATAGAGGACGGCAGTGCATCTTTTCGTTTTATCGTTGGTAAATACGGCAGCGGAAAGAGTTTCTTACTGCAAACAATCCGTAATTATGCTACTGCCAAAGGCTTTGCGGTGGTGGATGCTGACCTTTCTCCAGAACGTCGATTTGCAGGAACTAAAGGGCAGGGGCTTGCTACATACAAAGAGTTAATTCAAAACCTTTCTACAAAATCTAAGCCGGATGGTGGTGCATTACCGCTTATTTTGGAAAAATGGATTTCAGGCATTCAGGCATCAGTAAAGCTACAATCCAGTGCAGAGGGAGAGGAATTTAATCTTTTGGTGGAAAAGCAAATTTATACAGTTGCAGGATCTCTTGAAGGTATGGTCAATGGTTTTGAATTTGCCAAAGCAATCATTACTTACTGGCGAGCCTATCGTCAAGATGATCTTGCTATGAAATCCAATGTATTAAAATGGTTTCGCGGTGAATATAGTTCACGTAAGGAAGCTAAAGAAGAACTAAATATTAATTTTATTGTCACCGATGAAACATGGTATGACTTTTTAAAAATCTTTGCAGCTTTTTTGGTAAGCGCCGGATATAAAGGTCTGTTGGTTGTCATTGACGAGTTGGTGAATATTTTTAAAATTCCAAATTCTATCACCAGACAGAATAATTATGAGAAAATTCTTACTATGTATAATGATGTGCTACAGGGAAAAGCAAAGCATATAGGATTTTTATTGGGTGGTACACCGCAGTGTATTGAGGATAAATATAAAGGAGTTTTCAGTTATGAGGCTCTGCGTTCCAGACTTGCCGAAGGTCATTTTGCTACCGCTGATTTGAAGGATTTATCCGCTCCAATTATCCGCTTGCAAATGCTCACGCAAGAAGAGATGTATGTTCTTATAGAAAAATTACGTGATATACATGCACAGCTTTATAATTATATGCCGGCAATCGGTCATGATGAGCTGATATATTTTCTTACAGTAGAGTATAATCGAGTTGGTGCCGAAACACATATAACACCGCGGGAAATTATTCGAGATTTTATAGAGTTAGTGAATATCCTTCATCAAAATCCTAAAAAAAGCATGCCAGAAATTATAGGGAGCAATAGTTTCCAAATGGCTAAGGGTGGAATAACAGATGAAGAAATACACAGTGATTTTCAAGAATTTGAGGTATAAATTTTATGGATGCTTTTAATCGACTTGCTCCTTTCATACAGGATTTTATTTATAATAACAAATGGGAAGAATTGCGTGGGATACAGGTTGCTTCTTGTGAAGCGATTTTTGATAGTGATGATAACCTTTTGCTTTCTTCAGGAACAGCATCGGGTAAAACTGAAGCAGCTTTTTTGCCTGTGCTGACAGAACTATATCAAAAACCGTCTAGAACAGTTGGAGTTATGTATATTTCACCATTGAAAGCACTTATCAATGACCAATTTAAACGACTGGAACAGCTTCTGCTTGACTCTAATATTCCGGTATGTAAATGGCATGGGGATGCATCAACCACTAAAAAGAATGAACTTATAAAGAATCCTAAAGGTATAATACAAATTACTCCGGAATCCTTAGAAAGTATTCTCACCAATAAGCGTGGCACATGTATTCAAATGTTTTCTGATTTGCGTTTTATTATAATCGACGAGGTGCATCAATTTATGCGTGATGTTCGAGGAGTTCAGCTACTGTGCTTATTAGAACGGTTGCAAGAGCTGACTGGTGTGATTCCAAGGCGTATAGGTCTTTCTGCTACTCTTGGAGATATATCTCTGGCGCAGACTTGGTTGAATACAGGTACAGGCCGTACCTGTATAGCTCCTATAACTGAAGAGGGAAAAAAACGTATAAAACTACATATAGAACGTTTTGTTAATTTACATGACCAACGCGATATTGCTGATAGTGATGGTAGTGACAATAACATCAGCACAGGTGGAGATATGGGCAATCGGGAACATTATGAATACCTTTTTAAGATGACGTTGGATAAGAAAACAATTATTTTTACCAATAGCCGTGAAGAGACCGAACTTATCATAGCTAATTTAAAAGAAGTTGCTTTAAAAAATAAATCACCAGACGTGTACCGTGTACACCATGGCAATGTTTCAGCATTGATTCGCGAAAACACAGAGGATGAAATGAAAACTACTGACGAGAAAATCGTCACAGGGGCTACGGTGACATTAGAGCTTGGTATTGATATAGGTTCGTTGGATCAAGCTGTTCAGGTTGGTGCGCCTTTATCTGTTTCCAGCTTTGCTCAACGCTTAGGACGTTGTGGACGTCGTGGGCAGATACCTCAGATTCTGTTTACCTTTGTAGAGGATATCAAGATTAATTCAGCAGATACCTTAGGACCGATAAATTGGGATTTTATCCGAACCATTGCGATTATTGAGTTATATACAAAAGATCGTTGGATAGAACCTATATACCCACATAATCATGCGTATAATTTGTTATATCATCAAACTATGAGCCACCTAAAAAGCAATGGGGAGCTATCTGCTGCCGGACTTGCTCAAACTATTTTATCCTTGGGATGTTTTAAACAGATATCACAGGATGATTATAAACACTTACTAAGTTATTTGATAGATATTGAGCATCTGCAGCGTACCGAGCGAGGAGGGCTTATCATTGGCCGTGAAGGTGAAAAAATTGTAAACAACCATAACTTCTTAACGGTGTTTATGGCACCGGAATATTTGCTTGTAAAGGATGAAAACCGAACAATCGGTACAGTAGATAAAGTGTATCCGGTGGGTATTCGATTTGCGTTAGCAGGACTGACGTGGGAGACTATAGATGTAAATAAAAAATCAAAAGTGATTTTTGTAAAAAGAGTTCCGGGGATTTCAGTAGTTGATTGGGATATGGATTTTGATGCTGAGCTACATACCACGCTTGTTCGAAAAATTCGCAGTATTCTCCAAACAGAAATACAATATCCTTATTTAAGCGAACGATGCCGCGAGAGATTGATTGAAATTCAATATATTGCACGAAACAGTGGCATTTTAGATAATTTAATTATGCCTCTTTCTGATACAAAATACGCTGTATTTCCGTGGGTAGGTACACGTCAGCTTCTTACTCTTCATTATGCGTTGCTGAAAAGAAAAATTAAAAATAAACTGCCATGGATGAGCTGTATATATTTGGAGGTAAATTTTAGAGGAACAGCAGATGAGCTTAAAAATATTATTTATAATATATTGAGCTCTGATTTAAATTTATATGATCTCCCATTGGCAGATAATGTTCAGATTCGAGGTAAATACAACGAATTTATTCCACCGTACCTATTACGTAAACAATTTATAGAGGATTACTTGGATTTTGAGGGATTAAAAAACAATATATAATTTCTTCTAAGAATTTTTCAAGGTCTATATTTCCGCCAGAATTTAAAGAATGCATTGAATTTATTATATGTTTTAGGAAATTTTATGATATAATGTTTGTAAAATATTATAAATGGCTTAAACGTAGTTAAAAATAGCATAAACGTAGTTTAAGGCTATGAATATATAAGTGCAAAATAAAATTAGATATATTAGAAATTGAGGTAGCTAAAATTGAATGATAAAATGGTAAATAAAAATATAATAAGTAAAATTATTGATAATAAAAAAAGAATATTTACTGCATTGTATTTCTCGGCAATAATTTTTTATTTAGAAATTATATTTAAATTTTTTTGTCTTAACCAAAAAATTGATGGAACGATAATATATTTAGTTTTATATTCACTAGCTTTTGGATTGATTTTAAATTTAATATCAACATTGATTAACAAAAAAATAAATAGAATTATATCTATATTTTTTGTTATTTTTCTGTGTTTTGCAGTGACTGTTCAATTTATTTATTATAAATTATTTTATACACCAATGGTTTTGTATTCAGTTACAGGTGCCGGACAAGTTCTTGAATTTGCAGACATGGTATTTGAAGCAATTATAAATAATTTTGCTGTTTTAATACTTTTATTTGCGCCGGCATTTAGTATATTGTTTGGAAAAACAAAGCACTTATCCTATAAGAATACGTTTTTTAAGCAAAAGATAATTACTATATTGTCTATTATTTTAGTTAATGTATTTATGCTTATAACTTTATCCTTCGGTGGGAAGGATGTTAATTCAGACTATGATATATATTACGGTACTAATGTACCAGATTTAGTTATTAATAGGTTTGGCATTTTAAAAGTTATGCAAAAAGATTTAGGTAACATCATTTTTAAAAATGCAGCGTCTGCATCATCTACAACAGATCTGAACAAATATATTGATGATGAAAATACTTCACCTGATGTTAGTATACAAGACGACTTCTGTAATATAATTGATGTACCAAATGAAGGTAATAAAGATATAGAAAAAATAGACACAAGTCCTAATATAATGGACATAGATTTTGATAAGTTAATAGAAAGTGAAACTGACGAAAACATAATAGCTATACATAAATATTTTTCTTCAGTAGAACCAACAAATAAAAATGAATATACAGGTATATTCAAGGATTATAATCTAATACTAATTACAGCAGAAGGTTTTTCGCATTTAGCTATAGATAAAGAATTGACTCCTACCTTATATAAAATGGCAAACGAAAGCTTTGTATTTAACAATTTTTATAATCCAATATGGGGAGTAAGTACTTCTGACGGAGAATATGTTGCTTGTCAGGGATTAATACCGAAGTCAGGAGTTTGGAGCTTTTATACTTCTGGAGAAAATTATTTACCTTTTGTTATGGGTAATCAGTTTAAGAAGCTTGGATATTCAACTCGTGCATATCATAACCACCTTTATGATTATTATAGGCGAGATGTTTCACATCCTAATTTGGGATATGATTATAAAGGTCTAGGCAATGGGTTAGTTGTAAAAGAAACTTGGCCGGAATCAGACTTGGAAATGATAGATGTAACAGTACCTGAGTATATAAATGATGAAAAATTTCACACTTACTATATGACGGTAAGTGGTCATAAAAATTATACTTTTTATGGAAACTATATTGCTGGTAAAAATAGAGAATTCGTAGATCATTTAGAAGCCTCTGAACCTGTAAAGGCATATCTTGCCTGCAACATCGAGCTTGATAGAGCTATGGAATTATTAATCAGACAATTAGAGGAAAAAGAAATTGCAGATAAAACTGTAATAGCAATTAGTGCAGACCATTACCCATATGGATTAGAAAAAGAAGAAATAGATGAATTGACAGGGCATGAAGTTGAAAATAATTTTGAATTATATAAAAGTTCTTTTATACTTTGGACAGAAGGCAGGGAAACTGTAATAATTGATAAACCATGCTCTAGTCTTGATATAATACCAACCATATCAAATTTATTTGGTCTTGAATATGATTCAAGATTATTGATGGGTAGAGATATTTTTTCAACATCAGATCCACTTGTAGTGTTTTCAAACAGAAGTTTTATAACAGATAAAGCAATGTATAACTCTGTAACAAAAGAGGTAACTAATTTAACGGATAATCCTATAGACGAAGATTACATTAAAAACATTAATAAAGAAGTTTCAGGAAAATTTGTTTTTTCAGCAGAAATTTTAGATAGGGATTATTATTCACATGTGTTTAAAGAAAAGGAAAAATAAAAAACTGTGCACTTGGCACAGCCTTTTTTAAATAAAAAAACAAGGGGGAGAGGGAAAAAAATTAATAGCTTACGCTTATTAATAAACTAATAAGCTTACTTATTAACTAATTTGATTATACCTCAAAAACCTTTAGCTTATCTTAAATTTTAGATTAATTTTTATTAGACGTTTTATCGACGTGAATTAATTATAATATTATTATAAATAAAATAATTAGGAGGAGTTTATAATGGTAAATAACAATAATATATCTGAAGCGATGACTATCAAATTGGATAACAAGCTACCTGAGTATCCAGCATTTAAAGAGGGGATTAGAAGAGCTCCAAAACGTGAACTTAATTTGACTGACAGAGAAATAAAACTTGCTATAAAAAATGCATTGAGATATGTACCTGAGGAACTTCATGAAGCATTAGCACCTGAATTTCTTGAAGAATTAATGACAAAAGGAAGAATCTATGGCTATAGATTTATGCCTAAAGAAAGAATTTATGGTAGACCAATAGATGAATATAAGGGAAAATGTGTAGAGGGTAAAGCCTTTCAAGTAATGATAGACAATAACCTTGACCACGCAGTTGCTTTATATCCATATGAGCTAGTAACATACGGTGAGACAGGACAGGTGTGTCAAAACTGGATGCAATACCAATTAATAAAAAAATATTTAGAAGAATTAACAGATGAACAAACATTAGTTATGATGTCTGGACATCCAATGGGTCTGTTTAAATCTAATAAGACTAGCCCAAGAGTTATTATAACTAATGGTTTAATGATAGGTATGTTTGATAATCCACATGATTGGGCAAATGCAACGGCTATGGGAGTATCAAGTTATGGACAGATGACAGCTGGTGGATGGATGTATATAGGACCTCAAGGTATCGTTCATGGAACATTTAATACAATACTAAATGCAGGAAGAAAAGTTTTAGGTATACCTGCTGATGGTGATTTAGCAGGACATCTATTTGTAACATCAGGTCTAGGTGGTATGAGTGGTGCTCAACCTAAAGCTATCGAAATAGCAAATGGGGTTGGTATAGTTGCTGAGGTTGATTACTCAAGAATTGTTACTAGACATGAACAAGGTTGGGTAACAAAAGTTAGCGATAATTTAGAAGAAGTATTTGAAATAGCTAAAGAATATATTGATAAAAAACAGACTATATCTATAGCTTATCACGGAAATATAGTTGATTTGTTAGAGTATGCAGTTAAAAATAGAATAAAAATTGATTTATTATCAGATCAAACATCCTGTCACGTTCCATATGATGGAGGATATTGTCCACAAGGATTAACATTCGATGAAAGAACTAAAATGTTAGATAAGGATAAGCATAAATTTGAGGAATTAGTTAATGTATCCCTTAGAAAGCATTTTGAATTAGTTAAAGCATTAGTTAATAATGGAACATATTTCTTTGACTACGGTAATGCATTTATGAAGGCATGCTTTGATGCTGGTGCTAAAGAAATAGCTAAAAATGGAATAGATACAAGCGAAGGCTTTATTTTTCCTTCTTATGTTGAAGATATAATGGGTCCTATGTTATTTGATTACGGTTATGGACCATTTAGATGGTGCTGTTTAAGTGGAAAACCAGAAGATTTAAGAAAAACTGACCATGCTGCTATGGAAGTTATAAACCCAGACAGAAGAGGTCAAGATAGAGACAACTATATTTGGATAAGAGATGCAGAGAAAAATAAACTAGTTGTTGGAACACAGTGTAGAATTCTATACCAAGATGCCCTAGGAAGACGTGATATAGCACTTAAATTTAACGAAATGGTTAGAAATGGTGAGATAGGACCAGTTATGCTAGGTCGTGACCACCATGACACTGGAGGAACAGATTCACCATATAGAGAAACATCAAATATTAAAGATGGTAGCAATATTACTGCTGATATGGCTGTTCAATGCTACGCTGGAAATGCTGCAAGAGGAATGAGCTTAGTTGCTCTTCACAATGGCGGTGGAGTTGGTATAAGTAAATCAATTAATGGTGGCTTTGGTATGGTGCTTGATGGAAGTGAAAGAGTTGATGATATACTTAGAAAAGCTATTCCATGGGATACAATGGTTGGAGTATCAAGAAGATCTTGGGCTAGATGTGAGAATTCAATCGAAACAACTATAGAATACAATAAAATAACAAATGGTGAAGATCATATAACAATTCCATATGTAGCAAGTGATGATTTAATAGAAAAAACTTTTAATAATTATAAAAAATAAATAATTGACTACAAAGAGCACAAATAATGCCTTAAGTGCACAAAGTGCACTTTGTGTTCTTTGTGGTTATATCTATTTTAAGGGAGGATATTAAAGTGAAAAGAATAGTTGAGTGTGTTCCAAATTTTAGTGAAGGTAGAGATTTAGAAAAAGTTGAGAAAATAGTACAAGCATTTAGAGCTAAAGAAAATGTAAAACTATTAGATTACAGTACAGACAAAGATCATAATAGATGTGTAGTTACAGTGGTTGGAGAGCCAGAAGCATTAAAAGAAGCTATGATAGAAGCTATAGGAAATGCAGTTAGCTTAATTGATATGACTAAGCATGAAGGACAGCATCCACGTATGGGTGCAGTTGACGTTGTTCCGTTTATTCCAATAAGAAATGTAACTATTGAAGAAGCTGACAAGTTAGCAAAAGAAGTAGCTAAAGAAGCATCAGAAAAATATGGTTTGCCTTTCTTCTTATATGAAAAATCAGCATCAGCATCTCATAGAGAGAATTTAGCAACAATTAGAAAGGGACAATTTGAAGGAATGGCTGATAAAATGACAGATGATATGTGGAAGCCAGATTTTGGACCTTCAACTATACATCCTACTGCTGGTGTAACTGCAATTGGAGCTAGAATGCCATTAGTTGCATTTAACATTAATTTAGGAACAAGTGATTTATCTATAGCTGATAAAATTGCAAAACAAGTTAGACATTTAGGTGGAGGATTTAGATTTGTTAAGGCTATGGGTGTTGAGTTAGAAGAAAGAAAAATAGTTCAAGTTTCTATGAATCTTACTGACTATACTAAGTCAGCAGTTTATAGAGTTTTCGAGACAGTAAAAATGGAAGCTCAAAGATATGGTGTTAATGTTGTTGGAAGTGAAGTTATAGGATTAGTTCCAATGCAAGCATTGATTGATTGCGCTGAATACTATTTAAGAATTGAAAACTTTAGTATGGATCAGGTTTTAGAAACTAGATTATAATTATTAGAGTTAAGGGTAAAATAAAGTTAAAAATGTACATATATCTTTGAGATATTTGTGAAAATAAATTGCAAAGTTTCAAACATTTTTTGAGACTTCGGAGGTATATATGAATAAACTTATTATTAAAAATGCATCGGAGCTTGTGACTTGTAGAAGCAGTGCCCCAAATCATAGTAGTGCCTCTAAGAGAGGCAGTACCCCCAAGAGGGGCACAGAAATGTCTGATGTAGGCATGATAAAAAATGGAGCTGTAGTAATTGAAGATGGAATAATTGTAGCAGTAGGTGCTACTAATGAAATTTTATCAAAGTATGATGAAAAAAACTATGAGGTTATAGATGCTGCAAATAAAGCAGTGTTACCAGGCTTTGTTGATTCACATACTCATCTTATATTCGGTGGTTACAGAGCAGATGAATTTTCTTGGAGGCTTAGAGGAGACACATATATGTCTATAATGGAAAGAGGCGGTGGTATAACCAATTCTGTAAGAGCTACAAGAGAAGAATCTTTAGAAAACTTAGTAGAAATCGGTAGAAGAAGACTTCATAAAATGATGCAATTTGGTGTAACTACAGTTGAAGGAAAAAGCGGTTATGGACTTGACATGGACACAGAGATAAAGCAGCTTGAAGCTATGAAAATTCTTAATGCTGAGGAACCAATAGATATAGTTTCTACATTTTTAGGACCTCATAGTGTTCTTCCTGAGTATAAGGGAAAAGAAGATGAGTTCTTAGACTTTATGATAAATGATGTTATGCCGGTGGTTAAAGAAAGAAATCTAGCAGAATTTGCTGATATATTCTGTGAAAAGAATGTTTTTACAGTAGAGCAATCAAGAAGATTTTTAAAAGCAGCTAAGGATATGGGCTTTAAATTAAAAATTCACGCAGATGAAATAGTTCAGCTAGGTGGAGCAGAGTTAGCAGCGGAGTTAGGGGCTGTTTCTGCAGACCATCTGCTGCAGGCATCTGATAAAGGTATACAAGATATGGCAGAGGCTGGAGTTATTTGTTCATTGTTGCCAATAACGGCATTTTCTTTAAAGGAAGAGTATGCTAGAGGTAGATATATGATTGATAACAATTGTGCTGTTGCACTTGCTACAGATTTAAATCCAGGTAGTTGTTTTTCAAATTCAATACCTCTTTTAATAGCAGTTTCTGCTATACAAATGAAACTTTCTATTGAAGAAATAGTAACAGCTCTTACTATCAATGCAGCAGCGGCGGTTAATAGAGCAGATTCCATAGGTAGTATTGAAGTTGGTAAAAAAGCTGATATAATAATACTTGAATATCCGTCAATACATTTTTTACCATATCATGTAGGAGTTAATATAGTAGAAACAGTAATTAAAAACGGGAAAATTGTGAAACTATAATTTTAGAGTGAACAAATTCTAGCTTCACATAAAAGCAAAAATATAATATAGATTCATGGAGGAAATTAATATGAAAGAAATGAAATTAGTTGATTTTGCTGCTCAAACTGCTTCAGCAGAGCCAGTACCAGGAGGTGGAAGTATTGCAGCAGTAAGTGGTGCTTTATCTGCTGCACTTACAGAGATGGTAGCAAACTTAACAATTGGTAAGAAAAAGTATGAAGAATTTGAAGCTGAAATGAAAGATATATCAGCTGAAGGTGCTAAGTTAAGAGAAAGATTGCTTGATGATATTTTAAGAGATAGTAACTCATTTAATGATGTAATGAAAGCTATGAAGATGCCAAAGGATACAGAAGAAGAAAAAGAAGCAAGAACTTCTTCTATGCAAGCTGGTTTAAAAACTGCTGCATCAGTACCTTTTGAAATTGCATGTGATGCTTTTGAAATAATGCCTTTAGCAGAGAAAGTAGTTGAGCATGGAAATGCAAATGCAGTAACTGATGGATTAGTATCTGCAATGCTTGCTAGAACTGCTGTTCTATCAGCATTGTTAAATACAAAAATAAATCTTGCATCTATAAAAGATGAAGCATATGTTGCTGACATGAATAAAAAAGTTAAGGATTTAGAAGAAAAAGTTATTGAATTTGAGAAAAAAATACTAAACAAATCACCATATTAATGATAAAATTAGGAAAGGAGTAATCCTTTCCTTTTGCTTATAGATGAAGTCTAATGTATGAAATTATTTCATAATAAAATAATATAAAATATATAGAGGTGTGTTGATTTGAATGAATATAAAGGTATAGGCAAAATAGCGCTACTTTTGACATTATGCGATGATTATGATAGGATGAAAGAGTATTACGAAAATAAAGGTTATACTATATACAGAGGTATTGCTGGATCTATGGATTCTCAAAAGATAATTGCTGCAATTGAAACAGCTGCTTTAAGAGAAGACATAATAAGGGAGAATTATCATGATGAGCATTCTTTATATCACGCAATTGTAGAAGCCTTAAGTGGTTACTGTAGAGGTCAGGTTGTGCTTGGAGAAGTGCTTAGAAGTGTTGGATTAACCTATTCAATAGTTAGAGGTAATTTAATTCAAGAGGATAAATCGAGTGGTGAATGGATAGCCGTTGTTTTATATGGACAAATAGGTTCACCTCGAAAGGGCTTTGAACATGAAGCTATTGGTATGGGTATACAATCTATTTAATTAATCTATAGGGAGAAAGTTTTAATGAACACATCATATTTAAAGACATTTATTGAGGTTATAAATTTAAAAAACATATCTAAAGCGGCTGAAAAGCTTTATATAACACAGCCAGCAGTTTCTAAACAGCTTCAACTTTTAGAAAAAGAGTTTGGTACAGTTTTACTTATAAAAGATGGAAGAGATATGATTCCTACAGAGGCTGGAAAAGAGCTTTATAAATTTGCTTTAAATATACTTTGTGAAGAAAATAAAATTTATGATAAGCTCAGAAAAGAAGATAGCACTTTAGATGGAGAAGTTAATATTTATTCAAGCTCTTTACCCGCTGACTATTTTCTTTATAATATTATATTTGAATTTAATAAGATTTACCCAGCGGTTATATACGATGTTAAAAAGGTAGATTCAAAAATAGTATTTAACTATATAGAAGATGGTTTAATAAATTTTGGTTTTACAGGAGCGGTATTTAAAAAAAGTAAATTAAACTATGTAACTATAGCTGATGATGAGCTAGTTATTGCTGCATCTGGAAATAAATATTTAAAATATAAAAATCAAAGTGTACCAGTAGACTTCTTATTTGAGCATGATTTTATCTCAAGAGAAAAAGGCTCTGCAACTCTTAAAACATTTGAAAACTATTTAAATATGAAAAATTTATATTTAGAGGACTTAAAAACAAAAGTAAGAGTTGAGGACAATGAAATTATAAAAACCTTAGTAAAAAACGACATGGGTATAACAATTATATCTAAGTTAGCTATAGAAAAGGAAATAAATGATGGCTCTATTGTGCCTATTAAAATAAAGGATATAGAACTAAAAAGGCATTTGTATTTTGTATATCACAGCAATAGGTATTTCTCTAGAACTGAAGAAGCTTTTAGAGATTTTATAATAAAAAAATTTGGAAAATAAAAATATTGCGTCTTTTTTAAGGATGCAATATTTTTATTGACTATAAAAAAATTTTAATTGTTAGCAGCAACCGCTACGATCTCCACAGCTACAGAATAGCACTACCAATAAAAGGAAGAAAAACAGTAAATTACTTCCTCCTCCACAGTTATCTCCACATCCGCCGAAAAATCCCATAAACTTTTACCTCCTTGATTGTTATGTTTGGTATAGTATATGTGGTTATATTTATTGCGTTACAAATATAATAATATTTTTGAGAAGTAAAAGTAAATTTTAATTAAATTCCAAGTCTATTGTTTAATACTTTAAAGTCTAGATTATTGAAAAATGCGTCTATGTATGCACCTTTATCTATTCCAAAGTCTATCATGTAAGCATGTTCATATACATCCATAACAATAATTGGATATGTGTTCATAATTATTTCTGTATTATGAGAATCTTGGCCATATATATAGTAATCATTTATAAAGCTGTCATAGCATAAAACAACCCAACCTCTCATTGTAAGACCTATACACTTAAATTTATCTTTGAAATTATTATAAGAGCCAAAGCATTGTGTGATTACATCATTTATTTTACCATATATTTTGTTATTAAGTCCGGTCATATTTTCAAAATACAGTTCATGAAGTTTAACTGCATCTAAATTAAAAGAATGTGTTACAAGTGCACACCATAGATTGCTGAAATTCATGTTACAATTTTCATATACTGTATTATTGCTTAATTCAATAATTGCCTTGTTAGTAGCGCTTATATAACGAGTATATATTATAAAATGTTGATTTAATTGTGAACTGGATATATCCTTAACATTAGCAAAATTAAAAGTTTTGGTTTCAATAAATTTCAATAAATCATCCCCCTTATAATAATCTATGTAACAACAATGCATATATGTCAATAAAGTAGATGAAAATATAGCTAAGCAAAATTAGTAGAGCATTCTTTTTTTAAATTTATTGTTTACAATATAGGTAAAATATGTTATTATATATAACATGTTACATATAATAAATTATATACAATAAGTTGTAGATATAAAAATTTGAAAGGAGGTGATTACATTGACTTTAAGATATATTATATTAGGGCTTTTGAATTATATGTCTATGACGGGGTATGATTTGAAAGTTTTCATGGATAGATCCATTAACTTTTTTTGGTCAGCAGAATTAAGTCAAATATATAGAGAGCTTTCAAAATTGGAAGGCTTAGGTTATGTAAATTATAGAATAGAGCCTCAAGAGGGACGACCAGATAAAAAAATTTATAGTATTTCACAAGAAGGCAATATTGCTTTCATTGAATGGCTTAGGGATTTCCCTGATACTCTAAGCACTCCTTCGAGAAATGAGTTTTTAGTCAGAATTTTCTTTAGCTCAAAACTTAAAAAAGAAGAGTTGATTCTACATTTTGAAGACTATATCAGAGAGTTAACTAAAGAATTAAAAATATATGAGCCAATAGACAAAAAGCTTAGCGAAAAACTTATTGGGAAAGACTGTGAAGATGATATTTTTTATCACAAACTTACAGTAAAAAGAGGCTTGTCCTTTGCCAGATCTGAGATAAGTTGGGCGAAGGAATGTATTGAAGAGCTTAAAAAAATATTATAATCTAGAGATTGTATGAATAGATAAATTTTAGGGGAAAATGATTTTTATTTATATTCTTATTACCATATTATTCTCAAATGGAGGTATTTTTTATGAAAAGATATCAAAAATTATGCATAATTCTTGTACTCATATTTATGGCAGGCTTATGTTTATCTGCCTGCAATACACCTAAAGTATCATCTAAAATTGTTGTATCAAATAATGCAAGTGAAGAAATCATTGACGAAGAGAACCTACTATCAATTGTTAAAGAATTAAGCTTAGAAAAGTATAATGGTAGACTTGTAGGTACAAAGGAAAATGAAATGGCAGCACAGTATGTAGCAGACCGATTTAAGGAGATTGGACTTGAAAATCCTAAAGGATTAGACAATTTTATGCAGGATTATTTAACTCAGGTTTTAATCATTAATGATGAGCCAATAATGCAGCTTGAAGATAAAGATGGAAACATAATTAAGAGCTTTAAATATTTTGAAAATTTTCTGTTTAGATCTCTTTCTAGCTCTTCGTATATAGATATAAAAGCACCTCTTCATAAAGTAGACAGTCTTGAGGATATATCTGGGTCGGATTCAATTATGAAAGACAAGATAGCTTTATTTCCTGCTTCTATCAATAACGAATCAACTATAAGCGACCTTATAGCTTCTTTTAGAAATGCAGGTTCTCTAGCTGGAATTGGGGAGTTTGATATAAAAAGCCCTAAAAGGAAATCTTCCAGTTTGCTTGCAACTCCAATGAGAGGAAGATGGATTATGGGTCAATATGATCCATATTTGGTAGTAGATAATGATACATTTAAAGAAATATGTGATGCTGCAGATAAGGGCTTGATGCTTCACATTAAGTGCAATTTTTCTGTAGACTTTCAAAAACAGGTATCTAACGTTATAGGCATAATACCAGGCTCTGATCCTGTACTGAAAAATGAGTATATTATTATAGGTGCCCACTTTGACCATGTTGGCGATAACAAAAATGGAACCTATAATCCCGGAGCTTTAGATAATGCTTCCGGCACAGCAGGACTTATTGAAATAGCGAGGATTATCAAAAACAGCGAAATCCCTCCCCAAAAATCTATTATATTTGCAGCTTTTAATGGAGAAGAAGCAGGTATGACAGGCTCTTTGCATTATGCGGAAAATCCTATTTATCCGTTGGATAAGTCGGTAATGATATGCATGGATATGATAGGTTGTTCAGCTGAAATACCTATAACTATTGCTACTGCTAAATATGGTACAAACGAATTGCAGAATGAACTATGCAAATATGCTGAAGAATTGAAAATTAAATATACAACAAATGTTCTTACTGCAAGCGATCATTCCAGCTTTTTACGAAAGGGAGTAGAATCTGTTCTTTTAATAAATGAAGATTGGCTAAATGGATATCACAGTCCTGATGATACTCTTGAGGATGTAAATAAGCTAGATATGGAGCAAATCGTAAAACTTATTCTTCATTATATAGATAAAAATGCATATTAATCAGTTATATATATATTTTATGTGAGGAGTAAAGGTATGAAAATGAAAAAAAGCAATATGGTTCGGAACAGCCTTGCTTATAATTGCTATAGGACTTGGCTTCTTATATATAGGTGATGCCGAGAAAGATTATACTGATTACAGTTGTGTAGCCGCATTGAGCAATGAAGGAGATAAAATTTTCGGAAGAAATTTTGATTATTTTTGCAGCTCTAAGCTTTTTATTATGGATAAAATTTTTTTGTTGTGATACAATTATCTATATTACTGTTTGATAAAGATTGGAGATTAGTATGAAAAGTAAAATAATGATAATTGATGGAAATAGCATATTGTTTAGGGCATTTTATGCCATGCCGCCTTTGAAAACAAAAAAAGGTCAATACACGAATGCTGTATATGGTTTTTTAAGTATGCTTTATAAACTTTTAGATGACTATTCTCCGGAATATCTATGTGTTGCTTTTGACCCTCAGAAACCAACATTCAGACATGAACAATATAGTGAATACAAAGCGGGACGTGCTAAAGCACCAAATGAGCTAGTAGAGCAATTTGAACTAATTAGAACTGTTTTAAAAATACATAATATAAAGTGTGTAGAAATAGATGGTTTCGAAGCAGACGATGTTGCAGGAACTATGTCAAAGGCTTCTGTTGAAAATGGAATTGATGTTTATTTAGTAACAAGTGATAAAGATTATCTTCAATTGGTAGATGATAATGTTAAGGTACTATTAACTAAAAAAGGTGTTACAAACATTAAAGAAATGGACAGAGCTGCTATAAAAGAAGATTATGAGATACAACCTGAAGAATTTGTTGATTTAAAGGCACTTATGGGAGATCAGTCAGATAATATTCCAGGTGTTTCAGGTGTTGGAGAAAAAACAGCAATAAAGCTTATTAAAGAGTATCATGGCTTAGATAATTTATATTTAAATATAGACAATATAACAGGTAAGTTAAAGGAAAAGCTAGAGAATGACAAAATGCAGGCATATATGAGTAAAACCTTGGCAAAAATTGTAACGGATATACCTGTTGAAATAGATTTTAATGAATACAAGCGTGTAGAAGCAGATGGTGAAAAACTTATGAGTCTATATGATGAGCTTGAATTTAAAAACTTTAAAAAGAGAATATCAATTAATTCTACTAATGAAACTAATGAAAATTTAAACTCTCAATTTTCAATTTTTGACATGACACAGTCACCTATGATGNNATGATGACACAGTCACCTATGGTGACTGGGGATAAAGAAAATAATGATGTTAAAAATAATTTTAATATGACTTATATTGATGATTCAAATCTAGGAATAATTAATGAAATAAAAAATAAAGCTAGAAAAAGTGGAAAATTAGCGTTAAAATTTTTGCTAGATGGCGATAGAGCTTTATATTCAAATGCTGTAGCTATTGGTTTATCACCATGTAGTGATATATCGCCATGTGGTGATATATCATCTTGTGATGATATATCATCTGACGAAGGTAAGATAATATTTTATATTAATGTAAATGAAAACAACGAGGCAAAAATTTTAGATAATTTAAAGGATGTTTTTGAGGATAATAGCATTAGAAAAATTGGTCATGATTTAAAATCTGATATAATTTATTTACTAAAAAAAGGTATATCATTAAATAATACTAATTTTGATGGTGAAGTTGGTAAGTATATATTAAATCCTTCTGACAGCTCTTATAGTATTGATAAGCTTTCCTATGAATTTTTAGAAATTGATATACCTTCAGCAAATGATTATTTGGGTAGCGGAAAAGCTCGTGTTAGTTTTAAAGAAATAGATATAAAAAAACGTAAGCAGTATTTATATGACTATATTTCTACTGTTATAAAAATTGAAAATAAAGTAGTTGAAGAAATTGAAAAGCTTCATATGTGTGATTTGTTTTACAACATTGAAATGCCTCTTGTAGAGGTGTTGGCATATATGGAATTTGTAGGCTTTAAAATTGATTTAAATATATTAGATGAGCTTGGAGAAAAATTTAACAATAAGCTTACCATACTAGAGGAAGTTATATATGAAATGGTTGGAGAAAAGTTTAATATTAATTCTCCAAAGCAGTTAGGAGTTATATTATTTGAAAAATTAAATTTAGAGGTAATTAAAAAAACTAAAACAGGATATTCTACTGATATAGAAGTGCTTGATAAGTTAAAAAGCAAGCATCCAGTTATAAATAAAATAATAGAGTACAGACAGCTGACTAAATTAAACTCAACCTATGTAGAGGGACTTAAGGCTGTAATTGGTGAAAATGATGGTAGAGTACATTCAGTATTAAATCAAACTATTACTACAACAGGCAGAATCAGTAGTACAGACCCTAATTTGCAGAATATTCCTACTAGAACAGAGGAAGGAAAAGAAATTAGAAGAGCCTTTATTGCTGAAGAAGGCTATGTTTTAGTTGATGCTGACTATTCTCAAATAGAGCTAAGAGTTCTAGCTGAACTTTCAAATGAAGAAAATTTAATAAATGCTTTTATTAATCATGTAGACATACACTCTAAAACAGCATCAGAAGTATTCAAGGTTAAGCTTGAAGATGTTACATCAATGATGAGAAGTAGAGCTAAGGCAGTTAATTTTGGTATAATTTATGGAATCAGCGACTATGGACTTGGCAGAGATTTAGATATATCTCGTAAAGAAGCTAAGGAGTATATTGATAATTATTTGAATTACTATCATAACATTGATAGCTATATGAAAAATATAGTTGAACAAAGCAAGAAGAATTTATATGTAGAAACTTATTTTGGTAGAAGAAGATATATTCCAGAGCTTGAGTCGAGAAATTTTAATATTAGATCTTTTGGTGAGAGAATTGCATTAAACACTCCAGTTCAAGGTACAGCAGCAGATATTATTAAAATAGCAATGATAAGAGTATATAAAAAGCTTAAAGAAAACAACATGAAATCAAGACTTTTATTACAGGTACACGATGAGTTAATAGTTGAGGCTTATAAGGATGAGGTAGATAAGGTAAAAGAAATTCTTAAAAATGAAATGGAAAATGTTGTTGATAGCTTTAGAGTTCATCTAGAAGTTGATATTAATGTTGGAGATAGCTGGTATGAATCAAAGTAATTATCCTTATGTAGTTGTTATAACAGGAGGCATTGCAACAGGAAAAAGTGAAGCTTCAAAATACTTAAGAGAGCTTGGATACACTGTTTTAGACTGTGATTTAATTGTTCATAATGGATATGAGAAGGATAACTATTTATATAAAATATTGGTTGATACATTTTCAGAAGTGATATTAGATGATGATAAATATATTGATAGACAGAAGCTAGGTAAGATAGTTTTATCTGATAATGAAAAATTAAATAAGTTAAATAGCTTAGTTCACAAATATGTTGTAGATGAGCTTTTAAATGGCATCAAAAACACAGTGGATAAGCTAATATTTTTAGATATTCCACTAATGTTTGAGCAAAAAGAAGCTTTAGATAATATGGGGCTTAAATATGATGAAATTTGGCTGATATATGTAAGTGAAGAAACTCAAAAGCAAAGATTAGAACAAAGAGCAAACAAAGAAAATAAAGATCTGGAGCAAACCTTAACTATTATTAAAAAGCAAATGCCAATAGAAGAGAAAAAAACATTAGCAGATAAGGTTATAAATAACGAACGAAGTATAGATGATTTAAGAAAAGATATATTAAAATTAACTCAAAATTTAAGATAACAAAGAAGGCTTTTACCCTTCTCAGATTGATGACAAACTAGTCTTTTTTATAAAGATTGGTTTGTCATTTTTGTATTAAATTTTATTTTCTCCCTAAAAATAAAAAAAGTTCGAAAACTCATAAATTAATTAAAGTAATTAAATTATTTAGCAAAACTCTAGTTGTGTAAATAATTTTGTGTATTTACCAATCTTTAATAAAAGTACTAAGGTGGATTTAAATACAGCATTCGACAGATTCAAAAAGTCGAATGCTGTTATTTTTTTATAGTATATTTAGTGATTCTAAAACCTTCCTTGGGTTCCTAATTTCCACCCAGTAGCCGTTTTTTGGCATTAACAAATTCCGAATAGATTCCAGATTGTAGAATTAGTTCATCATGCGTTCCTTTTTGAACAATTTCTCCTTTTTATAATTTGATCTGCATTACGAACTGTTTTTAATCTATGCGTTATCATTATAATAGTTTTATTATTTGTAAGTTCCGCAATGGCTTTTTGCAATTCGCTTTCATTTTCGGGGTCAACATTTGCTGTTGCTTCAATAACCTGCTCATGTGTTGCTTCTGGTTTTCCAAATTTGATGTTATTTTCTATAGTATCTGAGAAAAGGTATACATTTTGAAACACCATACTAACATTTGATAACAGACTTTTTAATGTGTAATTTTTAACATCATAGCCGCCTATTGAAACACTTCCTGAGTCAGCATCCCAAAAATTCCGCACCAGTAGATATAAGTTGAAACATTCTATATCGATAGAACAACCATAATTTTGTATTAATTAGCTTTAAACTTGTTAGCTGTAAGCTAATTATAAATAGTTCTCTTTTTCTCCAATTAATAAAGCCATAGCAGATGTTAATAAATTTATCATTGATATAGGTATAGTAAGAGAATTTTTAAATATTATAGTTTTTGAGTCACAAATGAGTATATGTTTTGAAAATTTTGAAACAGGGCAATGTTTATTGTCAGTAATTAAAACAATATCACATTTTTTTTGCTGAACAGTTTCTGCTATGCTATCGTTACAATAAAAATAGTTAGGAAATGCAAAAAATATGCAAATATCATTTTCATCTATATGCTTTAGCACTTGTTGGACAATTTTCATGTCAGCAAGATCAACTATTACGGGATTAAATTGCATTAATATTAATCGGTTTTCCAATGTTGTAGCAAGTATTTTAGAGCAATCATGTGCAAATATATAGATAATGCGTTTGCTTACAACTTCCTCGGCAACTTTTAAAATATAATTAGAATCAAAATTTTGAAAAAAATTTTGCATCTTTTTTGATTCGTTGCCACACATAGTATTTAGTAAAGAAGCATTATCTTCTTTATCAGTAAAATCAATCGAATAAGACGATGTAGATAATTTATTTACTAATGTTAAATTATAATTTCTAAATTCTTTTTTTAATGTTATAAAATTAGTTAAGTTTATTTTTTTGATGAATTTTAATATTGTAACTTCTGAACAACCTATTTTTTTACTAAGTTCAGAAAGTGTTATATAGCAGATATCAGATGGGTTTTCTTTTAAATAATCTGCTATTATTTTTTGTCTATTAGTTAAAAAATTATAATTTTTAGTTATTATTTCTATAATATTCATAATTCATCCTTTCCCATTTCATTACAATATATATTTTTGTTGCATTAATTTGTATATGTTTATTTATTTTGTTATATTATGTATAAAGCAAAATAATAATACTAATTAAAGTAAAAACACTTAATATTATAAAAATATCTCAAAAAATATGTTATTTACTTTACTTATTTTAAACAATATAGTATAATCTGTATAAAATAAAGTAAAAACTTTATTTTTAGCTGCAGCGATATTGTAAAAACTATACTTATTATATAATATTATTGTAAATAAGTACAGAAAAAAAATTATTTAGAGGAGATATTTGATGAAAATTACAGAAAAGAAAACTCCAACGTTTGGATTTTCTCTAATGACATTGTTAGTTTTAGCTACATTTCTAATTGTCATGATAAGAGTATTAGGAGCACCACTTAATGTGTCTATGTTTTTAGCTTGGCTTTTGGTAAGTTTATTGTCAATTAAATTAGGGTTTACATATAATGAGTTGGAAAACGTAGCCTTAGATACTATTAGAAGAAGTTTATTGTCTGTTGTAATTATGCTTGCTGTTGGTGCATTAATAGGCGTATTTATAGCAGCAGGTACAGTGCCAACTATTATTTATTATGGCATGAAAATAATTAATGCAAAGTATTATCTTCTAACAACATTATTACTATGCTCAATAGTATCAATGTTTACAGGTACTTCATGGGGTACAATAGGAACAGTTGGTGTAGCCTTATTAGGAATAGGAGAAGGTTTAGGAATTCCTGTAGGTATGATTGCAGGAGCTATTATTAGTGGTTCTTGGTTTGGTGATAAATTATCTCCATTATCTGATACAACAAACTTCGCAGCAGGTGTTATGGGAATTGATGTAATGCTTCATGTTAAGCATATGCTTTACACAACAATACCGGCATTAGCAACATCAGCAATTATTTTCTTGTTTTTAGGATTCAGAATTTCTGGTACAGCTGCTGATTTTACATTAATGAATCAAATTTCAGAGGGTTTAGCAGCAAATTTTAATCTTGGATTAATAACACTACTACCTATGGTTATAGTTGTAACTATGCTATTGATGAAAAAGTCAGCTGTTGTTTCCATATTATCTGGTGTTATAGCAGCAATATTTATAGCTATATTCTATCAAGGATTAGATTCATCAACAGTATTAAATGCCTTTATGAAAGGTTATAATCAGCCATTTGAACAAGAGTACTTATGTAAATTGTTGAATCGTGGCGGTATGAACTGTATGAATAGTACTGTTCAGGCGGTTATATTTACAACAGGTATAGGTGGAATGATTAGAGAAATTGGTATTATTAAAGTATTGGTTTCAAAATTCTCTAACAAAATTAAGACTGTTGGTGGTTTAGTTGCCAGTGCAATAGGAGTTAGTTATTTGTCAATTGGTATTACAGGATCACATTGCTTCTCTGCTATAATGGTACAATCAACTATGCTTGATTTATATAGACAGAGAGGATTAAAGCCAGAAAATCTATCTAGAATTTGTGAAGATTGTGGTACAATTGGTGTAACAATCATTCCGTGGGGAGTAACTGCAATATTTATTATGAGCACTTTAAATATTCCATACGCAACCTATTTGCCATATACATTCTTCTGCTTCTTATGTCCTATATTCTCATTATTATGTGGTATAACAGGCATAGGTATGGCTAAATATACAGAAGAAGAAATGCAAGAATTTAGGAAACAAGGGCTTATAAATTAGAAAGGATAATTAAATGGAAAATTTGGTAAATGTATATAGAGGTGGCTTATTAGACCTTTATACAACAGGTTCAATAGCAGTAGTGAATTCGCATAATAATTTATTATATTACGCTGGCAATCCTGATGATGTATCATATGCTCGTTCGTCTGCGAAACTCATGCAAGCAATGGTTCCTGTAGCATGTGGAGCAACAAAAGAGTACAATTATACTGAACAAGAAATTTCACAAATATGTGCATCACATTCTGGAGAAGATATTCATATTAATACTGTAAGAAGCATATTAAAAAAAATAGGGTTAGATGAGAGCTATTTACAATGTGGAGCGCATTATCCATTTAAGGAAGATGTAGCTGAAAACATGAAAGCTAATGGCATAAAACCTTTAGATGTTCATAACAATTGTAGTGGAAAACATGCAGGTATGCTTACTGCTGTAAAGTATCTAAATGAAGACTTAAAAACATATTATAAAATAGAGCATCCTAATCAAAAAAGAATAATCAACATGATAGGTAGAATTTGTGATTATGATCCTAAAAAAATCATAATTGGGCTAGATGGATGTGGAGTTCCGGTTCACGCAATGCCATTAAAGGCATTTGCATATGGTATGGCAAGGATGGGAGATGCATTAACATTAGATGAAGACTTACAAGAACCTGCTAAAGACATTATCAATGCAGTAATGAAATATCCTTTAAATACTTCGGGATCAGATAGAATTGATTATAAAGTTATCAGTAAGTATCCAGGAAAAGTTGTTGTAAAATCCGGTGCAAATGGGTATTTTGCCGGATGTTTACCTGAACGAGGGATAGGGTTTGCAATTAAAACTACTGATGGAATATCAAAACTGAGAAATGTTGTGTTGATAGAATTGCTGCATCAGATAGGTTTAATACCAGCAGACGATTTATCTTACTTTGATGCTGAATATCGACCTAAAGATTACAATCATAAGGGCGAGTTTGTAGGACATAGTGAAGCGTGTTTTAAGTTGAAAACTGTATAATAAAGGCAGTTTTTAAAATAACATTACGTTTATTTCTTAGATAATTGCAAAACACATAAGAAAAAGAGGAAATAAATAACAATAATCAGTTAGAAATAAAAATTAAAAAAATAAGACTAATATAATCTTAAATTTAGGGTTTGTTAATTTTATCTGTCATTACAATTAATAAATTATAATAAGTTTGATTAATTTTTAAATAGGATAATCGTCCTTCTTTTTCACATCTAGCTAAACCTGTTATTTTTCCTCTGATGGGTGTAAATGATTTCACTTACCAATGTTTTAATTATTGCTACGATAAATTTTTATTTTATTAACTTAAATATAATATTTACATATAATGAAATATCCTTTAATTACATAAGGATATTTTTTATATTGGGGGATTATATATGAAATCTTTAAGGGGTTCTAAAACTGCTGAAAATTTAATTACTGCTTTTAGAAATAAAACATATGACCAACAAAAATATATGAACTATGCATCTATTGCAACTGAACAAGGATATATTCAATTTGCGAATTTGTTTAAACAAATGGCAAGAGGTGTTAATGAACATGCAAAGCTCATCGCTAGGTTTTTGTTATGTAGCGGATTTACAGCTGATGAAATTTGTACATTGATGCAAATGCCAATCCACTCCAGTGATACAATTACAAATCTGGATAATGCAGCACAAATTCAAACCGCAAATGCTACTAGAATATACCCTGAATATGCAAGAATAGCATATAATGAAAAATACTTAGAGGTATCAATTCTGTTTGGTATGATAACAAGAGCAGATGATAATTTTGGGAAACTATGTGCAACAAATGCCGCTATGCTAGAAAATGGTACTTTCTTTAATAAAAAAGAAGTGAAAAAATGGGTTTGCAATAGATGCGGATATGTTTATAATGGATACATTGCTCCAGAAATATGTCCTCTATGCTATATGAGTCAAAATTACTTCGAAATTCAGCACATAGAATAATAAATAAGAATTTAGCTTGGCTAAATTCTTATTTACTAAAGTGTGTTATCACGCTATGTAAATTTTCATGAGAGATTAATATCATTTATTGGTTTACAATTAATTTTGTTTATATTATATTAATATAAATGGATAAATTCGGAGGACTACAAATGAAGGATAAAATTATAGATTTTTTGAAGGAAAATAGCAATGAATTTATTTCAGGTGAAGAAATAAGTAAGAAACTAGGTGTCACAAGAGCAGCGGTATGGAAGCACATAAATTCTTTAAAAGAAAGCGGTTATAATATAGAATCTGTTTCTAAAAAAGGATATCGATTAACACTTTGCCCTGATATATTAACCTATGAAGAGGTAAAAAATCACTTAGATACAGAATTTATGGGCAAACATATATTTCATTTTGATGAACTAGATTCAACAAATTCTTATGCAAAAAAAGTTGCTGATACACTAGAAGGTGAAGGCCATGTAATCATTACTGAAAAACAATTAAGTGGAAGAGGCAGAATGGGAAGACAGTGGATATCACAAAACAATAATGGTATATGGATGAGCGTAATTTTAAGACCAAAGGTTAGCATTTTTGAAGTGTCAAAAATTACTCAAGTTGCAGCTGCTGCAGTAAATTTAGCTTTTACTAATCTTGGTATTCATACTAAAATAAAATGGCCAAATGATTTGATAATTAATGACAAAAAAATTTGCGGTATATTAACGGAAATGAATTCAGAAATTAACGTTATAAATTATGTGGTTGTTGGTATAGGTATAAATGTGAACAATAATAAAGATGATTTTCCCGATGAACTTAAAAATATAGCAACTTCAATAAAAATTGAGACCTCTAAGGAGTTAAAAAGAAATGTTTTAGTTGCGGATATATTAAATAATTTTGAAAAATTATACGTAGAGCTTAATAATAATAATTTTACTAACTCTTTAGATATATGCAAAAAAAATTCCTATGTTATTGGCAAGGAAATAAATCTAATAAAAAATCAGGAAGTAATAGAAGCTACAGCAGTTGATATCAACAATGATGGTGAACTTGTTGTAAAATATAAAAATGACGAATTAGATAACATAATTTCTGGTGAAATATCTGTTAGAATTAAAAAAAATTAGTGATTTAATTAATTTTTTGTATTATAATAATTATTAAAAAAATATAAAGGTGGATTTCGCCATGTTAATTTATGATTATGTAAAATATGATAAGAAAAATAATATTGCAATCTTAACAATTAACAGACCAGAAGCTTTAAATGCATTAAATCAAAATGTTTTAAATGATATTAAAAGTGCTTTTGAAGACATGAAAAATGATGTTGAGATAAAAGCAGTTATTATAACAGGTGAGGGCAGAGCTTTTGTTGCGGGTGCTGATATTGCGCAGATGAGAGATCAATCTACGTTAGAAGGCAGAGAATTCATAATATTTGGACAAAAGGTTATGGATATGATAGAGAATTTTGAAAAACCTGTAATTGCTGCAGTAAATGGATTCGCCTTAGGTGGAGGATGCGAATTATGCTTGGCTGCTGACATAAGAATAGCCTCTGCAAAAGCTAAATTCAGTCAGCCTGAAGTTAGCTTAGGTATAATTCCAGGATTCGGAGGAACACAGCGCTTATCTAGATTAGTTGGAAAAGGTATGGCAAAGTATCTAATTTATACTGGTGATATAATTGATTCAGCAGAAGCTTTAAGAATAGGTTTAGTGGAAAAAGTAGTAGAGCCAGATAAGTTAATGGAAGAATGTGAAAATATTGCAAACAAAATAACTTCAAAAGCACCTGTAGCTATTGAGATGGCAAAACTTTCTATAAATAATGGATTAAATATGGATCTAAGCTTAGGTATAAACTATGAGGCTGAATTATTTACCACATGTTTTGGAACTGAGGATAAAACTGAGGGAATGACAGCATTTTTGGAAAAAAGACCAGCGAATTTTAAAAATGCATAAGAATAATATATATTAATTAAGGTGAAAGTTTTGAACTTTTTCCTTTTTTTATTAAAGTGATTTCTCAGTTTCTTTTTTATAGTTAGAATGAAGATATTTGTAAAATTAAGTAATTTTTTATTATACTTGAATACCTCAATTTATAGTGCTATAATATAGTCGCTGTTTATTATAAAATTTAATTAAAAATATCAATAAAATCTATTATCGCTTAATAAAAAATTAATTATAGTATAATTAAGAAATTTAATTATATAATAATTAATTTAGGGAGGAAGAAATGTTTAAGATAAAAAAGGCACAATATTTAACTGACATCATATATTTAATGGAAGTTGAAGCCGAACATATAGCAAAATCTTGCCAACCAGGTCAATTTTTGATCGCAAAAATTGATGAAAAGGGTGAAAGAGTTCCGTTAACTATATGTGATTATAATCGTGAAGAGGGTACTGTAACAATTGTATTTCAAATTTTAGGTGCATCTACACAGAGAATGGCAGAATTGAAAACTGGAGATTACTTCAGAGACTTTGTAGGTCCACTAGGTGTTCCATCAGAATTCGTAAGTGAAGATATAAATGAACTTAAAAACAAAAAAATATTATTTGTTGCTGGTGGTGTTGGAACTGCACCAGTTTACCCACAAGTAAAATGGATGCATGAGCATGGAATCGCTGTAGATGTAATTGTCGGTGCAAGATCAAAGGATATTTTAATTCTTGAAGAAGAAATGAAAGCTGTTGCAGGCAATTTATACATCACTACAGATGATGGTTCTTATGGTAGAAAGGGCTTAGT
The DNA here is from genome assembly GCA_002332905.1 of Firmicutes bacterium UBA2058. Lineage (GTDB taxonomy): Bacteria > Bacillota > Clostridia > Tissierellales > Sedimentibacteraceae > UBA1535. The sequence continues at coordinate 123,949 of DDAM01000020.1, read as the reverse complement.
TACAGATGTAATTAAGGATTTAGTTTTGAATAAAGGTAATAAATACGATGTAGTAGTAGCTATAGGACCTATGATTATGATGAAATTCGTTTGTATAACTACAAAAGAATTAGGTATTAAAACTATAGTAAGTATGAACCCAATTATGGTTGATGGTACTGGAATGTGTGGAGCATGCCGTTTATCAATTGGAGATGAAATCAAATTTGCTTGCGTTGATGGACCAGAATTTGATGGACATTTAGTTAACTTTGATGAAGCAATGAAAAGACAACAAATGTATAAGACAGAAGAAGGAAGAGCTGTATTAAAGGAAAAAGAAGGAGATACACATCATCACGGTGGTTGCGGATGCGGAGGACATGAAGAGAAAAAAGATATGCTAAAAAGAGTTCCCGTAAGAGAGCAAGATCCTGTAGTTAGAGCTAGTAATTTTGAAGAGGTTTGCTTAGGCTATAACTTAGAAGAAGCTATGGAAGAAGCAACAAGATGTTTAAATTGTAAGAATGCAAAATGTATTCAAGGATGTCCTGTTTCTATTGATATACCTTCATTTGTTAATGAAGTTAAAAAAGGAAATATTGAGTCAGCTTTTGAAATAATTAATAAATCTTCTGCATTACCTGCTATTTGTGGACGTGTTTGTCCTCAAGAATCTCAATGTGAAGGCAAATGTATAAGAGGAATAAAAGGTGATTCAGTATCCATAGGAAAACTTGAAAGATTTGTTGCTGACTGGGCAAGAGAAAACAATATAGTTCCTAAAAAACCAGAGAAAACAAACGGTAAAAAGGTTGCTGTTATCGGTTCTGGTCCAGCAGGATTAACTTGCGCTGGAGATTTAGCAAAACTTGGTTATGAAGTTACAATATTTGAAGCTTTACATGAACCAGGTGGAGTTTTAGTTTATGGAATTCCTGAATTCCGTCTGCCAAAAGAAAAGGTTGTTTATGCTGAAATTGAGAATGTTAAAAAATTAGGTGTAGAAATACAAACTAATGTTATCATTGGAAAATCAGTTACAATAGATCAATTAGAGCAAGATGGTTTTGATGCTATATTTATAGGATCAGGAGCAGGACTTCCTAAATTTATGGGTATCCCTGGAGAAAATGCAAATGGTGTATTCTCAGCTAATGAGTATTTGACTAGAAGCAATTTAATGAAAGCATTTAGAAGTGATTATGATACACCAATATATGAAAGCAAAAAAGTTGCTGTTATAGGTGGCGGTAATGTTGCTATGGATGCTGCAAGAACTGCAAAAAGACTTGGCTCTGAGGTTCACATTGTTTACAGAAGAAGTGAAAAGGAATTACCTGCAAGAGCTGAAGAGGTTCATCATGCTAAGGAAGAAGGCATTATATTTGACGTTTTAACAAACCCTACAGAGATTTTAGTTGATGAAAAGGGCTGGGTAAAAGGATTAAAATGCGTTAAAATGGAACTTGGCGAGCCAGATGCATCAGGTAGAAGAAAGCCAGTTGAGGTTGCTAATTCAGAATTTGATTTAGAGGTTGATTCTGTTATTATGGCACTTGGTACATCACCAAATCCACTTATTTCTTCAACAACAGAAGGCTTAGATCTTAACAAACATAAATGCTTGGTAGTTTATGAGAATGGCGAAACTACTAGAAAAGGTGTATTTGCTGGAGGAGATGCTGTAACAGGTGCTGCAACAGTTATATTAGCAATGGAAGCAGGAAAAGCTGGTGCTAAGGGAATACACGAGTATCTATCATCAAAATAGTTAAAAATATTTAAAAAGGCTCATACATAGTGAGCACTTTATATAACCATAAATACCATAAAAAGATTTTTTATGATGTTTATGGTTATTTTTATGTTTTTGTGTAACATAATAATTGCTTATTTTGTTATATTATTAACACTTGAAGCCTGTGTATTTATGTGGTAAAGTGTTATTAAAGGAGTTGAGATAATGGAAATATTTTTACCGAATGCTCTACCGTTTTGGAATGCATTAGAGGAAGATGAAAAACAATTGATACTTAATAGCGTTCAAAAAAGAAATTATGCTGCGAACTCAATAGTTCATCATGTAGGTACAGATTGTATAGGAATGAAAATTGTAAAATATGGATTTATCCGTGTTTTTGTATATTCAACAAATGGCAGTGAAATTACATTATATAGACTAAAAAGCAAAGATATATGTGTGCTTAGTATTTTATGTATGTTAAAAAATCTAAATCTTGATATCAATATAGAAGCAGAAGAAGACTCTTTGCTCTATATAGTGCCTATAGATATATATAACAAACTTCTAAGTAGTAATAAAGCGGTATATGATTACGATAAAGAAGCAACTGCGCAAAGACTAACTGAAGTAGTATCTGCTTTTTCGGACGTGTTATTTTTTAGTGTAGGAAAGCGTATTGCTGATATTTTAGTATATTATAGCAATTTATATAAAAGTGATGTAATTTCAATTACACATGAAAAACTTGCAAAAGATATTGGTACTGTAAGAGAGGTTGTAAGTAGAACTCTTAAAAATCTTCAGGATTTAAAATTAGTTGAAGTATCAAGAGGACAAATAAAAATTCTGGACATAAATAGGTTGAAAAGTACAACGATTTAATATTTTTTTTAGTTCTGTGATTTATGTCACAGACTATTTTTTATTTATGTATTATAATAATACTATAAATATTTTTATTCAATTATGAAGGGGAGAGTGCGTTGAAAAACATAGTTGTTATAGGTGCTGGTTATGCAGGAATATTAACTGCGAAAAAACTCGAAAAAAAATTGAAAAAGCACGAAGATATTAACATTTCAATTATTGATAAGAATCCATTCCACACAATGCTTACTGAACTACATGAGGTTGCTGCTAATAGGGTAGAGGAAGATAGTATTCGTATCAGTTTGAAAAAGGTTTTCGCTGGAAGAAAAGTTAATGTAATAATGGATAATATTACAAAAATAGACTTTGATACAAAAAAAGTTATAGGTGAAGAAAAAACTTATTCATACGATTATTTGGTACTAGCTGCAGGTTCCAAACCTACATATTTTGGAACAAAAGGTGCTGAAGAGTTTTCATATAAATTATGGTCATATGAGGATGCCGTAATTCTTAAAGATAGAATTCATGAAATGTTTCGATCAGCTGCTTGTGAAAGAAATATCGACAAAAAAAGGAAATTATTAACGTTTTATATTGTAGGTGCTGGGTTTACAGGAGTAGAGCTTGCTGGTGAAATAGCTGAGTACGCACCTATATTATGTGATCAATATGAAATTGATAGAGATCATGTATCAATTTATGATGTTGACGTATTACCTAGAGCAGTTCCCATTTTACCTGAAAAATTATCAGATAAAGTTGAAAAAAGACTTACTAAGATGGGTGTAACAGTTAAATTAAATACTGGTGTTGTAGGTATTGGAGAAGACTTTATTGAACTTAAATCAGGTGATAATGTAACAAAACATGTTGCTGGAACAGTTGTATGGACTGCGGGTATTGAAAGCTCTGATGTTACTAAAAATGCATCTGAAGTATTAGAATCAGCAGGTAGAGGTCGTATAAAGGTTGATAAATTTTTAAGAACTCTAGATCGTAAAGAAGTTTATGTTGTTGGGGATAATATGATGTATATACCAGAAGGTGAGACTATGCCAGTTCCACAAATGGTTGAGAACTGTGAGCAAAGTGCTCATACTGCTGCACATAATATAATTAGTGCCATAACTGGTAAAAAAGAAATGGAAGAATACAAACCATCATTCCATGGTGTAATGGTATGTGTAGGTGGTCGTTACGGAGTAGCAAGAGTAGGATTGCCAAAACTTATGTTTAACCTACCATCGTTTTTAGCGATGTTTGCTAAACATTTTATTAATATAATTTACTTCATTCAAGTTCTTGGATGGAATAAAGTTTTTAGTTATATAAGACATGAGTTTTTTACAGTTAGAAATTGTAGAAGCTTTGTAGGAGGACATTTCTCAAATAGAACTCCAAGCTTTTTACTTGTACCATTAAGAGTTTGGCTTGGTGCTGTTTGGTTGTTTGAAGGTATATTAAAAATTGCTGAAGGCTGGATGGCATCTCCTAAATTAGCTGGCTTCTTTGGTGGAGCAAGTGCTTGGTTTAATGGTATAATATACGGAGTAACTGATGCTGCTGCTGGTGCAACTGCTGCCATAGATGCTGCTGCTGGAGCTACTGGTGCTGTAGATGCTGTTGCTTCTACAGGAACTGCAATATTTAGCTTTAACATTATGGGATTATTTGATGCAATGTTTGTTAGTGGTAAAGCAATAGCTGAATCAAAATTAGCAGATTATGCTTTTAAATTAGATGTTCCTTTAATGAACTGGTTTGTAGACAATGTTATATTATCAGGTGATCAAATACAGGTATTTATGCAAATTTCTATAGTTGTTATTGAAATATTAATCGGACTTGCATTAATAGGCGGACTATTTACTACTCTTTCTTCAGGCGTATCTTTAGTATTGCAGGTAATGTTTGTATGTACAACAGGATTATATTTAAATACTTTCTGGATGATTTTTGCAGGTCTTGCAGTGCTAATTGGTGGAGGAAGAACACTAGGATTAGATTATTATGTAATGCCTTGTTTAAAGAAACTATGGAAAAAAGTGCCGTTTGTTAAGAGGTGGTATATTTACAATGACTAATTTAGACACTAAGAAGACAGAGTTTAAAAACTCAGAGTTTTTAAACTCTAGCGAATTACTCACTCTTGATGTCGCATTTGAACAAACTAAAAATACGGTAGACAAGGTTTTGTCTACCGCTCCATTTATTATTAGAACATATACACAGCATTTAATAAAAAGTAGGGGAAAATTTATTAGAGCGTGGGCTTTGCTTGTATGTGCAATGGATAGCAATAATAAAATAAATCAAAATGCTGTAGCATTCGCTTCTGCAATTGAAATACTGCACTTAGCAACCCTAGTTCATGATGATGTCATGGATGATGCATCTTTACGAAGAGGAGTAATTACACTACAAAAAAAGTATGGAAAAAAGACAGCTGTAATTTGTGGAGATTACTTGTTGGCTACTGCTCTTAGACTTGTTACCTCAATTAAAAATAGAGATGAGTTTTTAAACTTTGAACTACCTAGTTATATTGATCAAATATGCATGGGTGAATTGAGACAACATTTAAATAATGGAAATATGGATTTATCTTTTTATCGTTATTTAAGTATTATTAATGGTAAAACAGCAGCATTGTTTGAAGCATCTTTTTATGGTGGTGCAATTTTGTTTGAAAAAGAAAAAGCAGTATTGAATAAATATCGTCAATTAGGAAAATATGTTGGCATGATATTTCAATTGACAGATGATTGTATAGACTTTGAAGTTGATGAGTTAACTGCTAAAAAAAATGTGCAATCTGATTATGAACAAGGTGTTATTACATTGCCGCTTATATATACATTTTACAATAACCCAGATGTTAAAAATAAAGCTAAAGAAGGTTTGCTAACAAGACAAGAGTTGAATAAGGCCGTATTTAAAGCTGGCGGACTTGACTTTACAAAAATGATATCTAAGAAGTATTATGATAAGTTTATGAAAACTATGTCTTCAATGGATTTATCATATGAAAAGAAATCTCAGTTAGTATCAATTTTAGACAAAGCTTTTTTTGGTTTAAAAAAAAATAAGGAAAAAAAGAATTTAGTAAATGAAAAATAATATATTGAAAAGATTTTTTAGTTACGTTGAAATAATAACAAAGATAACAAGTGTGTTAACTTTTATTATGACGCTTGCTTATTTATTTTATATAAAGCAATCAATAAATATTGAGTTAACAACTATATTTTTTCTATCGATGTTTCTTTTTGACTTAACTACTACAGCTATTAATAATTATATTGATACTAAAACAAATACTCAAGTTTTACAATTTAATAGAAAAACAGCTTTAATAATAATTATTGTTATGTTTAGTATTAGTGTAGCCTTAGGTTTGTATTTAGCTTGGTGTACTGATATTGTAGTTTTAATTTTAGGTGGTCTTTGCTTTTTATGCGGTGTGTTTTACACTTATGGACCAATACCAATATCAAGGCAACCTATAGGAGAGATTTTTTCTGGTATATTTTATGGGTTGATTATTCCGTTTATTTTATTATATATTAATATGCCTAAGGGTACTTATGTTGATTTACAAATTATAGATACTAAAGTGCTTTTAAGCATAAACCTTGTACCAATTGCTGCTGTTATTTTATTATCAGTGGCACCAGTATGTACTACTGCAAATATTATGTTAGCTAACAATATTTGTGATTTAGATAGAGATATACTGGTTAAAAGGTATACTTTACCATATTACATTGGCAAAAAAGCTTTATGGCTGTTCGGATTTTTATATTATATTATTTATGCAGTAGCTATAATTATGGTAGCTTTTAAAATTCTACCACCTATATATTTATTGTTTTTAATTTCAATTATACCAGTGCATAAAAATATTAAGTGTTTTTTACAAAAACAAGAGAAATCGTCGACTTTTATATGTGCTATAAAGAATTTTATCATAATAATGAGTGCTAATGTTTTAACAATCTTTATAAGTGGGTTGATAGGATAATGAAGTTTATAAAAAAGAGAGATTTTATAATTATTGCTGTAATATTATTAACTGCCTGCATTTTTTATTTTGTATATAATATGCAGTCTGATAAGGGTGCGACAAAGGCAGAAATATACTATGAATCAGAACTTGTGTTGACAGTTATGCTCAATAAAAATGAAGATAGAATATTTAAATTACCTCAAAATGAAAATGTAGTTTTTCATTTGTATGAGGATGGTTCTATAAGATTTGAAGAGTCAGATTGTCCTGATAAGGTATGTATCAAAAGTGGAAAATTAAGACACATTGGTTCTAGTGCTGCATGTCTGCCTAATAAGGTTATATTGAAAATTGTTCCAGTAAAAGATACAGATGATAATGATGTTGATATAATTGTAAGAAAGTGAGGAGGTATTACATGAGCACTCAAAATGATTATAGAATAGATGTTATGAGCATGAGTAAAACTAAGAAGGTTATTCTAACAGCAATTCTTTTTGCTGTAGCGTTAGTCTTATCAATAGTTGAGAGCTTAATACCCTCAGTACCAATACCAGTTCCTGGTATTAAATTTGGACTTGCAAATATAGTTGTAATGTATTCCTTATTTTTCTTAGGAAAATCTACTGCATTTACCTTAGTTATATTAAAAGCATTATTTGCCGTTATAACTAGAGGTGCTATGGCTGGTTTATTAAGTCTTACAGGTGGTATGTTTTCTATATTAATAATGATTATTCTTTTATCTATATTTAAAGATAAAATTTCATATTTAATTCTAAGCATTTTTGGAGCAGTTTTTTTCAATATAGGTCAATACGCTGCAATATCGCTTATTTATGTAGGTATGAATTTATGGTTTTACTTGCCTGCTTTGCTTATATTTGGTGTTATAGCAGGACTTGTAACATCAACACTATTAAAGTTTATTTTACCTGCTCTTAAAGGACTAGGTTATAAATAAAAAATTTAAAATTTATTTATTTTGGAGGAAACAATGAACAAAAAATTATTATTAGCTTTAAGTTTAGTACTTGCTATACTTATGTTAGTTGGATGTACTTCTAACTTACCTAAGGATTCAGCTAATGAAGGCAAGGTTGATGAAAAACCTGCTACAGATAATGAAAAACCAAGTGGAGAGAATACAACACCTGAAACTAAAGGCTTAAAAACAGGTTTAGCTGTTATAACATCACTAGGAAAGTCAAAGGATGCTGGTGAGGCTGATGGATTAGCTCAAGTTGATTCTACAGTTGTAGCTGTTACAGTTGATGGAGAAGGAAAAATAGTAGAGTGTATCATTGATGCAGCTCAAACTAAAATGAATTTCTCTAAAGAAGGAAAATTAGTTACAGATTTAGCTACTGAGTTCAAATCTAAAAACGAATTAGGTGCTGAATATGGTATGGCTAAAGCATCAAAAATTGGTAAAGAATGGAATGAACAAGCAGCTTTTTTAGCTAATTATGTAGTTGGTAAAACTGTAGAAGAAGTTAAAGGTATAGCTGTAAAGGAAGGAAAACCTACAGATGCAGATTTAGCTGCTTCAGTTACAGTTAGCATAACTGGTTACATTGATGCTATAGAAAGAGCAGTTACAAATGCTCAAGATATGGGAGCTAAAACTGGAGATAAATTAGGTCTTGGTATTGCAACTAATATGTCAAAATCTAAAGATGCTGCTGATGGAAATGAAGGTCAAGCACAAGCTTATTCTTACTACACAGCTGTAACAACTAATGCTGATGGAAAAATAACAAGCTGTATAATAGACGCATCACAGGGAACAGTAAAATTTGATGCAGCAGGTAAAATAACAACTGATTTAGCTCAAGAAGTTAAGACTAAAAACGAATTAGGTGCTGAATATGGCATGGCTAAAGCATCAAAAATAGGTAAAGAGTGGAATGAACAAGCTGCTGCTTTTGCTAAATATGTAACTGGTAAAACAGTAGATGAAGTAAAAGGAATTGCTATATCAGAAGGTAAAGCTACAGATGCAGAGTTAGCTGCTTCAGTTTCAGTTACTATAGAAGATATGATAGTAATTGTAGAAAAAGCTATTAATTCTGCTAAATAATAAATAAAATATTTGTTTATTATTATTAAATTTGAGTGCTACTTTTGTAGCACTTTCATTCTTATTGGGGTGTAAAACATTGAATAAAAAACTTATTATTTTGATTTTCATTTTATGTTTATTGTTTGTTGGTTGCAGTTCACAAGGACTGACTAAGTATCAAGCCGAATTTTTAAATTTATTTGATACAGTTACTCAAATTGTTGGATATGATGAAAGCGAAGAAAGCTTTAAAGAAAAAGTACAGTTTATTCATGATGATTTAGATGTATATCATAAGCTATATGATATTTATAATGATTATGAGGGTATTAATAACATTAAAACTATAAATGATAATGCTGGTATTAAACCCGTTAAGGTTGATAAGAAAATTATTGATTTATTAGTGCTTTCAAAAAAAATGTATGAAGAAACTAATGGATATGTAAATATTGCTTTTGGAAGTGTATTGAATATATGGCATGACTATAGAGAAAAAAGCATCGATGATACTGAAAATGCTCAAATTCCACCTATGGACATGCTAGAAGAAGCATCTAAGCATACTGACATTTCAAAGCTTATTATAGATGAAGAAAATCAAACTGTATATTTAGAGGATGAAAAAATGCGTCTTGATGTTGGTGCAATTGCTAAGGGTTACGCAGTACAAAGAGTTGCAGATAGTGCTAAGGAAAGAGGATTTAAATCTGTTTTATTAAACGTCGGCGGAAATGTTTGCTCTATAGGACCTAAACCAGACAATAAAAAGTGGAATGTAGGTCTTCAAAATCCTAAGATGGATAATAAAAAACCTTATATCTATAAAATTCTACTTGAAAACGAATCTTTAGTATCTAGTGGTAATTATCAGCGATATTTTACAGTTGATGGTGTAAATTATCACCATATTATCAATAAAGATACTTTAATGCCATCAAATTATTTTGATGCTGTATCAGTTATTTGTGAAGATTCAGGTTTAGCTGACGTACTGTCTACTGCTATATACAATTTACCATATGAAGAAGGACTTAAATTAGTCAGTAAATATGAAAATGTTGAAGCAATATGGATTTTTGAAGATGAAAGTGTAAAATTGACAGAAAACTTTAAAGATTATATTGCTGATAAAGTTAAATAAAATATTAATAAAAACAAAGGTTTATATCAATAGATTGGTATAAACTTTTTTAATGTGAACGTAGTTCACTTTTTTATTTAAAGGTAAAAAATATTTACTTATTAGATCTGTTATGCTATAATATTTTATTGGCGAAATTTGCTATATTTACAAAATTTATATTAATTGGAGGGGTTTATGTTAATTAATAGTTTAAGTAACAAATTAAAAGAAAACGTTTCAAAAGTTATGGTTGGGTGCGATGAAGCTGTCGAGTTAATTTTAATGACAATGCTAGTTTCTGGACATGTCTTGCTTGAGGACGTTCCAGGCACAGGTAAAACTATGCTTGCAAAATCCATATCAAAGTCTATTTCAGCAGAATTTAAAAGAATTCAGTTTACTCCAGATTTACTTCCATCTGATTTAATAGGAGTAAATTTTTACAACCAGCAAAGGGGAGAATTTGAGTTTAAGCAGGGGCCATTATTTAGTCAAATTGTATTAGCAGATGAGATAAATCGTGCAGCACCAAGAACACAATCAAGTTTACTTGAAGCAATGGCTGAGTCTCAAATATCTGTTGATGGAGTTACATATAGTTTAAATCAGCCATTTATAGTATTAGCTACTCAAAATCCTGTAGAAAACTCAGGTACATTTCCATTGCCAGAAGCTCAGCTAGATAGATTTACAATAAAAATGTCACTAGGCTATCCAAGCTTAGATAATGAAATAAATCTTATAAAAAATCATGGTTGCAGAAATCCTTTAGAAGAAATTAAACCTATAATTAATTGTGAGGAAATATTAAAATGCCGAGAGGAAATTAATAATGTTGTATTCAACGATACTGTTTTAAAGTATATGCTAGAGATAGTAAATAAAACTAGAAATAATGAGCAAATACTTCTTGGTGTAAGCCCAAGAGGTAGTTTAGTATTTTATAAATGCCTAAAGGCTTATGCGGCAATAAAGGGCAGAGAATATGTATTACCTGATGATGTTAAGTACTTAAGTAAGTATGTTCTATCACATAGAATTATTGCTAATGGTTTTTCGTACTCATATGAAAATATTCAAGAAAAATTAATTAAAGAAATAATAGAAGGCATAAATGTTCCTACTGAAGATTTTAATATGGTAAAGGATGAAGTCTAATGATTGAATTTTTACTAATTATAGCTATCTTATTAATTGTTTTCATATCAAATAAATATTTTAAGGCTTTCTGCGCATCTAAGCTTAAAATAAAGTTTTATTTTGATGATAATAAAACCACTGAGCAAGAAGAAGTTAAACTAAATATTGAATTAATAAATAGAAAATTTTTAATTATTCCAATATTTAAAATAAATCTTTTTATTAATAAAAATATAGAGCTCGAAGATGAGAGCTTAAAAGAGGATTTAGATAATGAGGATTTTTACACCTATACTATTGTAACATCTTTATTGTCATATCAAAGATTGAAAAAATCTATTTTATTAAAGCCAGTAAAAAGAGGTTATTACACTATAGCTGCTAATGTAAACTTAATAGATATATTTGGATTTACTAAAGTAACCTTAGCCATAAATAATGAAACTGAGCTTTTTGTGACTCCTAAGCCTAAAAAGATAGATGAGTATATAAGCGATAGCACTTCTATGCAAGGCAATGCTTTGGTAAAAAGATGGATTGCACCTGATCCAATATTTTATTCTGGTGTTAGATCCTATGACACTCATGATAGCTTCAGGGATATAGATTGGAAGGCAACCGCTAAGCTAGGAGAATTTTATGTTAAAAAATATGATTTTACCTCAGATCCGTCAATTATGATTTTTATAGATGTATTTAGCGGCTCTGAAACTAGGGCCTATGATGAAATATATATTGAAAAGGCAATAAGCTTTACTGCTTCACTGGTTAATAATGCATATAAAAATAAAGTACCTGTAGGATTTGGAACTAATTCATATATGAAGCACTATGTTAAAAATATTGTATTCCCAGATATGAGCCTTAATAATATTATTCTTATAAATGATATGCTGACATGTATGGAGTATAAAAGCTTTGACACCTTTAAAAACACAATGGATAAATTTATTAGAAGCTTTATGGACAATAATATAATTGTTTTTATTAAATATGAAATGTCAGGATATTTATATAACATAGCTAGATTTTTATCAAGTAAAAATTACAAGGTATGTATATTTTTATATAAAAATAGTGACATTCAATTAAATGATAAAAATATTAGAATATCATACTTTAAATGATGATTGAGGGGTGGAGGTTAATATGAAAAGATTTAATCATATTTTTTTATATATTATACATTCATTTTATTACATGATAGGAAGTATACTATTATTTATTATTATATGTGATAATATACTTGATAATAGACCTAATTATAATCTTGTAATCTTATTAAGTGTATTTTTTTACTTTGTAATTTTCAATCTATTAAATATCTATGAAAATAAAGAAGATATTGATTTATCAGAAAATAAAAAATTTATTATTTTAAATGGGATAGCTTGCATATTAGCAGGGATAGCTAGTGCATTTGCACAAGGCTTTTTTATGATTGTATTTGCATCTGCATATTTTGCTATTATATCAATATTTGCTCTTAGGACTAATAGAGTTAATACATCGGTATATATAAAGGTGGCTAAATCACTTGCGCTTATAATTGTAACAACTTCATTTTATATTACTGATAAAACGGTTATAGCATTTGGTAATAAAGTTATTGATTTTATAATTATTTACTTTGCTGTCAGTGCTTTTTATGTTGTGTGCATCAATTTTAATGAACATTTTGAGGGCAAAAATACTATTAATAAAAATAAAAATTTATTTATGTTTAATTTTTTAGTTGCCGCTATTACTACTATTTTTACGTTTTTTAAACAAGAGCTTTTATATCTTGTAAAATTATTTTATGATTTTGTTGAACCAGCTACTGATTCGTTATTAGAAAAGATTTCAAGTGCCTTTACATCATTTATGGAGCGATTTTTTAATTCTGATTTCATGCTTTTTGTTGGTGATAGAATAAATAAAATGAAAGACCATTTAGGTAATGAACAAAAACCGTTACCAGAAATACCTGAGGAAGAGGTATTAGAAAAAGTAGGCGAAGTTGCAGATTTTAGTGTAATTTATAACATATTGCAAATATTATTTATAGCAGGTATTATATTTATACTTTATAAGAGCTTAAGAAGTTATAAACATAAAAAAATTAAGAAAAAAAGCTTTGAGGAAAAAGAGTTTATATTTAAAAAGGATGATTTTCTAAATGATTTAAAAAATACATTTAAAAATATATTAATAAAAAAGGAAATCATACCTAAAGAGAGACTTATATATAAGAAAACTGTCAATAAATTAATAGAGGAAGGTTACGAAATATCAAAAACAACAACTCCTAATGAATATATAAATAGTATATCTGTAGAAGATATAAATAAGTATAAATTTGACTTAATAACCTCTGATTATAATGACTATAGATATGGTAAAGACAATACTTAGGCTAAAATTTGAGAAACCTTTGACCCTTTTATATATTTACAAAATGTTAAAATAATTATATAATAGTAAGAATGTATTAATATTATTTTAATATAAGTATAATAACTACTTTTGATAGTAATAAATATATAAATTTAAAGAGAAAATGTGAAATGAAAAACATTTCATACCGCTGTGAAAAGGCGTAATGGAGGTAATTATGTATAAAAATATAGATCATATTTTTTTCATTGGAATCGGTGGAATAAGCATGAGTGGTTTAGCAGAGTTAATGTTAAACAATAAAGTAAGAGTGTCAGGCTCAGATGAAAATAACTCAGACTTAATACAAAAGCTTCAAAATGATGGAGCAAAAATATATATTGGACACAAAAAAGAAAACATAACTGATGATATAGACTTATTAGTATACACTTCTGCTATTAGAGATGATAATGAGGAATTACTTAGAGCAAAGGAGCTTGGTATTAAAATACAGTGTAGAGCAGAATTCTTAGGAAACATTATGAAGGAGCATAATAACTCTATTGCGGTTTCAGGGACTCATGGTAAAACAACAACTACAGGTATGCTATCTTCAATTTTAATCAATTCAACTCTTGATCCAACTATTTTTTTAGGAGGAGAGTTAGATGTAATTGGAGGAAATATAAAAATTGGAAAAGGGGACTTATTATTAACAGAGGCTTGTGAATATAAAAGAAATTTTTTGAACTTTTTCCCCACTATTAGCATCATACTTAATATAGACGAGGATCATTTAGATTACTATAAAGATATTAATGATATTAACAATGCTTTTGTTGAATTTGCTAATAAGTTGCCTAATGATGGACTTTTAATAATTAATGACAAAAACAAGCATTTATTTAAGGATATAAATGCAAGAGTAATAACTTTTGGATTAGTCTCTACTGCTGATATATATGCAACTAATATTGAATATTTGCCATTCCCTAAATTTACAGCTGTTTATAATAATGAAAAATTTGATATAGAGTTAAGTGTATTTGGAGAACATAATGTACTAAATTCATTATCAGCTATTGTTACTGCTATTGAGTTAGGCATTGATATTGATACTATAAAGCGTGGGTTAAAGCAATTTACAGGAACTAAGAGAAGATATGAGTTAAAGGGAGTAAAAGATGGTATAACTATAATAGATGATTATGCACATCACCCTGAGGAAATAAAAGCAAATTTGATTAGTACTAGAAAAATTACAAGTGGCAAGGTTATAACTATATTCCAGCCTCATACATTTACTAGAACAAAGGCTCTTCTTGAGCAATTCGCCAAAGTTTTTGAACTGACTAATGAAATTATAATAGTAGATATATATGCTTCAAGAGAGAAGGATACAGGTCTAGTTAATTCTAAGGAACTGGTAGAAGCTACTAAAAAGTATAATGCAAATGCTTTTTATGCTGAAAATTTTGAAAATGCTGCTTCACTTGCGTTGAAAAAAGCAAATAGTGGTGATATAATAATTACTATGGGCGCTGGCAATGTAAATGAGATAGCAAAGATTTTATTGAAATGATTGCATGGAAGGAAGTATGAATGATTATTAAAGCAAGTAATTTACAAGATACAGACAAAATAGGTAAAATAATTGGAGAAAGCTTAAAAGGCGGAACTGTTATATGCTTAGAGGGTGAACTAGGTGCTGGAAAAACCACACTTACACAGTCTATTGCTAAAGGGCTAGAGATTCACGATTATGTTACAAGTCCTACATTTACAATAATTAAGGAATATAACGGAAGGCTTAATTTGTATCATATGGATGCCTATAGACTTGATTCTGAGGATGAAATGTACGATTTAGGTTATGATGAATACATTAAGTCGGATGGAGTTTGTATCATTGAATGGGCAAGTAAAATTAAAGGACTTATACCTAAATCAGCAATTAATATAACAATTAATATTAATTATGAAAATAACGATAGAGAGTTAGATATTAATGGAGAAGGCGAACAATTTAATATTATAAAAGAGAAGCTGCAAGAGTAAAGAAAAAACACTCTTCACTCTATGGAGGTAAAAATATGAAAATTCTAGGAATTGAATCAGCAAGTATTACAGCATCATGTGCAATCTCAGAAGATGAAATATTACTTTGTGAATATACGCAAAATCATAAAAAAACTCATTCTGAAAAACTGATGCCACTTATTGTTAAGGCATTAGAAGATAATGAGTTAAGCCTTAATAATATTGATGTCATTGCTATATCAAAAGGACCAGGCTCTTATACAGGATTAAGAATCGGAGCTGCCATAGCTAAGGGATTAGCACAAGCTTTAGATATACCTATGGTAGCAGTACCTACAATGAAAGCATTAGCAGCAAATGTATTTGACGGTAGTAGATATATTATACCTATACTTGATGCTAAAGGTGGCAGAGCATATTCTGGTGTATACAAATGGGAAAATAATAATCTTGTTACAGTTAAGGAACAATTTCCAATCAATATTGATGATCTTGTTAATATAATTAATGGTTTAGACAATGATGTGGTACTAAATGGCGATGGATCAATTAATTATAAAGAAGTCTTACAGCGCAAAATAAATGAAAGCAAAAAAATCTATTTTGCTCCAGAAAAATATAATATATTAAGTGCATCATCTATAAATCACGTAGGATATCAGTTAATAAAGGAAAATAAAATGATGTCTTGCTATGACTTTTCACCTGAATATTTAAGACCATCTCAAGCAGAAAGAATGTGTGATTTTAAATGAAAATTTCTATACGAGAAGTGAAACATGAAGATTTAGATGACATATTAGAAATAGAAAATGCATCATTCTCAGTTCCTTGGTCAAGAACAGCATTTGAAAGTGAACTTTTAAATAATATGGCTTTGTATATTTGTCTAGAATGTGATGATAAAGTTGTTGCATATGTTGGTATCTGGAAAATATATGATGAAGGTCATATTACAAATGTAGCTGTTTTGCCAAACTATAGAGGATTAGGATTATCTAAACTATTGTTAAATTATTTATTTGAAGTATGTAATAAAAATGATATATTTAGACTTACTTTAGAGGTAAGAGAGTCTAATGCAGTGGCTATTAAGTTATACGAGCAGCTTGGATTTGTTAATTCTGGTAAAAGGCCAAAGTATTATTCAAATCCAATAGAAGATGCAATAATTATGTGGAAGGAATTATAGGTTGAAAAAATGAAAAATAACAAAGAAATTAGTACAAAAAAATGCAAGATTAAAAATTTATTAGCAAAACATCATGTGTTATTGGTTTTACTAATAACATCATTTATATTTTTTACTGCCTGTTCAAAACCAACAAGCAGCATAGATAAACCGAATAACGATTCTGATAATATTAAGGATGAAGAAGATATCAAAATCAACGATGACAGTGAGAAAGACGATAATGATGATAATAAAAAAGATGATGTTATAGATCAGCCTGAAGATGATGATAATAAAGTTGTAGAGACATTTCTTGATGAAAATAACATTGTTACTAACCAAGATTCAATAGAGGTAGTGGTAAATAAAGAACGTAATTTAAGTGATGACTATGTTCCTGAGGACTTAGTTAAAATTACAGATGTTCCTACATGCCTTGAAAATCCTGAGATAAATCAGCTGAGAAAAAGTGCTGCTGATGCTCTAACTACTATGTTTGAAACAGCTATGGATGAAATAAAAATTCAGCTTTACGCAAGATCAGGTTATAGATCATATAATACACAGGTGTCATTATATAATGGTTATGTTAGCAATCATGGTAAAGAGGCAGCTGACAAGTTTAGTGCAAAGCCTGGTCAAAGCGAGCACCAAACTGGTTTAGCAATGGATATAACTAGTGATAGTGTTAATTTACAATTAACAGAAGACTTTGGAGATACAGAAGAAGGAAAATGGGTAAGTGAAAATGCTTATAGATTTGGCTTTATAGTTAGATATCAAAAAGGAAAAGAAGATATCACAGGCTATATGTATGAGCCTTGGCATGTTAGATATGTAGGAGAAGATTTAGCTAAAAAAGTTTATGAAAGTGGATTAACTCTAGAAGAATATATATTTGAAGAATAAAAAGCGAAATAAAAACAATTTCACTCTATGTGATTTTGTTTGGAGGTTACAATGGATAAAAAAATAATTAATATACTTGCAATAGAATCATCTTGTGATGAAACGGCAGCTTCAGTTGTTAGAAATGGACGTGAGGTTTTATCTAATGTTATTTCCTCGCAAATAGAAATTCATAAAAAATATGGTGGTGTAGTTCCAGAGGTAGCTTCTAGAAAACATATTGAAAATATAAGCAGTGTTGTAAAGGAAGCAATGGAAGAAGCAAAGATTAGTGTAGATGATATAGACGCAATAGCAGTAACTTATGGTCCTGGACTTGTTGGAGCTTTGCTTATTGGTATAAATTATGCAAAATCTCTTTCATATGCATGGAATAAGCCGCTTATAGGTGTTAATCATATTGAAGGACATTTAAGTGCAAATTATATTGAGGATAAAAGCTTAGAACCTCCATTTATGTGTCTTGTTGTATCTGGAGGACATACACATCTTGTTTATGTAGAGGATTATGGTAAATATGAGGTTATGGGTAGAACTAGAGATGACGCTGCTGGAGAAGCATATGATAAAATAGCTAGAGCACTTAACCTTGGATATCCTGGAGGACCAAAGGTCGACATACTTGCCAAGGAAGGAAACAAGGACGCAATTCATTTCCCGAGAGTAAAATTAGATGAGGAAACATTAGATTTTAGCTTTAGTGGATTAAAATCAGCTGTTCTAAACTATATAAATCAAACAACTCAAAAAGGTGGGAAAATAGTTGAAGCTGATGTAGCAGCATCCTTTCAAGAAGCAGTAATTGACGTTTTAGTTGAAAAGGTAATAAAAGCAGCAAGATTAAAAGGTTGTAGTAAAATAGCATTAGCTGGTGGAGTGGCAAGCAATAGCAGACTTAGAGAGGTGTTAGGAAAAAAATGTGAAAATAGTAATTTTTTACTATATAGACCTTCTCCGATTCTTTGCACAGATAATGCAGCTATGATAGGCAGTTGTGCGTACTTTAAATACAATAATGAAGAATTTTCTGATTTTTCTCTTAATGCAAGTCCAAATTTAGAAATTGCATGTTCATAAACAGCAGTTAATAAAGTTATCAACAGTTGTTGATAAATGTGTTGATACTGTAAAAATAGCAAAAAGTTATCCACATCCAATATATGGTTAGTGGATAACTTTTTTATATAACTATTCCTCTGTTAATTCAGACCAAAATGCATATAAATTCTCTAATTCCGTGTTTAACCGTTGCATTTGCTCATTTATTTCAAGAACTAGATTTTTGTCATTGTATGTCGTTTGCTGACATAACTTGTTCTCTAATGAAGCAATTTCATTTTCATAGTTTTCAATTTTTTTCTCAACATCCTTAATTTCTTTTTCCCTTTTTTTCTTTTCTATTTTTATATTTCTTTCCTTTTTTCTTTCTGCATTTATTTGTGTTTTTGTCTTAGTTACTAGAACTTCATCATCTGTCTGTTCAAGCTCTGCCTTTTTTTCTACATAGTAATCATAGTTTCCTAAATATTCAAATAAGCCATCCTTTGACATATCAATTATTTTATTAGTCACTTTATTAAGAAAATATCTATCATGCGATACAACAAGAATAGTACCGTCATAATTTACTAACGAATCTTCTAATATTTCCTTTGAATCAATATCTAAGTGATTGGTTGGCTCATCCATAAGAAGAAAGTTAGCCTCTGAAAGCATTAGCTTTAACAGTGACAATCTTCCTTTTTCTCCACCGCTTAAATCACCAATTATTTTAAATAAGTCATCTCCTGTAAATAGAAATTGTGCAAGCAATGACCTAACATCATAATAATTAAACTTAGGGTTATCATCCCAAATTTCATCTATAACTGTATTTTCAAAATCTAAATATGTTTGCTCTTGATCATAGTAACCAATGTTAACAAAATGTCCAGGCACTATTTCCCCGACATAGCTATCTATTTTTCCTGCTATAATTTTTAATAATGTGGATTTTCCTATACCATTTGGTCCTATAATACCTACCTTTTCTCCTCTATAAATATTAAATGAAATATCTTTAAATATGCTGTTTTCACCGTAGGACTTAGCTAAATCTTCAACTCTTAAAACATCCTGACCGCTTCTAAGTTTAGGTGTAAATCTAAGCCTAACCTTTTTGTTTTCGTAGCTAGGGCGTTCCATTTTTTTTATTTTATCAAGAGCCTTTTGCCTGCTAAAGGCCTGGCGGATATTTCTTTTACTGCCATAGGCATGAAGCCTATTTATCATTTCCTCTTGACGTTCAATTTCTTTTTCATATTCTTCATATTTTTTTATCTCTTGCTCTATTTCTGTTTTTCTTTTTTTCATAAACTCAGAATAGTTGCCATTATATGATTTAATGTTTTTATTTTCTAAAAGCATTATTCTATTGACTATATTATCTAAAAAATATCTATCGTGGGAAATAATAATAACTGAGCCATTAAAGCCTTTTAAGTATTTTTCAAGCCAAGATATGGCTTCAATATCAAGATGGTTTGTTGGCTCGTCTAAAAGTAGAATATCTGCTTTTTCTAATAATAGCTTAGCAAGCATTACTCTTGTTTTTTGACCACCACTTAAAACATTGATATGCTTGTCAAAATCTTCGTCGTTGAAGCCTAAACCCTTTAATACTCCACGAATTAAACTTTTATAGCTATAGCCATCTAATTCAATAAACCTTTCATTTAGCTTAGTATATCGATCCATCAGCACTTCAAGCACTCCATCTTCATCGTGCTCAGTAAACTTACTTATTTCAACCTCTAACTGCCTAATATTATTTTCCATAGATATAATATCTTCAAACATAGTAAGCATTTCATCAAAGATAGTTTTATCACTTTCAATCTTTGTATTTTGCTTTAGATAAGCCATTTTTTTATTTTTAGGTATAATTATGTTACCGCTGTCATAATCTAGTTCACCAGTTAATATGTTAAAAAGGGTAGTTTTACCTGCTCCATTGAGCCCAATAAGGCCAACCTTCTCATTATCATTTATTGTAAAAGATATATCTTCAATTATATTATCAACAACATAAGCCTTTGATATGTTGTTACAAGATAAAACTATCATAAAATCACCTGTGCCATTATATTTGTTTACCTTTATATTTTAGCTTGTTTTTCTTAAAAGGTCAAATGAATAAGAATTTATCGTAGCAATAATTAAGATATTGGAAAGTGAAATCTTAGTAGAGAGTTGTTTCTTCGACATACTATTGTTGTGAATTAAAGGTGAGCAATAAATATAAAAAAAGTTCTGTCTCCGCAACGAGACTTACCTTGATTTTTATAAGGAAGGTAAATCTCGTTGAAGTCGCATAAACTTTTTTTATATTTATTGCCTCCATAGCACCGAAAATCAAAGAAAAAAAACATTTTTTCTCTGATTTTCTACTATATTGGCGTGTTCTTCTACTAAGCCTTCACGCCTACAACCGACTAACAAGCTTATTAAACAGCTCTGCCAGAAACGAAGATGACCAAAGAAAAATCCTTTTATTTTTCTTTGGTTATCGGTTGCTATGAATAGCGAAGTATATAAAAAACGTTTATGTGACTTGATGAGGCTTTCCCTTCCTTTACAAAAATCAAGGGAAACCGAATCACGGAATCAGAAACGTTTTTTATATGCTTTGCTTCACTTAGATTCGTAGTAGAAGTAAGTCGAAGCAATCATTTGTCTACTAACTTATTAAGTTAAATTATTTTTTAATTTCCTATTGACAAATATAAAATTATGGTGTATCTTTAATAAAAAATAAATAAAGCTTTTTCATCAAGAGAGATGGAGGGAACGGCCCTATGAAATCTCGGCAACCTGCTTTATGCAAGGTGCTAATTCCGTCAAAGCAATTGCTTTGAAAGATGAGAGGACGCTAATGTGATTGTACTGTAAGCCTTCTCATCGAGAAGGCTTTTTCTATTTGTTTTTTAAATCAATATTTGGAGGATTTAATGAATATAAGTAGATTGTTTGAAAAGGAAAAAATAGTTTTTTCTTTTGAAATCTTCCCGCCAAAGTATGAAACACCAATAGAAATTGTGTACGATACACTGGAAGCGTTAGGAGATTTAAGTCCTGATTACATTAGTGTTACCTATGGAGCGGGTGGAAATTCAAGAGATAATAGAACCTGTGAGGTGGCTAGTATCATCAAAAATAAGCATAAAATAGAGCCGCTGGCACACCTTACATGCATAGGATCAACAAAAGAGGATATAAAGGAAATACTAGATGATCTTAAAAAAAATGGAGTACAAAACATCTTAGCTTTGAGAGGAGACAAAAGAGATGGAGAGGCAAGGGTTGGAGATTTTCGTTATGCATCTGATTTAATTGAGTATATTAAATCAATTGGTGACTTCAATGTAGTTGCAGCCTGTTATCCAGAAAAACATTTAGATTGCAACTCTATAGATGATGATGTTAATAACTTAAAGAATAAGGTTGATAAGGGTGTAGGACATTTAGTATCTCAATTGTTTTTTGACAATAACAGCTTTTATAACTTTAGAGAAAAATTGACAAAAAAGGGTATTAATATACCAATAACAGCTGGTATTATGCCATTGACACAGAAAAATCAAATAACAAAAATGGCTAATATGTGTGGAGCAAAAATTCCTAGCAAATATTTAAAAATGATTGATAAATATGAAAATGACAAGACTGCTTTAAGAGATGCAGGGATATTTTATGCTACTGAGCAGATAATTGATTTGATAGCTAACGGAGTAAGGGGTGTTCATTTATATACAATGAATAATCCAGTTGTTGCTAGAAAAATAAGCATTAATATGGCTAATATTATTAAGTAAAATCAAAAAACGATTTTTCATTTCTATTCGAAATAGTCGAGACTATGGCATAATGAGAGGTTAAAATGATAAAAATACTAAAGGATGAAGTGCTAAGATATTTGGGATATAAGAACCAAGAAATTGACAAGAGTTTAAATCAAAAAATAGACGACATTATTATTGAAACAGAAAAAAACTTATCTGTAAAATACATGTATAAACTTTTTGACATTGTTCATTTGAATGATGGAGTTTTAATTGATGGCACTAATACTGTAATGAATGGTGAGGATATTAAGAATCATCTAAGCAAGTGTAAAAGATGTATTTTGATTGCTGTCACCATTGGTGCAGATATAGAAAAAAAAATAATGGCTAAGCAAATTTGTTCAATCAATGATGCCTTTATCATGGATGCTTGTGCGACAGCAGCAGTAGAGTGTGCATGTGATGAGCTTGAATTAGCAATAGTAAATAGTATAAATAATTGCAACATAAATTACAGATATAGTCCTGGCTATGGGGATTTTTCTATAGATTTTCAGCCTAAGCTTTTAAGTTTACTTGATGCAGGTAAAAAAATCGGTCTATATGTTAATCAATCTAATATATTAACTCCTAGAAAATCTGTAACTGCTGTTATTGGAATATTGGATGAATGTGCTGATAATAGATTAAGAAAAAAGAATAAATGTGATTTATGCGAAAATAAAGAAGGGTGTGAGTTTAGAAGAAAATGATAACAAATAGTATTATTGAATACCTTAAAAATAATGTTGTGTGCATTGACGGTGCCATGGGTACAGAAATCATTAAAAAAGGCCTTAAGCTTGGAGAGGTACCAGAACTTTATAACGTAGAAAATAGAGAAATAATAAAAGATATACACAAATCCTATGTAATGGCTGGCTGTGATGTTATTACTGCAAATACATTTGGAGCAAACAGACTAAAGCTTAAGGATACAAATTACAGTGTAGAAGAAATCATCAAAAGTGGTATAGAAATAGCTAAAGAAGCATCAGACGGTAGATTTGTTGCCCTAGACATTGGTCCTCTTGGACAAATGCTAAGCCCTCTTGGAACATTGGAATTTGATGAGGCTTACAGTATATTTAAGGAGCAGGTAATAGCCGGAGAAAAGTATGGTGCTGATTTAATTTTGATTGAAACAATGTCAGACTTACAGGAACTAAGAATTGCTTTGCTTGCGGCTAAGGAAAATACTGAATTGCCAGTTTTTTGTACTATGAGCTTTGAAAGCAATGGACGTACGTTTATGGGTTGTAGTATAGAAGCTATGGCTGTGACATTAGAAAATATAGCTGATGCAATAGGAATAAATTGCTCACTTGGACCAAAGGAAATGGCGCCAATTGTGAATAAACTAACTGAATTAACAAATGCATACATAATTGTTCAGCCTAATGCAGGGCTTCCAAGAATAGTTGACGACAAAAGCATTTATGATATAGATGCAGAGAAATTTTCAGAGTATGCATTAGAATTTGTAAAGTCTGGAGTAAATATTATAGGAGGTTGCTGCGGAACCACACCAGAGCATATTAAAAATGTTGTGCAAAAGGTAAAAGACATAAAACCTAAGGCTAAGTATGCTGTTGATAAATTCTGTGCTTGTTCTTCATCAAAGATTGTGGAAATTAATCAGATTAGAGTTATTGGTGAGCGTATCAACCCTACAGGTAAAAAGAATTTTAAAGCCGCTTTAATAAATAATGATATTGATTTTATTTTGAGGCAAGGAATTATGCAAATAGACGCAGGTGCTGACATGTTAGATGTTAATGTTGGAATTCCTGATATAGATGAAGCATCTGTCATGGAAAATATCATACTAAGACTTCAAACTATTACAGATGCACCATTGCAAATTGATTCAGTAAATCCAAATGTTATAGAAAGAGCACTAAGAGTTTATTGTGGAAAGGCTATTGTGAATTCTGTTAATGGTGAGAAAAAATCTTTAGATACGATTTTACCGCTAGTTAAGAAGTATGGTGCTAATGTAGTTGCATTGACGCTAGATGAAAATGGTATACCAAAGACAGCGGAGGACCGTTATAACATAGCAAAGAAAATTCTAGACAGAGCACTTGAATATGGCATATGCAAAAATAACATATTTATAGACTGTTTAACTTTAACTGTATCAGCACAGCAAGAGGATGCAATTGAAACGTTAAAGGCTATTAAAATGATAAAAGCAAATTTAGGATTAAAAACTGTGTTAGGTGTTTCAAATATTTCGTTCGGGCTACCTAATAGAAGTATTATAAATGAAGTGTTTTTATCTCAAGCCTTGGCTTATGGTCTTGATTTGCCAATTATTAATCCTAATAACGAAAATATGATGAATATCATCATGGGGCATAATGTTTTGCATAATATAGATAAAAATTCAAAGAGATATATAGAAAAATACTCTGATACTGCAATTACATCTGATTCAAGTCCTAAATCAGATAAAAAAACGCTTGATCTTACGAAAATAATAATTAGCGGAACTAAAAATGAGGCGAGGTCTGCAACTATAAAATTATTGCAGTCAAATGAAGCATTAGAGATAGTTGATAATATTATAATACCGACACTTGATAGAGTTGGTGAAATGTATGAAAAGGAAAAAATTTTTCTACCACAATTAATTCAAGCAGCAGAGACAGTTAAGGAATCATTTGAGGTAATAAAAGAAAATTTGACAAGCTTAGCAGATGTAAACAAAGGAACAATTTTACTAGCAACAGTTAAAGGAGATATACATGATATAGGCAAAAATATTGTAAAGGTTGTATTAGAAAACTATGGTTACAAAATTATTGACCTTGGAAGAGATGTAAGTGCTGAGCGAATTGTTGATGTAGCTAAGAAAAATAATATCAAATTAATAGGCTTAAGCTCGCTTATGACTACAACTGTTAAAAGCATGGAAGAAACAATAAAGTTATTGAGAAAAGAGTATAGTGCCTGTAAGGTGCTTGTAGGTGGAGCTGTATTGACTAATGAGTATTCATCTAAAATCGGAGCAGATTTTTATGCAAAGGATGCTAAGGAGGCAGTTGATATAGCTAAGAAGTTTTTTATATAGTTTAATTATTTTATAATTTTGGAGGTAAATATGAATAAAGAATTTGCAATAGAAACAGCATTGGTACAATCGTTAGAAAATCATACTGAAGGAGAACCAAGAGTATATCCTCTTGTTCAAAGTACAACATATAACTTTAAGAACCCGGATTTTATAGCTGCATTGTTTGATTTAGCAGAAAATGGACATATGTATTCAAGGATTAGCAATCCAACTGTGGCTGTATTTGAAAATAAAATAGCACAGATTGAGGGAGGAGTGGGTGCTGTTGCAACGGCCTCCGGTCAGTCTGCAACAACAATGGCTATACTTAATATATGCAGTGCTGGGGATCATATAGTTGCTACATCAACACTATATGGCGGAACTTATACATTGCTGTCATCAACGCTAAAAAAATTAGGCATTGAAACTACATTTGTAAAACCTGATTCAACAATTGAAGAAATAGAAAGGGCATTTAGACCCACAACGAAGGCTGTTTTTGGTGAAACCATAGGTAACCCTGGTGTAAATGTTTTAGATTTTGAAAAATTATCTTATGCTTCAAAAAAGCATCAGGTACCTTTGATAGTTGACAATACACTTGCTACCCCATATTTATGCAGACCTTTTGAACATGGTGCTAATATAATAGTTCATTCTGCAAGTAAATACATCGATGGTCAAGCAGCATGTCTTGGAGGTGTTGTAGTTGATGGAGGTAATTTTAATTGGGATAACGGTAAATTCGATTGTTTAGTTAAACCAGACCCAGATTATCACGGTATAAGCTATGTTGAAAAATTTGGTAATGCATCCTATATTGTTAAGGCTAGAGCGAATATTTTAAGAGACTATGGTTCTACAATGAGTCCATTTACAGCATTTATTTATAACAGAGGGTTAGAAACCTTACACTTAAGAATGGAAAGACACAGTGAAAATGCATTGAAGGTATCTAAGTTTTTACAAAGCAATAAAAATGTTTTGTGGGTTAATTACCCTAAGCTTGAAAATAGTAATGACTATGAGCGTGCTAATAAATATCTTCCAAACGGAGCAAGCGGAATAATATTATTTGGTATAAAGGGTGGAAAAGAATCAGGCAGAAAATTTGCCAAGAGCTTAAAATGGATAAATAATGTTGTACATGTTGGTGATTCAAGAACTTGCATTTTACATCCAGGCAGTACTACTCATAGGCAACTTAGCGAAGAACAGCAAATTGCAGCTGGTGTTCTTCCAGAGGCTATAAGATTAAACGTTGGTATTGAAAATGTAAATGATATTATAAAAGATATAGAGCAAGCTCTAGAGGCTTAATGGAGGTTAAAGTGCTCAATAGTAAAGTAGTTAATCTAGTACTGGTTAATTTGATGCCAACAAAGGAACAGACTGAGGCTCAATTTAGAAGAGTATTAGATGTTAAAAACACAAAGGTAAATATTGAATTAGTTTGTGCAAAGTCACATATCTCTAAAAACACTGATTTGTCTTATATAGAAAATAACTATAAAAGTATATATGATATTCAAAATAGAAGCTATGATTTAATAATTGTAACAGGAGCACCTATAGAACATCTTGAATACGAGGAGATAGATTATTGGGATGAAATGAAAGCTATCCTTGATTTTTCTGCTAAAAACGTACAAAAAGCTATGTATATTTGCTGGGGAGCTCAAGCGGCACTATATTATTTTTATGGATTAAATAAGGTTAAACTTGATAAAAAAATATTTGGTGTTTTTAAAAATGATATATTGGATAGAGATTGTACTTTGTTTAGTGGTATAAGAGATTACTTTTACGCTCCACATTCTAGACACACTGAAATTAAGATTGAAGATATATTAAAAATAAATGAATTAAAAATAGCCGCAGTATCAGCAGAGGCAGGGGCTCACATAGTAGTATCAAAGGATTATTCAAGAATATTTGCAATGGGTCATTCGGAATATGACCTAAATACTTTAAAAAGTGAATATGAAAGGGATATAAATAAAGGATTAAATATTGATATTCCCAAAAATTATTTTGAAGATGATAACCCAAAAAATTCACCCATAGATATGTGGAGCTGTGACGGAAACAAAATCTTTGATAATTTAATTAACAATAAATAAGAATTTAGCAAACATTAGGAGATAATCCCCTAATGTTTAGCTAAATTCTTATTTGTTGTTATTAAGTATTGGTCCTAGAATTTCTAAGATGCTGTTCATATCAAAGCTGTTATTTGCATTGTTTTCTACATTTTCTGATGTGCTATTTGCATTGTTGTTATTTTGGTTACTTGACATTTGATTCATCAGTCCTGATAACATTTGATCTAAGTTTCCATTTTTCATGCTATTGTTAATGACATTACTTGTAACTGTACTAATTATCTTATCCATATTTTTAGCAATGATTGGCTGAGCTAAGATTTTTGTTAATGGTATATTGCCGTTAGAGATAAGCGAAGTAACCTTTTCCATAGGAGGCTTGTCACCAAGTGATTGTATAGGTGCATAATTTTGTGCCTTACTAAGAAAGCTATAAATTCCTAAAATGCTGCTGAATTTTTCTACTAGTGGTAAAAACAGATTTATTTTGCCTACTGTTTGCACAGAGGTTAAAGGCGCAAAGGTTCTAATCATTCCTAAGGTGCTCTCCAATTGATGAGGATTAGAAATGATTCCTGATGCATAGTTTGTTATCATATGTGTAACATTATTAATATTTTTATTTCCGAATATGTATCTAGCGCCCATTAAATATAATAACCATGTAATTGGAATAATACCACCTTCTTATATGTATTATTTAATACTATATATATTTTATGTTATTTATCCAAAAAGGTTCTTGAATTATAATAAATTATCTATAATTAATAGTATTATTAATTATAATTTTTTTAAGAACAAATAAGTAATATATAAATATATTATTCATAGAATAAAAATATAAATATAATATTCAAAGTACATTATATTTAATATTAGCTAAATGAGGAGGGAGTAAATGCCAAATAATATATTCAAGAGTTTTGATGATGAAAATATTAAAAATGCAATAAATAATAACAAAGAAGTTAAGGAAATGCTTAACAGTGATTCTGCTAAAAATCTTGTAAATAATGAAGATTTTAAACAGTTTAAAGAAAAATATAAGGATAAATCAGATGATGAAATATTAAAAGATGCAAAGGCATATAGTGATAAATTAAAAAGCCAGCTTGGTGAAGCAGAATATAATAAAAAACTGCAAGAATTAAAAAAATTCGAAATGTTTCTATCTAAAGACCAGAAAAATAAATTAAACGATTTTTTAAATAAAATCAAATAAAATCAAATAAAATCAAATAAAATCAAATAAAATCAAATAAAATCAAATAAAATCAAATAAAATAACACAGATGCCAAATGAGCATCTGTGTTTATATATTAAACTATTTTTGAGTCTCTCTTATATGTGCTGCTACTTTTTTATCATGAACCTTTATGTGATTAATGAACCATGCTGCTATGTTGTTAACCTTAAATGTTATAGCTATAGATGTTCCAGTTTGTTCAAACTCTTCACCTATTTTTTTAACATCATCTTTAAAAGTTTGATGTAATTTTTTGTGATTTACTATGTCTGGATATTTGTATTTTTGTTGTAAAACTTCTTCATCTCCAAAATGCTTATCTGTGTAATTTTTTAGGAAAACAATAGTTTTTTTAACTTCCTCTCTACCCTTACCCTGAGAGCATGCTTCTAAAAGACTGTTTATTGCAGCTATTAGTTCCTTGTGTTGTGAGTCAATTAATGAATTTCCAGTTTCTAAAGTTTTGTCAAAATCATATGCCATTTTTCAAATCCTCCTATCAATATATGTCAATTTATACCCAAATTCTGCTATATAAAACATTTGTAAAAATATTTATTTTTTGTTGCTTTTATAAATTATATGATATAATATAAACAGTGAGACTGTGGCATAATAGTACTTATATTAATACGAAAAAAGGACGAACATAATGAGTAAAATTTATATTATACCAACTCCTATTGGAAATCTTGGAGATATTACAAATAGAGCATTAGAAGCACTTAAAGAATGTGATATGATTTTGGCTGAGGATACTAGACATACACAAAATTTATTAAATTATTTTGATATAAAAACTAAGCTTGTTTCATATCATAAATTTAATGAGAGAAAAAGAAGCGAAGAGATAATTGAAGAAATCTTAGCTGAAGAAAAAAATGTTGCAATTGTAACAGATGCCGGAACTCCTTGTATTTCTGACCCAGGTTATGAAATTGTGAAACTAGCCCGTGAAAAAAATATTGAAGTAACTGGTTTTGCTGGGGCATGTGCAACAACCATTGCTTTGTCTGTTTCAGGTATAAATACTGATAATTTTGCCTTTTATGGATTTCTTCCTCGCAAGGACAAGGAGCTTGGTGAAGCTTTACAAAAAATAAAATCAAATGAAATAAGGACATTTGTTATATATGAGTCACCAAAACGCATTATTAACTTAGCTAATGCTATAAATAAACATATGCCAAATGCTGTACTTTGCGTTTGTAAAGAGCTCACAAAACTTCATGAAAAATTTAATTATGGCACGGTAAGTGATGTATTAAATCAAATGAAAAATGATGAAAATATTGAAAAAGGTGAATATGTAGTTGTAGGTTATAATAATGATTATGAAAATAAAGATTCAGAAGGTTTTAAGGTTAGCCTACAGGCCTTAATATTTGATAAAATTTATAATAAAAAATGCTCCTTAAAGCAAGCAATAAAGGAAATAGTTGATGAGAAAATAGCATCAAAAAATGATGCTTATAAAGCATCACTTGATGTGAAAGAATTTTTTGAAAGTGATTTCTTCCTTTAAGAAGAATGCATTAATTTCATTACCTAGAAGAAATATAAAACTTGTCATATATATCCATAATAAGAAAATAAATAGACCAGAGAGATTGCCGTAAATATTATTATAGTATGTGCTTCGTAAATTAACATAAGTTGAAAAGCACATTGAACTTATTAAACAACCAAAGGTAGCTATAAATGCACCTGGTAACACTAAAGAAAATTTAATTTTTTTATTAGGTATAAATTTATATACTAAAGATAACATAACAATTAATAAAATAACAGGAAAAGCATATCTTATTATCTTTACAATAGAAACAATTATATTAGGTATATTGGCAAATGTTATTAATAGTTCAATCACATATTTACCAATGACTATAAACACTAACACAATTTGAAAAGAAATCATAAGTGCTAAAGTAAATAATAGTCCAAAAAATTTTAAGAATATATAATTTCTTCTAATTTCAGAATCATAAGCCTTGTTTATTCCCTTTATAATACCCACACTGCCAGAGGATGCTGACCAAAGCAATACAATGATACTAGCAGAAAAGTATGGGGACTTATAATTGCTAACAGAGTCAGAAACCAGATTAAGAAATAAATTATATATTTCTGTCGGTATTAGATGTTTAATTTCATATAAAGTGTCAAATAATAAATTAGAATAATAACCTAGAAATATTACAAATAAAAATATAAAAGGAAATATTCCAAGAATTATGTAGTATGAGAACTGCGCACTTAAAGCGAATATATCATCAGCTATAATTTTGTTTATAAACCTTTTTATTAACGAAAAATTCAATATACTCCCTCCGCTATATGTATTAATTTAATTATGTTATTCATTATACCAAAAAATTATACATAAAAAAAATTTATTTTTTGTTTTGATAAAATTATATAGAGGCTTGTGGGTTATTGATAAATAATATATAAATATTATTAGACAATATTAAAATAATATTGTTTATAAATTTAATAATATTTGGAGGAAATATAAATGGATGTTAGAAAAATTGCTGTAATTGGTTCAGGAACCATGGGTGCAGGAATTGCACAAACAGCTATAATGAGTGGATTTAATGTGACTGTTGTAAGTATAGACCCAATAGAAGGTATAATAAATAGGATGAATAAAGCTTTAGATAAATTAGTATCTAAGGGTAAAATGACTGAAGAGCAAAAAAATAGTGCTTTAAGTAATTATAAAGTAACTCAAAATATGCAAGAAATTAAAGATGTGGATTTAGCTATAGAGGCTATATTTGAGGATGTAAATCTAAAAAGAGATTGCTTTAAACAACTAGATTCTATATGTAAACCAGAAGCTATTTTAGCTAGTAACACATCATCTATTTCTATTACAGATTTAGCTGCTCAGACAAACAGGAGAGATAAGGTTATAGGGATGCATTTCTTTAATCCAGTTCCTATTATGAAATTATTAGAGGTTGTTGTAAGCAACGATACATCTGAGGATACATATAATACCATTTATTCAATGGGTGAAAAAATGGGTAAAACAATGGTTAAATCTTTGGATAAGGCAGGCTTTATTGTAAATAGAATTCTTATTCCATATATAAATGAAGCAATATTTATATTAGAAGAAGGAGTCGCTACTAAAGAGGATATAGATAACGGAGTAATGTTTGGATGTAACCATCCAATGGGACCTCTAGCTTTAGGAGATTTAATCGGACTTGATGTAGTTTTAGCTATTATGGAAGTTTTATATAACGAATTTGCTGATTCAAAATATAGACCAGCACCATTATTAAAACAAATGGTAAGAGCTAAAAACTTAGGAAGAAAAACAGGTAAAGGTTTCTACGAATATTAATAAGAATTTAGCTTAGCTATAATTAATGTATTGGCAAGTGAAAACTTAGTAGAATGTCGTTTTCTTCGACATGATTTTATTGTGAATTTAAGATGTGCAAAAAATATAAAAAAAGTTTCTGTCTCCGCAGCGAGATTTCCCTTGATCATTTTAAGGAAGGTAAATCTCACTGAAGTCGCAGAAACATTTTTTATATTTCTTGCCTTTCTTAGATTCGTAGTAGAAGTAAGCCGAAGTAATTATTTATCTACTAAGTTATTAAACTAAATTCTTATTTTCTTCTTTATATTTAGGGAAAAATATGCTATTATATTAAGATGAATGAATACATGAATAATTTGGTTATTAATTTGCTATATTAATGATATAGATTTATAAAAAGGAGATGTACAAATGAGCGAGAATATAAATGAAAATGCTAATAATAATGAAACTAGAGAGTCGGTAAATTTTATACAGAAAATTATAAATGATGATATCGCAAATAGAAAATATAATGCAAGAGTACATACTCGTTTCCCGCCTGAACCTAACGGTTTTTTACATATTGGTCATGCTAAGTCAATATGCTTAAATTATGGACTTGCGATGAAAAATAATGGAAAGTTTAATTTAAGATTTGATGATACAAATCCTGTAAAGGAAGATGAAAGCTTTGTAAAATCCATAATAGAGGATATACAGTGGCTATGTCCGCAATGGGATGGTCATGCCTTATATGCATCTGACTATTTTGATAAAATGTATGAGTGCGCTGTAGAACTAATCAAAAAGGGTCTGGCATATATAGATGATTTAACAGCTGATCAGATAAGAGAGTATAGAGGAACCTTAACAGAGCCTGGCAAAGAAAGTCCAAATAGAAACAGAAGTATAGAAGAAAACCTTGATTTATTTACTAGGATGAAAAATGGTGAATTTGAAAATGGTAAGCTTGTACTTCGTGCAAAGATAGATATGGCTAGCCCAAATATTAACATGAGAGATCCAGTTATATATAGAATAATGCATGAATATCATCATAATTCTAAAGATAAATGGTGTATTTATCCTATGTATGATTTTGCACATCCAATAGAGGATGCATATGAAGGAATAACGCATTCAATCTGTACACTTGAATTTGAAGATCACAGACCATTTTATGATTGGGTACTTGCTAATTTAGATGAGTTTAAAGATGAACCAACACAGCAGATAGAATTTGCTAAGCTTTACTTAAGTAAAACCATGATGGGTAAAAGATACCTAAAACAAATGGTCGAAGAAGGATATGTTGATGGCTGGGATGACCCGCGTATGCCTACTATCTCTGGTATAAGACGTAGAGGATATACTGTTGAATCATTATATAGATTCCTTGACGAAATAGGTGTATCTAAAGCGCAAAGTGTTGTAGATATTGCAATGCTAGAAAATGCTATTAGAGAAGACTTAAAAGAGAAGGCTCCAAGAACTATGGCAGTTTTAGATCCTATAAAGGTTATTATTACAAACTATCCTGAAGGTCAAGTGGAGTATTTAGATGCTGAAAATAACTCTGAAAATGAAGCTATGGGTACTAGAAAAATATCTTTTTCAAGAGAAATATACATTGAAAGAGATGACTTTATGGAGGAACCACCTAAGAAGTATTTCAGATTGTTCCCGGGTAATGAAGTTAGATTAAGACATGCATACTTTATTAAATGTAATGACTATAAAAAAGATGAAAATGGCAATGTTACTGAAATATATTGCACGTATGATCCTGCTACTAAGAGTGGAACTGGTTTCACTGAAAGAAAAGTTAAGGGAACACTTCACTGGGTTGATGCTAATAATTGTATAGATTCAACAATAAGATTATATGATTATATGATGGAAACAGAGGATTATGATAAAACTAACTTCTTAGAGAAATTAAATCCTAATTCAAAGATAGTACTAGAAAATTGTAAGCTTGAACAAAACATTAAAGAATTTAAGGTTGGAGATAGATTCCAATTTTTAAGACATGGTTATTTTATTATAGATAGAGATTCAACTGATGACCATTATGTATTTAATCAAATAGTTTCTTTGAAGAGTAGTTATAAATAACAACGTAAACAGCGCTTATAAATAAGCGCTTGGAGTAAATGAATGGAATTAGTAAAAATAATAGAAGAAAATGTAGCAAATACTAGCTTAATTTATGCAGTATTTGCTTCTCCTTTAAATAAAGCAGAAAATAAGTTCAAAAAAATAACAGTTAAGCCTATAAGCTCAAATGATAATACAATTTATCAGCTTGAAAAGTTTACTGATAAGCAGGCTTTTCATGAAAATATAAATGAAAATGATATAGTATATAGAATGTTAGAGCTAGCAAGTCAATATAAAAATGCTAATATATTTACTGCAGAAGCTGATTATCAAGTGCTTATAAGTAAAAAGGGCAGTGTGAGGATAGTCAAGTTAAGTCCAACTAAAACAATGTCAATAGGCTCTCACAATAAGACTAAAAAATATATAATATCTGATAATGAACCATGTGATTTTTTAATTGAGCTTGGTGTAATGAATAAAGATGGTAAGGTTTTAGCTAAAAAATATGATAAGTTTAAGCAAATTAATAAGTTCTTGGAAATTGTTGATGATTCTGTAGATAATGCTAATTTAAAGAGTGACTATAAAATTATTGACTTTGGATGCGGAAAAGCTTATTTAACCTTTGCACTATATTATTATTTTTATAAAATAAAAAAAGTCAATGTACAAATAGTTGGATTAGACTTAAAAACTGATGTAATAAACTTTTGTAATGACGTAGCTAAAAAGCTTAACTATTCACACCTAAGGTTTGAAAACGGAGACATAAAAGACTACAATACAAATCTTGATATAGATATGGTTGTAACCTTACATGCTTGTGATAATGCAACTGATGCAGCACTTGTAAAAGCCATAAAATGGAATACAGGTATAATACTTTCTGTACCTTGCTGTCAGCACGAGTTTTTTGATAAAATTGATAACAATAACCTTGAGCCGATGCTTAAACATGGACTAATTAAGGAAAGATTATCATCATTAGTAACGGACAGCCTTAGAAGTTTATTTTTAGAAACTAAGGGATATAAGGTACAGCTTGTTGAGTTCGTAGATATGGAGCACACTCCAAAAAACATACTCATTAAAGCTGTTAAGTCTAGGGTAAGAGAAGAAGCAATAAAAGAATATGATTATTTTAAGAAATTTTGGAGACTTGAAGATATTTTTATAGAAAATTATTTTGGTTAAAATGAGGTGTATCTATTTTGAACGGTGAATTAATTTTTAATAACAAAGATAAAGGTGTTTTTGAATTTGTTTTAGATAATATACCAGATTACATAACAATTGTAGATGCAAATTGTAAGACTATTTTTTTTAATAAATCCTGTGAAAAGTATTATAACATCTCTAAGGAAGAGATTATAGGGGAAGATATTA
This sequence comes from Firmicutes bacterium UBA2058, assembly GCA_002332905.1. Lineage (GTDB taxonomy): Bacteria > Bacillota > Clostridia > Tissierellales > Sedimentibacteraceae > UBA1535. Next base: position 88,428 of record DDAM01000020.1, on the reverse strand, counting down.
GGGATTTTTTCCCTAATTCCTTATTGCCAAAAGTTATTGAACAGCAAAAATCCTATGATAATATATATAACAGCCCAAGAGAAAATAGCTACACGGTCATAAGTGCTGTGCCACTATATGATAGTGAAGGAAGACTTATTGGAGGCTTGGCAAGAGATAGAGATATTACAGAGCTAGTCAAACTAAGTAATGTTTTAAATAAAACACAGGCAAGCCTAAGTAAACTAGAAAAAAAATACTCTTTAATCGAAAATGGACAATCTTATTTCTCTAATATAATTGGTAGAAATCCATTATTTATGCAAACGATCACCCTGTGTAAAAACGTTTCCAGAACACCTATGAATATACTTCTAAAGGGAGAAAGCGGAACAGGCAAGGAACTATTTGCAAAAGCTATACATTACGAGAGTGGTAGAGAGGGTAACTTTGTTGCTATAAACTGTAGCGCAATACCATCAGAGCTATTTGAAAGTGAGCTTTTTGGATATGAGGAGGGTGCATTTACAGGAGCTAAAAAGGATGGTAAAATTGGAAAGTTTGAAGAAGCTAATGGAGGAACATTGTTTTTAGATGAAATAGGAGACATGCCTATGGAGCTTCAACCTAAAATTCTTAGAGCACTTGAGGAAGGATTTATAACAAGAATTGGTAGTAATGTAAAAAGACCAATAAATGTCAGAATAATTTCAGCGACAAACAAGGATGTTAAAAGTTTGATACATGCAGATAAATTCAGAAGAGATTTATACTATAGACTAGATGCATTTCAAATTGAGATACCTCCTCTAAGACAAAGAGGAAATGATATAATTCTGCTTGCTAATACATTTTTACAACAATTTTGTATGGAGCAAGGAATGAATATTTTGGAGCTTTCTAGGGAGGTTGAAGAAATGTTGCTTAATCAGCCTTGGGAGGGAAATGTAAGAGAGCTTAGAAACGTGATACAACGTTCTGCTATATTTGCGTTTCAAGGGCAAAGCGATAAAATTAGAATAAAGCACTTGCCAGATTCTATGACTACTGTAAAAAACAGCATTAATAATCTAAAATCTGATATAGAAGGGGTAGACCTTTTAAACTTAGAGAGTGCTGTCGAAAAACTAGAAAAAGAGATGATACAAAAAGCTTTAGCTCAATCAAATAATAACATGTCAAAAGCTGCAAAGCTTCTTCAAATACCTAGAACAACACTTTACTATAAGATTGAAAAATACAAAATTTAATAGAATATCAATAATGTGATTATAAAAGGGAAGGAAGCTGATGTTTACATTGAAAAACTTTTTTAAAAATTTGTGTTGGGGATTATTTTTTTATTATTTTAGCTTTCAGATAGGCTCTTTAAATCTATATCCTTATATGAAGCTAATAGGTTGTTCAATTTTATTGTATAATTTATGGTGTTTAATCGATGATAATGAATGTTTTTTAATAGCCTACAGATTAATGCAAGCTATTTTTGTACTGATGATTATTTCATTAGTTATTAACAGCTGTAGTTTTTTATACGGTTTTACATATATACCAAATTATATATTGACTATCTTAAGTACAGCGTTACTTATAACTATGATAAATAATTTTATGGATGGAATTGAAAAGTCAACAAACCAAGAATGCGCTGAAACTAAAGTAAAAATTCGTAACAAGATTATATATATGATGATAATTCTCATATTAGGGATGCTATATCAAAACGAGCCATCAATGCAGTGGATTTTAATTATTATCTTCTTAATAAATCTTATTTTAACAATTAGAATTCTTCTTGAGCTCGGAAACAGGTTAGATACATTAGGCTATGTAATCAAAAACACAAAAGCTAGTAAACAACAACGGTTAAAGCTGGGGCTATTAGGGTTATCGGTGTTAACGTTATTTATTATGACAGTGTGTATGAATATTATTACTGTGAAGAGTGTAACCCTATCTAATGAAAAATTAAGTAATACCAGTAATTTGAATGATTTAGAAACTTTTAACAGTATAATACATGAACTTCCCGATAATGAGCTTCAATATTATAATCTTCCAATAAAAAATATAGAAGTTCATGAAAGCTATAGTGAAAATATAAAAGCTACTACATATATGACAGAATTTATGACTGAAGATTCTACTAAAATGGTTAGGTTTCTTATAAGAATAGAATGGGAGAAAAACCCTAACTTCTACGGAGACGACTATTTAACTATAGACATGAATGTTAATGAAATAAAAGCTGATACTGTTAATATATTTTATACAGATGGTAAAAAAATATATGCTACAGATAATGAAGGTAGATATATAACTAAGGAAGTATCTCATATGTTTGGTAGTTCTGTAGAAAGCGGTCAATTAGTTCCAAATAAAGATGGTAGATATATTTATTATATTGGAGTAACTAAAAAGGCAGGGGAAGACAGACTTGTATTTGCCAATTTAGTGAAATATTATCATAAAAAAAATGTGTTTCAATATCCATATAGACCAATATCGGAATATAAATCAATGGGTTTTGATGATTATTTTGATATTTACAATTCGTACTTAGTTAAAGATGATAAATAATATATCAACATAAAAAAGGAGCTATCACAATACTATTATTAAAAATAGTTTTGTAGTAGCTCCTTAAACATGATATTAATTGTATTAATTAGTGCTCATATCCCAATTTAAAACATTACCATTAAAATCAAGTACTGTTTTTCTATCGTTGAACAGAAATATTTTATCTTCTACTATATACATCCTTGCATATGCTCCGGTACTTCCGCCGTCTGTATTGTGTTCTTCTGAATTATATATATTTGTGATTTCACTTCCGTCGTGCTTCATTCTAAAAATATGAAAGTAGTGGATATCATTAGAGATCAAAAACTGGTTCGTAAAGAAGAAAATATAATTATCTGTCACACATAATTGATAAATATGACCTTCATCATCAAGTCTTGGTATAATCTGTTCCCATTTTATGTTTTCCTCAATTGTAGCTTTATATACTCCACCATTAAACTGTGCATATATTTCATAATTAAATGTCTGCATTTTTGCTGATGTAAAACCACCTCTAAAATTAAATAAGTTAGATGTATTTTCTAATTCGTATGATTTAGCTTCATCTATATTATACTGCATTAAAATTTCACCATAATTATTATCACTTAAAGCATATATTATTTTATCCTTATAAATAACAATGTTATCTCTATCCCTTACATTTGCTAAATTCTCGTTTATAAATATATTTTCTTTATTATTCATATTATAAGAATATAATAAGAGTCCATTGGTATCTGTGTAGCTGGTATAAAAAATTATATCATCATATATTACAAAACTATCAGTATAACTTTCTAATATTAAACTGCTTTCAAATGTGATTTTATTTAGATTAAATATACCATATATATCATTATCTTCATCATATCCTGAGTAATATATTTCATCATTATATAGATAAAGCTTATAAGCACTAGATTCTAAAACTAATTCACTTTTTCTGCCTTGCTTATCAATTCTATTTAATGATTTGCCATCAGTATAATATATATAATCATTCACCTCAATTATCTGTCCACCATTTACCATGTTTGAAGATTGATTAGTTCTATATTGTGTTGATGTATCGTATGGTATTATTGCAGAGTAGCTATCTAATTTTGCTTGCTTGCCTGATTCTATAAATTTTTTCTTTGCGTAGTTTTCTGCAAATGGTGTGCGCATAAAAGAAAATCTGCCACCTAGTATTTTTTCTATCATTTCTTCACTTACATGAACAGTAGTAAGATTCATACATTTATAAAATGCGAAATCACCTATTGTATTTAAAGAATCAGGGATATTTATTTCTTCTATACAGCTTTCTTGAAAGGCGCTCCATTCAATTTCCGCTATGTTTTCAGGCAAAACAACCTTTTTTAGATATGTATTTCCCTTAAATGCCTCGCTACCTATTATCTTAATAAAGTCAGGTACAATAAATTCTTCATTTTCTCGAGTTTCAGGATATTTTGTTATAGCTGTATAATTAACATTAAAAACTATACCCTCAGCTTTATATTTAGCGATAATATCTTCCTTTGATTCGCTAGACTCGGTATGTTCTACTGAATCGGTACTTTGATTATCAACCATTTCCATATCATCTTTGCAAGCCGAAAGCGTTATAATCAGTGCTAATATTAAGGTTAAAATTAATTTATACTTATTTTTCATTTAATAAATCCTTTCTTGAAAAAAATACTACTATTATTATTTATATTATACCACAATAAGAATATATTTCCAAATTGTATGCTTGTTAAATATCTATCAGTCACCACTTCTAAATGTCTAAATTTCGACATGCTAAAAATCGCTTGTTTTGCAAACGTATGCATGTTGTCTAAAAACAGACACACTCAACTGACGATTTTTAGTCAGTTGTTTGTTTTTTAACAAACTAATATTGAAAAATCAACGTTTAAAAGATGTAGAAAATTGGCACATTATTTGCTCATAATTTTAATACCGAGCCCATGCATATATTTTACATAAAGATTTTGTGCAAATATTCGCATGGGAACAATAACTGGAGGTTTATTATGAGAATTGAAAAGCATCCTATATTAGAATTTGACAGAAAAGAAAAGGTAAAGTTCACATTTGACGGACAGGAATTAGAAGGCTATAAGGGAGAATCTATTCAAGCAGCGTTACATGCAGCTGGAGTTAAGGTTTTAGGTAAAAGTCTTGAATTGCATAGACCTAGAGGTTTTTATTGTGCTATAGGAAATTGCTCTTCCTGCCAAATGGTAGTAAATGGCGTTCCTAATGTTAAAACTTGTGTTACAGAGTTGGAAGAAGGAATGGTAGTTGAAACTCAAGAAGGCAAAGGAGTGATAGTGTGAAAAAAACATTTCACGCTATGAAAAAATCAAAAAACGATTTTTCATTTATGTTTATGATGCCACTACGTGGCATGATGGGAGGATATCATGGTAAATAAGGAATTAGTAATAGTAGGTGGAGGTCCTGCAGGATTATGTGCAGCTATTAGCGCAGCTTCTAGTGGTGCTAATGTGCTAATAATTGAAAGAAATAATGAGCTTGGCGGACAACTTGTTAAACAAACACATATGTTTTTTGGTTCTGAAAAACAATATGCCTCTACCAGAGGTATTGATATAGCTGATATTTTGTTAAAAGAGCTAGAAAAATATAAAGATAGAGTAGAAATAATGACTAATGCAACTGTTGTTGGTATGTATGAAGATGGTGTTATTTCAGTTTTACATAAAGAGGATAATTATTTTAAAATTATGCCAAAAGCTTTAATAGTGGCTACTGGGGCATTTGAAAAATCATTAGCATTTCCAAATAATGATTTGCCTGGTATATATGGTGCTGGAGCAGTTCAAACACTTATGAATGTTTATGGAATTAAACCTGGTAATAAAGTGTTAATGGTTGGTGCAGGAAACATAGGTCTTATAGTAAGCTATCAGCTTATGCAGGCTGGAGTTAAGGTTTTAGCTATACTTGATGCAGCACCTAAAATTGGTGGATATTTAGTTCATGCTTCTAAGGTTAGAAGGATGGGAGTTCCAATATTAACTTCTCACACAATTAAAGAAGCTATAGGTAAAGATTGTCTTGAAAAGGCTATAGTATGTGAAGTTGATAATAGATTCCAACCAATAGAAGGAACAGAAAAAGAATTTGATACAGATGTAATGTGTATTTCTGTTGGATTAACACCTCTTAGCGAGCTAGTTGCTATGAGAGGCTGCGAAATGAAATATATACCTCAGCTAAGTGGATTTGTTCCTACAAGAAACGAAGATTATGAAACTAGTGTTGAAAATGTATTTGTTGCTGGTGATGTAACTGGTGTTGAAGAAGCAAGTGCAGCTATGGTTGAAGGATATTTAGCAGGACTTTGCGCAGCAAAAAAAATTGGTCATAAACATGAAAACTACGATGCTCTTAGAGAAGATTATGCAGAACAATTAGCTGATTTAAGAAGAGGTCCTGTTGGTCAACACATATTATCTGGTATAAATGAAATTGTAAAATTTCATCAGGAAATCGTGAAATAATAAAGGGAGGATAACAAGATGTTAGAGAAAACAGGGATACCTACTAAAGAAATGATAATGGGAGTATTTCCTTCAATAGATAGAATTAATAAAGGTCCAGTGGCAGTTGTTGAATGTTACCAAAATATTCCTTGCAATCCATGTCAAACTGCATGTAAGTTTAACGCAATCTATATTGGTGATGATATAAATAATTTACCAGAATTAAACGAGGATGATTGCACAGGTTGTGGAATTTGCTTAAGCAAATGTCCAGGTCTTTCTATTATGGTAGTTGATGGTTCAAAATCGCAGGAAAGTGTATTAGTTAAAATACCATATGAATTTTTGCCATTGCCGCTAGTAGGCAGTACAGTTCAGGGACTTGATAGAACTGGTGAACATATAGCTGATGTTAAGGTTGTAAACGTTTTAAATCCTAAATCATTTGATAGAACACCAGTTATAACTATAGAGGTAGATAGAAAGTATTTGTATGATATAAGAAATATTAGGGTGGGGGTATTATAGCATGAGAGATGACAACACAATTATTTGTAGATGTTCAGATGTTACCTTAGGAGAAATAAGAAGACTAATATCTGAAGGCTATACATCTTTAGATGAAATAAAAAGAATAACCCGTATAGGTATGGGACCATGTCAAGGTAAAACCTGTGGGCTTTTAGTACTTAGAGAAATTGCTATAGCCACTGGAAAGGACATGAGAGAGCTTAAAAATCATACAAATAGACCAGTAGCAGTAGGAGTTAGATTAGACCTAATTGCAAAGGAGGCTAAGAAATAACATGAAAAAAAGTGCTGATGTTGTAATCATTGGAGGCGGAATATCAGGATGTTCCATTGCATATAATTTAGCTAAGCAGGGCGTTAAAAACGTTGTAGTAATAGAAAAAAATTATATTTGCAGTGGCTCAACAGGAAGATGTGGTGCTGGCGTAAGAATGCAATGGGGAACAGTTATGAACTGTGTCATAGCTAAAAAAAGTATTGAGTTTTTTGAAAATGCTAATGAAATATTAGAATATGATGGTGATGTTGAATTTAAGCAAAGCGGATATTTATTGATTGCTTCTACAGAAAAGGAAATGGATCAGTTCCAAAAAAATATTAAAATACAGCATGATTTGGGTATACCATCAAAATTATTAACTGTACAAGAAGCTAAGGAAATTGTTCCTTATTTAAATACTGATATATTGACAGGTGCTGCATTTTGTGGAAAGGATGGTTTTTTAAATCCATTTAAAACTACAGATGCATATTATAAGGCAGCTAAAAGACTTGGAGTAGAGTTCTACACATATACAGAGGTTACTGGTATAAAAGTAGAAAAGGGTAAGGTTAAAGGCGTTGTAACTGATAAGGGTGAAATAGCTACAGAGAAGGTAGTAAATGCAGCCAATGGTTGGTCAAAGCAAATTTGTGACATGGTTCAGGTTGATGTTCCAGTTTATTCTGAAAGACATCAAATATTAGTTACAGAGCCTGTAGAGCCTATGCAAGGACCAATGGTAATGTCCTTTTCACTTAATCTGTATGTTCAACAATCTCCTCATGGATCATTTATTATGGGTAGAGGTGACACTAATGAGCCTAGGGACTTAAGACAAACTTCTAGCTGGAACTTCATGGAAGAAATGGCTAAGACTGTTGATGAAGTTTTACCTCCAATTGGAAAACTTAGAGTTATAAGACAGTGGGCAGGACTTTACAATATGACACCGGATAAACAACCTATATATGGCACAGTGGACGGCTTAGAAGGGTTTTATTTAGCATTTGGTTATAGTGGACACGGGTTTATGTTCGGTCCAGTAACTGGTATAGCAATATCAGAGATGATAATAGGAAAAGAACCTTCTATAGATGTAAGCATGTTAAACCTTAACAGATTTAAAACAGGGGATTTACTTTTAGAACCATCTGTAGTATAGTTAGGTTAGAAGGGAACGACACCCTCGTCGTTCCCTTATTATTTCAACGAAAAGAAGGTTTTTTATTTTAATTAATACTATTAGTTTGAGGTGATTTATGAAAAGACTAATCAAGGTAGAGTCTAAATGCATTAGATGTGGAAATTGTGAGACAACATGCTCAAAAGCTTTCTTTAAAGAAGCAAACCGTGATAAATCATGCATAAAAGTTAGACAAGGAGATAACGGGTATGTTAGCATAACAATTTGTACTCAATGTGGAGAATGTGCTGCAGTTTGTAATACGGAAGTAATAAAAAAAGATAAAAATGGTGTTTATAGAATAAATAAAAAAGAATGTGTTGGTTGCTTGATGTGTGTAGGCTTTTGTCCAGAAGGTGCAATGATGCAAAATGATGAATTTATAGAGCCATTTAAATGTATAGCATGTGGATTATGTGTAAAAAATTGTCCAACTGGTGCTATTAAAATCGAGGAATACGAGGAATAGGAGGAAATACATGCAGGTTAAAGAGTATTTAAAAGAACACAAATTACTTAATGAGATTAGCTACAAAAAAGTAAAATTAAGCAGAGGTTATACTGATAAAAAGCTTTATGTGAATTTAAGTGATAATAGAATAGAAGTACATAACATACCTGAGGAAGTAAAGGAAAAATTCACAGGTGGTAAAGGTTACGGCATGAGATTTTTATGGGATGGCGTAACACCACAAACTAGATGGAATGACCCTGAAAATGAAATTATTGTAGCAGTTGGCCCTGTTGGAGGTATAACTCAATACCCAGGAGCAGGTAAATCTTTAATTGTAAGTTTGTCTCCATTAACTGATATTCCAATAGATTCAAATGTTGGTGGACACTTTGGACCATTCTTAAAATTCTCAGGTTTTGATGCATTTGAAATTCAAGGAAAGGCAAAAAAAGATGTTATAATAATAATAGATGGTAATAATGGAACAGTTAAAATAGAAGAAGCTCCTCTTGAGCATATAGATGCACATGTTCTAGGTGAAGAACTTACTGAAATGTATGCTGATAATGAGGAAGATAAAAAAAGCATTGCAGTTATAACCGCTGGAACTGCCGCTGATCATACAAGTATAGGAATACTAAACTTTACATTCTACGATCCAAGAAGAAAGGTTACTAGACTTAAGCAAGCTGGTCGTGGTGGTATAGGTACAGTATTTAGGGATAAAAAAATAAAAGGAATAGTATGTAAATTTACTGGAGTTAAAGCAGATTTAAACAATCCAGCAGACATATCTTTAATCAATAAAGCTGGTATAAGATTACATAAGGAAATTCATGACTTAGACTCAGTACAAAATAACATGAGAAAAATTGGAACTGCAAATATTATAGAGGTAATGGACGCTTATGATTTATTGCCAACTCATAACTATAAATTTGGTTCTCACAAGGATACATCAAAAATTAAATCTACAGTATTTATTGATAAATACTTAACTCAAGGTGCTCCTGATGGATGTTGGTATGGTTGTTCATTAGCTTGTGCTAAGGCTGCTGATAACTTTGAATTAAAATCTGGCCCATATAAAGGACAAAAGGTTACAGTAGATGGACCAGAGTATGAAAATGCAGCAGGACTTGGTTCAAACTGTGGTATATTTGATCCTGAAGCAATTTTAGAGCTTAATTTTTACTGTGATACTTATGGACTTGATACAATTTCATTTGGTACATTAACAGCATTTGTTATGGAATGCTACGAAAATGGAATTCTTGACTTAGAAAAAACAGGTGGACTGGATTTACACTTTGGAAACATAGAGGCTACTTATGAGCTTATACATCAAATGTCAAGAGGAGAAGGCTTTGGTAAAATCGCTGGTATGGGAATTCACAAAATGAAAAAATATTTTGTTGAAAACTTTGGGGCAGATGAGGCTTTCTTAAATGATATAGGTATGGAGCAAAAAGGTCTTGAATATTCAGAATATATGCCTAAAGAATCATTAGCTCAGCAAGGTGGATATGGTCTTACAAATAAAGGTCCACAACATGACGAGGCTTGGTTAATATTCATGGATATGGTTAACAACCAAATTCCAACTTTTGAAGATAAGGCAGAAGCATTACACTACTTCCCAATGTTTAGAACTTGGTTTGGACTTTTAGGATTATGTAAACTTCCTTGGAATGATATTTCTCCAGCTGATAATGCGAAAACTGCTGAACCAGCTAAAATGCCAGAACACGTTCAAAATTATTTAGATATCTTTGAAGGTGTAACTGGAAGAAAAATAAATACAACAGAAATGATTGAAATGTCAGAAAAAGTATACAATTTTCAAAGGATATTCAATATTCGTATGGGAAAAGGCCTAAGAAAGAATGATGCAGTTCCATATCGATCACTAGGACCTGTAACTGTGGAAGAATATTTATCAAGAGAAGATAGATATAACAAACAATTAGTAGAGCTTGTAGGATTTGACATTGAAGGGAAAACTACAGAAGAAAAAATACAGGCTTTAAGAGAATATAAATACGATCAATACGAAAAGCTAACAGATGCAGTTTACAAGCGTCGTGGTTGGACTATGAATGGTGTTCCAACTCCTGAAAAATTAAAATCTTTAGGAATGGACTTACCAGAGTTACTAGAAGTTGTAGAAAAACACATTTAGGGGGTTAGCTGTGCTTCTAAATAATAGGTCATTTGAACATTGGTATGAAGGAATAACAATATCAGAGGTCATTGAAATTATGAACTATATTTATCCTAAGTTAGTGATAAAGGTTAATGATGTTGTCATAGACAGAAAAGATTGTGATACATTTGTGTTAAAAGAAAATGACGAGTTAAAGATTCATCATCTTTTAGCAGGAGGTTAAAAAAGTGAAAAGTATGAAAAAAACATTTCACACTTTTCACTCTATGGAAGAATCAAAAAACGGTTCTTCATCATATTTTGTGATGCCGTAAAGCGGTATAATGGAGGTAATTATGAGAATTGAGTATTTAAATAGGCTTGTTGATATTTTAAAAAAAGAAAAACTTGATGCAATGCTTATAGCTCCATCAGAAGAGATGAAATTTTTATTAGGAAACTCTACACACTTATGTGAGAGATTTCAGGCTTTAATAATTAAAGATAATGGAGAATATTTTTACATATGTAACCTATTGACTGTAGACGAGATAAAAGAAATTTTAGGTGAAGGAATAAAGGTTTACGGATGGTTTGACGGTGATGGATTCATTGATACTGCAAAAAAAGCTTTTGAGGAAAATGGATTAATTGATAAAACAATTGGCGTAAATTCCACTGAAAGAGCTTGTATTATATTAGATTTAATGAAGCATATAGATGTTAAATTTGTAAATGGTAAACCGCATCTAGAAGAAATGAGAATCATCAAAACAGATGAAGAAATAGAAAATCTAAGAAAAGCAGCTCAAATTACCGATGAGACTTTTTTGGAGCTTTTGAAATTTATTAAGCCAGGCATGAAAGAAGCTGACGTAGTTAACTTTATTAATAAAACCTTTATAGAAAAGGGTGCTCAACCTGGATTTGCAATGGTTTGTACTGGACCTAATGCGGCACTTCCACACTATGCTGGAGATCAAAGAGTTATACAAGAAAAAGATGTTGTATTGCTTGATTTTGGCTGTATATATAATAGTATGTGTGCAGATATGACAAGAACAGTATTTGTCGGCGGAGTGACTGAAGAAGAAATAAAAATGTATGAGTATGTATTAGAAGCTAATATTGCTGGTGAAAGTAAAGCTGTAAAAGGAGCATACATACCTGATATAGATAAGGCTGCAAGAGATATAGTTAATAAATCAGGCTATGGAGATACATTTGTTACAAGACTTGGTCATGGTATTGGTTATTCTATACATGAAGCACCAGACATTAAACAGAGCAATAAAAGATATTTAGAAAAAGGTATGGCATTTTCTATAGAGCCAGGAATTTATAGAGTGGGTGAGTTTGGTATAAGAATTGAAGATATTGTAGTCATAACAGAAAAAGGCACAGAAGTTCTAAACCAAGCTTCTAAAGAGATAATAGTTATATAAAGCTGTATATAAAGTAGTTTAAATGTAAATAATAATAAAAATATATTTATGGAGAAAGTGTGAAAAAACCCTTCACACAATGAGGTAATTATGATTAATGAAGATACAATTAAACTACTTGGAGAATGTAATTCTGGAATAAAGATGGGAGTTAGCTCTATTGACGACGCCTTGCCGTATGTAAGCAATGAGAAATTAAAAAATCTTATAAACAGTTGTAAGCAAGAACATGAAAAGCTTGGCAACGAAACACATGAAACGCTCAACAAATATCATGATAGTGGCAAGGAGCCAAGTCCTATTGCTAAGAGTATGTCATGGATTAAAACAAATGTTATGCTTACGTTAAATGAATCTGACTCCACCGTTGCTGATTTGATAACTGAAGGATGTAACATGGGTGTTAAATCACTAAATAAGTATTTAAATCAGTACAAGAATGCTGAAGATAAAGCAAAAGATATTGCAAAGCGACTTATTAATATTGAAGAAAGATTAGCTATTGATATTAGAGAATTTTTATAAATGCTATGCAATTATTTGCATAGCATTTTATTATGCAAATAATTGCACGCAAAATATAACAAAAAAATAATATATTTAATAATGAGAGTATGTTTTGTTATGTAATTTAGCCTTTTTTCTTCTATTGCTAATTTGGCATATTTATTGCATTAATTATAATATAATTATCTAATAATATATTTGGAGGTACCAATATGGACAAAAAGAATTTGGACTGGGGTAAGTTGAGTTTTTCTTATACAAAAACAAATAAAATGTATGTTTCATACTTTAAGGATGGAAAATGGGATAATGGTAAGCTTGTAGATGAGGACACAATAACTATTAGTGCTTCTTCAACTGCACTACATTATGGACAACAGTGTTTCGAGGGCTTAAAGGCTTATAGAAATAAAGCTGGTAATGTACAATTATTTAGGCCTGACCAAAATGCTATAAGACTGCAAGATAGCTGTAAAAGATTATTAATGGCACATGTATCAGTAGATCAATTTATTGATGCTTGTGTACAGGTTGTTAAAGCTAATGAGGAATTTGTTCCTCCATATGGAACTGGAGCTACACTATATCTTAGACCATTTGTTATTGGTGTAGGAGACAACTTAGGTGTTAAACCAGCACCAGAATACTTATTCTGCGTATTCTGCTCACCAGTTGGAGCATACTTCAAAGGTGGTATGACTCCTGTTAATTTCGTAACTACTGATTTTGATAGAGCTGCACCAAATGGAACTGGTGGAGTTAAAGTTGGTGGAAACTATGCTGCAAGCCTTTTAGCACATAAGGATGCTGTAGATAGAGGTTTTGCTGATTGTATTTACTTAGATCCAACTACACATACAAAAATAGAAGAGGTTGGAGCCGCTAACTTTTTTGGTATAACTAAAGATGATAAGTTTATAACTCCTAAATCAAACTCTATACTACCAAGTATAACAAGAAGATCTCTTATGCATGTTGCTGAACACTATTTAAAAATGCCTGTTGAGGAAAGAGATGTATTAGTGAACAACTTAGATGAATTCAAAGAAGCTGGTGCATGTGGTACAGCAGCAGTTATTTCTCCTATAGGAGGAATTGAGCATAACAATAAAATGCATGTGTTCTATGATTTAAAAGAAGTTGGACCTGTAACTAAAAAGCTATATGATACATTGGTAGGAATTCAATTTGGTGATGTAGAGGCACCAGAAGGTTGGATAGTAGAAATTAAATAGAACTTAAATTACAAATTTTGAAAATAAATTTTCATAATTAGGGTGGAATTATTCCACCCTTTTATTTTTGGTTAGCGTCCACTTCTGCTTTTTCTTCTTCTACTTCTAATATAGAAGGTACATAAACCTTGCTATCCTTTATTACCATTGGATAAAGATTATCTTTTTCAGGAATATTTAAATCCATTTTGAAGTTCATGAAATCACCACCATTATTATATTTTGTTGAAGAATATATATTTTTATACTAACGATTAATTGTTATTTATTATATGTCATATACATAAAATGTTATGTATTGTTAAATTTTTAATTATTTAAAATTTATTAAATACTGTAGTAATATAATTATAATATTACTAAAGGAGATGGTTGCAATGTATTTGAGAAAAGCGGATATAAATGATATAGACTATTTATCTGAGCTCGTATATAATTCTGAAAAAAGTCTGAATTTTGATGAAAATTACATGAGTATTTTCAAAGATAAATATAATGTTAACAAAGAGTTTATTGAAAATAATTACGTTAAATTAAAAACAGTTAAAATTGGAGAGGTAAAATCACTTATAGATTGCAATGGAATAATTCCTAAATTAAAATTTGTAGTATAAAAGTTCCTATGGCAGATGGTGGAGAAACAATTTATGAGTATAAAAAACAACTCCAAAGCAACTTAAGCAAATGTCAGAGGCTAATAGTAAGAACATTTTTTAAAAAATCATTGTAAAATGATTTAAATGATTTATAATAGTAATAGTAGTCATTTTTTTGGATATATTTATAGAATATAAGTTATCAAATTTATAAAAAAGAATTCAAAAAAGATTAAAAAGAGGTAGAAGTAAAATTGATTATCAATAATGATTTATTTGGATATTTCAATGAAATACTTCAATAAAATAAATAGAGGTGGAATTATGAAGTATTTCATAAAAGAATGGGTTGTACCCGCATTAATAGCATTAGTTATAGTTTTATTATTAAACACATTTGTTTTTCAACTTGTTACAGTTCCGACTGGGTCTATGATTAGCACAATAATGCCAGGAGATAAGCTGTATGTAAACAAGATTTTTGATATAGGAAAAGTTAAACGTGGAGATATCTTAGTATTTAAATCCCATGAATTAGATAAATACTTAGTTAAAAGATTAATTGGATTGCCTGGAGAAACTGTTGAAATTAAATCAAATGGGGATATATATATTGATGGATCTAAAATTGATGAACCTTATGCAGTTCAGTCAACATGCGAAGAGCAAACCTTCAATATTACTGAGGATAGCTATTTCTTTTTAGGAGATAATAGACCATATTCAAAGGATGCTAGAGCATGGGAAAATCCTTACATCAATAAAAAAGATATTATAGGAGAAGCTGTTTTTAGATTCTTCCCTTTCAGTAGAATAGGCAAGATAGAATAGTTTGTATTTAGGGGGAAGATATGAAATATTTTTTTAAAGAATGGGTAATGCCATTTTTAATTGCATTAGTAATAGTTTTATTATTAAACATTTTTATATTTCAGATAATGACTGTTCCAACTGGCTCAATGATTGATACAATTATGGAGGGGGACAGAATATATGTGAATAAAATATTTGATGTTGAAAATGTAAAGCGTGGAGATATCTTGGTATTCAAATCACATGAACTAAAAGAGATTCTTGTAAAAAGGTTGATTGGGCTTCCGGGTGAGACTGTTGAAATTAAAGCTAACGGTGATGTTTACATAAATGGAGCTAAATTAGATGAGCCATATGCAATTAAGTCAAACGGTATAGATCAAACCTTTAATATACCAGAAGATAGTTATTTTTTCTTAGGAGACAATAGACCGATTTCAAACGATGCAAGATATTGGGTTAATCCATATATAAATAAAAAAGATATTAGGGGAGAAGCTATTTTTACAGTCTACCCATTTAATAGAATAGGTAAATTAGAATAATAAGGAGATATACAAAATGACAAGAGTGTTAGAAGGCTTAAAGCCAGAAAAAGTATTTTATTATTTTGAGGAAATTACAAAAATACCTCATGGTTCAAAAAATGAGAAGCAAATTTCTGATTATTTATATGCATTGTCAAAAAATAAAGGTTGGGAAGTTATACAAGATGATGCTCTAAATATAATTGTTAGAAAGCCAGCTACTAAGGGTTATGAGAATGCGCCTATGGTATTATTCCAAGGCCATATGGACATGGTTTGTGAGAAAAATGAAGGTATTGAGCATGACTTCGAAAAAGATCCACTTAAGTTAAGAATAATAGATGGACAGTTATACGCTACGGAAACTACTTTAGGCGCTGATAACGGAATAGCTGTTGCAATGATTCTTGCTATATTTGATTCTAATGACATTGCTCATCCTGCACTTGAGGCTTTGATAACTGTAGATGAAGAAATGGGGATGACAGGTGTTCAAAAACTTGATGGAAGCATGATTAAATCAAAACATCTTATAAATCTTGATAGTGAGGCAGAAGGTATTTTAACAGCAGGTTGTGCTGGTGGTGGAGAAATATTCTTTAAGGTTCCTGTTGAAAAAGTAAAATCAAATATGAGCACTACTTGTAAATTAAAAGTTAGCGGATTGACTGGTGGTCATTCAGGTGCAGATGTTCATAAGGAAAAGGGATATTCAACTAAATTATTAGCAAGATTATTATATGATTTATTAGATGAAATTGAGCTTGTGAGCTTTAATGGTGGTTCAAAACCAAATGCAATTCCAAGAGAAGCAAAGGCGGTTATCAAAACCAATAATATAGATAATGTAAAAGAAAAAATTGCTAAATGGAACAAGATATTTAAAAATGAATATTCTTTTACTGATCCTGATGTAGTAGTAACAATTGAAGATGCAGAAAATGTTTCTGAAGTATTAACTAAAGAGGTTTCAGAAAAAGTAATTGCATGTATCAACATAGTTCCGGTTGGAGTGTTATCAAGAAGTACAGCTATAGATTTAGTTATTTCATCAAATAACTTAGGTATAGTTACTACAGACGAAAAATATATAACAATAGATTGTCATCCAAGAAGTTCAGTTATGTCATTGTTAACAGATAGCTTTGAGCCTGCTATGAGACAATTAGCAAAATATCTTAATGTTGAGTATTCTGCTGGAGGATTTTATCCTGGTTGGGAATATGCAAAAGAATCAAAAATAAGAGATATTTGTGCACAAACATATAAGGAAATTTCAGGTAAGGAGTCTCATATAGAAGCAATCCATGCAGGGCTAGAATGTGGATACTTATTAGAGAAATGCAAGTCTCTTGTTGATGCAGTTTCAATAGGACCTAACATGGCAGACATACACTCACCTAATGAGCATTTAGATATTAAATCTGTTGAAAGTACATTTAATTATTTGTGTGAGATATTAAAAAGAATAAAATAAATATAATGACATAAAAAACTGGATATTATCATTTTGATTTTATCCAGTTTTTTGGTGATACGCCGTAATAGTTTTTAAAAGCTTTAGAAAAAACAAATATATCATCATAACCAACCATAAAGCAGACTTCTGTTACACTATGATTGGTCAGCAACAATAGGTTTTTTGCTTCAAGCATTCTTTTTTTAGTTAAGTATTCCTTCATCGTTATACCGACACTATCCTTGAAAATGTTAGATAAATAGTGCCTGTCGAGATTTACAATTTTAGCTATATCCTCAATATATATTTTCCTCATATAGTTGTTGCTGATGTAATTTTTGACTATTTCAATATGATTATCTCTTTTTTCCTTAATAAATATGTATGAAAAAACAGTAAACAACTTTCCAGTAAGAAATTCTTCTCTAGTTCCTGGATACTCATTTATATTGAGCATTTCCTGAAAAACATAAGAGGGCATTTTAAAAACTGGAGTTTCAATGTTATCAAGTTTTTTAGCTAAATTACCATTAAATCCAATCCATATATAATACCAAGGTTCATACCTGTCTGCAACATATGTTGTTATTTCATCAGGTTTTATCAAAAAGCATTCACCCTTTTTAACATGATAGGTTTCATTGGCTGTGTAAAAAACTCCTTTTCCATTTACAACATAATGTATCAAATAGTGACTACGTTTGGCAGGCCCAAAGCTATGAGAGCTTTTACAATATTCATGTCCACATATCAACGGATTCAAATCATAAAAATTTTTATTTTCAATAGCAAAATCTATGTACATATTTAACCTCCTATATCTTACATTTTAACATATAATACTTACTTTTTGTAATGTTTTTTTATTTTAAATTATAATATAATTTTATTACAAATATAAAAAACAGGAGTGAAATTATGATTAAAGTAACTTTTATGGGTGCAGGCAGTACAATATTTGCTAAAAATGTTTTAGGAGATATAATGCTTACACCATCTATTCGAGATGCTGAAATAGCTTTATATGACATAAATGAGGAGAGACTTAACGAATCATATGAGTTAATTGCTGCAATAAACAAAAATTGCAATGAATCAAAAGCCATAGTAAAAAAATATTTGGGTGTAGAAAACAGAAAAGAAGCTCTAAGAGATGCAAACTTTGTTGTTGATGCAATCCAAGTAGGTCTTTATGATCCATGTACAATTATAGACTTTGAAATACCAAAAAAATATGGTCTTCGTCAAACAATTGCAGATACAATTGGTATAGGCGGAATTTTCAGAGCTTTAAGAACAATTCCTGTACTTAAGGACTTTGCTAATGATATGGAGGAGGTGTGTCCCAATGCATGGTTTTTAAACTATACAAACCCAATGGCTATGCTTACAGGATACATGCTTCGTCATACTAACATCAAAACAGTTGGACTATGTCACAGTGTACAAGGCTGCTCTAGAGAATTATTAAAGGGATTGGGAATAGAGGTTGATGGATTTATTGATAAAATAGCTGGTATTAATCACATGGGTTGGCTATTGGAAATTACAGATATGAAAGGTAACGACTTATATCCGTTAATAAGACAAAAGGCTTCCGAGAAAAATAAAAATGAGAAGCATAATGATATGGTGAGATATGAGTATATCAAATACTTTGGACACTACTGTACAGAAAGCAGTGAGCATAATGCTGAGTATAATCCATTTTTCATTAAGTCTAAATATCCTGAGCTGATTGATAAATTTAATATACCTCTTGACGAGTACCCAAGAAGATGCGTAAATCAAATAGCTAGCTGGAAAAAACAAAAAGAAGATTTATATCTTGGAGGCAAGGTAACTCATAAAAGAACTACAGAATATGCATCATACATAATGGAGGCTATGGTAACTAACAAGCCTTATAAAATAGGTGGAAATGTTATGAATAATGGATTGATAACTAATTTACCGTCTAATTCTTGTGTTGAGGTACCATGTATGGTTGACGGTTCTGGAATTAACCCGACAGTTATAGGTAATCTACCTCAGCAGCTTGCAGCAATGAATATGACAAATATTAATACACAGCTATTAACAATAGAAGCAGCTGTGTCTAAAAAAAGAGAAGCAATATATCAGGCAGCATTATTAGAGCCACATACAGCTGCAGAGCTTTCAATAGATAACATAGTAAAAATGTGCGATGATTTGATTGAAGCACATCAAGCAGTTGGATTTATGAAGGAGTATAAATAATAATTAAATTTATTGTGAAAAGATAGCTTGAATATCTTTGGTAGCATATAGATAATTTAAAAAAAATTGAATACAGAAAATACGCCTTGAAGTTTATAATCTCAAGGCATATTTTTTTATATTCTTATACAAATAACAAAGCAACTGAATTTCAATTTTATATATGATGTTGAAACAGTATTATTGTCTATGTCCGAAATATAAATATAAAGAGATTTAGATTAAGTCAGATAGATTTAATAATGTTTTTTAATGATAAATTGTATTACTATAGGACTTTTTTCTTAAATTTTTGTAAGAAAAATATCCTTTTGTCCATTATATGGTCAAATATATGAAAATTATAAAAAAAGTTAAATATCATATAAAAGTAGTAGTAACTGAGGAACAAAATATATTCTAATTCGTCTTATATAATGTAATAATTATAGTTGAGGATAGGGGTAGATTGTATGGAAAGCGGGAGGATATAATAGAAATGGAACTAAATTTATATATACTAATAAATATTGGAGTGATTGTAAAATGAAAAATACAAACTTTTTACGGACAGCAGTTGTCACACTACTATCCTTAGTTCTTATATTCATTTTTAGTGCTTGTTCACGAAATGGGGATTTATCAGAAGCGCCAGATATTAATCAGCCGATAAATATGGTGTCTGGTGAATATCAATTCGTGGTTAACAGCGATAATACAGTGACCATCACCAAGTACGCAGGCGATGGCGGGTATATAGAAATACCGGCGACAATTGATGGAAAGAAGGTGACTGCTATCGGAAACACGCTCCAGGAAACTGGAGCTTTTGAGGGTTGCAATACATTAACTTCAGTCATAATTCCAGACGGTGTAATTGTAATTCAAGACCGAGCATTTAAAGGATGTATCAATTTGAAGTGGGTTACGATTCCAGCTAGTGTAACTCTTATAGGGAATGGTGCATTTGATAGTGGATATAATTTGCAATCTATTTATTTTGAAGGGAATGCACCGCAAATTGATGATAATACGTTTACCGTTGAATCAAAAGATTCACTAACTGTTTTTTATCACGAGGGTATGTCTGGCTGGACAGAATATTGGCATGGATACCGCACAGAAACATATTTAGCATCTGGTGATTATTATTATTCTGTTGTCAAAGAGGGAAGTTCTATTGCTAAATTTGGTAATGTCAGTCCTAACACTGTAGTGGTTACCAAATATGTAGGAAAGGGAGGGGATGTTATTATTCCAGCAGATATTGATGGACTGAGGGTGAGTGCTATCGGAAATATGTTTCAGACTCATGGTGCCTTTCAGGATTGCACTACATTAGTTTCAGTTGTGATACCAGAAGGAGTAACAGCAATTCACGATAATGCGTTTTATAGTTGTTCCAACTTAAAAACTATTACAATTCCATCTAGTGTAACCCTTATTTGGCATTGTGCATTTGCTGATTGCCATAATTTGCAATCTATTTACTTTGAAGGAGATGCACCGCAAACTGGTAATTATTTGCTAAATCCACCACTCCCGACTATTTACTATCACAAAGGTACAGAAGGATGGACAAATCCTTGGTATGGTTGCACTACGGAAACATATTGATGACATTATATCTTTCAATTTCTGTATAATAACATTCTCACATTTTTATTTTCGCAAAGGCCTAATAAAATCTCCTATAATAAAATCTCCTAAAACCTAAAAAAATTGTTAAAATAAAAGATAATTCGCATGGCATTTCTAAAAACAAAAAATAAAGCAGATATTACGTTAAAATTGTCGTAGTGCCTGCTTTTTTATTAATTTTATTTTGCTATAATTTTCTTATATATTCGGGTTTACATTTATGAGTTTAATTTTCTCTTTAATTAACAAGCGTACCAAACAAATACAGCTCGGTGGTTCGACCTTGGACAAGCCAAATTCACCGTTATGTCCAAATAGTTGTTATTGTGTTGGAAGCTAAAAACTAAATTAAGGAGAGAATTAAAATGTCTAAAATGAATAAATCACAGGCTACGTATACCGGTCCAGCGACTACGTATCCGTATGTACACTCACAAATCAGCATTAATTATACCGTAACAGTTTTATGGAAAGAAGGCACTTGGGTTTGCATTGAATACGATAATAGTCCAAATAAATCAAGAGCGTATGTTCCGGCTTCATCGGTTGACATTACAGAAACGAATATACCGACTTTTACTCCAACAAATGCTACTAGATATATCCATAAAACCGCAGATACTTATAAGGGTCCATCCACATCTAGCTATACGATTTCGAGCAAATTAAGCAAGGGAGTGACTGTATCCTATTTGGGTAAAAAAGAAGGCTCTTTCGCCTTTATTGAGTATACGATTTCAGGAACTCAGAAAACAAGGTCATATATTATTGACACCAATCTTGGTACTGGTATACCTAACTATACAGATTATAGTGGGCAGAATATTCTGACATCCTCAGAGTTAACACTACTAAACTCAAATATACCTTTTTATCAGAGTGCTGCTCAAACATATGATATACCGTGGCAGATGTTAGCTGCTATTCATTTCCGTGAATATAAGTTGAAAAAGGAAGGACCAAGCAATAAAGTGTAGCAGAAATCTGAACTATGAAACTGCTGAAACTGACATTGTTATCCGATTCTTGGAATTTATAAAAAACACTAATTTCAGTGCTTTAAATTCTAAATGTGATGGTGCAGTCGTAAATTACACTAATAAATTTTTTGTTAATACATATTTAAATTTATTACAAATACAAAAGAATAAAATTCAATATGTTTATTTAGATGATGAAAATACTTTTGTAAAAGATGTTCCTTCTTTTGATGAAATAGACGATTTTGAGAATGTGTATCTTTCTTATTTAACGGAATTACAGAGAAGGATAATTATTTTAAGATATGTATTTGGGTATTCTGATAATGAAATAGCAAAAATATTACGAATTTCAAGACAAGCTGTTAATAGGACAAAAAATAGGGGATTAGATACTATTAAAGAGGTAATTAGCGAAATAAAATAGTTTTTTAAATTAAAGTAGGAGGATAGAACCATGGAAGATAAAATAATACAGATTGCATCAACTCAAGGGTTTTGGGCTTTATCATCAGTAATGATGATATTATATATAATAAAAACTCAAGAGAAAAGAGATCTCAGGCAGGAAGAAAGAGAAAAAAATTATCAAAACATCATTTCTTCGCTTACAGACAAGCTCAAATTAGTTGAAGATATAAAAGATGATGTTACGCAAATTAAAAGTCTATTAAATAAATAGAATATTTTATAGTAATATGCTCCTCTTACTATGGACAATGGGAAATAAACGTTGCTTGTTTATTAATTTTTGTGGAGAGCTAATATTAAGGTATCTAAAAGTTCATTTAGTTGTTTTTTGTTAATGGTAATCTATTTGATATATTACAGTTCAGATTTGAATATAATAAAAAACTTATAGTTTAAAAAAATAAAGTCGCTAAACTTTTTGTAGTCTGCGACTTTATAAATTTTTAAAATATTATATAGTTCCTCTTTCAGAGTTTTCATACTCTTTAAAACGTCTTTTTTCTAAGAATTCTTTAGTGACCTGTGGGAATAAAGTATATGATAATATATCTTCTACAGATTCTGCTAAGTCACCTATTTCTTTTTTGTTCTTTTCAAATTCGTCTTCTAACAAATCTGCTGGTCTAACAGTAATAACTTTTTCATCACCTATGATTTTTTTAGTTATTTCATCAGAAATCTCTACTGCTGGTTTACCATATAGTCCTTGAACGTATTTTTTAATTTCTGTTGGAATAATTTTATATCTTCCGCCAGATATAATATTAAATACTGCTTGAGTACCAACCATTTGACTCATAGGAGTTACAAGTGGTGGATATCCTAAATCTTCTCTAACTTTTGGAATTTCAGCAAGTACGTCTTCATATTTATCAGAAGCATTTAATTCCTTCATTTGTGATATCATATTTGACATCATACCACCAGGTACTTGGAATTGTAATGTCTTAGGTTCTGTCATAAGTACTTTTGTGCTTAACGTTTTGTTTTCTATATATTTATTCATTATCGGTTTGAAATAATCAGCTACTTTTCCTAAACAGTCAACATCTATTCCAGTATCATATTCAGTACCTTTTAGTGTATGTACTAGTGACTCTGTTGCAGGTTGTGATGTACCTGATGAAAGTGGAGATATAGCAGTATCAACTATATCAATACCTGCTTCTATAGCTTTTAACATAGTCATTTGAGCTATACCGCTTGTACAGTGGTTATGAAGCTCAATTGGAAGTTTTGTAACCTTTTTAATGTCTTTTATTAAGTCGTATGCATCATAAGGTAATAAAATTCCTGACATATCTTTTATACATATTGAGTCTGCACCAACAGATTCGAATTGTTTAATTAAATTTATATAAAATTCTTTAGTATGAATAGGGCTTGTTGTGTATGATATGGCACATTGACAATGAGCACCTTCTTTTTTTACTGTATTAATTGATTTTTCAAGATTTCTGATATCATTTAAAGCGTCAAATACTCTTACAATATCAATACCCTCTGATATAGCTTTCTTTAAAAATAATTCAACAATATCATCTGCATAGTGTTTGTAACCTAGTATGTTTTGACCTCTTGATAACATTTGAAGCTTTGTATTTTTAGCTCTTTTTCTTATTTGTCTTAATCTTTCCCATGGATCTTCGTTAAGAAATCTTAAGCATGCATCAAATGTAGCACCACCCCATACTTCCATTGAATAAAAGCCTGCCTTATCCATTTCTTCAACTATTGGTAAAATTTCATTATTTGACAATCTTGTTGCTATTAAAGATTGATGACCGTCACGTAATGAAGTTTCAGTAATTTTTACTTTTGCCATTCTTTATGTTCTCCTTTCTAATATTTTTCATATTAGTTTCTCTATTTTAATAAAATTTTATTGACTTTTCATATAATCTCAAATAAATAATTTATAATTTACTTAAATTTATAAAGTTATTACTTGATTAACTTAATATAATTATGTTATAATTAATCATAATAGATTTGTAAATATATTACCATTAAATGTTTAGTATGTACATAACAAACATAAGCTGTTTTGTTAAAATACAGTGCATAAATAGCTAATAGTGTAAAATATATTAATTAGATAAGGCGGTGATGTTTTTGGATATTACAGATTTAAAGATAATTGATATCTTACAAAAAGATGGAAGAATATCAATGAAAGATTTAGGCAAAACGGTTTCTCTTAGTCCACCTGCTGTAGCTGAGAGAGTTAAAAGACTAGAAGAGGCAGGAATAATTGAAAAGTATAAGGCTATAGTTAATAATAGCAAGGTTGGAAAACCTATATGTGCACTTATAAACGTAGCAATAAAACCAGAAAAACAAGAAAAATTCTTAGAATTTGCCAGAAAATCTCAGGAAATTGTAGAGTGTCATCATGTTACAGGTCCTTATAGCATGATTATGAAAGCATATCTAAGAGAAATGACTCATCTAGAGGAACTTGTAGGCAAGGTACAATTCTATGGAAATACTGAAACATATATTATTATGTCCAGTCCAATAGAAAATTATCCAATTTAATTTTTATGTAAATAAAATAATGCTGCGCAGCTTATAAATGCGTAGCATTTTCTTTTAGATAGTGAACGTAGTTCATTTTTTTATTTAAACTATATAAAAATGTTTATTTTATTGTCATTATAGCTAATATAATTAATATAGTTCCGCTTAAAAATGATAAGTCAAGCTTGCATTTCTTACCTATTATGTTTCCAATAAAAAAGCCTCCTATTATCGCCAAAAGATTTATTATTAACGAACATATTAAAATTTTTATTATGCTAATTTGAACTAAACCTGCACCAAAGCCAACTACTAATCCGTCTAATGACAAGGCTGTAGCTAAAAAAATTGATTCAAACAAAGATAATGATTTTGATTTGTCAATATCTGCTGTTTGAGGATCAGCATAAATATTAAGAACAAATTTTAAATCGCTTATTTTAAATTGTACTTTCTTTTCTAAATTTTTATTTTTTTTAATTAAGCTTTTTATATAACTATCAAAAAGCTGTTCTATACCTAAAAATATTAAAAGTGAGCATGCCATTATTTTTGTTAAAGATGGTGAAACAATTGAGCTTAAAGCTGAGCCTAGAAATAAAGAAATTGCTAAAGACAAAGTACATATTAATGTCATTAATAATGATGATAGTATTGGAATTGTAATTTTATTTGCTCCATATGATGCACTTACTACAAATGCATCTATAGACAATGCAACAACTAGAAAAATAGTTTGTACATTAGAAATTAAATTGTGCATTAAAATATACCTCCTTATTACATCCTAATATTCTATTCGTAAGTGGAGGCAAAGTTACTCAATTTTTTTATTAGCTTTATAAACAATAATTGATGAAGATATTATAATTATTATTCCTACAATTTCAATCCAATCAAGCTGTTCCTGTAAAAAAAAGTACCCTATAAGACTTGAAAATATTATATTTGAATAGTCGTATATAGAGACTTCTGAAGCAGGAGCCAGCTTATATGCATAGGTTAAAGCTATTTGACCTACTGCTGCGAAGATTCCAACAGACAATAATATAAGTGTACCTTTCAAATCAGTAAGTACAAAATTAAATAATAAAAATGGTATACTTAAAGCAACAGAAATAAAGGAGTAGTGAAATATTATTGTATATTCATTTTCCTTATCCCCCAAAGCTCTAAGTGATGTAAATGCAATACCTGATAGAATTGCTGAAATTAATAGTATTGATATTGGCATGATGGAAGAATTAAATTGTGGCTTTATAACAAGCCATGAGCCTAATAGTGCCAAAGCTAAAGCGATTATATGAAATTTAGTTATTTTTTCTTTCAAGAAGAAGTAAGCTAAAATCATGACAACAAAAGGAGAAAGCTTGTTGATTATTGCTGCTGCTGAAAGAGTGACCTGCATTGTTCCTATAAAAAATAGGTTCATTCCAAGATATCCTCCAAGTGTTCTTCCAAATAAATGCTTTTGATTTTTTTTGTTTCCAAATAGTGATAGCTTTTTTTTCTTTAGTACAATAAATGCTATTATTGTACTAAATAAATTTCTTATTAATATTTTTTCCATAATAGGTATATTAGGAGTTAATTTAACACAAAATTGCATAATAGAGTATGATAGAGCTGAAACTAACATGCAAATAATTGCTGCATACTTGCTTTTTATTAAGTTCATATTTACCTCCATTATGCCGCTTAGCGGCAACACAAAATTAAAATGTTATAAAGAATCGTTTTTTTGTCGATATTTTCAATATACTTATTATGTTCAAAACACAAAAAATTAATATTGAAATATTGTCGAATTATGAAATTTTATTTTTAATACTTTAAGTAAAAAAACTATTCGTAAAACTCAGACTAATATGATATAATACTAAAGTTGATAAAACATAATTATTAATAATATTGTAACAATTTTATTAAGTAAAATGAGGTGCAAAATGCTTAGAATTCAACAAATAAAATTGCCGGTTGACCATGAAGAAGGTGAGTTAAAGGCAAAGATAGCTTCTACGTTAAAAATAACAGAAGATAAAATTAAAAGTGTTGAAATATTTAGAAAATCAATAGATGCGAGAAAAAAAGATAATATATTATTTATATACACAGTTGACATAGAATTAAGCGAAGAGATAAAAATATCAAAGAAAAATCCTAATATTTCTGAAATTGAACCATTTGTATATAGTGTTGAAATCACTGGTGAAGAAGAATTGCAAAACAGACCAGTAGTAATAGGCACTGGTCCAGCAGGACTGTTTTGTGGGCTACTTTTAGCTGAAAAAGGATATAAGCCTATAATTATTGAGAGAGGAAAAAAAGTACAAGACAGAGTTAAGGATGTTGAAAAGTTTTGGAGTGATAAGGTTTTAAACGAAAGATCTAATATACAATTTGGTGAGGGTGGAGCAGGAACATTTTCAGATGGGAAGCTAAATACTTTAATAAAGGATAGATCCAAAAGAGGCAAGAAAGTTTTAGAAGAATTTATTTTGGCTGGAGCTTCTGAGGAAATACTTTATTTAAACAAGCCACATGTCGGTACAGATGTATTAAGAGATGTTATTGTTAATATTAGAGAAAAAATTATAAGCCTTGGTGGAACATTTAGATTTGAAGAAAAAGTCTTAGATGTTAATATTAAGGATGGTAAGCTATTAAGAGTTATAACAGAAAATGATATTTTAGATACAGAGGTAGCTGTATTTGCTATAGGACATAGCGCTAGGGATACCTTTGAAATGCTAAATAATGTTGCTATCTTAGAGCCGAAGGCTTTTGCTATAGGTGTAAGAATTGAACACCATCAAAGCATGATAAATGAAGCTCAATATGGAGAATATGCTAATCATCCAATGCTTGGAGCTGCTGATTATAAATTTGTCCATAAATGTAAAAACAGCAGAAGTGTTTATACATTTTGCATGTGTCCAGGTGGAATGGTTACAGGTTCATCTTCAGAGGCTAATAGTGTAGTAACTAATGGTATGAGCTATCATGACAGAGATTTAGAAAATGCTAATAGCGCAGTAATTGTGTCTATAAATCCTGAAGATTTTGAATCGAATAGTCCTTTGGCAGGCATCGAGTTTCAAAGAAAGTACGAAAGACTTGCTTTTGAAATAGGTGGCTCAACTTATAATGCGCCAGCACAGCTATTTGGAGATTTTGAAAAAAATATTGTATCAAAAAATTTTGGTGAAATATATCCAACATATAGGCCAGGTGTTATTTTTGCAAATTTAAGAGATTGTTTACCAGATTATGTTTGTGATAGTTTAGTAGAAGGAATAAATGCTTTTGGTAATTTAGTAGAAGGCTTTAACAGAAGTGACGCTGTTTTAACTGGAGTTGAAACTAGAACATCATCACCTATTAGAATTGTTAGAGATGATAATTTTGAAAGCAGTGTTAAAGGTATTTATCCTTGTGGAGAAGGTGCAGGATATGCTGGAGGAATTATGTCAGCTGCTATAGATGGATTAAAGGTTGCAGAAGCTATCATTAAAAAATATAAACCTAAAGCATAGAAATGTAGTTAATAAGTTTTGGAGATATAAAAAATGAAAACAAGAGTTGCAATAATTGGCGGAGGAGCTGCTGGACTGATGGCTGCAATAGTGGCTTCAAGAAATGGTGCTGAAGTTTGTATTTATGAAAAATTAAATAGAGTTGGTAAGAAAATTTTAGCTACAGGTAATGGCAGATGTAATTATACAAATATAAATACATCAATAAGAGATTATCATGGGAAAAATCTTAGCTTTATAGAAAATACTATTAATTCATTTAATATTGAGAATACTCTTGATTTTTTTGAAGATATAGGAATTTATCCATACATAGAAGAAAATGGTAAGGTATATCCTTATTCATTGCAGGCTTCAAGTGTTTTGGATAATTTACGGTATGAAGTAAATAAATACAAAATAAAGGAAATTTTGGAACGTAACGTAAAAAGCTTAAGAAAAAACAAAGGTCAGTTTGATATAATAACTGATGGTGGAATTTTTAATGCAGATAAAGTAATTATTTGCACTGGAGGTAGGGCAGGTTCACAGTATGGATGTACTGGAGATGGATATAAATTTGCTGAAATGTTTGGTCATAAAATAATTAACCAGTTTCCTGCTTTAGTTCAGCTTAAGCTAAATGCTAATTATTTAAAGAAAATATCAGGAGTTAAATTTGACGGTTTAGTATCTTCTTCTACTGATATGGTTAAAATTAGAGAAGAAGAAGGAGAAATACTTTTTACTGACTATGGCATATCTGGACCTCCAATACTGCAAATTAGTAGAGAGACAATTAAACATTTATATGATAAACAAAAAGTATGCATTAGCATAGATATGTTTCCGAATTTTGATAAGAAAACACTTTATGACTTATTGTCAGAACGGTTTATAAAGCTAAAAAATAAAACTATTGAGGAAAGCTTTAACGGTCTTATCAATAAGAAACTAATTCCTGTTATTCTAAGTCTTGCTTTAAATGAATATAAGGAAGAAAAATGTACTAAACTAAATAAAAAGGATATTTATTCTATTGTAAACATTCTAAAGGAATGGAAAATAGAAGTAATTGGACATAATGACTGGCAACAGGCTCAAACAACTGCTGGTGGAGTTTCTGTTGATGATATAGATGATAAAACATTAGAATCTAAAAAAGAACCAGGCTTATATTTTGCCGGAGAGGTTTTAGATGTAGACGGAGACTGCGGAGGATTTAACTTGCAATGGGCGTGGAGCTCAGGATATATTGCAGGTTATAACGCATCAACAGTTATATAGAAAATTAATTGTTAATAAAAGTTTAAGGAGAAAGTGTGAAGAAAAGCGTTTCACACTATTGAAATGGAGGAACATATGAAAAATTTATTGGAAAAGATTTTTGGCTCATATAGTGAAAAGGAAGTTAAAAGGTTAGAACCGATAGTAGATCAAATAGAGGCATTAGAACAAGAATACCAAAAACTTTCTGATGAGGAGTTAAAAAATAAGACGAATGAATTTAAACAAAGATTACAGAATGGCGAAACTAAGGATGATATTTTACCAGAAGCATTTGCAGCTGTAAGAGAAACAGCAGTTAGAACTAATGGCCAAAGAGCTCATAGAGTTCAGCTTATAGGTGGTGTAGCACTACATCAAGGTAGAATAGCTGAAATGAAAACTGGAGAAGGTAAAACACTTTGTTCTGCATTCCCTTTATACCTTAATGCTCTAGATGGTAAAGGTGTTCATTTAATAACAGTAAACGATTATTTAGCTAAAACTCATAAAGAACTAATGGGTAAAATTTATAATTTTTTAGGTCTTTCAGTAGGATGTATCATACATGGTATCTCTACTGTTGATAGACGTAATGCATATAATTCAGATATAACTTATGGAACAAATAATGAATTTGGATTTGATTATCTAAGAGATAATATGGTTATACAAAAGGAAGAAATGGTTCAAAGAGAATTAAATTTTTGTATAATAGACGAGGTTGATAGTATTTTAATTGATGAAGCCAGAACTCCGCTTATCATTTCAGGTGAAGGTGAAAAATCAACTCAATTATATACTATGGCTGATACATTTGTTAAGCCATTAAAGGGAAAGATAGAAAATCCTGATGAGAAAAAGTCTAAAATTGACTTTATAATGGGCAATGTTGATGATGAAGATGATAACTTTGACTTTATAGTAGATGAAAAAGCTAAAAACGTAACTCTTACAGCAAAAGGTATTGAAAAAGCGGAAAGATTTTTTAATGTTGAAAATTTAGCAGATTCAGAAAATATGGAGATTACTCATCACATTAATCAAGCTCTTAAAGCTCATAACACTATGAGAAAAGATATAGATTATATTATAAATGATGGCGAAATTATTATAGTTGATGAGTTTACAGGAAGATTAATGTATGGAAGAAGATATTCAAATGGACTACATCAAGCTATAGAAGCTAAAGAGAGATTAGAAGTTAGAAAAGAATCTAAAACTCTTGCCACAATAACATTCCAAAATTATTTTAGAATGTATAGTAAACTATCTGGTATGACTGGTACTGCCAAAACAGAGGAAGAAGAGTTCAGAGAAATATATGGGGTAGATGTTGTTGAAATTCCGACAAATAAGCCAGTTATAAGGGAAGATAGATCAGATGTTGTTTACAAATCCGAAGAAGCTAAGTTTAATGCAATTATAAAAGAAATTATTGAAAAGCATCAAACAGGTCAACCAATTCTAGTAGGTACAATCTCTATAGAAAAATCAGAGCTTTTAAGTAAATTGTTGAAAAAACAAGGGATACCTCATGAAGTATTAAATGCAAAGCAGCATGAAAAGGAAGCAGATATTATTGCTCAGGCAGGTAGATTTGGTGCTGTTACTATTGCAACAAATATGGCAGGTCGTGGTACAGATATAGTTCTTGGAGGTAACCCAGAATATTTAGCTAAGCATAAAATGAAATCTAAGCATTATAGCGATGAAATTATAGCTGTATGCGACGGATTTGATGAGACTCATGATGAAGAGGTATTGGCAGCAAGAGAAGCTTACAAAAAGTTATTGCAGGAAGCAAAGGATGAACTAAAGGATGAGCAGGATAGAGTAAAATCAGCAGGCGGATTATATATTATTGGTACTGAAAGACATGAATCTAGACGTATAGATAATCAGTTAAGAGGTCGTTCTGGTAGACAAGGTGATGCTGGTGCGTCAAGATTTTATATATCTCTTGAAGATGATTTAATGAGACTGTTTGCTGGAGATAGAATAAAGGTTATTATTGATACTTTAAAATTACCAGATGATGAGCCATTAGAGCATAAAATGCTTACAAAAACAATTGAAACTGCTCAAGGTAGAGTTGAGGGAAGAAACTTCAACATAAGAAAACATGTTCTTCAATATGATAACGTAATGAATAAGCAAAGAGAGGTTATATATTCAGAAAGAAGAAAAGTTTTACTAGGTGAAAGCTTAATAGAAAATATTAAGGGTATGATAGATGACCTAATTCAAAAGGGTATATCTATGTATACCTCTGATGATAAGTATCCTGAAGAATGGGATTTAGAAAGCTTAAAACAATATGTTAGTGATTTATTCTCTATTAAATTTACTCTTAATATTGATAAAATAGAAGACTTAACTAAAGAAAAACTTTTTGAAATGATTAAAAAAGTATCAGAAAGTGTATATGCAAAAAAAGAAGAAGAATTTGGTTATGATACATTTAGAGAAGTAGAAAGAATAGTTCTTTTAAAAACTGTAGATACGCTATGGATGGATCATATAGATGCTATGGATCAATTGCGTCAAGGAATCGGACTAAGAGCTATGGGTAATGAAGATCCTGTTCGTGCTTATCAAATAGAAGGCTTTGATATGTTTGAAGAGTTAATTGAAACAATTAAGACTGATACAGTAAAAATGCTATTTAGAGTTATGCCACAGCATAAGATGCAACGTCAAATGGTTGCTAAAATAACTGGTACAAATTCTGATGAAGAAAGCCAAGTAAAGAAAAAACCGGTAAAAAAAGAGAAAAAAGTTGGAAGAAATGATTTATGCCCATGTGGAAGCGGTAAAAAATATAAAAAATGTTGCGGTATAAACGAAGAATAATACATGAGGAGCTGATATAATGGTTGATTTGTATGAATATACAGAAAAATTGAAAAAATTCAAGGTGATTTTAGATGAGGTAGGTGTTTCTCTTTGACTTACCAAAGTTGAAAGAGGAAAATGTTGATTTTGAAAGGTTTATGCAAAGCCCGGATTTCTGGAATAATACTGAGGAAGCACAAAAAATTTCGCAGAAATTAAAAACAAATACCGATACTATAAAAGAATTTGAAGACATGCAAGGTGAGGTTGAGGACTTTGAGCTTTTTTTAGAGTTAATTAAAGAAGAAAATGATGAAAGTCAAACATCAGAGCTTAATAAAGAAATGAAGAATATAGATATTGCTCTTGAAAAGCTTAAGCTAAAAACACTTTTAAGCGGTGAATATGATAGAAATAATGCAATCTTATCCATACATGCTGGGGCTGGTGGAACTGAAGCACAGGATTGGGCTGATATGCTCTTTAGGATGTATACAAGATGGGCAGAGTCTCACAGCTACAAGGTTAGTATATTAGACATTCTAAAAGATACTGAAGCAGGTATTAAAAGTGTTGCTTTGCTTATCAATGGCGAAAATGTATATGGTTATTTGAAAAGTGAAAAAGGAGTTCATAGACTTGTAAGAATTTCACCTTTTGATGCAAATAGCAGACGCCATACGTCCTTTGCTTCTGTAGATGTTATGCCAGAAATAACGGATGAAGATGATGTTGAAATCAGTGAATCTGAAATAAAGGTTGATACCTATCGCTCAGGCGGTGCTGGTGGACAGCATGTTAATACTACAGATTCAGCTGTTAGAATAACTCATATTCCAACTGGAATAGTAGTATCCTGTCAAAATGAACGCTCGCAGCATAAAAATAAAGCTACAGCATTAAAAATGTTAAAAGCAAAGCTAATTGAAGTAAAAGAGATGGAACATAAAGAAAAAATTGAGGATATACAAGGTAAATACAATCAAATAGCTTGGGGTAGCCAAATAAGATCATATGTTTTTCATCCTTATAGTCTTGTTAAGGATCATAGGACAAATGCGGAGATAGGCAATATACAATCTGTTATGGATGGAAATATTGATGTATTTATAAATGAATACTTAAAGTATTCATCCATGAATACTTAAAGTATTCATCCATGAATACTTAAAATATTAATCCATGAATACTTAAAATATTAATCCATGAATACTTAAAATACAAGTCAACATTATAAAATGTATATGAAGTATAAATTATCAGCATTAATGCTTTTAAATAATTAACAAGGGAGAAATAAAATGTCAGATATTATTAATATATTGTGTAAAGAGTTTAATTTGAAGCTAAATCAGGTGGAGAATACTGTAAAACTTATTGATGATGGTAATACAATACCATTTATAGCTAGATATAGAAAAGAGCAAACTGGTTCACTAGATGATGTTGTATTGAGAGATTTATATGAGAGATTAGTATACCTTAGAAATCTTGAAGAAAGAAAAGAAGAGATAATTCGACTTATAGATGAGCAAGGTAAATTAACTGAAGAGCTAAAGGATGAAATCCTAAAAGCTGAAGTTTTACAAAGATTAGAAGATTTGTACAGACCATTTAAGCAAAAGAAAGCAACTCGTGCTTCTAAAGCTAAGGAAAAAGGTCTAGAACCACTTGCTTATATTATTTTAGCTCAAAATTCAACATCTGAAGACTTTGACTCTTTAGCAGCTCCTTTTATAAGTGAAGAAAAGGATGTAAAAAATACTAAGGATGCATTTGCTGGTGCTATGGACATAATAGCAGAAGCAGTTTCAGATAATGCAGAATATAGGAAAAAAATCAGAGAAATCTATATTGCTGATGGAATTATTTCTACTGAAGCAGTTGATGAAGAAGAAAAAACCGTTTATGAAATGTATTATAAATATGAAGAGGCTGTAAAAACAATTGCAAATCATAGAGTTTTAGCAATTAATAGAGGAGAAAAAGAGAAAAAATTAAAGGTTAAGTTAAATACTCCTGATGATAGAATAGTTGATTATTTATTTACAATGGAAATAAAAAATGAAGAAGCAACTACTACTAAATTTTATAAATCAGCTATAGAAGATGGATATAAAAGACTTATAACACCGTCAATTGAAAGAGAAGTAAGAAATTTACTTACAGAAAAAGCTGAAGAAGAGGCTATAAAGGTATTTGGCAAGAACACTAAAAATCTTCTTATGATTGCACCTGTTAAGGATGTTAATGTTCTAGCAATTGACCCAAGCTTTAGAACAGGCTGTAAGCTTGCTGCATTAGATGGAACAGGTAAGCTTTTAGATTATTGTGCAATATATCCAAATGAGCCTAAAAATGAAGTGGAAAAGTCACAAAAGCTTATGACTGATTGGATAAATAAATATGATATAGATATAATCCCTATAGGCAACGGTACTGCCTCTAGAGAAACTGAGTCTGTTGTTGCAGATATGTTAAGCAAGATTAACAAAAAGGTATCATATACTATAGTAAGCGAAGCGGGAGCTTCTGTTTACTCAGCATCAAAATTAGCACAAGAAGAATATCCTGATTTAGATGTTACAATAAGAGGTGCTATATCAATAGGAAGAAGACTTCAAGATCCACTTGCAGAGCTTGTTAAAATAGATCCAAAAAGCATTGGTGTTGGTCAGTATCAGCATGATGTTAATCAAGCTAAATTAGGTGAAGCTCTTGACGGGGTTGTAGAGGATTGTGTTAATAACGTAGGTGTAGATTTGAACACTGCTTCCACTGCACTTTTACAATATGTTTCAGGTATATCAAAATCTATAGCTAAAAATATAGTTACATTTAGAGAAGAAAATGGCAAGTTTACTGATAGAAAAGAAATTAAGAAGGTTAAACAGCTTGGAGATAAAGCTTTTGAACAATGTGCAGGTTTCCTAAGAATTACTGATGGTGAAAATCCACTAGATAAAACTGCTGTCCATCCTGAATCATATGAGATTGCACAAGCTTTATTAAATAGATTAAATTATTCGTTAGATGATGTAAGAAATAATAGGTTATCTGATATAACTCAAAGAATAGCAACTTTGAAAATAAAAGAAGACACAAAGGGTATAAAAATAGAAAGCAATGGTCAAAGACTTAAAGGCTTTGAAGCATTAGCTAAATTAAATGTTAAGCAAGAAAAAAAATCTGCAAAAGAACTTTTTGATGCAAGAATAAAAGTACTAGCAGAGGAATTAAACGTTGGTATCCCAACTCTTGTCGATATAATCGAAGAGCTTAAAAAGCCAGGACGAGACGTTAGAGATGAAATGCCAAAGCCTATATTTAGAAATGATGTATTAAAGATTGAGGACCTAAAAGAAGGTATGATACTTACAGGTACAGTAAGAAATGTAGTTGATTTTGGTGCTTTTGTAGATGTAGGGCTTAAAAATGATGGCTTGGTTCACTTATCAGAAATGTCAGAAAAATATATTAAGCATCCAATGGAGCTGGTAGCTGTTGGCGACACTGTTACAGTAAAAATCAAAAGCATTGATATATCAAGACAAAGAATAGGACTAACAATGAAAAAAACAACAGCGTGAAAAAAGACATTTCACGCTATGGAGGTAATATGATAGATACAGTAGTATTTGATTTTGATGGAACACTAGCTGATACATCAGAATTAATTATAAACTCTTTTCAAACAGTATATAAAAAATTTCTTGGTGAGGAAAAATCAGTAGATTATATTATGGAATCCTTTGGAGAACCGTTAAAAGTTACAATTGAAAGAGAATTTCCACAACCATTTGAGGATGTTTTTAGAGAGTATAGAAATTATCAAACAGGAAGATTTAATACTGATGTAAAGCTGTTTGATAAAGCTGTAGAAACATTGCAGTATATAAAGTCAAAAAATATTAAAACTGCTGTTGTTACATCAAGAATGAGAGAATCAGTAGTTAATGCATTAAAAGATTTTAATTTAGATAAATACTTTGATGTTATAATTGCTGTAAATGATACTGTTAATCATAAGCCTCATCCCGAGCCTTTATTAAAAGCAATTAATTTATTAAATACAACGCCAGATAAAGCATTGTTTGTAGGTGACTCAAAATTTGATATGGAGTGTGCTAATAGAGCAGGTGCCATATCTGTTTTGGCAGGTTGGCATGCTGGCTCAGATATATTAAAAAAACAGTATGATGTTAAATATATTATCAATAATTTATATGAAATTACTAAGTTAATAGTGTAAATTTACAATTTACACTGATATTTATTGTTTTGGAGGTGTTTAAATGTACGGTAGCAAAATGCAGAAAATGACAAGAGTAATATGCTTAACTGTAGTTGGCTTAATGGTTTTATCAGTTGTCATATCAGGTGTTTTAATGTTCTTTTAATAACTAAAAATTTATAGCGAGGTAATTTACTAATGAAAAAAGCAATATCATTAATTTTATGTTTATGTACAAGCTTATTTTTACTAACAGCTTGTAACGTTGTTAATAAGAGTAGTACTGAAGATGCTATGGGATTATTGAAAAAATCTTCCGATTATTATAAAAATATAAATAATGTAAAGATAGATAGTGTTATAGATTCAGTTATGATATACAATGATATGTTTACTGGTGAGCCAATAATATGCGGTACTAAACTAGATGTAACTACAGTAATGTATAATGAGCCATTTAGGTTTACAAGTGAAGTTTTATTTACTTATGATGATACCATCGAGGATGGAGGTATTAGCTATATTATGCAAAACAATACTAGATCCACTCAGCATGGCGTAAGTGAAGGTGATAAAATATCTGTATATCAATTTGCAAATAAAGAGTGGTTAAGAGTTGATTTAACAAATGAAGATTTTGTACTAAACGATACTCTTGGATTAAATTATATCACTTACTATGATAAATTTGTTACTGATGGTAAGATAGTTGGTAAAGAAAAGGTTGATGATATTGATACTATAAAAGCAGAATTTACATTGAATGAAGATTATGCTAAAATAATGTATAAAAAATATGGATTTGAAGAATTTGCTAAACTTATTGATAATACTAATACAGATAAAGCAATATTAGATATGATGAAGAATGCTACATTTACTGTATGGTTTAATGAGAAAAGCGACGAAGCTGTAAAGGTTGAAGTAGATTTAACTTCTTTGATGGGTTCGTTCCGCAAAGTAGTAATAGAGGATAATAAGGAGCATTTATCAGATGAAAAGTATGCTTATTTAAATGAAAGTGCTGATAAAATATCAATTAAGAACACTATAAAATTTTCAAATGTAGACAAAAATGAAAGCTTTGAGTTACCAGAAGAGGCAAAAGAAGCAAAAGTTTATGGGCAAGAATGACATGAATTATTTTGATTTTTTAGAAAAAGAAAAAAATATTTTGCTTAATCCAGAACAAAAGGATGCGGTAAATTTTAACTATGGAAATGCTCTTGTACTATCAACAGCTGGATCTGGCAAGACTACTGTTATTGTTTCAAGAGCAGGCAGATTAATATATGAGAAAATTTGTAGCAAGAAAATTTTGACTATAACTTTTTCTAAAATGGCGGCTGAAGATATGAAAAATAGATTCAGCCTTATTTTTGATGAAAAATATAAATTGAAAGCTGATTTTTCAACTATTCATTCCTTTTTGTATAAAATTGTTTTGGACTATTTAAAGAGAAAAAATAAAAAAATAACTTTGATAGATAGCAACTATAAAATAATAGAGCAAATATTAAAGGAGCAGTATGCTAAGGAATACTTTAATATTGTGAATGAAGATGAAATTGAAAACATTGTAAGTAAAATAAGTTTTGTCAAAAATATGATGATTAGCTATGATGAAACTGATAAGCATAATATTAATGTTAAAAATTTTAAAGAAATAATCTGTAAGTATGATGAGTATAAAAGAAAAAATTCTTTGATGGATTTTGACGATATACTTCAATTTGGTTATAAGTTATTATCTCAGGTTACTTATTATAATGACTTAATAAAAAGCACTTATGATTTTATTCAAATTGATGAAATGCAAGATACTTCAAAGATTCAGCATGCAATTATTAAGTCAATATCAAACAATAATCTATTTATGGTTGGCGATGACGACCAATCTATTTATTCTTTTAGAGGAAGCTTTCCAGAATATATGCTTAATTTCAATAAAATTTATAGTAATGGTAAGCTATTTTACTTAAGGAATAACTATCGTTCAGATGGTCATATAGTTAGAACTTCAAAGAGATTCATTGAAAATAATAAATCAAGATATAATAAACCTATAGAAGCTAAAAATGTACGTAAAAACGAAGTTAAAATTGTTAAAGTACCAGACCGAGCATTACAGTGTAAATATATAGTTGAAGATATTAAAAATTATGAAAATAAAAGTATTGGTATTTTATATAGAAACAATATTTCTTCACTTATGATTGCAAATATTTTGAATGAGAAAAATATTGATTTCTTCATAAAGGATGATAAAACTAAATTTTTTAAAAGCTTTGTTTTATATGATGTGCTATCCTTTATAAAATTATCTCTTAATAGCAAAGATAGAGAGTCATTTTCAAAAATTTATTATAAAAGCTATACATATTTTAATAAAGAAATGTGTAATTTTGTTTTAAAGCATAAAGACGAAAATTTATCAGTATTTTCTATACTTAAAAGATTTCCTAACCTTGAATATTATATGATTGAGAGGATAGAGAGCTTTAAATATGATATATCGTGTATTTCAACATTAAAACCTAATGCTATAATAAAGTTCATAAAAAATGATTTAGAATATATTTCATATTTAGAAAAGCTTGATAATGATGGCAGAAACAGCTTGCCTTCAACACTTTTAATTCTTGAAATACTCGATGAAATTGCAAGATATTGCAAAAATATAGATGAATTTATAAATAAAATATATTCTCTACAGGATGTTTTAAATAAGGCATCTAAAAATAAATCTTCTAATATAACCTTATCATCTATCCATAGTTCAAAAGGACTAGAGTATGATGTTGTATATATGATAGATAATATAGATAAGGAATTTCCAATGGAAAGGAGGAATGAGTCGGTAGAAGACTATTTAAAGATATTAGAGGAAGAAAGACGTGTGTTTTATGTGGGACTAACAAGAGCAAAGGAAAGCTTAAATGTGATTGCTCCATATACTCCATCAACATTTGTTGATGAATTGATTAAAAGATAGTACGATAAATAAAAAATTATATAATTGTGGAGGTCTTGTAATGTATAATGATAATGTTGAAAAACTAAAAAACATCTTAAAAACTCAGAGATATTACGGAAGTATAGGTGCTCTTATGGGTTGGGATGTATGGCAAGGACAACCTGTAGAGTCTAGAAGTTACATGCAAGAAATATCGGGTTTTTTAGTTAGAGAATCTATAGCTAAGCTTACATGTGATGAGTCTAAGTACTTGGTTGAATATTTTAAAAATTATGACGTAGACAGTATCGAAGATATATACCAGAAAAGAGCAATTAAGAAGTTTATAAAACAATTTGATAGAATTACAAAGGTACCTGTAGACTTACAAGTAGAAATTAGGAATGCAACTCAACAGGCTCAATTAGTTTGGGAAGAAGCATATAAAAATTCTGATTATGAATTATTTAAGCCTTACATGTATAAAAATTTTGAACTTAAGACTAGAGAAGCTGAATATATTGATAATTCTAAAAACCCTTTTGAAGTTCTCTCTGATAGTTTCGATGAAGGTATTGATGTTGAAAATGTAGCTACGCTTTTTACAGAGCTAAAAACAGCCATAATACCATTAATTAAAGAAATTGCCGACACTGGACTTGATTATGAGATAAATGAACTGGCTGCAAGCTATGATAAGAATCTGTCATCTAAAGTAATGCTAGATATACTAAAAAAGGTTGGCTATAATACAAACAGAAGTATATGGGGAGAAAAAATGCATCCTGTTACTACTGGTGTAGGACCTAGAGATGCGAGAATCACAACTAATTTTAGAAATTTTGAAGGTGCAATGTTCAGCTTTTTACACGAAATGGGTCATGGTATTTACAATTATAGTGCCAATGAAAAGGCCATTGAATATAGTATGTGGGGTGGCATTGGTGGTGCTGTTCATGAATCGCAATCAAGGTTTTATGAAATAATTGTAGGTAGAAGCAATGAGTTTTGGAAGTATTTTTATCCACTGTTACAAGAGAATATAAAAGAATTTAGAAACATAAATTTTGATACATATTATAAGGCTATAAATAACGTTAAGCCTACTATAAAAAGACTTGATGCAGACGAATTGACATATAACC
Source organism: Firmicutes bacterium UBA2058 (assembly GCA_002332905.1). Classification (GTDB taxonomy): domain Bacteria; phylum Bacillota; class Clostridia; order Tissierellales; family Sedimentibacteraceae; genus UBA1535. Next base: position 47,425 of record DDAM01000020.1, on the reverse strand, counting down.
TACATCCAATAATTAGATTTGAAATAGAAAAGGATTATTATGATGGAAAGGTTAAAATAGAAGAAATTAGAGAAGCTTGGAATGAAAAATATAAAGAATATTTAGGAATTACACCTAAGAATGATGGTGAGGGTGTTTTACAGGACGTACATTGGGCTATGGGATACGTTGGATACTTCCAAAGCTATACTCTTGGTAACTTATATGATGGACAGTTTTTAAATAGTATGATAAAGGAACATCCAAATACATACATTGAGATTAAAAATGGTAATTTTTCATTAGTTAATAATTGGCTTCACGATAATATACATCAATTTGGAACACTTTATACTCCAAGCGAATTAATAAAGAAAGTAACCGGAGAAGAGCTAAAGTCTAAGTATTATATAGACTATTTAAAAAATAAATTTAATAATTTATATGGGATAAAATAATTATCCTATAACAAGAGGGACATAAGAAATGAAAAACAGAATAAATTTATTAGAGGGTAATATATTTACCTCACTTACGAAGCTTGCAATTCCAATAATGGCAACTTCATTGATTCAAATGGCCTACAATATGACAGATATGATATGGATTGGTAGAGTAGGCAGCGATGCTGTTGCAGCTGTGGGAGCAGCAGGGATGTTTATGTGGCTTTCACAAGGCTTTATTACACTTTGTCGTGCTGGAGGACAAGTAAAAGTTGGTCAATCTCTAGGTTCTAAAGATATTAAGGAAGCTACAGCCTATGCGAGAAATGCACTTCAGCTGTGTATTATATTAGCAATTTTATACAGTATTACTATGATTGTATTTTCAAAGCAATTTATAGACTTTTTTATGTTTGATAATGCTAAGGTTATTAAGGATGCTAGAGATTATTTGGTATATGTAAGTTTTGGGCTTATCTTTGGATTCTTAAATCAGGTTGTCACAGGTTTAATTACAGCTACTGGGAATAGTAAAACGCCGTTTAGAGCAAATTCAATAGGATTAATAGCTAATATTGTGCTAGACCCACTTTTTATATTTGGACTTGGACCAGTTCCGGCTATGGGTGTAAGAGGAGCTGCAATTGCCACTGTAATAGCCCAGGCTATAGTTTTTGTATTGTATTATTCATATATGAAGCATGATGAGCTATTTATTGATTTAAAACTATTTTCAAGACCTGAATTTAATAGAATTAAACAAATATTTAAAATAGGTTTTCCACCAGCTGCGCAAAGTTGTATGTTTACATTGATTGCAATGTACATATCAAGAGTAGTTGCTAGCTTTGGAGCAGCAGCTGTTGCTGTGCAAAAGGTAGGCTCACAAATAGAATCTATATCATGGATGACTGCAGATGGTTTTGCTGCAGCACTTAATTCATTTGTTGCACAAAATTATGGAGCTAAGAATCTTGATAGAGCTAAAAAAGGATATGCCACAGCATTTAAAATAAGTATAGTGCTAGGAATTATCACTACATCAATACTTGTATTTTTACCAGGACCAATATTCTATTTATTTATACCTGAAAAAGATATATTACCTTTAGGTATAGATTATCTGATAATTCTTGGATATTCTCAGCTTTTTATGTGTGTAGATATAGTTACTGGTGGTGCATTTGCTGGTTTTGGTAAAACAGCACTTCCTTCAATTGTAAATGTTATTTTTACAACACTTAGAATACCAATAGCTTTATTTTTAGTAAAAATTATGGGATTGAATGGAATATGGTGGGCATTAACAATTACATCTATTATAAGAGGAATTCTTATACCAACGATGTTTATGCTGCTACAAAATAAAATTAAGAAGAAAGAAATTATGAATAATTACGAATAGTAAAAATTATCCTAAAATCATTTACACATGGATAATTATGTGCTAGAATATTTGATAGTTATGGAATTGTAAGAAGGTGAGAGAAAAATATGTATACAGTTGGAATTTTAACAGCTAGCGATAAGGCATCTAAAGGTGAAAGAGTAGATGAAAGCGGAAAAGTTATTATTGATATACTTGAAAATAGAAAAGGATACGATATTAAAGAATATCTAATTGTTCCAGATGAATTTGAAGAAATTAAGAGTACACTTGTAAACATGTCTGATAATTTAGGTTTAAATCTGATATTAACTACAGGTGGGACAGGCTTTTCTCCAAGGGATATTACACCAGAAGCTACTGAGGCTGTTATTGAAAGACGAGTTCCTGGTATACCTGAGGCTATTAGATATTATAGTTTTCAAAATACACCTAGAGCTATGTTATCAAGAGCCACCTGTGGTATAAGAAACAAAACCTTAATACTTAATATGCCAGGAAGTCCTAAGGCTGTTAGAGAGTCCTTAGAATATGTTATAGAATCTTTAGAGCATGGCTTAGACATACTATTAGAAACATCTAAAGAATGTGCAAGAAAATAATTAAACTGTAAATATATAATTTTTAAAGGAAGGTTGAAAGGAATTATGAAGAAAAGATTAACCCTGATATTAGTAATTATGATTGTTTCGTTATTAGCGTTTGGATGTAGTAAAAATGATTCAAATAATTTGCCAGAAAATGATGATAATGTTACAGACAACTCAACAAATGATGAAAGTAAATCAAGTGATAAAACAGATAAACAAAGCATTATATTATCTACTACTACAAGTACTCAAGACAGTGGCTTGTTAGATTATTTATTGCCGAAATTTACTGAAGAAACAGGAATTGAAGTACAAGTTATTTCAGTAGGAACAGGTAAAGCAATTCAAATGGGAAAAGATGGTGAAGCAGACGTATTATTAGTTCATTCAACTGCTGATGAAGAGGCTTTTGTAGCTGAAGGTCATGGACCAGCCAGATATGATGTAATGTATAATGATTTTATTCTAGTAGGACCAAAGGATGATCCAGCTGGGGTAAAAGCAGCTAGTTCTAGTAATATAGTTGATAGCTTAAAGCTTATAGCTGATAAACAAGCTACATTTGTATCAAGAGCAGATGATTCTGGAACTCATAAAAAAGAGTTGAAATTGTGGAAAACAGCTGAAATTGAGCCATCTGGAAATTGGTACATAGAGGCTGGACAAGGAATGGGAGATGTACTTAAGATGACTGATGAAAAAGCAGGCTATACAATTGCTGACAGAGCAACATACTTAAGTATGAAAGATACTCTTGAACTTGAAATAGTTACAGAAAATGATACTAACTTATATAACCAATATGGTGTTATAGTAGTAGATCCTACTAAAAATGAAAATATAAACGGTGAGGGAGCTCTTAAATTCCAAGAGTGGTTATTGTCAGAATCAACTCAAAAGCTTATAGCTGAATTTGGTAAAGAAGAATATGGTCAATCATTATTCATACCAAATGCAAAATAAAAAATAATAAAAAAATAGGCAGACTATAATATTTAGTCTGCCTATGTTATAATATCAATTATAGTTAACGTTTTGTGTAAATAATTGCATGGAGGTATTTATGGATTATATTTTAGAAGGATTTGTACAAGCTTTTAATCTAATATTCTCTTTAAACGAAGAGTTTTGGAGTATAGTAATATTATCCTTATTTGTTTCAATAAGTGCAGTTATTATAGGAATGATATTTGCTATACCGATTGGAACCTTCTTAGGATTAAATAAATTTAGAGGAGAAAGAATATTTGCAAGATTAATATATACACTTATGAGTACTCCAACAATTTTGATTGGTTTATTAGTATGTATTTTATTATCAAGAAGGGGTCCATTGGGACACTCAAAGCTATTATATACACCAAAAGCAATAATTATTGCTCAAACAATATTGGTTATTCCACTAATTATTGGACTAACCTATGATATAGTAAAAACTCAAGGTCAAAGAGTAAGATTACTAGCTAAAACTCTTGGATCTAATAAACTTCAGACAATTATTTTTGTTATAAAGGAATTAAGGTACAGCCTATTTATTAATATAGTAACAGCATTTTCTAGAGCAATTTCAGAGGTTGGAGCTGTTATGATGGTCGGAGGTAACATAAGAGGTCAAACTAGGGTTATGACCACATCAATTTCAATGTTTAATTCTATGGGTGATTACGGAATGGCTATAGGACTTGGATTAGTACTTTTAATTATTTCACTTATCATCAATTCAATAATATATACATATAAGGAAGAAGGCTAAAGCAATATCATGAATATTAGAGTAGAAAATTTGAAAAAATATTATAAAAATCAAATGGTTTTAGATATTGATGAGCTTGATATTAAAAGTGGCGCAATAACCTGTGTTATGGGTTCAAATGGCTCTGGAAAATCAACACTTATAAATATAATTGCAGGACTTATAGAAGATTATGAAGGAACTGTTTATTATGATAAAAAAAAGTTAAGTAAAAATATAATGATGAATATGACATTGACATTTCAAAATCCTTATCTAATGAGACAAAGTGTTTGGGAAAATATTGAATACCCACTTAAAATAAGAAACATAGATAAGGCTACTAGAGATGAAATGATAGAAAATATAATTGAAGATTTCGGTATATCTGAATTAAAATATAAAAAAGCCAATCAATTATCTGGCGGAGAAGGACAAAAGGTATCTCTTGCAAGAGCCATGGTATTCAAACCTAAGCTTTTACTTCTTGATGAACCTACAGCTAGTGTGGACAAGGAGTATACTAAGATAATAGAGGATATAATAAAAAGATATAATAAGAATACAAATTCTACAGTAATTATGATTACTCATAGCATGGGTCAAGCTAAGGATTTAAGTGATGAAATAATATATCTTGAAAAAGGAAGGATAGAAAGTGTGTGAAGAAAAACACTCTTCACACACTGTGGTTTGTGAGCCACGATGTAATATAATGGAGGTTAGTTAATTGGATTTTTTAAAGGTAATATCAACTGCTAAAGCAAAAGATTTAATTTCAGAAGTATTTAAGGATTATAAGATAGATACAGAAAGTGTTAATATATTGTCTTCTGTCGGAAGAGTGTTATCAGAGGATATACACGCCATATATGATGTTCCTAATTTTAATAGATCAACTGTAGATGGCTATGCTGTTAAAAGCAAAGATACCTTTGGATGCAGTGATTTTATACCATCATTATTAGAATATAAGGGTGCTGTACAAATGGGAGAAACGGCATTTGGTGTTGTTAATACATCAGAGACTATATATGTTCCTACTGGCGGGATGGTACCTGATGGAGCAGATGCAGTAGTTATGATAGAGTATACAGATAAGCTTGATGAAAGCACTGTAGCTATTAATAAGGCTGTCAGACCGGGAGAAAATGTAACCTACAAAGGTGATGATATAAAAGAAGGTAGTGTGGTTTTAAAAAAAGGAAGAAAAATTACAGCTCAAGATATAGGGGTTTTAGCTTCTCTATCAATTTCATCAGTTAATGTTTATAAAAAGCCCCGTGTTACAATCATATCAACAGGAGATGAAATTGTAGACATAACGGAGAAAGAAGAAAACTGTAAGGTAAAGGATATAAATGGCTATGTTCTATATGCTTTAGTGGAAAAATCTAGCTGTGAAGTTGTAAATAAATTAATCGTAAATGATGATTTTAATAAGCTAAAAGCTACAATAGAAGAAGCTATCAAAACAAGTGATTTAGTTTTATTATCTGGTGGTAGCTCAGTAGGTACAAAGGATTTTACCTATGATATAATTAACTCATTAAATGGTAGGGGAGTTTTCATAAATGGACTCGCTATAAAACCCGGAAAACCTACTATTGTTGGAGAAGCCGAAGGTAAACCTATATTTGGATTGCCTGGTCATCCTGTTTCTGCTATAACAGTTTACAAAATACTTGTAGATCATTTAATATGTGAAATGCTATCTATTGAAGATGATATGCTAAGCGTTGATGCAATTTTAGAAACTAATTTACATTCATCACCTGGAAAAGAAACATATCAGCTAGTTGATTTAATTGAAAAAGAAAACGATAAAATTGCAGTGCCAATCTATGGTGCTTCAGGGCTTATTACAACTTTGGCAAAGGCTAAGGGTTATATAGTTATATCAGATAATACAGAAGGTATTTATAAGGGTGAAAAAGTAAAAGTTTATATAAATTGAAAGAGAGAAAAGAGTGAAAAGAGAGAAAAGAGTGAAGAAAAAACACTCTTCACTCTTTTCTCTCTATGGAGGCTATTAATGAATGATTTTAAACAAAATATTTATATAGAAAATAATGATGATGAGTTATTAAAAAAAGAATACTTTTCATTATTTGAAGTAAATGAAAATAAGTTTGAGAATGTTAATGTAATCGTTAGTGTTGGTAGAATTACTGCAAAACCGGTTTTTGCTCTGGTTTGTGATCCAGTGTACAATGCAGCAGCTATGGATGGCATTCAAGTCAAGGCGGAAAAAACATATAGTGCCTCTATGCTAAATCCTGTCGAGCTTGTTGAAAATATTGATTTTAATTATATAAATACAGGTGGTGCAATCACAAAGGACTATGATTCAGTTATAATGATAGAAGATGTAATAAATGCTGGCAATGATAAAATAAAAATAACCTCACCATCATATCCTTGGCAGTATGTTAGAACTGTAGGAGAAAGCATAGTTACTGGTGAAATGATAATTCCATCAAAACACAAGATAAGACCTCTTGACATAGGTGCGTTAATTGGTGGAGGTATTCAAACCCTAGAGGTTTATAAAAAACCTGTAGTAGGAATTATACCAACTGGAAGTGAGTTAATCGATGACCCTAAGAATTTAAAAGAAGGAAGACTTATGGAGACTAATTCTAAGGTTTTATCAGCCTTACTTACAGAGATTGGTGCCTTACCTATAAGATATAAAATCTGTGAGGATAGATTAGAAAAGCTTCAAGAAGTCATAGAAGATACAGTTAAAAAATGTGATATTGTCATAATAAACGCAGGTTCTTCAGCAGGAAGCAAGGATTATACCTCAAAGGTTATAAATAACCTTGGCAATGTTTTTGCTCATGGTGTAGCTGTAAAACCAGGAAAACCAACAATTCTGGCTCAAATTGATAAAAAACCTGTCATAGGATTACCTGGTTATCCTGTATCTGCATATCTAATGTATGAAATATTTGTTAAGCCGTTAGTGTATAAATATATTGGATTATCGGAGGAGCAGGATACTGCAATCGAAGCAACCATATCAAAAAGAGTTGTTTCTAGCTTTAAGCATAAAGAAATTCTCAGAGTTGTATTAGGGTACGTAAATGATAAATATATTGCAACACCACTTGATAGAGGCGCTGCAGCAGTTATGAGCCTTGTTAGGGCTGATGGAATAGTTGAAATTCCTAGAAATGTTGAAGGCTTAGAGGCTGGTGAAAAGGTTAATGTTAAACTTATTAAGCCATTAGACATAATTAAGGAAACTCTTGTTTCAACAGGAAGCCATGATTTGATTATGGATATACTTGCTGATAAAATTAATTTGTCTTCAGGTCATGTAGGAAGTATGGGGGGAATTACTGCTTTAAAAAGAAAAGAGTGTCATATTGCTCCTATACATTTGTTGGATATGGAAACTGGAATATACAACATAAGCTATGTAGAGAAATATTTTAAAGGTCAAAAAATGGCTTTAATTAAAGGTGTTAATAGAATTCAAGGTTTTATTGTGCAAAAAGGAAATCCTAAAAACATAAAGATCTTTGAAGATTTACAAAGAAAAGATATAGTATATGCAAATAGGCAAAAAGGCGCTGGAACAAGGATATTATTAGACTATAACTTAAATAAATACAATATTAATAGTGAAGCTATAATAGGATATGAAAAAGATTTTTCTACTCATATGGCGGTTGCTATAAATGTTAAATCAAATAACGCTGACACTGGGCTTGGAATATATTCGGCGGCAAAAGCTATGGATTTAGATTTTATACCTGTTGCAAATGAAGAATATGACTTTTTAATTCCATACGAGTATTTAGAGGATGATAGAGTTAAAGCATTTTTAGAAATATTATGTTCTAATGAGTTTAAAGAGCAAGTTGAAAACATGGGTGGATACTCTTGTGAAAAAACTGGAGAAATAATTATTATATAAAATCTTTATTGCCAGGAGGTGATTTCGATAGAAGTTATTAAGGATAGTTTCGGTAGAAAAATTAATTATGTTAGAGTCTCTGTTACTGACAGATGCAATATGAGGTGTAAATATTGTATGCCTATTAATGGTGTTGATAAAAAAAACCACAGTGATATATTAACATTTGAGCAAATATATGAAATAATATATTTATTATCAGAATTAGGCATTAATAAAGTTAGACTAACTGGAGGAGAACCTCTTGTTAGAAAAGGCATAGTTAAATTTATTGACAGAATAAACAGTATAAAGACAATAGAAGATTTAGCTATGACAACTAATGGACAACTTCTATATAAATATGCAGAGGATTTGAAAAATGCGGGGCTTAAAAGATTAAATATAAGTTTAGATACATTGGATGATAAAAAATACAGTGAAATAACTCGTGGTGGTAAGCTGTCGGAAACATTAAGGGGAATAGAAAAAGCTAAAAATCTTGGCTTTGATAAAATTAAGCTTAATGTTGTTCTAATAGGTGGCTTTAATGATGATGAAATTGACAGCTTTGTTAATATAACAAGGAGTGAGAATATAGATGTTAGATTTATAGAGCTAATGCCAATAGGAGAATGTTCCGAATGGTCATTAGATAACTTTATATCAACGTCCAAGATTATCGAAAAATGCAATGAATTAGAGCCTATAGTGTATGATGATATTAGTTCACCAGCTAAATACTATAAGCTTCCAAATGCAAAAGGTAAGGTTGGCTTAATAAACCCAATATCATGTAAGTTCTGTAAAAATTGCAATAGAATAAGAATTACTGCTGATGGTAAATTAAAAAACTGTCTTCATTCAGATAATGAAAATGATTTAAAGCTATATATCAATGATAAAATCAAATTAAAAGAGAAAATAGTTCAATCTGTTATGGCAAAGCCAAAAGAACATAATTTGGAAAATGGCGATTATATTAAAAGAAATATGATTAAAATAGGAGGTTAATAGATGGAGGAAAGCAAATTAACTCATTTTAATAAGAATGGAAGAAGCAAAATGGTTGATATTAGTAAAAAAACAGATACCGAAAGAGTTGCAGTTGCTAAAGGCTCTATAATTATGAAGCATGAAACTGTACAGCTTATTAAAGAAGGTAAAATGAAAAAGGGTGATGTTTTGGCTGTAGCACAAATTGGAGGTATTATGGGTGCTAAAAAAACTTCTGATATAATTCCTATGTGCCATAATATTTTTCTAACAGGATGTAATATAGAGTTTGAAATTAAAGAAAATGAAATTATAATTGAAGCTACATCTAAAACCTATGGGAAAACAGGTGTTGAGATGGAGGCTCTAAGTGCAGTATCAATATGTGCTTTGACTATATATGATATGTGTAAGGCTGTTGATAAAGAAATGAGAATAACCGATATAAGGCTTGTAAAAAAATCAGGTGGAAAGTCAGGAGATGTTGTATATGAATAAAACAGGAAAAGTATTATCTATAAATATAAGTGATAAAAAAGGAATAATTAAAACTCCAGTAGACGAAGCAATTTTTATAGAAGATTTTGGCATTGAAGGAGATGCTCATGCTGCTAAAGGAAAAAGACAGGTTAGTTTGCTTGGACAAGACAGTATTGATAAAATGACTGCTATGGGAGTTGATGACTTAACAAGTGGAAAATTTGCAGAAAATCTAACTGTTGAAGGGTTTGTTTTATATGAACTGCCAATTGGTACAAGATTAAAAATAGGTGAAACTATTCAAGAAGTTAGTCAAATTGGCAAGGATTGTCACACAGGTTGTGCTATTAAACTACAGGTTGGTAAATGTGTTATGCCTACTGAGGGGATTTTTACTGTAGTCATTAAGGGTGGAATAGTAAAAAAAGGTGATTTAATAGAAATAATATAATCATTATATATCCAAGTTCTTCATAAGATTAATTATAAACAATTAAAATTTTTAATTGTATGTAATCTTTTTTGTTCTTGGAGGTACAATGTTAAAAAAAATAGAAAAAGTAAATCTAGTATTTTTAATAGCTATGATTATTATTATAATTGTAAATGTTATCATATATATTGTAAATAGAGATGTTGCAGTTCATAAGAATGATGTAAATAAAGCTAATGATAAAATTTTTATTATTATTGATCCTGGACATGGTGGTGTAGACTCTGGTGCTGTAAATCAGTATGGTGAAAATGAGGCTCCTATAAATTTGGAGATTTCGAAATATCTGATGGCTTTTTTAGATAGTACAGGTTTTAAGGTTGAGATGACAAGGTATGATTCAAGAGGACTATATAATGAAGGTGCAAATACAACAATTAGAGAAAAGAAAAATGAGGATTTGCATAATAGAATAAAAGTAATTAATGAATCAAAGGCTGATTTAGTAATATCAGTTCATTTAAATGCATTTACACAAAGCCAATATTATGGAGCTCAAACCTTCTATAAGAATAAATGCGAAGAAAGTAAATTGGCAGCGGATGTATTGCAAAAAAATCTTAGAAAAATTTTAGATAAAAATAATGAAAGAGTTCCCCAAAGTAAGAAAGATGTAAGGGTTATAGATGATTCAAATATACCTATAGTATTAGTTGAATGTGGCTTTGTATCCAATGCAGAAGAGGGGAAATTATTATCAACTCCGCAATATCAAGAAAAAGTAGCGTGGGCAATATATGCAGGGATAATTGAATATTTTGATAAGGTAAAGACCAATTTAGCACAATAAGGCTAAATTGGTCTTTAAAAATCACTTCCGTTTTTAAGAACTTGTTCCATTTTATCCATTATTCTTTCATATGATCCTTTTGAATGAGGAACTAGGCAGTTTGAACAATCTTTTACATCATGATTTTTTACAAAATTACCACCACACTTATCCTTTAGCATGTAAAGTGGACAATAACAAAATAGACAGTTAAAATTCTCGACATCCTTTGTTTTATGACATGGGAAGTATTCACATTCTTTGTTCTGGAAAAATTTGTAGTGCTCTTGGTACATATTACCCTCCTATTAAACTTCATAGAATTTTTATGTATATTTTAAATTAATTTTAAAATAATTATAACATTAAATTTAAAAAAAGCAAATTATATCTCATCTTTGTATATATGAACATCATTTTTGTATTACAGCAATATATGCATAAATTTCTTTATTTTTTATAATATACCAACATTCATCGACAAGATATGACATATCCTACAAATATACTATGATATAATACACAATATACTAAACAGTAATTTTTAGTTAATCATTTATATTCTAGGGAAATTATTTATGAAGATAGTAATCAAATTGTAAATGAACTGGGAATAGTGGTTAAGGAAAAAACAAAATCAAAAATTTACAGGTTTAATTCAATAGATTCTCTTTATATAAAACCTGAAATTGGAGTGAAATATATTCTCTTCTTAAATGAAGATAAAGATATGCAAAATTATTATGCTTCAATTGAACCATTTTCAATAAAAATTGATAATAATACTCCAATCTTACAATCAAATTTGATTAACGGCAACTTACCTACGGAAGAAACCTATAAAATAGGTTTAAACAAAAATATAAATATAAAAAATGAAGAAAGTAGTAAAATTGATGATTTTATAGATGGAATGAGTTATGATTACCTGATAGAAAAAATATCAAAAAATAAATAAATAAATAAAAACGCTACGAATCTTCCGTAGCGTTACTTTTAATTTTATTTAGGAGAGTTAATCAATGAGAAGATTATTATTTATTTTAACGTTATTTATTATTTTAGTTTTGGTAGGGTGTGGTAATACAGATTATAATAATAAACAGGCTGAGGTTCCTGATTTGAAAATAACTTTTGAGAATAGAGATATTGAGGTTAAAAAGGGTGCATATGAATGGACTGTCAAAGAACGATATGGAAGCAACACTATAATCAAAGATATTGATTCTTCTGAAAAAATAGCTGAATATATGGAAGGAAATAATGTTTTACCTCAAGCAAAATTAAATTTATTGTTTAGTCAAGAGCCTAATAATGTCGAAGTAATTTATTGGGGGAATATTAAATCTGTTAATTATAAATTTACAAATAATGAAATAGTTGTTCCAAGGGAAGAGGGAGTATACGGTTTTGAAATTATCGGACAGTGGAACCAAGGTAAAGTTTCTTATACAATCAAGATAATAGTAAGTTCCTAAAATATTATAATATCAATGATAAATACTACAAAATTGATAGTTCTTTATATGTTTTTACTTTTGCATTAATAAATGTAGAAAAATAGAAACATATCAGAATTAAAAACTACAAGTAAAAATTTAATTGATGAAAAAAAATGAATTCAATCATTTCAGATAGTGACCAAAATTTGGATAATGCTGAAGATGAAGACTTTATTAGTGCTAAGGAATATATAGAATTTATCGCAGAAGAGCTTCTTCCTAAATTAGATACCGAGGAATTATCTGAAATATCTAAACGTAGCAGTTCATACTCTTTGTATCTATGTGAAATTGATTCAGAATAATCATACACATAGTACTATCCCACCTTTGACAATCGGAGAAGACTAAAACCTCTAAATATATTGAATAACCAATACATTTAGAGGTTTGTTTATATTTAAAAAACGCGTAATGTTTTTATCTTTGCGTACCTTTTAAAAATTTTTTAATCTGTTTTGTTGTAATAATTTCAAAGTCAGTTCTAAACCCAAAGGCTTCATAATGACTTTCTTGATTTTTTTCTTATGTAACTGTCAAATTTCCGAATTTTTTATGTATATTTTAAATTAATTTTAAAATAATTATAACATTAAATTTAAAAAAAGTAAATTGTATGATATAATGTGAAATGACTCAAGTGAAGCTTGAGGCTATGGATATTTATAGCGGGAGGATTGGAAGTATTATGATAAATATTTTAATTGTAGCTCATGGTGATTTTGGAGAAGAGCTTTTAAAAAGTTCAGAAATAATTATCGGTAAAATTGATAACGTAGAATGTATACCATTTAATTTAGGAGATAATTATACCGATTTATGTAAAAAGGTTGAAGAAAGTATTGAAAGAGTTGGTGAGCAAGATTTGATTGTGTTTACTGATATGTATGGTGGAAGTCCATTTAATGCTGTAACAAAGCTCATGAAAAATAAAAGTTTCTTTCATATAACTGGTATTAATTTACCATTATTTATAGACATAGCTATAAATAAAAATACCTATACTATGGACGATATTGCTGAAAAAATAATTAAAAACGGCAAAAAAAGCATTGTTTTTGTAAATGATAAGTTTATTTTTGACTAACTGGAGGAAGTATTAATGAAAAATATTGTAATGGCAAGGATAGATGATAGACTATTACATGGACAGGTTGTAGTATCTTGGTTACCATTTATAAAAGCTAATGAGGTTATAGTTATAGATGATGAAAATGCTAATGATGAATTTATGAAAGAATTAATTATATCATCGTCACCTAATGGTATAATAACTCAAGTTATGACACTTGAAGAATCTATAAATTTTTTAAGAGAGCCATCAAAAAATGAAAGAATTTTAATTTTAACTAAAAAAATAGATAATATCAATGAACTTTTAGATAGTAAAATAAAAATTGATACGGTTAATCTAGGCAATTTAGGACATAGAGATGATAGAAAAAGGTATCTAAATTTCATACACTTAAGTGAAAAAGAGGTAAAGATGTTGCAAGAACTAGATGAAATGAATAGCTGTAATTTAGAAATACAAATGATACCTAACGAAAAAAAATACAGTTTAAAGGAACTACTTAAGGATTAGAGCGAGAATGAATATTTTAAGCTATTTTTTAATTAATTTTTTGTATTTTATCGGCAGTAGCACTTCTTGGTCCTTTGGAGTAGGATATTATACCTTGTATAGACCTGTTATAGCTGGTATGTTAACTGGACTAATATTAGGTGATATAATGCTTGGAATGGTGGCTGGTGCTATTGTAAACATTGTCTATTTAGGTTTTGTGTCAACTGGTGGAAGCTTAAAGGGTGATCCTTGCTTAACTGGTATAATAGCAGCAATGAGTACTATAGTGTTTAATATAAATGCAATAGAAGCATTAGCTATAGCATTTCCTTTCGGATTTTTAGGTATTTTAATTTGGAAATATCGATTAAATATCAATATATATTTTGTCAAAAAATTTGAAGGTAGTAAAAGTTTAAACAGTAAAAGTAGCATGTTTATATACAATGCACTACTTCCACAGCTGTTGTTATTAGCTATGAGTACAATAATAATGCTTGCATGCTTTTTAATAATGTATTTATTGCAAAGCTATTTTATTGCCTATTATGAATTTTTAAGAAATTTTTTACTTTTATCAGGAGTATTTATAATTTTAAATTCTATTATTACTAATATGTTATGTGTAAAAGATAAAAAACTTGTTTTGGTTTATTTGTTGACTTTAGTTGCATTGTTTATTGTAAATTCTGATTTAATTATATATTTCTTACTAGCATTTTTAGTATACTGTATAATTATTGACTATAAAAATTTATCCAAGATAAATTATAATTCTGGAAATATATCAAAAGGAAGTTTATTTATATCATGGTCGGTTTGGATGAATTTTTCTCATTCATGTTATAACTTTGAAAGAATGCAGGGTCTAGCCTTTGCTCACACTATGAGAAATATTATATGTAAGTTATACGACAGCGAAAGCGAAAGAATAGAGAGAATAAAATACTACACTGATTTTTTTAATGCTGAACCAAACTTAAGCACACCAATTCACGGTTACGTTATATCGCAAGAAGAAAAAAGAGCAAATAATGAAGATAGTGTAGAGATAAATAATTTAAAAAGAAGTATGATGGGTGCTGTTTCAGGACTAGGAGATTCATTAACTCAAACAGTTTTAACGCCAATATTTATTTTATTTTGTATATATTTCGCCCTGTCAAAGAATGTAATTGCAGCAATAATTTTAGCCTTAGCATTGGCATTTATCATAATTTATATTTCTTATACAGGCTTTTTAAAAGGTTATTACAATGGCAAGAGCGGATTAATTGACAGAATTAATGAGGTAAAAAATAGTAAGGTAAAAAAATATTTTAATATAATATTTTCAATACTATTTGTTGTGATAATAGTTAAGATAAAAGTAAACTATAGTAATTTAATAGAACACAATTTAACAAATTCAATCATTATTCTATTTGGTTCGATTTCATATCAATTTTTACTTTATAAAAAAGTAAAGGAAAACTATCTGATACCTTTAGTATATCTAATACCGCTATTATTAACTCTAATTGCTAAATAAGAACTTAACTTACTGAATACCGATTTAATAGAAAATAAAATTTTATATCTTAAAAAGCTACAAATATATTGACACGTGCATTAATTTGTATTATATTGGAATATAAAAATTGCTTTTTATGGAGGGAAAAATGAATTTATTAGAAAATCAAAAAGAATATTGGAATAGCGTTGCAGATGAAAAAAAATTTACTACACCATTTCATATAGATGTTTTTTCAAAGTATGTTAATAAATCTTCAAAAATACTTGATGTGGGATGCGGATATGGCAGAGTATTGAATGAACTTTATAATAATTCTTATAATAATTTATACGGTATAGATTTTTCAGAAAAAATGATAGAAAGAGGAAAAGTTTTATTTCCATACTTAAATCTATGTGTTCAAAAAAGTGCATCTATAGATTTTGAAGATAACAGCTTTGATGGAGTAATTCTATTTGCTGTTTTAACTTGTATTATAAATAATAGTGAACAAGAAACATTAATAAATGAAATAAGAAGAGTTTTAAAGCCAGATGGTATTTTATATATTAATGATTTTTTACTTAATTATGATGAAAGAAACATACAAAGATATGAAAAATTTAAAGAAAAGTATGGGAAGTATGGTGTATTTGAACTTCCGGAAGGTGCATTGGTAAGACATCATGAATTAGATTATATAAAAGGTTTAACATGTAATTATAAAAAACTTGTCTTAGATGAACTTACTTTTACTACTATGAATGGAAATAAATCAAATGGTTTCATGTACATAGGAAAAAATATTAAATAGTTCTCTTTGATACCTAATATATATTGCTTTTAAGACTTTTTTATATTATAATTATAATAAATAAATACTATGATTTTTTATTAAATAATTTATATAGGTTACTTTTTGTATTAATAGGGAAAACAGTGAATTCTGTTACAGCCCCCGCTACTGTGAAAGGTGATGGAATACAGTGCCACTGTTGTATAAATGGGAAGGCGTATTTTATTTGATCCGAAAGTCAGGAGACCTGCCTATATTTTTTCTATGGTTTTTTCGGGAGGAATTAACACAATTATTAATTTAATGTATATGTGACTAAAATCTCTCAAAAAATTGAGAGATTTATTTGTTTGGAAATAATTATATTTCGACAAAATATCACTAATTAAAATATTATAATAATGAATATTAAGCTTAAAGAAATTTTGCTAACATGGAGGTAAATATGCTTTCTTTAATTATTGGCTATACATTAGATTTATTTCTAGGGGACCCTCACGGTTTTCCACATCCTATTAGACTAATAGGCACTTCTATTCAAAAATTAGAGAATATTCTTAGAAAAGGTTGCAAAACTCCAGAGAATGAGCGGTTAGCTGGAATTGTTTTATGGATTATAATAGTTTTTAGTTCCTTTCTGATACCATATATTATGTTAGTTATAGCGGCTAAAATATCTACTGCTTTTGCAGTTATACTTGAGGCAATAATGTGCTATTATATACTTGCTACAAAGTGTTTAAGAGATGAGAGTATGAAGGTATATTATAAGCTAAAGGAGAATAATGTAATAGAAGCAAGGAAGTTTCTTTCATATATAGTTGGTAGAGATACGAAAAATTTAGATGAAACATCGATAATTAAAGCAACTATTGAAACTGTTGCCGAAAATACATCTGATGGAGTGATTGCGCCACTAATATTTATTCTAATCGGTGGAGCACCACTTGGCTTTATGTATAAGGCTATAAATACATTAGATTCTATGGTTGGCTATAAAAACGAAAAATATATTAACTTAGGAAGATTTTCTGCAAGAGCTGATGATGTAGCAAATTATATACCAGCAAGAATATCAGCATACATAATGATATTAGCATCTATTATATTAAAGTTAGATTATAAAAATGCATATAAAATATATAAAAGAGATAGATACAATCACCTAAGTCCTAATTCAGCGCATACAGAATCGGTATGTGCAGGTGCATTAGGCATTAAACTTGCTGGCGGAAGCTATTATAATGGAATATATATAGAAAAACCTACTATTGGTGATACTATAAATAACATAGAGCTAGAAGATATAAAATTAGCTAATAAGCTTATGTATACAACATCAATACTTTGCTTAATAATAGGCATAGTTTTAAAAATAAATATTATATATTATATATTAAAATTATAAAATTGAAATTTTATATTTAGAAAGGGTTGATTAAAATTAAAAATTATACACACGGAGCAGACATCTATACTACTGCCATAGAGCTTGATATTAGTGAAAATTCTATAATTGATTTTTCATCTAATATTAATCCATATGGACTTTCGGAGGGGGTTAAAGCTGCTATTATTGAATCACTAGAATATGCAGATAGATACCCTGACGTTAATTGCAGAGCTTTATCAGAGGCATTATCAGAATTTGAAAATGTACAAAAAGATTATATATTTTGTTCAAATGGTGCTGAAGAATCTATTTACAGAATTGTAAATTTCTTAAAACCTAAGAATGCTGTTGTCATAGCACCAACCTTTAGTGAATACGAGCATGCCTTAGAAGCCGTGGGATGCAAAATAAAATATCACTATCTCAAAGAAGAAAATGATTTTATACTTGATGAGGATATACTTGATGATATTACTCAAAAAACAGACATTTTATTTATTTGCAATCCTAATAATCCAACAGGTCAACTAACAGAAAAAAAGATTATTGAAAAAATTCTCGCTCATTGTGAGAAAATGGATACAATTGTCGTTATTGATGAGTGTTTCATGGATTTTGTAAGCGATAATGAAGATTATAGCGTTAAAAATTTACTGGGGATTTATAGTAATTTGGTTATATTAAAAGCATTTACAAAAATATTTGCAATGGCTGGAATTAGGCTTGGATATTGTATGTCAAGCAATATAAGAATAATGGATGGAATAAAAGAAACAGGACCAGTTTGGAATGTTTCAACCATCGCCCAAGCAGCTGGAGTTGCAGCAGTTAAGGAAACAGAATACTTAAAGGAATCATTAGAATATATTGATGAACAAAGAAAATATCTTTTAGATAAGCTAGATATATTAGGCCTAAAGGTATATAGCCCAAGTGCTAATTATATATTATTTAAATGCACTAAGGATATTGATTTAAAATATGAATTATTACAATATGGAATTATGATTAGAAGTTGTGCTAACTTTGAAGGTCTTGATGATAGCTATTATCGTATCGCTGTTAAAAAGGAAGAGGATAACAAATTGTTATTTAGAGCACTTAAGAATATTCTTTAAACAAATAGAGAGGAAAAATAAGTAATGGCAAAAGTTATAATGGTTCAAGGAACAACATCAAATGCCGGAAAAAGTTTAGTTACTGCAGCACTTTGTAGAATTTTTCATCAAGACGGCTATAAGGTAGCCCCATTTAAATCACAAAATATGGCTTTAAATTCATATATAACAAAGGAAGGTTTGGAGATGGGAAGGGCTCAAGTTATGCAAGCAGAGGCTGCTTGTATTGAGCCTGATGTCAGGATGAATCCTATTTTATTAAAGCCTACTGGAGATAAGGGCTCTCAGGTTATTTTAAATGGTGAAGTTCTAAGGGATATGACAGTAAAGGAATACTATACACAAAAAACAGTCCTTATACCTCATATCTTAAATGCCTATAATTCATTAGCAAAGGAATATGATATCATTGTTATTGAAGGAGCTGGAAGCCCCGCTGAAATTAATTTAAGAGAAAATGACATTGTTAATATGGGTATGGCTGAGCTTGTAGATGCTCCTGTTATATTAGTTGGGGATATTGACAGAGGAGGAGTCTTTGCTTCAATAGCTGGTACTTTACTACTTTTAACCGATGACGAGAAAAAAAGAGTAAAAGGAACAGTTATCAATAAATTCAGAGGTGACGTAGAGCTTTTAAAACCAGGTCTTGTTATGCTAGAGGATATAACTAAGGTGGATGTTCTCGGAGTTATACCTTATATGAAATTAGAGTTAGATGATGAGGATAGCCTTTCGGAAAGACTCGAAAATAATAGTAGCTGTAATTTAATTGATATCGCTGTTATAAAGCTGCCAAGAATGTCTAATTTTACTGATTTTAATGTATTTGGTATGTGTAATAATGTAGGATTAAGATATGTTTCTAGTGTTAAAGGGTTGGGCGAACCTGATATGATAATTATACCTGGTACAAAAAATACTATTGAGGACTTAAAATGGTTAAGACAAATAGGACTTGAGCCACGTATTAAAAAACATGCAAATGAAGGTAAAGCATTGTTCGGAATATGTGGCGGATATCAAATGCTTGGCGAAAAAATATACGATCCGGACAATGTTGAATCAGGTGGAGAAATCAGAGGACTTGAGCTACTAAAAACTGAAACAACCTTCTACAAAGAGAAAATAAGAACTCAAATTAAGGGTAAATTTAACAATATTGAAGGCTTTTATAAGGAACTGTCAAATATCGAATTTGAAGGTTATGAAATACATATGGGTGATACTGATATTAAGGATGAAAACTCATTAAGTATAATTAATGTTGTTTCTAATGCGGGCAATAAACCATCTGAAAGTGAAAATGGAGCAGTTAATGATAATATAGCTGGTTCATACATACATGGAATATTTGATAATAGTCAGGTTGTTAACACCATTGTAAAAATTTTATATGAGAAAAAAGGATTGACAGTTGAAGAATTAGAGAATTTTGATATAAAAGAATTCAAAAATACCCAATATAATATATTAGCACAAACTGTTAGAAACACAGTTGATATGAAAAAAATACATGAAATATTAAAAGATAGGTAACATTTATGGATAATTTCACGAATGAAGAATTAGAAGAAGCTCTTCGTGCTATAGCTTCAACGATTAGCAAGTGTGAGAAAGTACAGCCCAAATTAAAGCAAGGTACTTCTCAACACACGTTGCTCATACGTAGGATTAAGGCGTTTAATATAGCATCGTCATTGATAATGCAAGAGCTAGAGAGACGCAACGAATAACATGGACTATCCAATGATAAAATATAATAGACAGCTTTATCTGAAAACAATAATTGAGAGTGTAATTTAAGGGTCTTCCAATATCCGTTTTGCGATTAGGCTTTTTAAAGAGTTATTGTAAATGCAGCACTGTTTTGCATGCCAATAACTCTTTTTTACCTTTATACACATTGTTATTTAATGCTTGCTTTTTAACAACTAAATTTATGAAACTCTTAACGTTCGTTGCAACTTCGTTGTTTTACACTTGAACAGTAAATAAATAAAATACAACAAAATCCGACAAAGAATACTGAAAAAATATATGAATATTCAATTTTAATCAAATTTATGCTTTAATTTTACAATATTATATATTATACTAAAAATAGTAATTAATGTAATTATAATACATAAATTAAAAAATTATAATATTTAAAAGGATTACAGCATATCAGTTGTTTCAAACAAGGAGGGGTAGGTATGAAGTTATCAAAATTTACAAATGTAATAGAAATAGAAAATGGAGTTATTTTACACAACGCGATTTATAATTCATGTGTAAAGGTTTATTCTGAAAATTGTATAAACATAATTAAGGACTTAGAAACAAATGGCGATGTGAATTTAGACTCAAATGTACCTTTTATAAAAGATTTAATGGATTTAAAACTAATAGTTTCTAATAATTATAATGAAGAAAACGTTTTAACATACTATTCTAACTCGGCAAAAAGAAAAAATGAATTCACATTGATAGTGACTAAACAGTGCAATTTTAGATGTCCATACTGCTATGAAGACCATACAAATGATATTATGAGTTGGGAAACATATAGTAATACATTAAAATTTATGGAGAGTGTATTAAGTGTTTCAGATAGTAAGTATGGTGTTATATCATTTTTTGGTGGTGAACCTTTACTTGAGTATAAAAACATAATTAAATTTATGAAAGAATTCAAAAGTATGCTTTTAAAAAGAAATGACGATAGAATTTGGACAGGTCACATAACTACAAATGCTTATTTATTAGAACTAAATATGACTAAGCAATTAGCAGATGTTGGAATAAACAGTTATCAAATTACTATTGATGGATTAAAAGAAAATCATGATAAAAGTAGATATTTAGTCGGAAAAATTGGATCATGGGATAAAATTATTCACAATTTAGAACAAATTAAAAATTCAGATTTAAATATTTCTTTACAAATTAGAATGAACTACACAGTGCAAAGTTTAAAACAGATGGATGAATATACAGATTTTCTAATAAAAAACTTTAATGATAAGAGGTTTCATTTTTATTTTGAAGCAGTAAAAGATTATGGTGTGCTTAATGATAATGATGACATTGAAATATGTAGAAATGAGAGCGATATTGAAGAGTATGTAACAAATATTGCTAGAAGTAAGGGATTAAGATTATCTATTATGAAGACTTTTTGTAGTCCTTTTGGTATAGAATGTTATGCATCAAATCCTAGATCATTTGTTATAGATTATGATGGTTCAATTGAAAAATGTACTGTTTTATTAAATACTGATGAAAAAAATATTATTGGAAATGTAAACAATAAAAATAATTATAATTTAGATATTGAAAAATTGTCGAATTGGACTTCATATAACTTAAAAAACGTATGCAAAAATTGTTCTGTTGTTGGAGTTTGTAATGGAAGAAAATGTCCCTTAAGTTATGAATCAACAGAAGTAATTGATGACAACTATTGTGGATTAGTAAAAAAAATATACAAAGAATCTGTTAAATTAAATTATGTGTAAAATATTGATAAAATGATATATTAAGAAAGGAGATAATTTTATGGATTATGAAATTGTTTCAAGAAATGAAGAAATATCACCAATGGGTATAGTTGATATAGGATGCCCAAGTGTTAATAATGGCTGTGTAAGTAATAACATTGGATGTCCAAGTGTTAATGGTGTTGGTTGCTATAGTAACGACACAGGATGTCCATCTAAAAATATTACTTGTCCACCTCCAGTTGTAAATGGTACATGTGGAGGCAATGGTGGACGTGCGGGTTGTGTAACACCTAATTCAGCTGGATTAATTGAATAGTAAATATTAATTGTATACATAATAATATATAATAGTATTATTATATATTTAAAAATTATGATATGACAAAATAGTTATTTGCTACATTTTTAATTAGAATAATTTATATATAATAAGGCTACATTTATATATGTATTTTCAGTAATTTAATTGATTAAATAAGTTAAAATATAATTTTATAAATTTATTATTAAAAATTTTATCATTTCATCAATATGAAAAGAACTTATGTAAGAACTTATGTTTTTACATAAGTTCTTATATTAATTTTTTAAAGGGAGAAAATATTGTGAAAAAAATTATTTTATATTTTGTATTTTGTTTTTTAATTTGTACTGCTATGGTAGGTTGCACAAATAGTGATAAAAGCACATTAAATATTGAAGAAAAAAACAGTGAAAATATTACTGTAAATAAATCAGATAACTTAATAGCTCTTAGTGAAATCTGGATGTATAGTAAGCAATTATCACCTTTCTGGAATGAAGAAAGAATTAATGAATGGGATAAATTATATGAACAATCGATTAATAAATTACTAAATTATAATAATTCAGGAAACAATCAATATAAAGTTTATGAAGTTTTTGAAGAATTTATTTCCTTTTTAGAGGATGGACATGTTGGTATTTTTCCATCACAAAATCAGGCTGATAATATAGGTTTTATACCATATTTTTTTTCGTATTATGATGGTAGATATTATATAACATCTAAATCTATAGATGCTGATATACCGTTAGGCAGCGAGGTTATAGAAATTAATAATATACCAATAGATACATATATATTACAATTAGATAAAAAAGTAGGTTTAAAAACAAAAGGTGCTTATGAAAATTCAGCCAGTCAAAGAATTAGTTATAACAAATTTAATTCTTCAATTAATATAACTTTTATTAGTAGCAAAACAGGAGAGAGAGAAACGGTTGAATTATTATACAATATTAAATATAATGAAGCTTATAACATGGAATTAGATGTCTTGCAGTACGAATATTTTAGTAATAATCCAATATACTCTTCATCAAATTATTGGATAACATCATTTGATTCCACAATTTATTTGTGGATAAGTAGCTTTGGTGATGATAATATGGTAATAGAATTCTATAATAACGTATTACCTATAATAAATAAATATGATAACCTAATAATTGACATTAGAAATAATAATGGTGGTAATGCGAATAATGGAAAGTTGATTTTAGAATTATTATCAGGAGTTAAAGTTGCTGATGGAAAGGCTTTTGCACAATACAATAATGTGTATGATATAGCGGTAGCATCTTTAAGCAAACTTGGAAAAATAGAATTGAAAGATAATATAGCCGGATATAATATGCTTATTAACTCAAATATAATAGATGCTAATGAATTGAATATTAGTACATATAAGGAAACAACTTTATCAAGCTTAGGTATTAATATTTATAATTTATTTAAAGGTAAAATAGGAATACTTACTTCTTATAGAACCGCCTCAGCTGCAGAGGATTTTGTAATGTTTGCAAAGCAATTAAAGCAATGCAAAGTTTATGGAACTAATACAAAAGGTGCTACAGGGCAAATTGCTTGTTTTGGATTAAAAAATAAAATGTTGTTTACATTAAGTGTATTAGATTATCGTACAAATGAAGGAAATAAAATTCAGAATGTTGGTATTGAACCAGATTTTCATGTAGAGCAAGATATGCAAAGCTTTATCAATGGAATAGACAATCAGTTAAATTATGTTATTAAAAATATGAATGGGGAATAATATTGGAAAAAGAGAATAATAAAGCTAATAATAAAATCACAAAAATATATAAATCCATTTTTTATTCTATAAAATATATTTGGAAGATAGATAAAATATATATTATGTTATTAATAGTATCTTCTTTTTTGACAAGTGCTACTAATATATTTAATGTGTATATATTAAAATATTTAACTGATATTGTTGTTACACAAAATAAAACATTATTTCCTATAGTACTGTTTATTATGATTGTTGTATCTATAAGTATAAATTTAATTAATACTATTACCGGTAATTGTATATATCCAATATTGACAAGTAGAATTAATAAAAAAATACAAAAAGATATATATATTAAAAGCCAAGATTATAATATTAACCATTTTAATGACAATAATTTTTATAATATGTATTATTTTGTTTTACAAAATAGTAGAAGTACTATAATAAGTACTACAAATATGATAGGAACAATTTTGACAAACTTTATCAGTATAGGTGGAATAGTTGTAATAGTTTCGAAGTATGATTACTACAGTTTACTAATTGTATTAATAGGTGTTATCATTTCTTCTTTGTTTTCAATAAAGCTACAAAAAAACAGGTATGATTATAATTTAGAAACTGTTGAACCAACTAGAAAAATTAATTATATAGATAGAATATTTTATTTAAATACATATTTAAAAGAAGTTAGAACTTATAAGGAAACACAAATAATTTGGTCAAATTATAGTAACTCATGGAAAGACTATATTGATGTTACAAAAAAATGGAGAAGAAAAATTTCAGTGTTAGAGTTTTCTGAAAATACAACAAACTCTATTACATACTTTGCAGTTCTTTCTTATTTGGCATGTTTAGCTATTTTTAATTATATATCAATAAGTGCTTTCATGGTTTTGTTTAATGGCGCACAACAGTTAATATATCAAATAAAATCAATTATTTCAATCATACCTTCTATTTACTCAAAAGTTATAAATATGAATAAATATTTTGAGTTTATGGAAATAAAAAAAATAGATGATAAAAAAGATGATTTTAAATCAAATATCACCAATATAGAATTGGAAAATATCAGTTTTTCATATTCAAATAGTTTTTCCTTACAAGATATAAATTTAAAATTAGGCAATAATATAAAAAAAGTAGCAATAGTAGGTAAGAATGGGTCAGGCAAATCTACTCTGGTAAATTTATTAATGGGATTTTATAAACCTAATAGTGGAACAATAAAAATTAATGGAATAGACTTACAAAATTATAGTATTGAAAGTTATTTAAAACATATTTCTGTAGTTTATCAAGATTTTCAGTTATTTTCTTTTACGATTGCTCAAAATATAATGATGAAATATGAAATCAATGAGAGTGATGAAAAAGTTATAAATTATGCACTTAAGCTCGTTGGGCTTTATGATAAAGTTACTGATTTAAAATATGGTATGCATACATGTATATCAAAAGAATTCGATTCTAATGGAATAGTTTTATCAGGTGGAGAGTTACAAAAGCTTGCTTTAGCGAGGGCATATGTAAGAGGTGGAGATATATTCATTATGGATGAACCTTTTAGCTCTTTTGATGCAATTTCTGAAAATATTGTAACAAATACAATAAATGAAATAATAAAAGATAAAATATCAATAATAGTTTCTCACAGTTTAATTAATTTATGTAATATGGACTTAATAGTTGTACTTGATAATGGGAAGATTGTAGAGCTTGGAAAACAAGATGAACTATTAAAAAACAAAGGAATATATTCAAAAATGTACAATGCACAAATTGAAAAATTTAATAAATATTGATAAAATGATAAATTAAGAAAGGGGTTAATTTTATGGATTATGAAATTGTTACAAGAAATAAAGAAACTTCACCTATGGGTATACTCGATATAATGTATTCAAGAGTTAATATTGCTTGTTGTGAAGTTAATGGTATTGCTTGTGGTCCACCTCCAGTTGTAAATGGTTCATGTGGAGGCAACGGTGGACGAGGAGGTTGTGTAACACCTGATTCAGCTGGATTAGTTGTATAGAAGATGTAAGTTGTATACTAAAAACATATAAATTAGTATATATATTTGATAAGACAGAATAATTATTTTGTACACTTTATAAATAAAATTTAATACATTTTATCAATATAAAAGAACTTATGCTTTACATAGGTTCTTTATTTAAGATATATTAAAAAAGGGGCAAATCCAATTTGTTGAAGACAAATTGTGGTAGGTCTGTCGCAGAGCGAAATTGTAACTTCAGTTTCGCGCTTACAAAAGTCAAATGTGGGAATCTATTATTATATCTTTTGTTATAAGCATAGTTATGTCTGCTTTAATTATAAATATATTGACATATTATTTACACGAATATATAAACTTTATATTCTCTCTACTAAGCTTACTAAGTTAAATTATTATTTCTTTTTACAAAGCGTACGTGTTTTGATATAATTTATATATTGATAAATTTTATGGGGTGATTTTAATGAGCAAAGTATGCTGTGTTAATGCTGAAAACTATAATTTAGAAAATGTTCAAAATGCAATTGATAGAACTTTTGCATTATTAAAAATAGAAAGTAAAATAAAACCAGAATTTAGAGTTTTGATAAAACCTAATTTACTAATGAAAAGAAGACCCGAGGAAGCTACTACAACACATCCACAGGTTATACTTGCTGTTATAAATAAACTAAAATCCTTAGGTGTTGAGGATATAGTTGTAGCAGATAGTCCAGGAGGCTTGTATAATAAAACACTTTTACTAGACATTTATAATGCCTCAGGGATGAAGGGTGTAGCTGATAAAACTGGTATAGAGCTTAATATAAATGTGGAATATGAGCCTAAAGGCTGTTTAGAAGGAATTAAGTGTAAAAGCTTTAATATAATAAAGCCTGTACATGATGCTGACTTTATTATATCAGTTGGAAAGGTAAAAACACATGGAATGACTACAATGTCTGGTGGAGTAAAAAACCTGTTTGGTTGTGTTCCTGGATTACAAAAACCAGAGCTTCATTGTCGCTTTAATAAAACAGAGGATTTTTGCGAGATGCTAGTTGATTTAGCTCTTTGTATTAAGCCAAATCTTACAATTATGGATGGAATAGTTTGTATGGAAGGGGATGGACCTTCTGGTGGAAATCCAAAGGAGTGTAATTTCATTGTCGCTTCCGAAGATTTATTTTCTTTAGATGTATTTTTAAGTAAAAAAATAGGATTAAATCCTGAAAATGTTCCTACAGTTCTAGCATCCTCAAAAAGAGGCTTATGTAGCTTGAATTTTGATGATTTAAAACTAATTGGAGATAGTGAGGCATTTAAATCTATTAATGATTTTAAGATGCCGAAAAGTTCAAGTGTTGACTTTATAGCTAGAGTTCCAAAAATTCTACAAAAACCAGTTAACTTATTGGTTAATAAATGCTTTATTTCAAAGCCAATAATTAATTTTGATAAATGTATAGGCTGCGGTAAATGTGCGGAAAGTTGTCCTAATAAGACTATTGATATAAAGGATAGAAAAGCTATAATTAACTATAAAAATTGTATTAAATGTTTTTGTTGTCACGAAATGTGTCCAGTAAGAGCAATTAAAATCGGAAGAAGAGTCAAAGAAAATTAAACAAAAATAAAATAAGTTCATAACTATAAAGTAAATATAGAAAGGAATCTGAATGATATTATAAAATGACAGAAAAATTATGTGATACTAAAAAGATAAGAAAAGAAATATATTTTTTGGTAATTCCAATAATATTAGAAAATATTTTTCAAATTTCTGCTGGTGTTGTTTCAGCGGCGATGATAGGTAGGTTTACAGCAAATATTATTTCAGCTCAAGGTGTCTGTTCTAGAGTTACTGGAGTGTTATGGTGCTTGTTTAAAGGTATTGGAATAGGTGCAACTGTAGTTATAGCAAAATTACATGGAGGTAGTGATAAATCAAAGTGTCAAAGTGCATTCGAACAAACTATATTAACAGCTACTGGGATATCATTGCTTGTAATACTCTTTATTATTTTTAATGCAAATAGTATATTAACCTTTTTTACAAAAAATTCTGATGTTTTATCCTATGCAAAAGAATATATTAGAATTGTAATACTAGGTGCTCCTTTTTTAGTTATAATGTCAGTAGTTACTGGTGCATTTCAGGGACATGGAAACACTAAAACACCTATGTACATAGCTATTGTTGTAAATTTAATTAATATATGTTTAGGATATGTTTTAATTTATGGTAAATTTAGATTTCCTAATTTAGGTTTAAATGGTGCTGGCATTGCCCTTATTACTTCGCAAGCTTCAGGTGCTATATTAGGTCTAATTTTATTATATAACAAGAAAAACGGTATTTTTATCATTCATAAAAGCGTTAAGGATTTCTTTAAATTAAATGCTTCTATGTTAAAGGAAATATACACGTTGGGAATTCCCGCAGCTTTTGAAAGTATGTTTTGGCAGCTGTCAGCTGTTGTAATGAGTAAGGTAATTCTTACCTATGGAGAGGTTAGTTTTGCTGCATATCAATTGGGATTAAATGCTGAATCTATAGTTGAGATGCCAGCTATAGGGCTTGGAGTAGCTGCAACAGCTCTTACTGCAAGAGCTATAGGGCAAAAAGATGATACTCTTTTTAAAGCATATACAAAGGAATTAATCCATACAACAATTATAATTAGTATTGTAACATCGCTAATATTGATTTTATTGCCTAATGTTTTTATGAATTTCTTAACTAATGATGAGCAAATAAAATCCATAGGTGTTAAATATATAATAGCAATGGGATTTATTCAGTTGCCACAAAATTTATCTAAGGTACTAAATGGTACAATGAGGTCAGCCGGATATAAGGTTATACCTATGATAATATCAGGAGTAGGTATTTGGGTGTTTAGAGTACCAGTATCTCTCTTAGTAGCCTATGTATTTAAATTAGATATAGTGTTTATATGGCTATGTATGGCATTAGATCAAACAATGAAATTTACTATGAGTTTAATCATATTTAAGTATAAAAAAGTTAACAATGCAGTTGAAAAATATATAGATGTTAACGCTTAAAATTTTGGAGGTCGTTTATGGAGCTAAAACTTGTAACAGGTAGAGCCAAGTCTGGTAAATCAAATTATTTATACAATGACGCATTAAATAAATTAAAAGTAAATAATGGCGATAATTTTTTGTACATAGTTCCAGAGCAAATGACCTATTCTACAGAGCTAGATATTATAAACAAAATCAGTGAAGATGGTTTATTAGATATGCAAATAATTAGCTTTAAAAAGCTAGAATATATGGTATTTGACGAGGTCGGTGGCTTAAAGCTGCAAGATATAAATGATTATGGAAAAATAATGCTTTTAAAGCAAATATGCGATAAAAGCTTAGATGAGCTAGTTGTTTATAAAAAGGCTTTATACAAGGACGGATTTTTAAGAGAATTTAACTCATTTGTAAAGGAGCTTAAAAAAAACAAAATAGATGTTTCAACCCTTGAAAATATTGATACATCTGACTTAAAAAATGAACTGTTAAAAAGAAAGCTAACTGACATAATTAACATTTATAAAAAAATGGAAACTATAACAAAGAATAATTTCTTTGATGATCAGGATAAAACTAATTACTTTATAAATTTAATAGAAAAATCTAATCTTATAAAAAATTCATATATTTACATAGATAATTTTGAAAGCTTAGTTGGACAAAGATTAGAGGTTATAAAAAAATTAGTAGAAAATTCAAAGGGTGTCACTATCTCATTAAATATAGACAATAGATGCCTTAAAAATCTTGAAACTATAGATGATTATGAAATATTTAAGGTGACTTACGATACTTATATGCAATACAAAAAAATTGCTGAGGATTTAAGTATAGATCTTGAAATAATTAAACTTAACAAAAGTTATATAAATAATACGGAGATAAAAGCAATTGATGAAAATATGTTTACTGTTTCAACAACAGCTAAATATTTAGAAAATCCGGAAAATGTAATAGCATTTTCATCTATGAACACATATACAGAAATAGAAAATGTTTGTAGAAAAATTCTTAACCTAGTTAGAGATAAAGGCTATAGATACAAGGATATAGCTGTTGTTACTTCAGCAATGGACATGTATAGTATAAATATTAAGAAGGTATTTACACAGTTTGATATACCATTTTTTATAGATTTAAAAAAGGATATAATGAACAATCCTTTTGTTAAATATATTTTATCGATACTGGACATGCTTAATTTTAACTTCAAGCATCAAAGTGTGTTTGAATATTTTAAAACTGGATTTTCTGGACTTGATTATGGTGAGGTTGACAAGCTAGAGAATTTTGCTTTAGAGTTTGGTATAGAAGGCAATAAGTGGTTTAAACCATTTAAAATTAAAGACAAGAATGTAGAATTTTATGAAGAACTTCGTAAGAAATTTGCTGATGATTTTGGAAAGCTTAGAAAAGAATTTTCAAAATTAAAAACTTCAGAAGATATAACTATATTTTTGTATAATATTTTTAAAATGCATAATATACAGCAAAATATTGAAAAAAAGGTAGATGAGTTTAAGCACAAAGGCTTATATGAGCTATCATTTATTAATACACAGGTTTGGAATGTTATAATAGAAATTTTTGAGCAAATTATACTTACATCTAAAGATGTTGAGATAACACCTATTCAATATAGAAAAATATTAGAAGCAGGACTATCTGAAATAGAGCTTGGAATTATACCTCCTACACTTGACAAGGTTGTTGTTGGAGATTTAGATAGAGCGTTCATAAATAACTATAAGGCTATATTTTTAATAGGTGCAAATGAAGGGGTTTTATTATCCTATGGAGAAGATAAGGGACTTTTATTAGACGAAGAAAAGGATACATTGAAGGCTCTTGGATTGCAGCTATTAAATACAAGCACTTACAATAATTATAAGGAAAAACACATATTATATAAGGTTTTAACAAAGCCAACGGATTACTTATTTGTCAGTTATGCTTTAAGTACAGTAGATGGAAAAGCATTACAACCTTCTTTGTATATTGATAAGTTAAAACAAATATTTATTAATATAAAAATAGAAAGTGACTTATCAAATAATGACGAACTAAACTTTATCATGACTAAAAAGGCAACATTAGAGGTACTTATTGAAAGGCTAAGAGAATTTATTGAAGGAAAACCTCTAAACGACGTTTGGAAGGACGTATATAGCTGGTATGAAAGAAACTGTGAGGATTTAGCATATATAATAGACAGCGGGTTTAACTATAAAAATATAGTTAATGATATCAAAAATACTGATATTGATAAGATATACGGTGAATATATGACTATGTCTGTTTCAAAGCTTGAAAATTTTGCTTCGTGCCCATTTAAATTCTTTATGGATTTTGGTATAAAGCCTTATCCTCGTAAAGAGCTTAAGGTTGAATATTATGATATTGGCAACATTTTTCACGAGTGTATAGAGAGGTTCACCAATAGCATAATTAACAAGTCTATTGATGTAAAAGTTGCAGATAAAGAAAATGTGACTAAATCTATGGAAATGTGCATTAATGAGGTTCTAAGTGAGAATCTATCAGATAATAATGCCCTAGAATACAATGAGAGAAACAAATATATTAAGGAGAAAATAAAAAGACTATTAGATAGAGCTGCTTTGACTATGGTAAGCCAGCTAAAAAAAGGCAATTTTGAGCCTAAATTTACGGAATTTGAAATCAAAAAAGAAATCCTTGGTATATCTAAAAAGATTCTTCTTGAGGGGAGAGTTGACAGAGTTGATGTGTTAGAGGATGGAGAAAATGCATATATAAACATAGTTGATTATAAATCCTCAAAAAAAGATATAGTTTTAGGCGATGTAATGAATGGATTACAGCTACAGCTATTTGTGTATTTATCTTCAATAATCAAAAGTGGTGAAAAAATTAATGAACTTATCCCTAAGATAAGCGGAGTATTTTATTTTAACATAGATGATCCATTTATAGATGGAGATAGTAATTCCAATGAATTATATGAGGATGAAATATTTAAGGAGCTTTCTCTTAAGGGTTATGTGCTTGAGGATATGAATATAATAAAAAACATTGATAGTGATATAGAAAATGCAAAATCATCAAATGTAATTCCTGTATCTTTTAAATCAGATAATACCTTAACAAAGGCTTCAAAGGTACTAAATGACAATGAATATATGCTAGTTTTAGACAAAGTTGATGCTATAGCAGGTGAACTATCAAATAAAATTTTGGACGGTAAAATAGATATAAATCCATTTAAAAAAGATTCGAATAAAACACCATGTTCATATTGTGACTATAAAACAGTATGCCAATTTGATTCTTCAATAGACGGAAATAAATATAGAAATATTAAAAAAACAAGTAAAGATGAAATATTAAGTGAGCTGATATTGGAAAAGGAAAGGGAAAATAAGGAGTAAATATTATGCTATTTAAACATTTAAAGGAACAAATGCTTTTACCTAGTGATGAATTTATTATCAATAAATCTATAAAAATCAGAGATAAAGAATGTATAATTATTGGAATAACATCTCAAAATGAAGAAAATAAGCTTTGGGTAATTATGCATGATGATAGCCCTAAACATAGAGATAGCTTTTCCGAGTATGATTGTGATAATTATGAAGAGCTAGAGTATGAATGAGAAAGAGTGAAGAAAAAAAGTCTTCACTCTGTGACTAAAAGAGAAGAAATGCAAGAAAATATATTGGATTCTACCTATTATTTTAGTATAAATGAAATAGAGGTTCAAGGTAAAAGTATGACTTTTACTTCATCAAGTGGAACTTCTCTGCGTGATAATGTTAATGATTTATGTATGGCTTTACAGCATTTTATGGAGAAGGGATTATCTGTAGAGTCATTTGATGAATATAATACTTACGATTTAATGATTTATACTTATATGCAACAGGAAGGAGAAGACTTTCCTAAAATAGATTTATCAAAGACTTTGGATATGAAAATAAAGATAGCAGAAGATTTTAAGCAGATTTTAATCAATAAGCCTATAACTGTAAACTTCGGAGATAATCTAAATGAAAAACAATCATTTTACGATGAAGAAACTAATAGAAGCTATGATTTCTACATAAATAAAGTAGAGAATTATGATATATGGGAAGATGCAAATAAACATTTTGATTCTGATCATATGAAAAAAGCTATAAAGGATGCAAATATCGGTGATGAGCAGCTCCAAGAAATGAAAAAGGATTACTATGAATTTGTAGAACAAACATGTCCTAAAGGTATGTACTTAGCAATGATAGAATATGAAACTGAGGATGATATTCAGTTGAATTTTTATACAAAGGAATTTTTAGATTCTAAAGTTGAATATAACGAAGGAAAATGTGGAATTTTTTTTTTTTTCTCCAGATAATAAAACTGGACCACATGGACTTAAAAATCGTATATGTATGCTAAAACCAGTAGAAAAGGATTTTAACAAAGCAATAGATATCGAATTGTTTTCTTGATATAAAAAAATACCAGAGGAAATTATAAATTTGTAAATTTTTTTTAAAAATTATTGACACATTAGTGCTATTCTAATAAAATTTTTGAACAAGTCTTTTACGTCTTGAACGTAGGTCAAGACAGTGGCATTCTTGTGTAAATTATTGCATGGAGGAAATAATAAGACCCCACAGCATAACACTGTGGGGTCTTAATTATTATTTATTTTTATTGAGAAAAATCAGTTTTCACTATATAATATTGTATGAAAAGATTATGTGAGGTGAAGCTGATGAAATGGACTGTCAATCAACAAAAGGTTATTGATACAAGAGATAAAAATATACTTGTTTCAGCGGCAGCTGGCTCTGGTAAAACTGCTGTTTTAGTTGAAAGAATCATTACTTTAGTTAGGGATAATAATGAAAATATTGATTCTTTTTTAATAGTAACCTTTACTAATGCAGCAGCAGCTGGTATGAAGCAAAAAATACAGAAAGTACTATACAAAGCCTTAGAGGATGAATCTATAACTGATCCTAATATAAAAAAACACCTTAGAAATCAGCTTAATCTATTAAATAAAGCAAATATTTCAACTATTCACTCATTTTGTATAGACGTATTAAGAAAGAATTTTCATGTGCTGGGAATTGATCCGAATTTTAGAATCGGTGATCCTAATGAATGTCAAATACTATTAAATGATGCTATAGATGAAGTTCTTGAGAAAGCCTATACAGAAAAAACTAGTGAATTTGTTCAACTAGTTGAATGTTTTACAAGTAATCGTTCAGATAATGAATTAGTTGATATTATAAAAGATATGTATTATTTTGTATTGAGCTTTCCAAGTCCATTAGAATGGCTAGAATGCTCAATTAATAAGCTTAAAATTGATAAGGACAAGCTTGAAAATTCAGAGTGGATACACATTATTAAGGAAAATATAGATACATTTTTAGATGGTGCTAAAGAGTCATTAGAGGATTGTAAGGATATATGTAAAGAGACTGGAGGGCCAAATGCATATATTGACACAATACTATTGGATTTAGATAACGTAAATACTTTAAAATCATCACTTGATAGTAGTTTTGAAAGTTTTATAGAAAAATTATATTCAATGTCTCATCCAAGACTTGCATCTATACGTGGTAAGGCAAAGGAAGATGCTGATGAGCATAAAATTGATGATGTAAAGCAGATACGTGAGGAATATAAAAAAATCATAGACAGTATTAAAAAACTTATACCAAATAAAAATATGGATGAGTTTACTGAAGCAATAAACTACATGTATCCTGCTATGAAGGCTTTATATACCTTAGTCTATGATTTAATGGTAGTATTTAAAGATAAAAAATCAGATAAGGCTATAGTAGATTTTAACGACGTGGAGCATTATGCATTAGAAGCACTTTCAAATGAGGATATAAGTCAGGTTTATAAAAACAGATTCAAGTTCATTTTTGTTGATGAATATCAGGATAGTAATCAATTGCAGGAAACTTTGCTTAGCAAAATTAAAAGAGACAATAACATGTTTATGGTTGGTGACTCTAAGCAAAGTATATATAAATTTAGATTAGCAGATGTTGACTTGTTTAATTCTAAGCTGGAAACTTATAAGGTCGATTGCGTATCACAAGGTGATATTAATCAAAGAATAGATTTAAACCATAATTTTAGAAGTAGAAAAGAGATACTTAATGCTACTAATTATATATTTGAAAAAATTATGTCTAAAAGGCTTGGTGAGCTTAATTATGATAATTCTGTATTTTTAAATGTAGGAATGGATTTTGAATCTACAGATGAAGATGTAGTTGAATTAAATATCATTGAATCGGATATAGTTAATGAGGATGAAATTGACGAAGAAATACAGAGCATGGAAACTGCTGAAATAGAGGCTTATTTTGCAGTAAGCAGAATTAAAAAATTGCTGTCAGAAAGTACATATAACGCTAAAACAAATGAATTTAAACCTATAGAATTTAAAGATATAGTAATACTTTTAAGGTCAGTATCTAATTGGTCAAGTATATTTGAGGAAGTATTTTTTAATGAAGGCATACCTTTTTATTCTGATACCGGAACGGGATATTTTGAAACTATAGAAATTCAAATAATGATTAATTTATTAAGACTTATAGATAACATAAGGCAGGATATTCCACTTCTTAGTATTATGCGTTCACCAATAGGTAAATTTACTACAGATGAATTAATTAAAATAAGAGTTAAGTCTCCTAAAATTTCATTTATAGATGCTCTATATATTTATAAAAATAATGAAAGTGACCAACTATCATATAAAATAAATACTTTTATAAATTTAATTGAGAAATATAAAAAAGATAGTAGATACGCTAAACTTAATGATTTAATTTGGCAAATATTAATGGAGACAGATTACTATTATTTCGTAGGTGCATTGCCAAATGGTAAAATAAGACAAGCTAACTTAAGACTTCTAACTGACAAAGCTTATGAATATGAAAAGACTTCAATGACTGGATTATATAACTTTTTAAAATATATTGAGAAACTTAAACTTTCAAATAGCGACGAAGCAACTGCTAAAATTCTTGGTGAAAATGATAATGTAGTAAGGCTTATGACAATACATAAAAGTAAAGGACTTGAATTTCAAGTAGTATTGATTTGCGGTTTAAATAAAAAATTTAATATGATGGATGTATCTAAAAATATTTTAAAGCATAAAAAATATGGTATAGCACCTAAATATATCAACCCACAGCTTAGAGTTTACAAAGAAACTCTACCTCGTATTGCTCTTAAAAATGTAACAAAACTAGAAACCTTGTCGGAGGAGATGAGGGTTTTATATGTTGCACTTACAAGAGCTGTAGATAAGCTGATAATGTGTGGTACTATAAAAAGTGTGAACTCGAGAGCTAAAAAATGGAAAAGAGGAACAAGTCATTACAATTTATACAGTGCATCATCGTATTTAGACTGGATTTGTAGCTCTTTATACAGTCACAAGGATGCTTCAGTGCTAAGAGAAGCAGTTGGTGATGATAACTGCAATATAAAGTGTGATAATTGCGAATCAAGCTGGAATATAAAATGTTTATCATTATTAGACATAAATTATAATTTTAAGGATGCAAATTTAAGTAGAGATGATAAAATCAATGAAATAAGAAGCTTTAAAGAACAAATCAATAGTGAATATATTGATGAAATAGATAGGCGTCTTAGTTTTGAATACAAGTATAAAAAATCTATTAATGTTCCAACAAAATTATCAGTAACTGATATGAAAAACTTAGATAATAAGGACAAAAATATAGAGAATATTAAATATAATATCCCAAAGCTTATTGATATACCAATGTTTAAAGAAAAAAACATTGAGTTTACAAAGGCTGAAATAGGTACAATAACTCACTATGTTATGCAACATTTAAATATAAAAGAAAGACTTGACCTTGATAATATAAAAAATCAAATTTCTAATATGGTTAATAATAATATACTGACAGTAGATGAAGCCAGTGTTGTTAATATTAGTCAAATAGTAAACTTTTTTAATTCAGATATAGGAAAACGGATGATTAATTCTAAAAAAATGAAAAGAGAAACACCATTTGTTATCAAAAAACAAGCAAATGATATAATTAAAAACTTAAATGAAGATGATAATATTCTTATTCAAGGTATTATAGATTGCTATTTTTATGAGGGTGATGAAATAGTTGTAATTGACTATAAAACTGATGCAGTCCACAATAATATTGACATTATAAGGGGACAATATGAAACACAAATCCTTGCATATAAGGAAGCATTAGAAAAATTAACAAATAAGGTTGTTAAGGAATGTTACTTATACCTATTTGATCATAATATGCAAATTAAGATTGAATGAGAGATAGGCAATAATAAAAATATGCATCGAGCCCATGCGCAAGTTTTTCATACCGCTTTGTGCAATAAATGCATGGGCATAAGATAGAAGGTAGGAAATAAATTGAGAAGTTTAAAAAAAGTATCAATATTTAGATTAATATTAATAGGCTCTACTTTTTCTTTGTTGGCAAACTGCGTTCATCCAATAACACCTACGCTTTTTGTTAATTTGAATTTTCCTGACTATATGTTTGGAGTAGCATTTGCGACTATGTCTATAGCAGTATCCATATCTTCGCCGTTATGGGGACGATTGGGTAATAAAATTGGCTATGTTAAGATAATACTTTTAGGTATGCCTGGCTATGGGCTTGGACAGCTAATATTTGGAATCGCTAAAACTCCATTTATTGCTTTGATAGGTAGATTTATTGCTGGTTGGTTTAGTGCCGCAGTATTTGTTGCTATAATGGCTTATACTGTAAATGTAACTAATAACGAAAATCGTTCAAAATACATGTCCTATTATGCTGCATTTTCTTCCTTTGCTGGAGCAATGGGATATTTAGTTGGAGGACTTATTGGTGATATTTCAATTGAATTAACTTTTTATGTTCAGGTAATTAGCACATTAGTTCTTACGCTTATAGCTGCATTAACTTTAGGTGAGAGTAATAATACTAGTACATATGTTTATGATGTAAATAAATATGTTACTGTTAATAAGAAAAGTATTTATACTACAGCACTTGTAACTTTTTTAGTAGGTGTATTTATTTGTGCTTTTGCAACCACTGCTTATGATAATGCCTTTAATTATTATATAAAAGCTGAGCTTGATTTTCCCGCGTCATATAATGGTATAATAAAAGCTGTGATTGGAATAATTGGACTTACTGCTAATTTTACAATAAACATTTATATAATAAAAAATACGAATATTAGAAAATCGTTAATTTTCATACTATTATTGTGTGGTATTTCTACACTTGTAGTTCCATTTATACCGAGTGTATTATACTTTATACTTGGAAATATAGTATTTTTTACATTTAATGCTATGTACATACCTATTCAACAAGCATTGGCTACAATGAATGTTAATAAAGATGACAGTGGAGTTATATCTGGAGTATTTAATTCAATAACATCAGCTGGAAGAATAGCTGGAGCATTGTTTGCTGGCTTTGTTTATTCCTTTGGAAGCAAAATTCCGTTTTTTGCTGCATCTACTGCTTTTTTACTTGCAGTTTTAGTAAGTACATACAATTATAAGCAGCATAAAAGCATAAATTAAACATATAAATGAGGTTAGAGTGAAGAAAAAAACACTCTTCACTCTATGGAAGAATCAAAAAACGATTCTTCATTATATTTTGTGACGCATTGAAGAGGCGTAGTGGAGGAAATTATGGAAATTATTATTTTAATGACAACATCAATATGTGCTGTAGCTAGTATTATTATTCTCATAAAGCTTTTTACTAGGACAAGCAGTGAAAATAACTATGCTTACTTTGACAGCTTAGCTACAAAAATAAGTGAATTAGATCAAAGGCAATTAAAAGCATTACTAGAAAACAAGCTACAGATGGTAGAAAGATTAGAGAATATTTCTACTCGTATGAATAAAGATTTTATAAGCTTTCAAGAGGGTACATCTAAATATATAAACGAATCAAGCATAAGGCTTGCTGAAAGCTTAACCAATAATTTTAATACATTGACTATAAGAATTGATGATAATTTAAACAACATCAATAAAAGAGTAGATGAAAGACTTAGTGAAGGCTTTGATAAAACCAACAAAACATTTGCAAATATATTAGAAAGACTTTCTAAAATTGATGAGGCTCAAAAGAAAATAGATAGTTTATCAACAAATATTGTCTCATTGCAGGATATTCTCACTGATAAGAAAAGCAGAGGGACATTTGGAGAAATACAGCTTAATAACATTTTAATTTCTATATTTGGAGAAGGCAATGATAAGATTTTTCAAATTCAAAAGAAATTGCCAAACGGTAATATAGCAGATGCTGTAGTATATATACCAGAACCTGTAGGAACCTTGTGTATAGATTCAAAATTTCCGCTTGAAAACTATCAAAGAATGATTGATAAAAATATCTCTGAGTTTGAAAGAGTACAGGCTGAGAGAGAGTTTAAAATTAACATTAAAAAGCACGTTAATGATATTAGCAGCAAGTATATAATAATTGGAGAAACATCTGAGCAAGCAGTGATGTTTATACCGGCAGAGGCAATATTTGCTGAGATAAATGCATATCATCAAGATTTAATTGATTATGCAAGCAGTAATAAAGTTTGGCTTGCGTCTCCAACAACTTTAATGTCAGTATTATCAACAGTTCAAGTGATACTTAAGAATATGGAAAGAGAAAAATATTCTAGTATAATTCATTCAGAGCTAAATAAGCTTGGAGAAGAGTTTAAAAGATATAAAACACGCTGGGATGCACTTGCTAAGGATATTAAAAAGGTTTCAGATGATGTTGAACATATAAACATTACCTCTAATAAAATAGAGAAGAAGTTTAATAATATTTCAATGGTTGAAATTGATAATGAAAATATTGACTTTATAGACGATATATACTAAATAAGATAGTAATAGGGGAATAGAATAATAGGAGAAGAGTGATGAAAGAGAACATAATAATAGACAGTATAATTTTTGATTTAGATGGTACACTGTGGGATAGTAGAAAAGAAGTTTGTATTGCTTGGAATGAGGTTTTGAAGGATTTTGATGTTGCAAAAAAAGTAGTTACAGTTGAGGATATGACAGCTACTATGGGAATGCTACTTTTAGATATAGGTAGAAAGTTGTTTCCAGAATTAGATGATGAAAATCTTAAAAAGGTCTTATATGCGTGCTGTCATAGAGAAAATGAATATTTAACTAAAAATGGAGCTAAACTTTTTGACAATTTAGAACATATTTTAGAAAGTCTTTCAAAAAAGTATAAACTTTTCATAGTTAGTAATTGC
Source organism: Firmicutes bacterium UBA2058 (assembly GCA_002332905.1). GTDB lineage: Bacteria > Bacillota > Clostridia > Tissierellales > Sedimentibacteraceae > UBA1535. Next base: position 6,798 of record DDAM01000020.1, on the reverse strand, counting down.
AATGATGGATATATTGAATCCTTCCTAGAAGCCCATAAACTAGAAAAATACTTTACAGATAAAGAATGCCCAGGTCGTTCTGGCTTAAATAAAGCAGGAAATAATAAGCTTATAATAGAAAGAAACAATCTTAAATCACCAATCTATGTAGGTGACACCCAAGGAGATTGTAACTCAGCTAAAGAAGTAGGAGTTCCATTTGTATATGCTAGATATGGATTTGGTAAAAATGTTGAAGGATATGATTATGTAATTGATAAGATTGAGGATTTATTAGATTTATTCTAGAGGTGAATAGCGTGAAAAAAGACATTCGCGCTATGAAAAAAGACATTCGCGCTATGAAAAAAGACAATTCACAACGTGAAACGTGTTTCACGCTATGGAAAAATCAAAAACGATTTTCATTTCTATTTGTGATACCACGAAGTGGTATAATGGGAGGGTAATATGAATATTTTAATTAGTGCTTGCTTGTTAGGTGTTAATTGTAGATACGATGGAAGTGGCACAGAAATACCAGAATTAAAGGAACTTTTATCAAAATATACTTTGATTCCAATATGTCCAGAACAGTTAGGAGGACTGTCAACTCCTAGAAGTCCTGCCGAAATAAAAGAAAATAAGGTTATAAGCATAGATTTAAATGATGTAACTTATGAATTTATAAAAGGTGCAGAAGAAACCTTAAAACTGGCAAAGCTATACAATTGTAAGTATGCTATTTTAAAGGAAAGAAGTCCATCCTGCGGAAGTGGTAAGGTATATGATGGAACTTTTTCTAAGACATTAGTAGATGGTGATGGTTTTGCAGCAAAACTTTTAAAGGAAAAAGGTATGGAAATAATTGGAGAAACAGAAATTGCAGATTTTTTAAAAAACTATTGATTTATTCTATGAGTTGTGCTACTATAAACAAGTGATATTTTTCATGCCGGTGTGACGGAACGGCAGACGTACACGACTCAAAATCGTGCGGGAAACCATGTGGGTTCAAATCCCACCACCGGTACCATTCATAGAAGATACTTACAATTTATTGTAGGTATCTTCTATTTTATCAGTCGAAACAGGTTTGAACCCGGAAGAGCGTGATTGTTGGGATTTGAAGCTGAACATGCATCGAGCGTTAAGAAAATTATTATAAATTACTGGTAGAAGGTGAAAAAACAATATCTGTCGCAAATTGTTATCAATGTTAACAAAAAGTGGAAAAGTAAGTAATTGTAAATGTTAAAACTTGTTTGGAATAATCTTCTATGTTATAATAAAAATGTTTAAAAAAACTTTTTTAATTGATAAAGGGGAAATAGTATGTTGTTTAACAAATTGAAAACAAAAAACTTTATTATTGTATTGGTTGTTTCCTGTGTGATTTTTTCTACGGGAATAGCGTTTGCCCATCCTGAAAATGACTCAATCACACATGGAGAAGGTGTAAGCAAAAAAGTTGATATGAATTCCCAAAATACGGGTAATAATAAACCGTTTATTAATTTAAATGAATTCCATAGCAAATGGGGATGTGATTTAAACGGTGTACATAAAAAAATGACAGGCACTTTGTCCCTTGATAACTCAAGTGACATAAAGACTACACATATAGACTTTTATGGAGATGATCAATTTATAAAAACTTATACCATAATAGCTGGTGAAAAACCGATAATAATAAATGAGGATATAACCAACATTAAAAAATTTAGTATTGTATCTGATCTGCAGATGACGGGAAATATTAGTGACGATGAAACCATAAAGATTACAATGACCTTTAAAGGTCCAAAATCAAATAGCAAATTTGGAGATATAACCATAGAATAGCGGGATTAGTATGCTCGGGATATGCATTTAAATATAATGAAATATGCAAAAATAAGCAATTACAAAGGTCTGTAGTTGCTTTTTTTAATATCTTATTATCTAATAATTAACTAAAAGGGTTTCTTTATTTATAATTGCATATGTTCTAAGCGTATGTTATTATTTTTATATTAACATTTAACATTAAATATTAAATTTGAAAGGAATTAACAGTATGGTACATTTAGTTTATTGTGATAATTCAGGTAAAAGTGGAGAGAGGGTATTAGATAAAATCATGGCTGGAACTAAAACTATGGTAGTTCGCGGTGCTGCGGGAAGAAAAATACCTCATAGTCGGGTTTTTGAAGGAGAAACTTTATATTTTATGGAAAAAGGGACTGCTAAAATTGTGGCTAGTGCAACTGTTAAAACTGTTCAAAACTTTGTAAAATTAACAGAAGATGAGATTAATAATACGCTTGAATCCAATCAGTCAAAGTTAAATCTGACTGATAAACAGAAAGTTCGCTGGCATAAAAAATGCCTTTGCCTTGTTGAATTTGAAAATGTAAATGCAATTGAGTCTTTGGATTTTGAGCATCAAGGAAATATGGATGATTGGCTTATTATTGAAAAAATAGAAGATGTCGTGGTGGGAACTAGCATTCCTTACAACTATGATAATTCTAAATTCTAAAAAAATAGGATGGATATATCGTGGAATGTATTGTAGATATAAAAAAAGAAGGAAAATTTACAATTGCAATTCTTCCTTTTAACCCTAGAACTGAATTTGATATTCCTAAAGGTACAATTTATGTTAAATGTATTGTTGAAAATATTGAATTCAAGTCAAAGCTGATGTCAAAAGGTGACGGATGTTATTTTATAATATTTAACAAGCAGCTACTAAAAAATCTTGGAATAAGCAAAGAGGGTAGGTTAAATGTTAATCTAAGTATAGAGCCTGACATTGTGGCTGCAATAATAGAGCTAGAAAATTATGAAATGCTTGAAAATGAAGTTCTAAAAGCTATTTCTGAGCGTGCAAGTATTCGTAGATTCGACTCAAAGGAAATAAGTGATATACAGATGAATACAGTTTTAAATGCAGGGCTTTGTGCTCCGTCGGCAAGCAATAAACGTCCATTTCACTTTATAGTATCAAAAGACAGGGAAAAAATGATTAGTATTATTGGTACTAATCCTTATATAAAAATGCTGAATAGTGCTGCTGCTTGTATTATTGTTTGTGGAGATACTGTTGTTCAGGGAACAGCGGAATGGGTATTGGCAGATTGCTCAGCGGCAACTCAAAACATTCTTCTTGCTATTCACGCAGTCGGGCTTAAAGGTGTTTGGTGCGGTGTAAGGCAAAGTTCTGATTTTTATAAGGATATTGTAAAAACCTTTGATATACCTAGTTATATTCGCCCAGTTTCATTAATTGCGTTTGGCTATTCAGATGACAATAAAATTCAACCAAATAGATTCGAAAAAGATAAAATACATTTTGAGTCTTGGTAAATTATTTATATATGGAGAAAAGAGGTAAAAATAATGAGTAGAAATCCGTATGAAGTATTTCCTCATTTTGTAACGGATGAATTGACTTTAAGGAAAATTGTACACACTGACCTTGATAGCCTATATGAAATTTATAGTAATGAAAATTTGTTCCAATATTCTCCTGTTATTCTGAAAAAGAATAAAGATACTGTAGCAAATATGATAAATCATTTCGAAAGAGATTTTAATAAACGAAAAGAAATTTTTCTAGGAATATCCTTAAATAGCGACCCTGATAACATTGTTGGAGTAGCAGAAATATTTGATTATGTACAGGATGTTAATATGATTACAATTGGATATAGATTAAATGATAAATTTTGGGGTAAGGGGATTGCCACAAAAACGGTTCGTGCTATGACTGATTATCTTTTCAACATTATTGGGATTAACCGTATACAAGCTTTTGTAATGCCGGAAAATGTTAAATCTCAAAATGTATTGTTGAGAAATGATTATGTAAAAGAAGGAACAGTTCGGCAAGGATATATTTGGAAAGGAAAGGGTGTAGTTGACTTAATGCTGTTCTCACGGTTAAAGTCTGACAACCGATAATTAACTACAAGTAATAATTGATAAAAACTCATTCGTCAGAATGAAAAGGAGAAAAACATGTACCTTTTTACAAGTGATAATATATCTGTTAGAAAAATGAACAATAGTCTTGAAGATAAATCATTACTTCTTGAATGGTTGTTAAATCCAAAAGTGCTTGAATTTGCATGGGGTGAAGGTGCACCATGGGATATGCAAAAAATTGAAAATAAATTTGAAGAAAAAATAACTGGTAGTGAAAATGTAACTGCTTGTATTATTGAATATAAAAGCAAATCTATAGGTTATATACAGTATTATCCTATTGAAATGGATTCATATGTATTTAATGAACAAGTACCTTATGAGGATTTTGCAGGTGGTTATGGAATAGATTTGTTTATTGGATATCCTGAATTATGGGGTGAAGGAATAGGAGTTAAAATAGTTAGCGGAATGGCAAATTATTTAATAAATACATTAGGTGCTAAAGTTGTATGTGCAGACCCAGAAGAGAATAATCAGCGTTCAGTGCGCTGTTGGATTAAAGCAGGATTTATACCAGCGGGTAAAATTCAAAATTATGATGCTCCTGAAAAAAATAGTATATTAATGACATTAAGGCAATAATATTTGTGAAATTCATATTACAAAAATAATTGGAAGAAGTTAATTATGTATATTATCAACTTTTTTAATTGTATAACAACCAACGCAAAAAACCTCATTCTTCGGAATGAGGTTTTTTATTGCCATATTTTTTTCTTACACATTCAGTAAGCAAGTATTCGATTTGACCGTTTATTGAACGAAAATCATCCTCTGCATACTTTGCTAATTGCTCGTATAGTGTTGGTGATAGTCTTAATAGTATCTGTTTTTTTTGTTTTTCTTTTTCTGTATTATTCATATTTAATCGATTAATAAATTGAACCGCTGTTTACAATAGGCTGAGCGTCTTTGTTCCCACAAAGAACTACCAATAGATTGCTTACCATAGCAGCACGCCTTTCGTCATCTAATTGAACAATATTGTTCTCATTTAATTGATTTAGTGCCATTTCTACCATTCCAACTGCACCTTCAACTATAAGCTTACGAGCATCTATTATTGCACTTGCTTGCTGTCTTTGAAGCATTGCTGCTGCTATTTCTGGAGCATATGCTAGGTGAGTAATTCTTGTTTCTAATATTTCTATTCCAGCAATTTCGACTTTTTCTTGAAGCTCTTTTTGTAATTTAAGTGCAACCTCTTGACTACTGCCTCTTAATGATAGTTCATCATCATTATCATCATCATTAGATATATCGTATGGATATAGTCTAACAATATTTCTAAGAGCTGAATCTGCTTGAATTGATAAAAATTCCATATAATTATCTACATTGAAAACAGCTTTTGCTGAGTTAACAACTTTCCAAATAACTACTACTCCAATTTCTATTGGATTACCAAGCTTATCGTTAACCTTTTGTTTGTTGTTATTAAGAGTCAAAGCTTTTAATGATATACATTTACCTGATGCATTGTCTCTAAATTTATGAGTTTCAGATTTAACTTGTGCACTATTAGCAGGTATCTGATTTACACCTATTGCTTGACTAGTTAATGTTGGTTTTGTCGGATTAACAGCTGTAACAAATGGATTTACATAGAAAAAACCTTCTTTTCTAATTGTTCCATAGTATTTTCCAAACAAAGTAAGAACAAGTGCTTCGTTAGGTTTAATAACTTTTAATCCAGCATACATAATAGGTCCTACAATAAATCCAAATAAAGAACCTAGAACAATTAATATTACACCATAAAATACACTTGAATTATTATCAACCATGATTATTCCCATTATAAATACAAATATGCTAATTAGTACTAGTAAAGTATTTTCAATAAGAAATATTAAACCATTCTTGCCTTCTATGAGCTTCTCTTCAATATGTAATTTACTTTCTTCCATAATTTTCACTCCTTAATATATATGATATCAAAATGATATCATAATGATTAAATAATGTCAATATATTACAATATATATTTTTATTAAAATGATGAAAATAAAAAAAGACGAAACGCCATGTCACTATTTTGTTGCATCTTCAACAATGACAAACTATTCGTCCTTATTAATCAATACTATCTAGATCTTATAAATTCAACAACCTTATCTAAAAAAACCTCTCCGTCTAAATGTTCTAATTCATGGCAAAAGCACTTAGCCATTTCACTTTCTCCAGTTATTATAACTTTTTCCCCATTTTCATTGAGGGCTTGAACAGTAACTTTTTTTGGACGTATGGTTTTACCGATTTTATTTGGAAAGCTTAGACAAGATTCAATACATTCTTGAGTACCGCTTTGATTTATTATTTTAGGGTTTACAAGTTTTAAATAATAACCCTCATAATCAATAACTACAAGACGTTTCAATATTCCCACTTGATTTGCTGCAAGTGCTGCACCATTGGTGGTTTTATGTAAGGTGTCCATCATATCATCTAATATACTTCTGATTTTATCATCTATAACTGTAACTTCCTTGCAGACTTTTCTTAAAGAGCTGTCATCATTATAGCGAAGTTGACGTATTGCCATTTTATCCTCCCCTTATGCCATAGTCTCGACTACAAACGTATAAGCAAAGCTTATACATTGGAAACATTGCAGTGGCATCATCAAATATAAGTGTGAAATGTTAAAAAAGAGACTTTTAGAGATTTCTCAAGCTAGAAATATTATAAATTAAGATTATAAGTTTGTCAAATAAACATGATATAACACAGTATTAAAGAATAAATATTTTTCGAGATAAAATAAAAATAATAGTAGTAAAATGTTATCACATAGCAAAGGAAAGGGATAAAGATTACAACCTTTTCTACTTCTCATTC
>DDAM01000067.1 GCA_002332905.1 Firmicutes bacterium UBA2058 | reverse complement strand
ATTCATAGTTGGTCTCCTTTCAAACCTAAAAATTAGAGTACAATTCTCTACCTAAAAGTATTGTACTCTGTAAATATCTATATTTAATCTATAAAGTTACTCCAAGATATTATTAGCACATAATGTCTTTAAGAATTTGTATATGGTGTTTGAAATGTAGCGCAAACTATTGCACCACCATCAATGCTATTGAAAAGACTTATATTTCCATTATGTTTTTCACAAAGCAATTTACAAATTGATAAGCCTAAACCATAATGATTTTCACATTTAGAGCTTGTATAATATGGCTGACAGGCTTTATTGAGCTCCTCCTTAGTAAATCCTCTTCCATCATCCTTAACATAAATAAATAGGAAACTATCCTCTGTCTTTATTGTTATATCTATTGTGTTACTACAATATCTTAGTGCATTTGACAGCAAATTCTCTAACACTTGAATAACTATATCTTTATCTACAGCGAATTCACTCTGAATATAATCTACATGAAGTCTTAATTTCTTATCCTGAGTATCATTTATACCTTTAACTACCGATTCTATAGAACTAATAAAATCACCTTTTGTTATTTTTATCTTATTTAATTCTAATTCTTCAAGGGTATTAATCTTTTTCATTGTTCCACCAAAACTTTCTAAACGAACTATCTGGTTTTTCATCATGTTTAGCGTTTCCATCATTTTTTCTTCATTTATTTTGCCTTCAGGATAATATTTAATAAGTAGCTCTGTATAGCCCTTTAAAACAGTCAAAGGAGTCCTTAAATCGTGTGCAAATGCAGCCTTTAACCTTCTTTCTTCATTAATCTGTCTCCAAAGTTTCTCTTTATTTGTTATTTGCTGACGCCTCATATTGTCAAAAGTTTCACAAATTTCTCCCATTTCGTCACCAATTTCATATATACATTCGAAGCTATAATCCTCTTGTCCTATATATTTTGCCTCTTCCTTTAATATATTTAAAGGTATCTCAAGCTTATTTTTATAGTATAATTTAGAAATTACAATAATAGAAACAATTGAATAAATTATAGGTGAAAAATTCTTAATTAAATTTATTATAATTGTCAAAACCTTATCGCTATTTTGCATAGATGAGAAAATTTTATCTATATAAACATACTCACCTACAATATCATAGTTTGTGAAACCCTCATACTTAAAAATAATTAGACGTACCCAATTGTTACAAATAAACAATGTAAGTAAAGATAATATTACAACTGCAGCAATGCCTAATGAAATATATATCTGCAATGCATTTTTCAAGGAAACTATTTTAAGCTTCTTAGTTATGCATTCAATACGTTCGTCTATCCAATCCACTTATATCCCACTCCCCACACAGTCTCTATGTAATTTTTATCAGTGTATTTAGAAATCTTTTGTCTAATCCGTCTTATATGCTCAACTATAATACTGCTATCTCCTTCTCCATCATATCCCCACACATTTTCATATATACTTTCCTTATCAAAAACCTGACCTGCATGCAATGAAAAAAACTCTATTAAATCGAATTCTATCTTAGTAAATAAAATCTCTTGATTATTATAAAAAACAATTCTGCCAGAATAATTAATAACTAAATCATTATGAAAACGCACATTTTCTCTATTATGATTTCTTTCTTCTCTTCTTAGATGAGCTTCAACTCTGGCTTTTAATTCATCTAAGCTAAATGGCTTCATTATGTAGTCATCCCCGCCAACCAAAAGTCCATTTATTCTATCTCTTTCTTCTATTTTAGCTGTTAAAAAAATTATAGGGCAGTTAACGTGATCTCTTATTTTTTTACATACTTCAAGCCCGTCCATTTTAGGCATGTTTATATCTAGCAATATTATATCAGGTTGCACAGCTACTTTTTCTAGCACTTCTAATCCATTTAATGCTGTATAAACTAAATATCCCTGAATACTAAAAAAATCATATAATAATTTTATTATATCTTTTTCATCATCTACTAATAATATTTTATGCGTCATATTATCAACTCCAATTTTTTAATATGCTACGCATATTATATCATGTATTAATCTATAAATTATCTATTATTTATCTATGCATAGTTAAACTCATAAGATTTTTTTATACTTGTTAAATTTTGCATAAATTTCTTTCATTTTACCTTTGATAAATAATTAACTATAATTAATTGGTAAGTTACATATTTGTTATATTTTCAAATAATTTTTTAGGAGGACTTATAATGGAAGGGAAAAAAATTGAAACAAAATCATCTTTTTTTGAAAGTAAAAAAGCTATGATTTTATGTGGAGCTATAATAGGTATTATAGCAGTAGTTTTAGTGAAGCTTGGTAATCCTGCAAATATGGGATTTTGTATCGCTTGCTTTGAAAGAGACATAGCGGGTGCATTGGGGTTACATAGAGCTGAAGTTGTACAATACATAAGACCAGAAATAATCGGACTTGTGTTAGGTGCATTCATATGTTCATTGTTTAGTAAAGAATTTCAAGCAAAGGGTGGCTCATCGCCTATAACAAGATTTTTCTTAGGAATAGCAGTAATGATTGGAGCATTAATGTTTTTAGGATGTCCACTTAGAATGGTACTTAGAATTGGTGGAGGAGATTTAAACGCAATAGTTGGTCTTATTGGATTTGTAGCTGGAATACTAGTAGGAATATTTTTCTTAAATAAAGGGTTTACATTGAAAAGAAATTATAAAACATCAAACTTCGATGGCTATGTATTTCCAATATTTACAGTAGGGTTATTAGCACTTTTAGTAGTAGCACCAGCATTTATTTTCTTCAGTGAAAAAGGACCTGGTAGCATGTATGCACCTATAATCGTTTCATTAATTGCTGGATTAGTAGTTGGCGTACTAGCACAAAAAACTAGACTTTGTATGGTTGGTGGCATAAGAGATGCTATACTATTTAGAGAAAACAATTTATTACTTGGTTTTATTGCAATTATAGTATTTACTTTAGCTGGTAATCTTGTACTCGGAAAATTTAATTTAGGATTTGTTGATCAGCCTATAGCTCATAATGATGGTCTTTGGAACTTCTTAGGTATGGCATTAGTTGGTTGGGGATCAGTATTATTAAGTGGATGTCCATTAAGACAATTAATATTAACAGGTGAAGGCAATGTTGACTCTGCTGTTACAGCATTAGGTATGATTGTTGGTGCTGCTGTATGCCATAATTTTGGTCTTGCTTCAAGCGGTACCGGACCTACTACAAATGGTCAAATAGCAGTTGTTATATGCTTGGCTTTACTGTTGAGTGTTTCGATAGTAAACTCAATATCAAAAAAGAATGCATAGATAAAGGAGTAATTGTTATGATTAAAGTAGATACAAGTGGTACTTCATGTCCACAACCAGTATTAATGACAAAAAAAGCTTTAACAGATAATACAAATGAAATTGAGGTAATAGTAGATAATAATACTTCAAAAACAAATGTTTCAAAATTTTTGACAAGTAAAGGATTTTTTGTTAGTATAGTTGAAGGAAACGAAAACTATATTATAAAGGCAGAAAAATAAAATGAATTATATTATAATCTTTTTCTCACAGTCTGGAGCTTTAAAGTTTAATAGGAATATGGAAAAAAAAGATATAAAGTGTACTCTTTCACCTACTCCAAGAGCACTTAGCTCAAGCTGTGGAACATGTGCTAAGATATTTTATGATGGCGATATAGCAAATCTGGTTGAAGAGGAAATAGAAAGCATATTTTTAGTAGAAGGATTAAATAATTACAACTTAGTATACGATGGTCATGATATATAAAAAAAGCTGCTTTTAGCAGCTTTTTTACCCTATTTATTATTTAACGTATCTATTTTATTATCTACATATGAAACATAAGTATCAATAAACTCTTTTACAAGTATTAGTTCATTTTCTGAATATTTATCAAAGAAAAAGTTATTTCTTTTTTCAAAATCTTCATGCCATTTTTCGTGCTCGTCAAATATCTTTTGTCCAAGCTTTGTTAGTCTAAAGTATATCTCCTTTTTATTGCAATTCAACATATAGCTAGTAATAAGACCTTTCTCTAGCTGTTTTTTAGTAATCTTACTAATAGCACCTCTTGTCATTCTAAGTTCATTTGCAATTTTTGTAACGTTAGGATTTTCTAGATTCCCAATACTTCTTATACAGTGTAATTCTGAACAACTGTATTCGTGAAGGATTTCCTTTGACACTAATTTTGATAATTCATCTTGCTTTTCTTTAATCTTATTTAACTGCTTAAAAATCGGAATTAAAATTTTACTATTCAATTTAATCCTCCGTAAAACATTTATTAATCATATGTCGTTAGCTGTTTTTAGAATTTTTCTAACCAATTAGAACGCTTATAATATATTATTAAAACAGTGGAACTTAAAACCCAAGTTACAGGCCAACCAAGAAAAACAAATCTAATATCATTAAACAACTTAACTGTAACTGTAATCCAAATCACACGACATACACACCAGCAAACTACCATTACATACATAGGTATCTTGGTAAGCCCTGCTCCTCTTAAAACTCCCGCTAAAGCATGAGAGATTGCAACAAATAAATATCCGGGAACAACAGAATACATCATTGTTTTTCCAACAGCTATAACATTTGGATTACTTGAGAATATTGACATAACCTGGGGTGCAAATACTAATAAAATCATGGAAATAATAAGTATTGTGGTGCAACTCATTAAAACTCCAATCTTTGTGCCTTTTTTTACTCTTTCAAACTCTTTAGCTCCTATATTTTGACCAACAAATGTTGTAAGTGCCATTGAAAAGCTCATTACAGGCATAAGTGCAAAGCCGTCTACTTTCATATATGAACCTGCTCCAGCCATAGCTTCTTTTCCAAAGCTATTTATGTTGGCTTGAACGACTACATTTGAGAATGAAACAATAGCATTTTGTAATGCACCTGGTAATCCTATCTTGATAATTCTTTTAAGTATATCCATATGAAAGCGCACTTTTTTAAGCTCTAACCTATACATTTGATCAGTACGCATTAACTGGCGTATTGATAAAGTTGCACTAGCAAATTGCGCAATTAAGGTTGCATAAGCTACACCAGCTATACCTAATTTAAATATAGCAACAAACACTATATCTAAGACAACATTAATTACAGAAGATACTATTAAAAAATACAAAGGGTGTCTTGAATCTCCTACAGCTCTTAACATTCCACTGCACATATTGTATACTATTAAGCCCAAAATACCCATAAAGTAAATCCTTAAATATAATACACTATCAGCCATTACCTCTGGGTCAACATTTACTAGCTTTAAAATTGCAGGAGTAAAAACAACACCTATAATTGTAGCTAAAACACCCGAAAGCACTGAAAGTGCAAATGTTGTATGTACAGCTTTATGGACTCCTTCTTTATTTCTAGCACCAAAGTAATTAGAAATTGTTACTCCTCCACCCATTGATAAACCCATAAAAAAACTAATCAATAACTGAACAATTGAACCGCTAGAGTTTACAGCTGCTAATGCATTGTCACCAATAAAATTACCTACAACAATACTATCTACAGTATTGTATAACTGTTGAAATAAATTGCCTATAATTAATGGGATAGAAAAATATAAAATCTGTTTAAATATACTTCCTTCTGTCATCAAACCTTTTTGCTTTATCTCTTCCATTATTATGCCCATGCACCTATTACACAAAAAACCATTAAAGATTTGTGCATGTGCTCGGTGCCTACTTTCTTATTATTTATCATTTCTCTAAACCTTACCTCTAGTTATTAAATTTTGTTTCCCAGTCAACAAAAAATTAACTAAATTTAAGACCTATCTTATGATAGGTCTTAAAATATATTAATTATACTTTACTTTTCTTATATTAGATGATACCTTGAGCCATCATAGCATCAGCAACTTTTTTGAATCCTGCTAAGTTAGCACCTGCTACTAGGTTGTATCCTAAACCACACTCTTCAGCAGCTTCTACTGAAACTCTATGAATGTTAGTCATTATGCCTTTTAATTTAGCGTCTACTTCTTCAGCTGTCCATGAGTATCTCATTGAGTTTTGGCTCATTTCTAATGATGAAACAGCAACTCCACCAGCATTAACTGCTTTTGAAGGAGCAACTATTAAACCCTTGTCCATTAAGAATGATAATGCATCGTTTGTAGTAGGCATATTTGAAACTTCTATGTAGTATTTAACTCCATTAGCTGCAATTTGCTCTGCTTCTTCCATTCTAACTTCGTTTTGAGTAGCACATGGCATTACTATGTCTACTTTTCTTCCCCATGGTTTTTGTCCTGGGAAGAACTCAACACCAAATTTATCAGCGTAATCTTGAACTTTGTTTCTTCTTGAAGCATTCATTTCAAGCATATATTGAACTTTTTCACCAGTTACTCCATTTGGATCATAGATGTATCCGTCTGGACCAGAAAGTGTTACAACTTTTGCACCTAATTCATTAGCTTTAGAAACTACTCCCCATGCAACGTTACCATATCCTGATACAGATATTGTTTTTCCAACCATAGTATCATTTTGGTGTTTTAAAACTTCATTTAAGTAGTAAACTGCACCATAACCTGTAGCTTCTGGTCTAATTAAACTTCCACCGTATGCTAAACCTTTACCAGTTAAAACGCCGTTTTCGAAAGCTCCTCTTAATCTCTTATATTGTCCATACATATAACCTATTTCTTTTGCTCCAACACCCATATCTCCTGCTGGTACGTCAATGTCTGGACCTATATGTCTATATAATTCGCTCATGAAAGCTTGGCAGAATCTCATGATTTCTCCATCTGACTTTCCAGTTGGATCAAAGTCAGAACCACCTTTACCACCACCGATTGGAAGACCTGTTAAAGAGTTTTTAAATATTTGTTCAAAACCTAAGAATTTAATTATTCCTTGGTATACGTTTTTGTTAAATCTGATTCCACCTTTGTAAGGTCCTATAGCACCGTTAAATTGTACTCTAAATCCTCTATTAACTTGAACTTTACCTTGATCATCAACCCATGATACTCTGAAAAATATTTGTCTTTCAGGCTCTACTAATCTTTCTAATAAACCTGCTGCTTCGTACTCTGGGTGTTTTTCTATAGCTGGTGCTAAAGAAGTTAATACTTCTTCGATTGTTTGAATAAATTCAGGTTCACCAGCATTTCTTACTTTAACTTGTTCAATAACTCTTTCAATATAAGCGTTCATTGATAAAAATACCTCCAAATATATTTTTAATTAATTGAAATCTTTATACATTTGTCTTCAATTTTATATAAAAACTGTAACAAATTAATATATTGATAAATCGAATACATTTTTATTATAGCAAAATGATTGCCCATTACAACCTTTATTTAGTAGTTATATGTTAATAATTTGTTATTATATTAATAAAAATTAGCAAATTATGCTCATTTTGAGTCAATTTTAATTTATAATTTATTTTTTTAATTATAATTTAATTATTTATTACTATATTGTAATATTTTAATCAATCATATTAAAAAAACGCATTAATTATATATAATATTACAAAAATAAATACTTTCAAACTAAATTATGATTAAAAATATACTGAAATAATGACATTTTATTAACAAAACAAAGGCAGATTTATCGCTAATCCGCCTTTGTTGTATTCTTATTATAATAATACGTCAATGAAAATAAGCTTTCATTTAAATGCACATTTTCTAACGCAACATCATCAGGTACTCTTATATCTGTCGGTGCAAAGTTCCATATACCTTTAATTCCATTTTGCACCATAGAGTCTGCTGTAGTCTGTGCTGCATTTTTAGGTGTACATATTACACCTAAATCAACATAATTCTGACTTAAAAATGTATCAATTTCATCAATGTCCTGTATAGTTACATTTCTTAAAGACAATCCAATAAGTTTAGGGTTTTTATCAAATATTGCTACAACATCATATCCATTTTCATAAAACCCTGTATAATTAGCAATCGCCTGTCCTATATTACCTGCACCTACAATTATTATCTTGTAATTTTTATCTGCACCTATAATTTTTCCAATCTCACTGCTTAAATTATATACATCATATCCAAAACCTTGCTGTCCAAATCCTCCAAAGTTATTTAAATCCTGTCTAATCTGTGATGCTGAAAATCCTGTCATTTGGCTTAATTCTTTTGAGGACGTTTTATAAATACCTTTTCTCAATAATTCCTTTAAATATCTGTAATACTTAGGTAATCTTCGTATTACAGCAGTCGATATTTTTTTATCTCTATCCATAAGCTCTCCTCACACATTTATATTATATTTTAACAACATTTCATGTTATATGCAAGATTTTTTTATACCGACTGCAATAATAAAAAGCTTATTTTGCTGGTATAAGTATCTTTTGATTAGGGAAAATTAAATGTGGATTAGCTAATTTATTATATTCTGCCAAAGCTTGCCATGTAGTATTATATTTTTGAGCTATTCTCCATAAAACATCACCATTTACTACTATATAAACTTCTTCCTTAACCTCTTTTTCAGGTACAACTGGTGTTGGTGCTGGTGCTGGAGTTGGAACTGATACTGGTGCTGGAGACTCAATTATTCTTCCTGAGACTTCACAACCTTTAGTTCCATTGCTGTTTAAGTATGCAGCAAATATCTCTTCATAAGTACCAAATTCAGCAACTACAGTTTTACCTTTCATTATCTCATATCCATCTCCGCCAACTGCTAAGAAATCATTAACTGCTACTGTATATTTTTTTGCCAATTCTTCAGCTGTATCTATTAATTCCCCACCTATTTTAAGTTCATACACTCTTGAGCCAACTTCTCTATCTTTAGAGAATTTGAATGTTAATCCACTTACGTGTAAAAATCCGCCTTGTGCAGCAGGATATCCAGATACAGAATTTTCTAATGCTTTTATAACATCCTCTCCTGTTAATTCAATAACTACTATCCTATTTCCAAATGGGAATAGCTTAGCTACGTCACCAAAAGTAATATCTCCTGGTTGTATGTCTATCCTAATATTTCCACCATTTACAAAGCCAATATCAGCACCAGAAGCATTTCTAACTGCATCTGCAGATAAATTACCAAGGTTTGTTTCCTTAGTTCTAACATTTTCTCTTAAACCGTCTAAGTATATATCAGTTTTAGCTACAACCTTTGATAATAGAGGTTTATTTTCTTCACCTATTGCAGTAATTAAATTTGAAATAGTTTCATCAGCTACAACTTCAGAATTATCCTTAACTGACATAAGTTTTGCTTCCTTTTTAGTAACTTCGCCATTAGTTACCTCTATTTCAACAAAGCCCAAATTCTTATCATAATCACCTGTCTGTGCTATAAGTGTATTATTTACAAGCATTCCATTTTCTAATACAGTATGGCTATGTCCATCAATGATAACATCAATACCTTCAACACTCTCAGCAATTTTTTTAGATGTAACAACTGAGCTTTCATCTAATCCAACATGTGTTAAAGCAATAATAACATCAGCCTTATCTTTTAATTCTTCAACCATTTTTTTGGAAGTTTCAATTACATCTGCAAATACTAAGCCTTTAACATTCAAAGGACTAGTTTTATAAGCAGTTTCTGGAGTAGTTAACCCAAATATAGCAACTTTTACTCCATCCATTTCTTTGATTTCATATGGTTTAAACACATATTTTCCATTAGAATCTAAAACATTAGCACTTAACATAGAAAATTTCGCCATATCCTTTAATTCTAATAATCTTTCTTGACCATAATTGAAATCATGATTACCTAATGTCATAAAATCATACCCAATTGCATTTAGAATCTTAATAGCATTTGCACCTTCACTTATGTTGACAATTGGTAAACCATGCAAAGTATCCCCAGCATCAAGCACTAAGGTATTTGGATTCTTCGCTTTCGTTTCTTTTATAATTGTGGCAATTTTAGCAAATCCAAATCCTCCATCCGAATCTAGTATTCTTGAGTGTGTGTCATTTGTATGTACAATAGTGATTTTTTTTGATTGTGCTGAAATAGGTGTTGTATTATCAGCAAAAACCATACTAATGTTGCTTAAAACTAAAATCAAAACTAATAGTACACTTAAAATTCTCTTCTTCATAATAATCTCCTTCTAAATAGTTTATATATTAACAATATTGAAGCAAT
>DDAM01000014.1 GCA_002332905.1 Firmicutes bacterium UBA2058 | reverse complement strand
GAGGTCGAGAAATAAATTAATAAGGAGAATAGGTATGAAGATATCAATAGAAGAATATTTAACAGATCCGTGTGGTTTATTGGCAATTCCTTACTGGAAGGAAAAGAATTTAACTCTACCAGATAACATGAAGATAGTAAACAACAAAGAATTTAACAATTCTCATGAATTTAACAATTCTTACAAAGAAGAATATGATGAAGAATTGTTCTTTAGGCTAATACATAATCTTAAAATCATAAATCCAATAAATCTAAGTGATAATTATACTATAGGAACTATGGATATTAATACTCAATTAGAGGACGTAGTTAATATTATAAATAATAGCTACACACATATAGGGGTTAATTTAGATAAGGTAATAGACTGGACAAAGAGCATTGTCTTTGATAATAGCTTATGGGTATATATAAAAGAAATTCAAACTAATAAAATAGTAGCACTTGGTATAGCTGAAATAGACAAAGAAGTAAGGGAAGGAGCTCTTGAATGGATACAGGTATTACCAGAGTATCATGGCAAAGGCTTAGGACAAGTTATAGTTAATGAGATTTTAAATCGCATGATAGGAAAGGCAGATTTTGTTACAGTATCAGGAGAAGTAGATAATTCTACAAATCCAGAAGCATTATATAGAAAATGTGGCTTTATTGGTGATGATATATGGCACATAATGACAAAGAAATAAATTCTTTAGAAATAAATTCTTTAGAAATAGAAAAAATAACGATAAGGGACGAATAAAATAAATATTCGTCCTTTATGTTTAATTTTTGAGTTTCAGAATATCATACGAAAACTAATTAAGAACAATTGCATAATTTTTACAAAAATTATATAATGACATATAATTAATTATTTAATATAAATAATAATTGTAAGGAGGCATATATTATGTATTTACATAAACCTATTAAAGGCATATTTTTTGATATTGGTTGGACAATGAATTATCCAGCCTCTGGACATTGGATGATTACTAAAAAGGCATATGAATATATAGACATAAATATAATAAACTCTTTACCTAAAGAAAGAATTTCTAAAGCATACGAGCAATGTATGGATTATTTAAATAAAAATCATTTACTTAAAACTGAAGATGATGAATATGAACAATTTAAAATTTTCTATACAATGTTTTCAAACCTGTTACCAGAGCTAAAAATATCAAATGAGCAAATAGAGGAAATTGCTTACGACAAGGTATATAATACAGATAACTATGTATTTTTTGATGATACAAAACCCACAATTGATATTTTAAGTAAAAAATATAAGCTAGGAATTATTTCTGATACTTGGCCATCTATTGAACGAATACTTAAATCAGCAGGTTTATTGGATTACTTTTCTTCTAAAACATATAGCTATAATTTAGGAGTGTACAAGCCAAATCCTAAAATGTACGATCATGCCTTAAGCAATCTTAAAATTACAGCAGAACAGACAATTTTTATTGATGATTCAGTTGAAAATTTAAAGGGTTCTATGAACTTTGGAATTCAACCAGTTTTAATTAATGCTAAAAATGATGAAGATATAAATATAAATATTACAAAAATAAAAAAATTATCAGACTTACTTGAATTCTTATAATTAAAAAATATTAAAAGAGGTTATTATGAAAAATATAGTTTACAATCCTGGTTGTGCGCTTTTATTGTATAAACCGGAATATTCCGAAAAAGTTTTAACAATTATAAGAAAAAAATATCCAGAAATTAATTTACATACTACTTGCTGTAAGCACAATCCAAATTTACCAAGTGGTACAACAATAATTAATACTTGTGCAGGCTGCGACAGAAGGTTTAGCAATTTATATGAGGGAATAGATACAATATCATTATGGGAAATACTTGCAGAAAATGATTTATGTGAATTTCCAGACTATAAAGGCGTAGAGGTATCTGTACACGATGCATGTCCTATACGTACTAAGCCACAAGTTCATAAAGCAATAAGAACTTTGCTAGATAAGATGAACATAAAAATTATAGAGACAAAATATAACGGTACACATTCAATATGTTGTGGAGATGATTTTTACCCTTCATTACCTGTTGAAAAAATACATAAAAAAATGAAAGAAAGAGCAAGTTCAATGCCTTGTGATGAAGTATGTGTGTATTGTATATCCTGTATTAAATCAATGCATATAGGAGGCAAAAAACCGAGATATATATTAGACTTGCTGTTTGAAGAACAATCAGACCCACAAGTGTATGATATTGTAAAATGGCACGATATGTTAAATGAATGGATTAAAGAGCATTAAGTTAAAGAGGTTATTAATATTGTTTTAAACACTATTTTAATATCGGTAAAAATACAGATATTATATTTGGTGGTATAGTAACTGAACATGGCATAAATTTTGTAGAACTAGAAGAATTTTAAAACGCTACAAAAACAATGACATGATATGCTAATGAAAAATTAACTTTATGGAGATAAAAAATGATAGAAGTAAAATTTTATGATACAGTAGATGATTATTTACTTAAATTTGCTGTAATAGTTGCAAAGTATAATGATAAATTTGTATATTGTAAAAATATAAATAGGGATACATATGAAATTCCAGGCGGACGCAGAGAGATTAATGAAAATATATTTGAGACTGCAAAGCGTGAGTTGTGGGAAGAAACAGGAGCAATTGAATATAACATAATACCTATTTCTGTGTATTCGGTAATTGGTAATGATAGAATACATAATCATTTTCATTCAGAATCATTTGGTATGCTTTACTATGCCGAGATTAAGACCTTTGAAAAATTACCTAATTACGAGATAGAAAAAATAGAATTTTTTGATGAAATACCAAAAAGTCTTACTTATCCAGAAATTCAGCCAAAATTATTAGATAAAGTAATTGAAGTATTAAGTAACCAAGATTTAATAGAAAAATTTTAATACAGGAGAAAAATAATGTATGAGAGAATGCTTGATAAAGATAATGTTCCTACTGAAAATGAAATTCTAAGCTATATTGGTAAAGATAAAATGGAGTTAATAGAATATTTCGAAACATTGCTTAATTCAAGGTATGATATAACTAAAGAGTTAAAATTTCCATTTGGCAACAATTATGGATGGGGATATAAATATTCTAAAAAAGCGACTCATATATGCTATCTTTTTTTTGAAAAAAGTGCTTTTACTGTACTTATTCAGATAAACGGTAAAGGTAAGGAAAAAATAGAACAAAATATTAGCAATTATCTTCCTAAAACAATCGAAGCTTGGCAAAATAGATATCCTTGTGGTGAAGGCGGATGGATTTATTATCGTGTACTTTCTAAAGAAGAAGTAGATGATATTATAGAATTAGCAGAAATAAAAGTAAAGCCTAAAAAATAATAGAGTGTTTAATTAACTGTAGAAAGGAATAGAATATTATGTTAATCAAAGAAGAATTACAAAGACTTTTTGATAATTGGTGCAAGAAATTAAGAATAATTCCATTTTGGGATGTTAAATTAGAGTTTATAGAGGATATAAACTGGAGAAAGACAGGAGATTTAAAAATAGATTGTGATGATAGAAAAGCTATTATAATGCTTAATACTGGCAATCCAAAGCAGGAAAATCTAGAGGAAGTATTAGTACATGAATTATTTCATTTAAAGTTATATCCGCTTGACCAAGTAACAGAATCATTAATAGTAAGTAACTTTAAAGAAGGAACATCTGAACATGAATTTGCATATACCCAGTTTTTTAATTCCCTAGAGCAAACAGTTGAAGAATTAACTAAATGTTTCTTGCTTGAATTTGGAGAGAATAAAGAATTTTCCTATGGAAGATGTAAAAAACAAAAATCTTATAATGAGCTGTTTGATGGCTTAAAAAATCTTGAGTAGATAATCAGTATTAAAGAATAA
>DDAM01000060.1 GCA_002332905.1 Firmicutes bacterium UBA2058 | reverse complement strand
ATTCATGCGTTTGTCGTGAAAAATAATATTACGTTGTTGACATTAAAATAACAAAAAGATATACTTATATTAGAATGTTTACAAAATTATACAAGTATGTAAATTAATGATATATATTTTATTAAAACTTTACAAATGTAAAAGTACATTATATATTATAAGTTTATACAAACTAGCTTATAACATCCTAAAAATAGTTTTCATAATTTTTAAGATACAATACGAAAAGAGGTGTAAAATGAAAGTCTCGTATTATAATTTTACCTTTGATTATCCAAAAGATGATAGTAAGCATATTATTTACAATTCTAGAACAAACGCTCTTGCCCTATTGGATGAGCCACAACATAAGAAATATATGGATTTTTTAAACTTGACACTCCCTTTTGAAGATGAAGAATTTATCAAGCAACTTAAGTATGGTGGATATCTAATAGAGGATGACTATAATGAACTTGATGAATTAAAATTTAAGCTTTATTGTAGCAGATACTCTACAGATATGTTAGGACTTTCGATAGCTACTACATCCAATTGTAATTTTGGATGCTCTTATTGTTATGAGAAAAACTCTGAGAAATTTCCGCCTATGGATATTGTTGTTCAAGAAGAAATAGTAAAATTAGTAAAGGAACAGTCTAAAAGAATATCTAATTTATCTGTAAGTTGGTATGGTGGAGAGCCACTTATGGCTTTTGATGTCATTGAGAACTTATCATTAAAATTTTTAGAAATATGCAAAGAAAATAATATAACATATTCTTCATCAATCATAACAAATGGATTTTATTTAACTCCAGACATATATAAAAGCTTAATGTCTTTTAATGTAGAGTCAATTCAAGTTACTTTGGATGGCTATGGGAATGAACACGATAATCGACGTCCATTGTTAAACGGAGGTGGTACATTTGAGACTATATTATATAATCTTTGCTCACTAAAAGAACTGTATCATTCTAATTGCAAAATAAAGATACGAATTAATGTAGATAAGAGAAATCTAGATGGTGTAGACAAACTAATGAATGTTTTTAAAGAAAAAGGTTTACTTGAATATGTAAGTCCTTATATTGCTAAAGTAGCAAATCATAATGAAACAGTAAATAGTAGTGTATGTTATAATACACAAGATTTTTCAGATCTCACAAGTGATTTTGTTAATAAATATTTTAAAAATGGATTTAAAAGCATGTATCCAACTTTAGTATTATCTTATTGTACTGCTGACTCTTTAAATGGGTATGTAATTGATCCTAAAGGTAATTTATTTAAATGTTGGGAAGATATTGGAATTTCTGAAAAATGTATAGGAAATATTGTAGATGAAACATACAATAAAGATACACTATTTAATTATATGTTGTATAGTGCGCCTGATGATCAAAAATGTAGGATATGTAAATATCTACCAATATGTATGGGTGGATGCCCAAGAATACGCGATTTAACTGGAGATGAACGATGTTCATCTGCAAAATTCAAACTTGAGTATTACTTACAGCAATTTGTTTCTGAGATAAAAAATTAAATTTAATATTTATGAAAGGAGTAAAGCTTATGGAATTTATTGTACCTCCTCATAATGATAGCGTTCAACCAATGTGTATATCATGTATTGGAGTTGATGATTGTTTTATATTAGATACATGCAAGCGTAATAACTGTGTTCATTTATGTGTAAATAATAATTTAACTTGTAGAGATAATAATTGTTCAGGATATGTAGGACCAACGCCGGCACCACCAAGACCGTAATATTCTATAATAGCAAATTGGTAGTATTTTATATATTAAGCATACATCCTGTATAATGTAATGGTGGGATGTATGCTATATTTTTATTGAACAAAACACTTGAGCTTATAGAATGGAGAGAAATTATATGAAGAAAATAGGTATTATATTTATACTTATTCTACTTTGTTTGTTTGGATGTGGTAAATCAACTGTAATTCCACCTAATCCGCAAATTTTAAGGTCGATTGACTCAGTAACTTTGGAAAACTATGCAAAAGATGCAGATATGATGGTCGATACATTTGAAAATATTCATCCAGCATTTTCTCTAAATATGATTCCCAAAGACTATTCTGCAAGGCGTGATGATTTTCTGGAAAAAGCAAGTATGCCAATGTGCTTGTCAGATTTTTATTACTTGGCAAATTCCTATGTGGCTTTGTTTAAAGATATGCATGGTATTGTTGGCATAACAAATGTGACTGATTATATACTTCCAATTAAATGGAAATGGGAAGATGAAGAGTTAATAGTGATGGATGACAGTATTTTGAAAAGCGGTGTAAAAATTAAACAAATTGGAGGTATACCCTTAGAAAAACTTGTGCAAACTGTCAAGAGCACAATGGCTTATGAAAACGATTATGGGTTGGCATATAATATTGAAGAACTTTTAAGAAGTTACAATTTTCTGCACTATGCAGG
Organism: Firmicutes bacterium UBA2058; assembly: GCA_002332905.1. Lineage (GTDB taxonomy): Bacteria > Bacillota > Clostridia > Tissierellales > Sedimentibacteraceae > UBA1535. The sequence continues at coordinate 1,390 of DDAM01000060.1, read as the reverse complement.
TGCAGATTTAAGCGATTACAGTGCAGTCATAAATGAAAGGGTTAAGCTAGGTTTTGAACTAGCTCCAATCGATAAAAATATTGAACGTTCAGTATGGGCAAAGGAGCAGGATGGCAAACTGCTGTTTCATTATGGCACATCTAATATAGATGCGACTATACTTAATAATGCGATCGACATACTTAAAGGATATATTGCAAATGGCGGTAAGGATATTATTTTTGATGTTCGTACTAATGTTGGGGGAGAACTCACGAATAATCAAAAGATTTATGATGCACTTTGTCTGAACTTGCCAAGTCCTGAGGTTTCAGTATATGTTTCGCCGATTTTTTCAGATATTGAAAATAATCACAAATATCTGCAATTTTTTACTAAAATGGAGTTAGATATGTGGATAAAATATTTTGAAGAGCTTGGGAAAAAAACTATTGATGAAATCGCAGGCAAAATTCTCACAGTCCCATCTTACAAGCCAGATAAGGTTAAAACAGATTTAAATATATCTGTTTTGGTGTCAAAAGATACCTTTAGCGCAGGACTTTGGTTTGCTGTGAATCTACAGGATGGAAAAACAGCAAGGATAATTGGAGAACCGCCACATCAGGCACCAGATCATTTCGGTTATTTAGCTAAGGGTTTTAAACTACCTGTTTCTGGTATGAAGTATGTTGTATCAAGCGCATTTTTACGTAGATCAGATAGAACATCTAGTAGTGTTCTAATGCCAGATATACTTGTACCTGCAGATATGGTATGGGAATATATTGATTGAAGGTGTATTATTCAATAATAAATGTAATCAATAGTATTTACATTACATTAGATTGTCTTCAGATGCAGGCAATTGTACTTTATTTAAGCGTAATAACTGTGTTTCTATATGTGCAAGTAATGTAGGGTGTACTGATAGTAACTGTTCAAAATATGGTGGACCAACGCCTGCACCACCAAGACAAATTTCATTATTTTGCATGTTACGTATAATATATGTTTTATTTTGGGCTCTTTGTTAATAGTTGGGTAGAGTAATGTAAAAATACTTATTCTAACAAGGCAAAGAGCCATTTTGTTTTGACAATGCAAATTCATAGAATCTAGATGAGTATTTAATATACTTCTGTCGCTACCATCAGTAAGTTTGAAATTATTACTAATAAAGTTAATTTATCTAATCCATAGCTATATTTATTTTTTTCATATGATGGTATTATAGTTATATATTAATCTTCTTCATAATCAATTAAAATATTCAATCTACAAAATATGTTAATGTTTTTAAAATTAGTGTAGAAGATAATTTGATTTTAACATAATGCAATAATCAAAAAATTAATAGTAAAAAAGCAACTGTTTCGTTCAAAAAATATAGTGACCCCCAAAAGTTAGA
>DDAM01000006.1 GCA_002332905.1 Firmicutes bacterium UBA2058 | reverse complement strand
ATTGGTAAATTTTAACTATTTTAAACTTGTGCAATTAGCGAACTTGATTAAATAGAGATATATTAAACTATATTTAATCTTTGACGCTGCACCCATAAAAGATAATTTGACTTTATAGTTTTCAAGAATTATAATTAATGATATAGACTTTAAGCTATGATTAAGAAAAAAGGTATAAAATGGTCATAAATAGGTTTTATCATGAAGGAAATACGGAGATAACAGACTCCTAAAGTATAGAATGTAAATGTTAAATAATTTAAAATGGAAAGGGAGAATTATATTGGCTCAAAAAAAGAAAACTAATATCGGAGGGCAAGCTCTTATTGAGGGAATCATGATGAAAGGACCTCATAAAATGGCTACAGCTGTGAGAAAGCCTGACGGTGAAATAACTATAAAAACAACAAAATTAAGCTCAACATTTAAAAATAAATTTTTTAAACTACCTTTAATTAGAGGAACATTTATGCTCATTGAATCAATGATTTCTGGAGTTAAAGAGCTTATGTTCTCTGCAAGCTTTTATGAGGATACTATAGAAGAGGATGCTGTAGACAGATTTTTAAAGAAGGTATTCAAGGAAAAAGCTGATAAAGCAATAATTTATGTTTCATTAGTGCTTGCTTTAGTATTTAGCGTTGGTGTATTTATTATAGGCCCATCTCTATTGACTAGCGTTTTAAAGCACGTTACTGATAATAGCATTATATTAAATCTTGTTGAGGGTATAATAAGAGTAGGAATATTTATATTATACACATTGCTTATATCAAAACTTGATGATATTAAACGAGTATTTAAATATCACGGCGCAGAGCATAAAACTATATATTGTTATGAAAATGGAGAGGAATTAACAGTTGAAAATGTAAGAAAATACTCTACACTTCATCCAAGATGCGGAACTAGCTTTATAGTAAATGTACTTATAATTAGTATAATTGTATTTTCATTTTTCGGATGGCCAAATCCACTTATGAGAGTTATTATAAGAATTCTTATGTTACCTGTTATAGCTGGAATTTCTTATGAAATTAATAGATTTATAGGTAGATGTGAAAAGCAAAATATTTTAACAAAAATTATTTCATATCCAGGTTTTTTAATTCAAAAAATAACAACCAGTGAACCAGATGACTCAATGATAGAGGTTGCAATTGCAGCAATGAAAGAAGTTATTCCTGAAAATGGAGCAGATGATTTATGGTAAAAAATTCAATCGAATATCTATTAAATGATGGAATGAATATATTAAAAGAAAGGGATTATAATAATCCCTTTCTTGATTTGCAATTAATTTTAATGCATTTACTAAAAAAAGATAAGATTTATCTTTATGCTCATAAAGATGAGATTGTTGATGAACAAATAATAAAAAAATATTATGAAATGATTAACAAGAGAGATTCTGGATATCCGCTTCAGTATATGCTGCACTCACAGGAATTTATGGGACTAGATTTTTATGTAGAAGAAGGAGTGTTAATTCCAAGACCAGATACCGAAACTCTTGTTGAAAAAATAATAAATCTAGTTAAAAATAGCGAATATAAGGATAAACATATTAATATACTTGATATTGGCACTGGAAGTGGTGCAATTGCACTTAGTCTTGCATATTATATAAAAAATGCAAGTGTAACTGCAATAGATATAAGTGACACCGCTGTTAAGGTTGCAAATATAAATAAGAAAAATCTTGATATAGAGAATGCTGAAATAATTAAAGGAGATTTATTCGGCAATTTAAATACACAAGACAAAAAATTTCACATTATAGTTTCAAACCCACCGTATATAGAAAAAGAAGAAATAGAAAAACTGCAAATTGAAGTTGCAAAGTATGAACCTCGCTTGGCACTTGACGGAGGAGATAGTGGGCTTATATATTATGAAAGAATTTCAAATATAGTAAAAGATATAATTTACGATAATGGTATCTTATCTGTTGAAATTGGTCATAACCAAGCTGAGACTGTTTCAAATATGTTTAGAAATACAAATCTTTTTCATAAAATAGAAGTTGATAAAGATTTGTACGGCAATAACAGAGTAGTAACTGCATATATATTTAACTTTAAGTTGACATAAATTACCGTAATTTTATATAATAATATTATGAAGAGTGTGGAAAAAGCGTTTCACAATTGCAACGCTTTAATATATTTAAGTATAAAATAATTATAGAATTGGAGCTGATTATCTATGGAATTTTTTAAAGGCTTAGGTAACAAAATATCGCATACTAGTCAAGAGGCAATCAAAAAAACTAAAGAAATAGCAGATATAACTAAACTTAATGGTGAGGTTTCAGCTGAAGAGAAAAAATTAAACAGTACATATCAAATGATTGGGGAAAAATATTTTGAACTACATGCAATATCACCAGAGGAAGATTTTGTTGAACTGATTATTTCAGTGAAGAATTCAATGAACAAAATTGAAGAAGCTAAAGAAGAAATACGCAGATTAAAGGGAAAAAGAGTATGCCCTCAATGTAGTACAGAACTAGATGGTGAAGCACCATTTTGTCCAATGTGCGGAGCAAAACTACCTGTAGTTGAAAAACCAGTTGTTGAAGAAGTTGTTGAGGTAGAAAAAGAAAAAAACATATGCAATAATTGTGGAGTAGAACTAGAAGACGGCGCAATGTTTTGCCAATCTTGCGGAGCAAAAGTAATTTAATATTTTAAAAATATGCTAAATAAACATAATATCAAAAAGTATTATGTTTATTTTTTTGTTGACACTATAATTTTAGCTTTATATAATGTCAATAAATAAAGGTACAGAATGGAGTATGCAGAATATGAAATTATTAAAAGAACGTATTAGAAAAGATGGTATTGTAAAAGAAGGAAATGTACTTAAGGTTGACAGCTTTTTAAATCATCAAATGGATATAGAATTAATAAATGAAATTGGAAAAGAATTTAAAAGACTATTTGCAGACAAGCCAATTAATAAAATTTTAACAATAGAAGCTTCTGGTATTGGTATAGCCTGTATCGTCGCACAGTATTTTAATGTGCCAGTAGTATTTGCAAAGAAAAGCAAAAGCATAAACCTTGAAGGAGAAATGTATGTCTCAAAGGTTGAATCCTTTACTCATAAAAAGACCTTTGATATAATAGTGTCTAAAAAATTTCTTAGTGAAAATGATAATATACTGATAATTGATGATTTTTTAGCTAATGGATATGCTGTTCAGGGGCTTATAGATATTATAAAAAAATCAGGAGCAACCTTAGAAGGCGTTGGAATTGTAATTGAAAAGGGTTTCCAAGATGGAGGAAGGCAACTAAGACAAAATGGCATACATCTAGAGTCTCTTGCAATAGTTAAAAGTATGGACGCGATAAATGGAACTGTAGAATTTAAGTAATTTTAAAAAATATAAAAATTATATTGACTCTTCCCTAACGTCATTTTGTAATATTAATTTATAGGATATATCGAAGAAAATATTTATTAAAGTTGGGAGGAAAGGTGAAAATATGAATGAAGTAATGAAAATAAGAGAAGTGTCATTACAGTATGGAGTTTCTGTTAGAACATTAAGGTATTATGAAGATATGGGGCTATTAGAAAGTATACGCCCCAATGATTATGCTTATAGAGTATATGATGAGAATGCACTCAAAAGATTAGAACAAATTCTGATTCTCAGAAAGCTTGATATTTCAATTAAGGACATTCAAACTGTCTTTAAAAACAGCGATTCTAAAGCGTTACTTGATGTTTTGCAAAAAAAAGTAGACGATATAGATGATGAAGCGGCACAATTGTACATACTAAAGAAAATTGTTACAGATTTTATTAATCAAATTAAAAATTATAGTTTCTCAGAAGAAGCGGACATAAAAATGCTATATGAACGTGTAAGTGAACTCGAAGAAAAAATGAATACAATAGAAAGTGATAATATTGAAGAAACAACCGATTTCGATGAAAGCAAGGCTACAAAGAAAATATCGTTAAACGATTTAAATTATGTTTCTATACCAGATGTAAGAATAGTATTGTTACCAGTTTGTAAGATGGTATCATCAGGTTATGGATTTTTTGGTGAAGAAAAATTTGATAGATTTGACAGCTGGTTTAGTGATATTTCTAAAAACGAAGTTAACATGTGGGAGATGCCACAAGATTTTTTGTGGTATGATCCTGAAAAGGGATCTAGTGTATGGTGGTATGTAAAACCAGATTATGATGTGGATACTCAAGATTTTGATATAGTTGATTTTGAAGGTGGAATGTATGCAGCAGCTGTATCTCGTGATGGTGATGATGAGGATGGTAATAGAGTTTACGCAGGAGTTAAAAAATGGATAGAAAAAAGCGGTACTCTTGAGCTAGATGAAAGACCAGGTCATTATACTATGTGTCATATAATTACGGATAATCAAGTAAAAGAAGCTTTAGGATTTTATCAGCTTGAAATACTTGTTCCTGTTAAGAAAACAGAAAAATAAATAAAAAATAGGGATGGAGTTTAAAAAAATTCATCCCTATTTTTATTTTAGTAGAAAAAGTCGGGTGTACTATTTATAAATATGGTACAATGTTTTTATCTTAAGGTATTAGGTAGGAGGAGCTCCATGAATTACTATCAAAGAATTCAAAAATCCATAGATTATATTGAAGATTCACTGGATACTGATATAAAGGTTGAAGATGCTGCAAGAATAGCATTTATGTCTGTGTCTGTTTTTCATCGCATGTTTTTTGCAATAGTAGGCTATTTGCCAAAGGAATATATTAGACTTAGGCGTATAAGTCTTTCAGCAGATGAAATAAAAGCTGGGAACAGCAGGATAATAGACATAGCTATGAAATATGCTTACGACAGTGCAGATTCATTTTCCAGAGCCTTCAAAAATGTAACCGGATTTTTGCCAAGTAAGTACTCTGAGAGTACGAAGGATTATAATTTTGAAAGGATAGATATTATGGACAAATATTTTGAGGTACAGGATAAAGAAATGCTAGAAAAGTATCCTGACATTAAAGTTCTAAAAGAAATTCAGCCGATGAGAGTGGCATACTACTGTTATTACGGAGAAAACCCTGAAAATGGAGCTTTTTCTGTAATGAGTAATTGGGTATTAAAAAACAACATAAATTTAAATAATAATAATTATAGAATCTTTGGATATGATGCACCAGATAGTGAGCTTTCAAAAGAGGGGTATGGATATGAGGTTTGCATTACAATTCCTGATAATATGAATGTAGAAGAAGATAAGTTAGTAAAAGTAAAAAGTCTCGAGGGCGGCTTATATGCTGTAATAGCAGTTGAACGTGATGAGTGCCTTGGAGAGAATATCATTAAAAGCTGGGATAGACTTCAAAAATGGCTTGAAGGAAGCAAGTATGCTTATGGTGGTAGACAACATCTAGAAGAGCACCTTGGATTTTCAGAGCAGGCAGAGCATATAGGTGGGGTTGATTTATATATGCCTATAATGCTAAAGAATGAATTAAATTCTGAAGAAATAGAAGAATTTGTTAACAAAATGACTGTTGTTTCTTATACACAAAAAGGTAAAAATGCACAGCATAAGGCTTGTAAATATATATTTGATTGGGCAGTACAAAATAGTATTAATTTATCAGATGAGAAAACTCGAATATTTGCATTTTATAATTTTGAGCAAATTGGAAAGCCAGATTTTTTCTATACAGTTTACTTGTCAATTGATGAAAATATATCTGTTGATGATGAAAAGCTAAGAAAAAGCATATTTGATGGTGGTTTATATTTAAAAAGAAATGTGAAATATAAAAATAATGCATACTCTTGGTTTGATTTTATAAATTCGGTTGAAAAAAGTCGCAAATATTCATTTGGAAGGCATCAGTTCATGGAGGAATATCTGATTAATAGACCAGAGATAAATAACGAAACTGAAATTGTACAACACATGCCTGTTGCGATAGTATAAGATAACATTAGTATTAAATATGGGAGAGATATTATGAATTTAATTATGCAGCCAAATCCTTGTGCATGTGGACAAGCATGTATAGCGATGATAACAAATAGAAGTATAGAAGAAATATTTAAAGTTATGAAGACGGAAGGGCCTACATCAATTGGACAATTGATAGAGGTATTGGATTATTATAATATTAAACATGCAGAAAGAAATGTTCGTATATCTAAGAAGAATCCAAAGCACTCTGACTATTCAATTCTTACAGTACATATGCCAAGTTATACTCATTGGGTAGTGTTTTATAATGGCAAATATTATGATCCGGAATTTGGATTGTTAGATAATCCTCATCCAAACGGCAAAATAACTTCTTTTTTGTCTATATATGAGTAAAATTTAGAATTATCGTGCTAATTAAAACGTTAATTATTGAAATAGCAGCTAATAAGTTGCTATTTTTTGTTTTATTTCCGTTGTTGTATTTTATTGCGTTTTTTTGAAAGCGTTCACAAAAAATTTACATAATTTAAAGATGGGTAATCACTTGACACAAAATATTTTTGTAATATAATGACCACAATAACTATTAAAGTCATTTAGTACATGGAGGTATACCTTTATGCCAAAAATTTTTAACGAGAATGATAAAAATTTAATAAGGGAAAATCTTATCAAATTTGGCTTAGAAGCCTTGGAAAGCAATGGATATAAAGCCGCTTCAATAGAAAAGGTTGCAAATCAAGCTGGTATTGCAAAAGGAACATTTTACAATTTCTTTCAATCGAAAGAACAGTTTTTTTACGAAGTAATGTTATCTATTAGAGATAAAAATAGAAATGATTTTTATGAATTTCTATCTACCAATAGCAAAATTGATAAAGAGAGTATGAAAAAGTTTTTATTTGAACGATATGCAAAAAAGAAAAACATTTACCATTATTTTACTTCAGATGAATTTAACATCATATTCCGAAAAACAACTGACAGATTATCATTAACAAATATTGATAGTATAAATTTTTCGGATAAACTATTGGCAGACATACCCAATGTAAATCCCCGGTTGAACAATGAAGTAGTAGTAAATATGATAAATATTATAGGTCGTTTTGCCGCGGACAAGGACCTTGTATCAGTTGAAAGCCGTGAAGAAACGATAGAGATTTTAGCAAATGCTTTAGCCTGTTATATATTCGAGGAGGCATAATTATGGCAGCAGTAGAATTATTTAAGAAAAAATACCCTAAGCAAACAGAAAATATAAATGGCAAAATATTCCCATACCGATACTATAAAAACGAAAATTCAAATAAGACCGTTGTTCTTCTAACTGGTGGCATTGGTCTATCTGATTTGTTATTGTTTCACTTTGAAGAATTTTCAAAATCTTATTCTGTTATATCATTTGATTATCCTATTGCTTATTCATCAATTCAAGAATTAGTTGAAGCTATTGCTGAATTGATAAAAAAACTAAATGTAACGGTATTTCTCATAGGACAATCTTTGGGTGGCTTCATAGCTCAGATATTGGCTCAACAGCATCCCGAAATCGTCGAAGGATTGATATTGTCAAATACAGGTACATTATCTGCAGAACTTGACGAAAAAGGCACACAATGTTTTAGAAACATGATGAAACGAATAGACAAGTCTTTGTTGATGATTAAACTTGTACCTTTTGGCTTTGTAAAGAAGAACATCAAAAAAGCTGTGTTGAAAAAAGTAACATATTTGCTCTCGGAAGAAGAAAAAAATGTTATGTCTGAGATTTGCGACGAAATGATAAACACTCTTACAAAAGAATATGAAATACATATGACATTATTATTAAAAGACTTGCAAAAACATTGGAATATGAAAAAAAGTGATTTTATTCGATTTCAAAATAGGGTGTTGCTTATATTATCTGATGATGATTTCACTTTTGACGAAAGCATAAAACATGCTCTTATTGATATAATGCCAAGCCCAAAGGTTATTACCGATATACGCGGGGGACATCTCGCTTTATTGCTTAAAATAGATAAATATACCAACTCTATTACAAGCTTTATAAATAACATAATATGACTATAAATTGTATGATACTTTACATAATGTTTACGGCTCAATATGATTGGAAATTGGCATTAGGATAACAGTGCCATCTTCTTTGCAGCATTCAATTTCAGCATCTCCAGTTAGCTTGTATTTAGTAGAAGGTAGCCACTCATTATATATACGCTCAATAAAACAACCTATGTTAGCTTCATCCTGTTTAGGAACATTGAATACTGCATAAGTTTGTGGTTTAACAGTAAGTAATTCTAAGTTGTCATTAATAGGTGAGCCGTTGTATTTAACAGATGCCATATAGTTAAATGAACTTGGCTCATTACAATATGTTGAAACAGCATAAACAAGCTCTTCGTCAGAGTATTTTCTTAATATGTCGTACATTCTGGTTTCTTCAAACTCTCGCCAGAATAGCCAAATACTATGAAAATGCTCTTTATTTTTGGTACTCATTTTTTTATTTATGCCGATAAAGGTGGTTGAGTCTTTTTCTTCGATTTTATAGTCTATCTCTTTTATTCCTTGTACCATAAAATTAAATGAAATTCTAGGGTAGGTTCTGAGTATTACACCTTCCTTGCGTGCCAAGGAAGGTGATGTGTTATGTAATTTTCGAAAAGCTCTTGTAAATGATGCATGAGAATCATATCCATATTTAAATGCTATATCAATAACTTTTTCATTACTGTTTTGCAAATCACATGCTGCCAGTGTTAATCTTCGGCGTCTAATATACTCAGATAGAGAAACTCCGGTTAATATTGAAAAAATTCTTTGAAACTCACCGACAGAACAACATATAAACCTTGCAGTAATTTCATAATCTATACTCTTATCAAGATTATCCTCAATGTATTTTATTGCCTCATTCATTCCACTTTGCCAATCCATATAATCACCATGTATAATAAATCTCGTTTTTATTTAATTATATTATCTAAATTTAGAGTATTCAATCATATCTTCGTCTCTTTTTATTTCTTGATAACCAAATTTAGTGTATAGATGCTGATTTCCAACACTAAATACAGGCGTAGTTAATTTCCATTCTTTAATATTAGGGTACGATTTTTCAACTAATTCCATAGCATGATAGCCATATCCTTTTCCCTGATATTCGGGCTTAATTACAAAATCCTCAAACCACATTATATTTTCTTTAACTGGAACAAGAAAGAATGCTCCTAAAATTATGTCATCTAACATAATTTTATAGGCTAAGAATTTATTAATTATATCTATTTGTGAGTCAACATTATCATAACCCGGTGGACCACCATTTCTATTTAGATATTTAAAGATTTCTTTGTTGTAGGCTTCTGTTTTTATTTCTGTTATTATTTGAGCATCCTCTATATTAGAGCGTAAAATTTTAATCATAATTACCTCCATGTAATTATTTAGAATTGGGGCTTAATCTATATATTTCTCATACTGAAAGCCAAGCTTGTCTTGTCCAATTTTTACATAACCCATTTTTTCGTATAAATACTGATTTCTTAAGCTGAATTTAAAAGTAGATAAAGTCCATATTTTTATGTCTTTATGCTTTTGTTCCATTAGCTTTATAGCCTCAGCGCCATACCCTTTATTTTGATATATAGGATCAATACAAAAATCTTGTAGCTCAAAATGATTAGGCCTTTTATCAGTTTCATGGTCTAGCCAAAATGTACCTATTACTATATCATCAAGAATTATTTTGTATAATATATAGCGATTGATACACCATGAAATAAAATTAACATCTCCAATATACTGTGTGCATTCATCCTTGCCTTTGCCAAAACGAATATCTTCGTCGGTATATGCATTTTTTTTGATTTTAACTATTATTTCAGCATCCTCAATTGATGCTCTTTCAATATGAATCATTTAATACCTCCAATTCTAGTGCTATAAGCTTAAAAGCAATGAAAAAATCATACCATATATACTTTATTATAGCTTTGCATTTTAAGTATTATAATGCATAATTTTATAGGCTCTAAGTTTAAACTGAGATTGAACTATATATACCAATTGTGTTAAAATTCAAATAATTAAGATATAGAAAAATTAAGGCAAAATTTAGGATTTGAGTAGGTGAATTGATTGAGAAAGGATTTTTATTCTATAATAGATATTGCTACAATGACAGGTCTTTCAACAAGAACGATTCGTACATATTTAAAAAATGGATTGTTATCTGGAACTAAAAAAGATGGAGCATGGCTTTTTACTGAAGAAGATATTGGAAGGTGTTTAAATGAACCATTTGTAAAAGAAAGCATAAGGATTAAATCGGATTCTTTAGTTAGAGATTTTGTTGATATTAAAGAAAAAAGTGTAGATTCTGCTTGTTCAATTTTTGATTATATAGTAAATAGCAACGAGGAAGCGGAGCTTTTGTGTGATAAAATTATAGAGCAAATAAACTCAAAGCACAAATGTCTCGGCACAAGTCGAGAATATGCTGATATAAAATTTTCCTTTAAATATGATAATAATATTAATATGGCTAGGATAATACTGATTGGCCCGACTAAGCTAGTTATGGAAATGATTAATAAATGCTTAGAATAAATTCTACATATGAAAAAGTCGTCGCTTTTCAAATTGAAAACATATTTTTATTCCTTTACACTTAAAGCAAGATAAACGTAAGAAAGGAATTAAGAATATGAGAGAGCTTTATAATAAGGTATTAGATAATCTAGAAAAAATTGATTTTGAAAAGCTATGGGATGGATTTAGCAGATCTGAATTTGCTTTATATTCCACTAAGGAGGTACACTTTGAGAATAAAGTAATCCCTTGGGATAAACGCTTCATTGGAAATACAGCAATTAAATACGAAGATAGATATATTGCTATATGGAATGTTGAATATGATTTATTAAATGGCAATAATGATATAGAGATTTTGTCTGCAAATATAGTCCATGAAATGTTTCATGCTTTTCAGTATGAAAATGGAGAGACAAGATTACCAAAAGATTTAGTTACACTTGATTATCCTGATAATGTACATAATTTTTGCTTAAAGTATGAAGAAAATAAGATATTATCTAAGGCTTTTCACGAAAGCAATTTAACTGCAAAAAGGCAGCTGCTTGAAAAGTTCTATAGTATCCGAATAAATCGCCAACAAATAATTGGTGACATGTGCAAATGTGAATTTTTATCAGAAACTTCTGAGGGAATAGCTGAGTATGTTGGAACTATGGCGTTAAAACAGCTGTCAGAAAAAAAGCATACTGAACGAATGAAGAAATATTCAGAGTATTTACACAACTTTTCACCATTACAATTAGATATTAGAAGAAGTTCTTACTATAGTGGAGCTGTTTTTCTTGTAGTAGCCCATGATTTAGGGATAAATTTTGAACATGTACTATCAGAACAAAATAAGACTGTATTTGAAATTATAAATGAATGCTTTGAATACAGAAAAATAGATGATCTACACCCAGAAACAGCTTTGATAGAAAAAGCTATTAGTGAAAATATAGCACGTAAAAAAGATTTAATTGATAAATTTATGCAGTCCTCTGAAAGAATCGCTACAAAAGGTGATTTCTATATTAGCGGATATGATCCAATGAATATGATAAAGTTTAATAATAAAATTTTGTGTAAAACATTTATTAGTCTTACAGACATAAGAACAAATGAAAAGAATATATATATGGGAGAAACTTTATTAGAAATGAAGGACAAAAATGCTGATAAGGTGTTATGTTATTATAGGTAAAATATTTTATATCAGTATTAAAGAATAAAT
>DDAM01000050.1 GCA_002332905.1 Firmicutes bacterium UBA2058 | reverse complement strand
GATATTATAGCCAGTCATTTTTCCCGGGGAGAGGCAAAGATATTATAGCCAGTCATTTTCCCCGGGGAGAGGCAAAGATACTATAGTCAGTCATTTTCCCCAGGGGGGAAGCAAAGATATTGTAGCTAGTCATATCCCCCGGAGGGAAGCAAAGATATTATAAGAGCTTATAAGGAGGCGTTAAATATAAATAAATCTATAAGTGTTCTAAAAACAGCAATGCCAATAATAATAATTTCATTTTTAGCATTGATATTTATATTTAGTCCAGATAAGATAACCTTTGTTACTAGTGCATTTAAACCAATAATTATATCATTTGTTGTAGCTTATTTATTAGATTCATTGGTAAGAGTTATTGTCAAAAAACTTAAAACTAGAAGGCCTCAAGCTATATTTTTATCCTGTATATGCTTGCTAAGTATTATAATAATTATATTTTCTATTTTAGTTCCTAAAATTATATCTAATGCTGAGGCAGTTGTTTCATTTGTCGCAAATTATAAAATGGATATAAATGTTATTATTACAGAAATAGCAGATAAAATTAACAATCCTAATGTAGATAAGGTTGCTGAGGAAATAATTGAGGTTAGTGCAGATCTTAAAGATAAAATAAATGAGTTATTAAAAATTATAACAACATATCTAATAAACTTTGTAGCTGCAATAGGAACAAGTATTCTATCTGTTATAACAAGTTTTATTTTAGCCTTATACATGCTAATTGAAAAGGATGATTTAATTGCAAGGTTAAAAAGATTAGTATTTGCGTTCTTTAATGAAAGAAATGCACAGATGATTTTAGAAATATCAGTAAATGCAAACAGAATTTTTAAAAGTTTTTTAGTTGGCAAATTATTGGATTCATTAATAGTAGGTGTTATTACTATTATTGCTTTTACAATAGCTAATATTCCATATGCAGCTTTAATGGGAAGTATAATTGGATTATTCAATTTAATACCTTACTTTGGTCCTATAATAGGAGCAATACCAGTTATAATTATATCATTTTTTATAAGTCCTATTAAGGCTCTCACAGCACTTATAATAATTATAATAATTGGTCAAATTGATGGAAACTTTATCGATCCTAGGATTGTCGGCAATAATGTTGGAGTATCTCCGTTTTGGGTAATTAGTGCAGTTATAGTTGGAGGTTCAGCCTTTGGACCAGCTGGTATGATTTTAGGAGTTCCGACTATGGTTTTAGTTAAATTATTAATAGAAGAATATGTTGAAAAAAAGCTAAGAGAAAAGGATATGACAGATTACCAATTAGATAAAATAAAAAAAATTGAGTCAAAAATAAAAAAGTAAGTAGATTATATTTAATTTATAATCTATTTACTTTTTTAACCCAAAAATCTTTTTCTGAGATATTGCAAATCGGGCATTTTTTTACGCCTGATTTTTTATCTTTTTTGAATGTTACTATATTAGAGCAATAAGGACACCATAGTTGTTTCTTTACTAAGCTAATACCACTTGGAATGTTTTCATCTGGGTCATTATCAAATTTTATTAATCTAAACAAACTAATCTGTTCACTCAATTTATGTCCATGCCTCCTATTGTATAAAATTTTGTCCTTTTGTTATTTTTACAAGGATTGCAAGATTACTATATTATATAAATTTTGGTTTTCGTATAGATTGTAATATTTTTCATCATCACCAATAATTTTTACTTCTGGTCTTAGTGGATTTTCTGAAAAAACCTTTGTCACAATGCCAATCTTTCCATTGCTTAGTTTTACACAATCATTAACTGGGTATGGCGCAATTTTTCTTAAAAACGCTTTAACTATATCCGGGTCAAACATTATTTCATTTCCACCCATTATGTATTCAATAGCTTCTGAAGGCGATGCTGGTTTCCTATAAGGTCTGCTTGATGTTAATGCATCATAAACATCTGCTATTGCAATTATTCTTCCATACAAAGGAATTTCTTTTCCTTTGATACCATACGGATACCCTGTACCATCATACTTTTCGTGGTGACATACAATTCCATTATATATACTTTCAGTAATTAAATTATTTTTAATTATGTATTTACCACCTTTTATAGGGTGAGTTTTTATTATGTTAAATTCATCCATTGTTAATTTTGAAGGTTTAGTAATTAAATCATGGGGAACTTCAGTTTTTCCTATATCGTGTAATATTGCGCATAAGCTTAGTTCATATATAGATTTGTCATCCAATTCTAATGATAACCCTATAGCTGTTGCTAAAACTGCAACGCTTAATGAATGGTGATATGTATAATCATCATACATTTTTAAATCTATGATATTAACCATATACTTTTTATTATGCAATATATTATCAACTATTTTAGTAGATACATTATTAACACTATATAAAGCATTATCATCCACTCTTTTGGGATTTTTGTCAACACTAGAGAACAATTTTTCAAGTTCATTTATGGCTTCAGTTTTCAGTGCATTATCTATTATTTGTATTGGTCCTTCGTTATTATCGGTCCCGTCATATATGTATAGTCCCACATTTCCAAACTTTTTTAATCTATTTATATTAGAATTCGATAGTCTGAGACCTTCTTTTAGTAAATCAACATCATTACTTTCATGGTTATAAATTTTAACATCTTTAGCTAAAATCATACCTTCATGAATATCATTAATAGGAATAAAAATCATACTTCCTCCAAATTATAATGTAGTAATACACATTATAAATATATACCACAAATGCTAAAATGTCAATTATTTTACACTTTTGATATATTTTATAAACCCTCTTGACAAATTAATAAAAAGGGATTATATTAAATGTGCATATGCACATAATACTTAGGAGTGATACAATGCCTAGACCAAGAAAGTGTAGAAGGGTAGGATTTATTCCTACAAATAATTGCTTTTTACCAAAAGAAAAAAGCAATGAAGAAGTTGTTTTGATTATTGAAGAAATAGAAGCATTAAGATTGTCTGATATTTATATGTTAGAGCAAGATGATGCAGCAAAAAACATGAATATTTCTAGAGGAACATTTCAAAGAATATTAAATTTAGCTAGGTATAAAACAGCAGATGCGATTGTAAATGGAAAAATCATTCGCATTGAAGGCGGAGATTATGAATTAATACACAATTCAAACTGCTGTAAATATAAAAATATGGGATGTATATGTGGAAAAGGCGGTATGTGTTCACATTGCAACCAATAAATCATTTAAAATTGATGCCGTAAAACGGCGTAATGGAGGAAAATATGAGTAATTGTAATCATAATTGTAATTCTTGTATAGAAAAATGTTCAACTCAACTCGGCAGGAACCTAGATTTTATAGAACCTTTAAATCAATTTAGCTCAATAAAGCATGTTATAGGAGTTATGAGCGGCAAGGGTGGAGTAGGTAAGTCATCTGTAACATCTATGCTAGCTGTTCACATGCAAAGACTTGGATATAAGGTTGGAATTTTAGACTCTGATATTACAGGTCCATCTATACCAAAGGTATTTGGAATTAAAGAAAAGGCTAAGAATGATGAATCACTTGGTATAATACCAGTAGAATCAAAAAATGGCATGAAAATTATGTCTATCAATGCGCTACTTGATAATGAAGATGATCCAGTAATATGGAGAGGTCCAATAATTGCAGGTGTTGTTAAGCAATTTTGGACTGATGTATTTTGGGGAGAATTAGATTATTTGTTCGTTGATATGCCTCCTGGAACTGGAGATGTAACACTTACAGTATTTCAATCAATTCCACTTGATGGAGTTGTAGTAGTAACTTCTCCTCAAGGATTAGTTTCTCTGATAGTTAAAAAAGCGTATAATATGGCAGAAAAAATGAATATACCGGTTATTGGCATAGTTGAAAATATGAGTTATGTAAAATGCCCTGACTGTGGTAAAGAAATAAAAATATATGGTGATAGTAAGATTGAAGAATTTGCGAAGGAGCTAAATATACCTGTTTTAGGTAAAATGCCATTAGATGCTGATATAGCTAGATTATGTGATGAAGGTAAGATTGAAGGTATGGCATGCAATTATTTAGAGAATGCTGCAAAGGATATAGAAAATTTAAAAATAGAATGTGAAAGTGAGAAATCTTCATATCACACTGTTAAAGAAGGAGTTGAAACTATGAAAATTGCTGTAGCAACACAAAATGATATGGTGGCAGGACATTTTGGAAAATGCCAGGAATACACTATATTTGATATAGAAAACAGTAAGGTTGTTAATAAACAAACGTTAGATACAAAAGAGCATGGACATAGCAAATTACCACCATTTTTAAAAGAACATGGAGTTAACGTTGTAATCTGTGGAGGAATGGGGCAAGGAGCATATGATGCTTTAGTTGCAAAAGATATGAAGGTATTTGTAGGACCACAAGGAAATATTGACGAAGTTGTAGAAAAACTAATTCAAGGAAAATTAGAAACAAAAGAAGCTGGCTGCTCTCACCACGACCACGAAGAAGGTCATCAATGTCAATGCGGAGGAATCCATTAAATAGGAATTTAACTTAATAACTTAGTAGACATATTATTACTTCGATGTACTTTTGTCACGAATCTAAGGGAAGCAAAGCAGATAAAAAATGTTTCTGTTTCCGTAATTCGATTTCCCACAATTTTGTACGGTAGGGAAATCTTCATTAAGTCACATAAACATTTTTTATCTACTTCGCTACTCATAGCAACCGATAATCAAAGAAAAATAAAGGGGATTTTTCTTTGATTATCTTTGTTTTTGGCAGAGCTGTTTACTAAGCTTTCTAGTGGGCTGGGAGTCGTAAAAGCTTAGTAGAATAACATGCCAATACAGTAGAAAATAAAAGAAAAATCTCTTTATTTTTCTTTTATTATCGGTGCTGTTTAGGCAAGAAATATAAAAAAAGTTTATGCGACTTCAGTGAGATTTACCATCCTTACAAAAATCAAGGTAAATCTTACTGCGGAGACAGAAACTTTTTTTATATTTTTTGCATACTCTAAACTCGCAGAAGAGTATGCCGAAGTAATAAAGTACCTACTAAGCTTAATAAACTAAATTATTATTTTTTCTCTTGATTTTTGTATGAATTAGTATTATTATATAAATATATTAGCACTCGTTAAATAAGAGTGCTAACAACACAATAATATTTAAAGAGGTGCAAGATATATTATGAAAAAGAAAGCGTTTAAAGCAGAGTCTAAAAGAATCTTAGACCTAATGATTAATTCTATCTATACACACAACGAAATTTTCCTTAGAGAGCTTATATCAAATGCAAGCGATGCAACTGATAAGCTATATTATAATGCATTAAAGGATGGCAACACTGGGCTTAACAGAGACTCACTTGCTATAAATATTAAACTCAATAAGAATGACAGAACTATAACGATTAGCGATAGCGGTTGTGGTATGAATATGGACGAGCTAGAAAACAATCTTGGAACAATAGCAAGAAGCGGTTCTTTAGCTTTTAAACAAGAAAATGAAAAAAGAGACGACATAGAAATAATTGGACAATTTGGAGTAGGATTTTACTCAGCATTTATGGTAAGTAAAAATGTAAAAGTTATCTCAAAGCCTTATGGCGGTGATGTAGCTTATTGCTGGGAATCAGAGGGTGCCGAAGGTTATACTGTTTCAGAATGTAAAAAAGATACAAATGGAACAGAAATTATATTGTACTTAAAAGATAATACAGAAGACGATAATTATGATGAATACTTAGATGAATACAAGATAAAATCAATAGTTAAGAAATATTCTGACTATATTCGTTATCCAATAAAAATGGATGTTGAAAAACATAGACCAAAGGACGGCGAAGACGGCGAAGACGGTGAATATGAAAGCTATATAGAAAATGAAATATTAAATAGTATGGTTCCAATTTGGAGAAAAAGTAGTAGTCAATTAACAGAAGATGACTATAATAACTTTTACAAAGAAAAGTTCTACGATTATGAGAATCCACTAAAGGTTATTCACAGCAGTGTTGAAGGAACAGCTACTTATAATATGATGCTATTTATACCTTCAAAAGCACCATATAATTACTATACGAAAGAATACGAAAAAGGATTACAATTATATTCTAATGGCGTTTTGATAATGGACAAGTGCTCAGATTTACTACCTGACCATTTTAGCTTTGTTAGAGGTTTAGTAGACTCTCAGGATTTATCACTTAACATATCAAGAGAAATGCTACAACATGATAGACAATTAAAGATTATTTCGACTAACTTAGAAAAGAAAATTAAATCTGAATTAATGTCAATGCAAAAAAATGATAGAGATAATTATGAAAAATTCTTTAAAAACTTTGGATTGCAGATTAAATATGGTCTATATAGCAATTTTGGTATGAATAAGGAATTATTGCAAGATTTAATAATGTTCCATTCATCTAGTGAAAATAAGCTTGTTACTCTAGAAGAATATGTATCACGCATGAAAGAAGAGCAAAAATATATTTATTATGTAAGCGGTGAAAGCATAGCTAAGATTGAACAACTTCCACAAATTGAATTATTAAAAGACAAAGAGTATGAAGTATTATATTTAACTGATGACGTAGATGAGTTTGCTATTAGGATATTGATGAACTACAAGGAAAAAGAGTTTAAATCAATTTCAGAGGGTGATTTAGGCTTAGAGAGTGAAGAAGAAAAGAAAGAAATTGCTAAAAAATCTGAAGATAACAAAGAATTATTCACCTTACTTAAAGATTCTCTTGATGGAAAGGTAAAAGAGGTAAGGTTATCAACAAGACTTAAAAGCCATCCAGTGTGCTTGTCAGTAGATGGAGAAATCTCTATAGAGATGGAAAAGGTATTAAATCAGATGCCAAATGATCAAAAAATTAAAGCACAAAAAGTTCTTGAAATAAATGCAAATCATCCTATATTTAATAAGCTGGTAAATATGGTGGATACAGATAAAGAAAAACTAAAAAGTTACGCACAAATTTTATATTCACAAGCCTTATTAATAGAAGGGTTATCAATAGAAGATCCTGTAGCGTATTCAAATGCGGTATGTGAGCTAATGATATAAAAAAATAGACAATTGTCAAATGGACAATTGTCTATTTTTTCTTATTCAACTGAAAATGTCTTACCATGTGATACATAGATAGAATGAGAGGTATGTTCTTTATCACTTTTACTGTCATATCCTATTTTTTCTATAATCTCCTCTGGGTTATGACAAATATCATATCCATCTAAATTAAAGCTAATAAGCCCTTTACCCTTTGTAAAGCTAGCTAATACGCTTGGATATTCAATAAATGTTGATACAGGAACTCTCCCAACTATTGTACTACTTTCTCCGATTGAGGTTGGTGCATCAAAGGTTCCATACATTTTAGTTATATCAGTCATTATTCTTCCACTGAGTTCATTAGATACAGTTATACTAAAACTGTAATATGGTTCTAGAAGAACACTATCAACCTGTTCTATTGCTTTTCTAACTGCTCTATATGTTGCTTCTTTAAAGTCCCCACCGCTTGTATGCTTTACATGAGATTTTCCGTCTATTAGCTCTATTTTTATATCTGTTAATTTTGAACCAGTTAATATCCCTCTATTACATGCTGGTATAATTAATTTCTCAATCATTCTTTGCCATCTTAGCTGTAAAATATCTACACTTAATTCTGATTTGAATGATATGCCTTGACCCCTGTTTGCAGGTGAAATCCTTAATGTAACCTCTGCATAATGTTTATATGGCTCAAAATGCCCCATCCCTATAGTTGATTCTTTTATAGTTTCTAAATAAACAACTTCAGGCTTATCAAAATTTACATCTACATTAAAGCGTTCTTTTACCTCGTGCTGCAAAACTTCTAGTTGTATGTATCCCATGATATTTATGTGTATTTCGTTTAGCTCGCTTATCCAAGAAACATTTAAGGATGGATCCTCTTGTGTTAATATTTCAAATATTTTTAAAATTTCTTTATAGTTATATTTTGTGTCAAATGTGACCTTTGATCTAAGTGCAGGAGTTAATATATCTTCATATGTGCTTTCATTACCAAAACATTCAGATATATATGAGCTGTTTAACCCAAGCACTGCACCATATTCGCCAGCATTTAAGCATGGTACTGTTGTATAACTATTTCCATTATAAATGCGTATTTGATTAATTTTTTCTTCAATAGGTTCGTCAACTTGGTTATGTGTAAGTGTATCTTTAACAATTATCGAACCAGATAATACCTTAATAAATGAAAGTTTATGCATGTTTTCATCATGTCTAATTTTATATACATAACCCTTAAAATCATCTTCAATATTATAATTTGTTTTAATAACTTTATCTATTGTATCAAGCAGTGAAGAAATTCCTATATTTTTTAAGGTTGAGCCACATAGAACAGGAAAAATATTGCATGAAATAGTTAAATTTGATATGGACTTATTAATTTCATCATAATGTATATTTGCTTCATTTAAATATTTATTAAGTATATCATCATTATACTCTGCTACTTTTTCAATAATTTCAGTGGAGAAATGATTGTCGTTAAATAAACTTGTTATACCTTTAAAATTATTGTCAATATAATTAGGCTTTGACATAATTAAGGTATCATTAGTAAAAAAAGTATTTATATTTTCTATCACCTTATTAAAATCTGAGTCTAATATGTCTAACTTGTTTATAAAGAAAATTGTAGGTATATTATATTTTCTTAGCAATTTCCATAAAGTTTCTGTATGAGCTTGTGTTCCGCTTGAGGCAGAAATAACAACAATACAGCAATCAAGGATTCTTAAAGAACGTTCCATTTCTGAAGAAAAATCTGTATGTCCAGGGGTATCCACCAAATGTATAACAGAGCCTTTATATTGTATAATTGCTTGTTCTGAAAAAACAGTAATTCCACGCTTTTTTTCAATGCTGTGATAGTCCAAAAAAGTATTTTGCTTATCTACTCTCCCTGCAATGCTTATCGCATTAGTGTTGTAAAGTAGTTGTTCAATTAATGTTGTTTTGCCAGCATCAACATGCGCTACAACACCTACAGTTTTATTCATAGTAATTCTCCTTGATTTTATGTGTTATTTTATTTTATCATAGTTTCAATAAAATTGAAACTTTCAACTGTGTTGAAACATGTAAAATATTTATTGTAAATAATTTGTAATGCATGGTATACTTAATATACATAACAATGTATCAAACTTTAAAATTGTAAAAATATTATAATTTATGAGTACTAGCGTGAAAAAGGAGCATCACGCTTCAATTTATATACCACGAAGTGGCATAATGGGAGGTTATTATATGAGAAGAAAAGATAGAGAGATAACTGATAATAAAGAAATACTAAATATTATTGATAGGTGTGGGTCGATGACCATATCCTTATTAGATGGTGAAAAACCTTATTTATTACCAATGAATTTTGGTTACGAATATGAAAATGAAAAATTAGTATTCTATTTTCATTCAGCCAAGCAGGGCAAAAAATTGGATATAATAAAAGAAAATAATAATGTTTGGTTTTCGATGGATTGTTCGCATGAGCTTGTAACAGCAGAGTACCCATGTGCATTTACAATGTATTATGAAAGTGTAATAGGAAATGGAAAAGCATTTATACTTGAAGAAACAGAAGAAAAAATAAAGGCTTTAAAACTTATTATGAAAAAATATACAAATGGCAAGGAATATGATTTTGAAGAAAAGCACACCAATGCAATAACAGCGTTTAAAATAGAGGTAAGTGAATATACTGCAAAAAGATCTGCTAAAAAATAGTTTTGGAGATAAAAATGCAAAAACAAATTTATATTATTTTAATTATAATGTTTTTTATTATATTAATTAGCATCCAATATACACTGAACAAAATAGTTGTTTTGCTTAAAGAAATAAAGATTGCTGTTATCAATAATAAAAACAAAAATATTGTATAACATTAATGAGGTGTAATTGACGGAAATTGTAAAGTCATAAAGTTAAAACTTTATGAATATTTTTTTATTTATTGTAGATAATAATGCACATAATTATTATTATGTGAGGGTATTATTATGGGCAATAATAGAAAAAAGGATTTAACTGAAAATGATTTAATAAAGCTTGAAATAGCTAAGGAAATTGGATTGATAGATAAAATTGAAGAGTTAGGTTGGGGTGGACTAACCGCTAAAGAAAGCGGCAGGATAGGTGGAATTATGACTGCCAAAAAAAGAAAGGGTAAAAAAATAGATGATGAGGCAAAACTTTTATAAGGAATTTGCGTTTATATACGATGAATTAATGGTAGATGTTGATTATGAGAACTGGACAAGCTTTATTTTAAAACATATTCCACAAAACAGCACTAAGATTTTAGAAGCTGCTTGTGGAACAGGAAACATTACATACCATTTAGCTCAGGAGTACTTAAATATAACAGCATTTGATATATCAGAAGAAATGCTTATAAAAGCCTATGAAAAATTAAGAAAATATAGAAATGTCAATATATTAAATCAAGATATGGTAAAGTTTAAGATTGATCAGACTTTTGATGTGTGTATATGTTGTTGTGACGGGGTAAATTATTTAAATGAAAACTCTGCAATACTATTCTTTGAGAAAGTATTTAATCATTTAAGTAAAAATGGAAAATTTATTTTTGACATTAGCACAGAATATAAGTATAATTCTATGAATGAGACTTATGTATATGATGAGGAAGAAGTATTTTATGTTTGGGATAATAATTTAAATAAAGATACTAAAACTATGTCGATGGAAATTAATTTTTTTGTAAAAGATAAGGACAAGTATAGTCGAATTACAGAGTTACAAACTCATTACATTCATAGTGTCTTAAGTCTAGATAAAATACTTAATAGTGTAGGTTTTACAGAAATTAAGGTGTATGATGGTTACACTGAAAATTTGTACAATGATACATCTATTAGAGCAACATTTATTTGTAAAAAGGGAGATTGAAATTATATGAAACATAATTTAATTTTTGGTCATAAAATACCAGATACTGATAGTGTATGTTCAGCAATAGTATTATCAAATTTAAAAAATAAATTGAGTGAGAGCTCAGAACCATATATATTAGGTACAATAAATAGAGAGACAGAGTTTGTACTAAACTATTTTGATGTTGAGGTCCCTAAGCTTCTTAACAATGTTAGATTACAGGTAAAAGATTTAAACTATGAAAAAGTAAATCCATTTAAAGCTCACTTATCAGTATTTTATGCTTATTACTATATGAATGAAAATAAGCTAAGGACTTTACCTATAGTGGATGATGATAATAGATTAATAGGCGTAATAACAATGAAGGATATTGCTATGAGTTTAATTAATATTGATCAAAAAACATTAGCTACCTCTTTAAGCAATATTGTTAGCACTTTAAACGCTAAAATAATAACAATTTTTGACGAAATCATTGATGGAGAAATAATAGTTGCAGCATTTTATACTGAAACATTAAGAGTTAATAATACAATAAATAGTGATTCAATAGTAATAGTTGGCGACAGATACGATATAATTGAATATTCAATAGAAAAAAAAGCAAAACTAATAATTATTACAGGAGATTTAGATATACCGGATAGTCTTATTGCTTTAGCGAAGGAAAATAGAGTAAATTTAATTATTTCGCCGTATAAAACTTACTATACAACTAAAAACATTAGTTTATCAAAATATGTGTCTGATATAATGATAAAATCACCTATAATAAAATTTGAAGAGGATGATTATTTAGAGGAATGTAAAGAAGAAATTGAAAATTCAAAACATTCAAAATTTCCTATCGTTACAAGAGATAATAAATATTTAGGAATATTAAGTAGAAGACATTTACTTAATCCGGCTAAAAAGAAGGTTATATTGGTAGATCATAATGAATATGGTCAAAGTGTGGATGGCTTAGATGAAGCTGAAATACTAGAAGTTATAGACCATCATAAAATAGGCGATATATCAACATCATTACCTATAAGCTTTAGAAATATGCCGGTTGGAAGTACAAATACTATAATCTACAATATGTATAAAGAAAACAATATTAATATAGATAATAAAATTGCTGGGTTAATGATTTCTGGTATTCTTTCGGATACATTGATGTTTAAATCACCTACTACTACAGAAAAAGATAAAACAGCAGTTGAAGAATTATCAAGTATATTAAATCTTGATGTATATGATTACTCTATGCAGATGTTTAAAGCAGGGACTTCTCTTAGCGGTAAAACAGTTGAAGAGGTATATTATCAGGACTTCAAAAAATTTGATATAGATTCTAAAAAAATTGGAGTTTCACAGGTATTTACCTTAAGCATAGACGATATAATGAATCATAAAAATGATTATATAGAGTTTATTGACACAAGTACATCCTCAAAAGGATATTATTTAAATATCATGGCTGTTACCGATATAATCAATGAAGGTTCTTATCTATTCTATACATCTGAAAAAGAAAAATTAGTAAAAAATATTTTTGAATTAGAAAAAATATATCAAGGTGTTTATATACAAAAGTGTGTATCAAGAAAGAAACAGATAGTTCCAAGTATTATAAACACAATTCAGCATATTTAACATTTAACAAATCAATTTTAATTGGAAGGAAGAAATTTAATGGATTACATGATTAGAGGAATAGATGAAGATAAAACTTTTAGAATCTTCGCCGTAAAATCAACAGACGTAGTGGAAGAAGCTCGAAAAAATCATCATACATCCAAAACGGCATCAGCAGCACTTGGTAGGACATTAACTGTAGGACTAATGATGGGATATATGATGAAAAATGATGATGATAAATTGACTGTTAAAATAAACGGTGGTGGACCGTTAGGAACCATTTTAATTACATCAGATAATAAAGGAAATATAAAAGGATATGTAGACCATCCAGAAGTAGATGTAAAAAGGAAAGAAAATGGTAAATTAGATGTAGGTGCAGCAGTTGGTATAAATGGAAAAATAACAGTTATTAAAGATATTGGTCTAAAAGATCCTTATGTAGGAACATCAGATATAGTTACAGGAGAGATTGCAGAAGATTTAGCCTTATATTATTTTTTATCTGAACAAACATCATCAGCTATTGCAGCTGGAGTATTAGTAAATGCTGATGAATCTATCAAATCAGCTGGAGGATTGATTGTTCAACCACTTCCAGATATATCAGAAGAAGGCATAAAAAAATTAGAAAGCATGTTTGCCAATATGAAATCTATATCAGAATATTTTGATAGTGAAAATGATATTGAAGAAATTGTTAAGGAGATATTTTTAGATTTTAATATAAAAATAACTGAGAAAATACCTGTTCAATTTAAATGTGATTGCTCTGATGAAAGAATAGAAGGGGTTTTAATTTCATTAGGTAAAGATGAATTAGAAAAGATAATAAAAGAAGATAAGGGTGCAGAAATAACATGTAATTTCTGCAATAAAAAATACAAATATGATGAGGAAGAATTAAAAAACATAGTTAAGACAATGTAAATTTATATTGTTAGTGAACAATAAATATTATTTTTTTGTTCACTTTTTTTATATTATTTTATATTTTATTGACAGCAACTGTATTATGTTATATAATACAGTTGCTGTACTAACAGTATTAATACAGTAAATACATTTTAACAAACTTAATAAAATTAATAAATAATTAAGAATGATGTAATTAAATCCTAAATAATTTGATTTATAATGACACTAGAAAGAGTGTAGCGTGAAAAAACTTTACGCTCTCTGTATGTGATGCCACTTCGTGGCATAATTGGAGGATAACATGCAAAATATATTAATACTAACTGCATCCTTTGGTATGGGACACAAAAGTGTTTCTAATGCTATTAAGGAGCAAATAGAGCTGAAAAATAATAATTTAAATATTGAGATAGTTGATATTTTAGATATATTAAATCCTACCTTAAAGGATGTTGGATCTAAAATATATTATAATTTAACTGAACATTATCCTATTGTATATAATACAATTTATGATATTAAAAAATCAAATAAAAATAATATATTTGATAGTTTACTTAGCAATACATACTATAAAAAATTATATAGCTATATAAAATTGACTTCTCCTAATCTAATAATAAGTACATTTCCTTTATGCTCATGTGTTGTTTCTAAGGTAAAAAAGGAATATGGAATCAAAATTAAACTTGTAACTGTTATTACAGATATAGTTGATAGCTGGGAATGGTTGTATGAGGGAACAAACATGTATTTTGTACCTTCTAAAGAAATAAAGGATAAATTAATAGATAAGGGTATAGATGAAAACATAATTGAAGTCACAGGTATACCAGTTAAAAATAGTTTTTTAAACAACAATAAGAATAATGTTAATAAAAATACTCTTTTAATAATTGCAACCGGAATGACAGAAAATGATTTACCACATAATATGCTTAAACAACTAGACTCTTATGATACTTTAAAAACTGTTATTGTAACCGGAAGAAATAAAGAATTATATACTAAATTATCCAAGAAAATATATAATAATATAA
Organism: Firmicutes bacterium UBA2058; assembly: GCA_002332905.1. GTDB lineage: Bacteria > Bacillota > Clostridia > Tissierellales > Sedimentibacteraceae > UBA1535. The sequence goes on along the minus strand of DDAM01000050.1, from coordinate 15,809 downwards.
CTATATTAGGGTATGTAAATAATATAGATAAATTGATGGATGAAGCTATATTTTTAGTAACAAAGCCAGGAGGAATCACAGTTTTTGAAGCTATAAATAAGGAGCTTCCTCTTGTTATAAAGGATACAAAAATTGGTCAAGAAAAGGGTAATGTTGAATTTATAAAGCGAAATAATTTAGGTATGGTAATAAATGATAATAATGATTTGCTAAAAATAGTAAATGATTATATAAAAAATCCATATAAAACTCATAAGATTTGTAAAAATATAAGTGAAGTAAAAAGAAATCTTAAGCCATATAGAGTGGCTGAATGTATATTAGATAATGTAAACTATTCGTACTAGTTGATCCCGACTACATGCACAAATGTTTAATTACTTTTTGTGCAATTAATAGCATGGAGGTATTTATGGCTAAAAATGATTCGAAGAAAAAGATAATTAATTTTTGCTTTATTGCTTTTTCAAGCATAATGTTAATATATATATTGATAAGTAATAATGATATTGTTTCTATTTATGAAGCATTAAGGCAAATTAAAATAGAGTATATACTAGTAGCAGTTGCATGTTTATTGCTATTTTGGATTTTAGAGGCATATATGATTTATAAGCTTATACTAAAGTTCACTGATAAAAAAAGAGGTATTCTAACATTTTGGTTATCCTTAAAAACAACTTTGGTTGGGCAATACTATAGCAATATTACTCCAGGTGCGACTGGTGGACAACCAGTTCAACTATATATTATGAAGGATGACGATGTACCGTTAAGTGAAGGAACTGCTGTTCTTGTAGAAAAGTTTTTGTTATTTCAAATAGGGGTAACTATATATTCTTTAATATTAGCTGTATATAAAATAAAAAGCTTATTAGAATATACTAACGGAGCATCTTTGTTTATTGCTTTAGGGCTTATTGTAAATATTGTAATGGTTTTAAGTATTTGGCTACTTTCCATAAAGCCAAAAGCTGTTGGATATGTTGTAGGATTTATTCTAGATTTTTTACATAATCATAAGATAATAAAAAATTTAGATAAAACACGAAATAGTATTGATAAATTTATAAATGACTATGAGATCAGTATAAAAAAAATGAAAAGTAATAAAATTTTAACATTAAAATTGTTTGTACTAACGTTTGTTCAATTAACAATGTTTTTCAGCATAACATTCTTTATATATAAATCTCTTGGTTTAAACGGAAATAGCATTTTTGAAATCATATGCCTACAAGCATTTTTATATATGTCAGTATGCTTTATACCTATACCAGGAACCATAGGCGTAAGTGAAATGGGTTTTATTATGATTCTTGGGAGTGTATTTTCTAAAAATATAATAGGTACTGCACTTTTATTATGGAGAGGAGTAAGCTATTACTTCAGCTTAATTTTCAGCGGAATATTTGTTATATTAGTATCAACATTCAAAAAAAATAAAATAATACTTGAGTAAAAATATAATAAATACGGGCTTAGTCCGTATTTATTATTTTATCTAATAGGAAAGAGAACTTTCCTATTAGATAAATGAAGAATCGGAACGATTCTTCCATAGAGTGAAAGTAGTTCACTTTTTTATAGACATTTTTTTAATTTTGTATATAATAAGATTATTACATATTTGGAAGAAAGGAAAAAGAGTGAAATGTATTTCACTCTAAAACTATTGTGATACCGCGAAGCGGTATAATGGAGGAAATTATGAATCCATTTTTAATTAAGTGGAAACCTAGATATGCTATTGTTGATTTTAGAGCTGATGAAAAAATAATTAATACTATAAAAAAATTTGATATTATACCAATTAAAACGATTAAATGTGACGATATATTGGAGCAAGTTTGCGGTCATCCTGATATGGTACTACATCCTATAGATAATAAAACTATTGTAGTAGCTCCAAATGTTATTGATTATTACGAAGAAGTGTTTAAAAACAGTGGAATAAAAGTAATTAAAGGTGGTAAAACTTTAAGTAGAAACTATCCAAATGATATTGCATATAATGTAGCAAGAATTAGGAATTATGCGATACACAATTTAAAATATACTGATGAAATATTAAAATATTATTTGCAAAAGTCAGATATAAGTTTTATCCACATAAATCAAGGTTATACAAAATGCTCAACAGCTTGCGTTAGTAATGATAGAGCAATTACTTCTGATATTACAATTTATAATACTATTAAAAGTTTAGGAATAGACTGTTTATATTTTGATCCTAGAAATGTTTTTTTAGGAGGATTTGATTATGGATTTGCCGGAGGATGTATGGGAATCTTAGACCATAAAACTTTTTTTCTAACAGGTCAAATTCAAGATAGCACTGAAAAAGAAATTCTATATAATTTTGTATCAGATTCGGGTCTAAAAATTATCGAAGGTTCTGATAATATTTTGACGGATTATGGAACAATAATAGTAATATAAAAATGTATAATTGCAAATGATAAAAGCAAATAATAATCCTACGAGAGGAGTGACATTTTGGAGCTTTTATCATTAGAGATAGATAGAAAAGATAATATAAGTTATTATAATATAATCAATATTTTGACAAATTTGCAACGCGATGACATAAGTATAATGTTAGATACACAAAATAATGATTATGATAAAATTATTTACAGTATAGATAACATTGATAATAAATATGAATGTACAGATGTAATAAGTAGTAAAATAAATAATATCATAAAAGAGTATATGATAGAGGAATGTTATAAATATCTTGATAAAAGTTATTTTTACTTTGAAGACAATGAAAGTGTAATAATTAAGCAAAACATAGCGGAAGAAGTTAATAATGATATAAAAACTAGTTTAATTTTTAAAAATAAAATAAAAGAATATTTGCAGGATAATACTACAATTAATATTAATGGATTTATTAAATTTAGGCTTAAGTTTATAAATTCATATGCAGCGCAGGTAGTAGAAAAATGTATCGATAATTATTTAATAAAAAAAGAATATTCAAATTTTATTAATATATTAAAGTATTTCTCGGAAGATGATACTGAAGGTAGAGAGAGCATAAATATAATGTTTAAAAATGATAAACTGCAAATTTATGATGAGAATATGAAAAAGATAAGTTTAATTTCAAATATTGAATTTTCACAGGAATTAGAACCATCTGAAATAGTTTATGATGAAAGTATTATTAATTTAATTATAACTGTATCTCCTAAAAAAATTATTATGCATTTGTCAAATGCTTATGAAAATATGGATGAAACAAGTAAAAATACTGTTGATATTATTAACAAACTTTTCATTGATAGAATAAAATTTTGCACTGACTGTGAGTATTGCAAAAATTAATTGATTTTTATTATTTTTTTATTTTAATTAATTAAATATATATAAAAGCCTTTTGTTAATACGATGCAAATGGCTTTTTCTTTTATTAAATAATTGTTGTTTAATTGACAAGGAAAACGTTTGGAAATATAATATATACAATTTTAGAAATTAGTTAAATTATCTAAAAAATATTTTTAAGGGGGCTTATTATGAGTAGTATTTCAAATGACTCAAAAGAAAAACAGCTTAATTTTCTGAGACTGGCAAGTATGATTGTAGGTTCTACAATTGGCGCAGGAGTATTTAGTTTAGCCGGAGACATGGCCTTTAACGGGGCAAATACAGCAGCAGTTCTGGTAGGATGGTTAATCTGCGGGGTAGGAATGTTTGGCCTTATGATGTGTTTTTTTGGACTAAACAAAGTAAAACCAGAATTAACTAACGGTATTTACAGCTACGCAAGAGAAGGCTTTGGTGAGTTCGTAGGCTTTAACTCTGCGTGGGGTTATTGGATTAGCGCTTTATTATGCAATGTATCCTATACAACTCTTTTGTTTCAAGCTATAGGATATTTCTTTCCTGTATTTGGAGAAGGTAACAATTTAGTTTCAATCATTTGTGCTTCTTTAGTTATTTGGCTATTAAATTACCTTGTTTTATACGGAGTTAAGGAAGCAGCAGGTATAAACATTATAACCACTATAAGTAAATTAATGCCAATATTTGTATTTATTGTAGCGGTTATTTTTGCCAGATCTTTTAAATTATCTATTTTTATGGATAACTTCTGGGGCGAAGCTAGCGGTTTATCATTTGGAGAGCAAGTAAAAGCTACTACATCTGCAACAGTTTGGGCGTTTATTGGTATTGAAGGTGCTGTAGTGCTTTCAGGCAGAGCTAAGAGGTCTAAAGATGTCGGAAAAGCAAGTATCACTGGATTTTTATGTATTTTCTTAATCTATTTAATGACATCTATATTAAGTATGGGCACTATGACAAGAGCAGAACTTGCAGAGTTAGGTAATCCGCAAATGGCAGGAATTCTTGAATTTGTGGTTGGTAAATGGGGAGCAGTATTAATCAATTTAGGTGTTATTCTTTCACTTGCAGGTGCATTGTTAAGTTGGACTATAATAGCAGCTGATTGTCCTTATTCAGCTGCAAAACAAGGTGTATTTTCTAAAGCTTTTGCAAAAGAAAACAAAAAAGGCAGTCCATCATTTTCATTGTTTGCAACTAATGGAATCATTCAATTATTCTTAATCATAATTTTCTTTAACGATTCTACTTATCAAGCATTTTATACTATGTCAGCAAGCATGATAATGGTACCGTATTTATTAAGTTCATTATATTATGCAAAAATAACATTTAAAAAGGACGGCTTTGAACTAGTTAAAACAGGTGCACTTGTTTGGCAAAGAGTAATAGGTGTGATTGGAAGTATATATGGCTTATGGTTGATTTATGCAGGTGGATTAGAATATCTTTTAATTACTGCTATATTATATGCACCGGGAATCCTTATTTACATTAAGGGTAAAAAGGAAAAGAAAGAAAAAGTATTCACTAATAGTAAGGATATTATTATAGCTTCAATAATTGTAATCCTAGCCGTAATTTCTATAGTAACTATAGCAAACGGAACTTTAAAACCATTCTAAAAAAATGAGACCATTTAGATTTACTCTAAATGGTCTCTTTAGTACTTAAATTGGGTGTACTTTAGTTACTGTTTTTATCATGTATAAGCTTTAAGCCTTTAAGCAGTAATTGAGGATCATATATGTCGATATGCTTTGTCCCATCACTTATTATTCTGCCTAGTCCGCCGGTTGCAACAACTTTTATATTTTCATTTTTCATTTCTTCTTTTATTTTTTTGACAATATATTCAGTTTGTCCAATATATCCATAAACTAAACCAGCCTGCATGCTAGTGATTGTATTTTTTGCTAGTATTGATTTGGGTTTTTTTATTTCTATATTAGGCAGTTGTGCCGTTTTACTCCAAAGCGCATCCGCAGATATTTGAATACCTGGGGAAGTGATTCCATAAAGGAATTCACCATTTTCATTTATAACATCATAAGTAGTAGCTGTACCAAAGTCTATAACTATAAGTGGACCGCCATATTGCTCATAAGCTGCTACTGAATCTACAATTCTATCCGCACCTACTTCTTTAGGATTTTCAGATTTTATCATTATACCTGTTTTAATTCCGGGGCCAACTATTAATGGCTCTATATTAAAATATCTTCTCATTGTATTCGTAAAAGAATGCATTACATTAGGAACTACTGAGGAGATTATAGCACTGCTTATTTTTTTGTAGTCTATATTGTTAAATTGCAATAGGCTTAATATATACATGCCATATTCATCAGATGTTTTATCGTTTTTAGTTAACATTCGCCAGCTTCCCAACAAATCATCATTATTATAAACCCCAAGAACTATATTAGTATTTCCTATATCAACTACTAAAACCAAAATTACCTCCAAATATTATTTATTTAATTTCTTATATATCTTAACCACGGGTAGCGTTAATATAGCTGCTGTAATAGCTTCTATTACTCCATTTATGCCAGCTATTCCAACAAAAAAAGCTGTTATGGAATTTGCAACACCATATTCACTAATAATTTTGCTACCATAAATAAAATATAACGCCAATACTACTAAAACTGTATTTGTTATTGCGCCTAATGCACCTGCCGATATTATTGATATATTTTCAGATTTATCAAAATTAAATAGCTTATTTATTCCTATATAAACAAAGTAAGGTGTTATACCGACAAATATCCTAGGTAGTATTGCTATTAAAGGATTTTGAAAAAAGTAATCAAATGGCGATAACGGAGCTATATATGCTCTGATAAGCGTAGTTAATCCGGCTAAAAATCCCATTAAAGCTCCTAGCTTAGGACCGTATACGACACTAGTTATTATAGTTGGTATAAACATAAAAAATGCTATTGTAGCTGCTGTACCTGGTACAGCTGTAATCATAACAAAAACAATTGTTAATGATAGCATAACTCCTAAAAAAGTGAGTTTGCGGGTTTTGTTACTTGTATTCATATTTTTTCCTCCTGTTCTCGTTCTACATGTTTTTAGTGTCAATTATTACCAAAATATGGATAATATATAACAATAAGTAGATACAAGACAAAATTTCGTTTGAAACATTTAATATTATAGAAGTCTCAACTACATTGAGTCATTTAATAATATCTATGATATTATAGCATAAATAAAATAAAATTATATAAAAAATTAAAAAAAATTTATTTTATATGTTTGCACCATATATATACCCAAAATTTAACAATAAAATCACTTGTTAAAAAATGCTATAAAAATATTGAATATACTTTTTATAAAATTCTTTTGTATTATACTCAAGAGTATTATACAATATATATTGTGTGTTATAATAAGTTCATGGAGGGATAACGTGAAAAAAACACTTCACGTTTTAGAAAAATCAAAATAACGATTTTTCATTTCTATTTATAATGCCACTACGTGGCATAATGGGAGGATAATATGACAAAATCAGTTGATGAAAAAGATAGTATTTTGAGCTTAGTTAAAAGCCCATATATAAAGAACTTTATTAAAAAATATAAAGTAAGTTATATAATAGGGATTTTTTTCTTAGTATTAATTGATTACTTGCAAACAAGGGTACCAATAATTATTGGAAATGTTATTGATGGATTAGAAAAGGATAATATTACATTAAGTATTATAGCGAATAAATTAATTATTATTGGTATTATAGCTGCATTTATTATTTTAGGTAGAATTTTATGGAGATTATTTATATTTGGAACAGCAAGAAAAATAGAGAGAGATATTAGAAATGATTTATTCGGACATCTAGAAAAATTATCTCAAAGATACTTTAACAACCATAAAACTGGAGAAATAATGGCTTATATAACAAATGATCTAGAAGCAGTAAGACAGGCTATGGGTCAAGGTGTTTTAATGACCTTTGATGTTATTACACTACTAGCATTTACATTGTACAATATGGTTACTGAGATAAACATATCATTAACTATAGCTGCTGTTATACCTCTTCTGTTAATTGCATTCGTTACTTCTAAATTGGGACCTAGATTGTTTAGAAAGTTTGCGGATAGGCAAGAAGCTTTTGCAAAAATCTCAGATTTTGTTCAGGAAAATTTATCTGGAATAAAAGTAGTTAAGGCTTTTGTACAGCAGGATAAGGAAATAGAAGCATTTGAAAAAGTAAATAAAAACTATTTCAAAGAAAATATGAACTTGATGAAGATGTATGCTGCAATGCATCCGGTTATGAATGCTATTGCTGGAATGGCAATGGCTGTAGCAATTGGATATGGTGGATACATAACTGTCAAAGGAGAAATTAGTGTTGGTGACTTTGTTGCGTTTATTCAATTTCTAGGAATGTTAGTATGGCCAATGATGGCGATTGGTATAGCGATAAATACTATAACTATGGGATCAGCTTCTCTAAAGAGAATTGAATCAGTTCTAAATCAAGAGGTAGAAATCAAAGACAAAGATGACGCAAGACAGATTAGCAATTTTGAAGGCAGCATAAAGGTTAATAATTTAAGCTATAAATATCCAGATACTGATACATATGTGCTTGAAAATATGTCCTTTGAAATAAAAAAAGGCGAAACATTAGGTATAGTTGGAAGAACAGGAAGTGGAAAAACAACATTAGTTAATCTGCTGCTTAGATTATACAATGTAGATAAAAATAGTATTTTTGTCAGTGACACAGATATAATGGACATTCCTCTTAAAACATTAAGAGAAAATATTGGTTATGTTCCACAAGATAATTTCTTGTTCTCAGACTCAATAAAAAACAATGTTGACTTTAGTGACGGCAGTCTGTCAATAGAAGAAGTTGTAAATGCTACAGAATTTGCGTGCGTTCATGACAATATAGTAGACTTTAAAGAAGGATATGAAACTGTAGTAGGTGAAAGAGGAGTTACTCTTTCTGGTGGACAAAAACAAAGGGTTTCTATAGCAAGAGCATTAATTAAGGACCCTGAAATATTAATACTTGATGACTCAGTATCTGCAGTTGATACAGATACTGAAGAGAAAATTTTACATAATCTAAAAAATCAAAGAGCCGGAAAAACAAACATTATAATTGCTCATAGAATTTCAACAATTCAAAGTGCTAACCACATCATAGTAATTGACGAAGGAAAAATAGTTGAACAGGGTAACCACGAAGAGTTAGTTGCCAACAACGGTTTATATAATTCTCTTTATCAAAAACAATTGCTTGAAAAAATGATCGATGAAGAAGTTTAGGAGGTGTGGATATAAATATGGATAACATAGAAAATATTGAAATAAAAAAATATAACTCTAAAACAATAAAAAGGTTATTAGAGTATGCAAAACCGTATATTGGATGGTTTTTGATGGCTATAGTTTTTATATTTCTAATAGTTGGACTTGAATTATATCAACCAATAATCTTAGGTAATGCAACAGACATAATAGTAGAAAACATAAGTAATCCAAATCCTAATTCAGCCAATGAGATGATAGTATTAGGAGTGAAGTTTCTTGGAGTAATTGTATGTAGCTTAGTTTTAAGCTATGCTCAAGCTATGGTATTAGCATATGTTGGGCAAAAGATTATTTATAACATTAGATTAGATGTATTTAAGCATTTACATAAATTATCAATTAATTTTTTCAATAATAATCCAATAGGTAGGCTAGTAACACGTGCTACTAACGATATAGAAACTTTAAATGAAATGTATACAAGTGTTATTGTTAATATTTTAAAAAGTGTTTGTCTATTAATTGGTATTATAGTGACAATGCTTATGTATAATGTAAAGCTATCACTGTTAACATTTACAGTTATACCATTTATAATCATCTTTACTGCTATATTTTCAAAGATATCTAAAAAAACATATAGAGAAATACGTAGTAAAATATCATCACTAAATGCCTTTGTTTCGGAGCATGTATCTGGAATGAAAATTGTTCAAATTTTTGCAGTAGAAAATAAAATTCTAGATAGATTCAAGAAAAAGAGTGAAGAATTAAGAGAGAAGCACATGAAGCAAATAACTATATTTGCTGTATATAATCCATCTGCCTACATGTTAAATATTGTAGCATTAATCCTTCTTATCTGGTTTGGTGGGAAGCAATACTTAGCTGGAGAAATTACAATTGGTACCATAGTGATATTCCAAAGATACATAGGTAAATTCTTTGAACCAATACAAGAATTCGCGGAACAATTAAATATTATACAGTCAGCATCGGCTTCAGCAGAAAGAATATTCAATTTGCTTGATGAAAAACCAGAAATAGAAGATTCTGAAAATGCAGTAGAGATTACAGACTTAAAAGGTGAAATAGTATTTAAAAATGTATGGTTTGCATATAATAAAGAAGAATGGATACTAAGGGATGTTTCCTTTAAAGTTAAACCAGGTCAAAATGTAGCCTTTGTTGGTGCTACAGGTGCTGGTAAAACTACTATTCAAAATCTAATAAGCAGATATTATGATATACAAAAAGGTGAAATACTAATTGATGGAATCAATATAAGAGATATTAAAGTAGATAATTTAAGGATGCATATTGGTCAAATGCTTCAGGATGTATTTCTATTTACTGGTGATATAAAAAGTAATATTAGATTAAGAAACGAAAATATTACAGATGATGAGGTTATGGAAGCTGCTAAATATGTTAACGCTGATGGCTTTATATCTAAATTTAATAAAAAGTATAATGAACCAGTTATTGAAAGAGGTGCATCATTCTCTGCAGGACAAAGACAGCTTTTGTCATTTGCCAGAACACTTGCATTTAAACCAAAGATATTAATACTTGATGAAGCAACTGCTAATATTGATACAGAAACTGAAAGTTTAATACAAGATGCCCTTGGAAAATTAATGAAAGGAAGAACTACTTTAATAGTTGCACATAGATTATCGACAATACAAAACGCAGATAAGATTATAGTAATGCATAAGGGTAAGATTATTGAAGAAGGTACTCATCAAGAATTATTAACTAATCATGGAATGTACTATAAGCTATATAAGTTGCAGTATGAGCATTAAAATAAATTTGCATCTAGGGAGGGCTTGAAATTAAAAAAATCAAATTAATTAAGGTTATTTTATTTATTACGTGCATAGCAGTTTTACTAACTGCTTGCACACAAAATATGAATGCAAATATAGAGGACGATGGATTAGAAGTTTATTTTATGGATGTTGGGCAAGCTGATTCCATACTTCTAATAAATTCCAATAAAGCTATGCTTATCGATGCTGGTGATACAGATGCCGAAGATATCATTATTCCTTATATAAAAAGTCTCGGTATAGAAAAATTAGATGTAGTTATATTTACACATCCACATAAGGATCATATAGGAAGTGGCTCGAAAGTTATAGAAAGCTTTTATATAGGAAAAATATATATGTCTTCTAAGACTACTACTACAAAAACCTTTGAAAAACTGCTTGATAGCATAGAATTAAAGGGTGTAGACTTAATAATTCCTAATGCTGGTGATAAAATTGAATTTGGTAATTGTGATGTAACTGTATTAGGTCCAGTAAAAGAATATAATGAAATAAATGATAATTCGATTGTTGTAAAAGTTGATTATAATGATACTAAATTTTTATTTACTGGAGATATGGAGGAAAACTCTGAAAAGGATATAATCGATACATTTGTTAATTTAGATGTAGATGTATTAAAAGTTGCTCATCATGGAAGTGAAACATCATCCTCGTATGTTTTTCTAAGAGAAGTTAGTCCAAAATATGCAGTTATAAGTTGTGGAATTGATAATGATTATAAACATCCACAAGAAAAAATATTAAGTCGTCTAAATGATGTAGGCGCTGAAATATTCAGAACAGACAAAATGGGTACAATAGTAGCTAAAAGTAACGGAAAAGAAATAACTTTTAATCAAGCTGGTATAAAATCATCAAATAACAGTGATAATGATAAAGACACTAATCAAATGCTAGATATAACATATATCGGTAATTTAAATTCTAAAAAATTACATTTAGATATCTGCAAATCATTGCCATCAGAGAAAAATAAAGTTTATTTTAATAGTCGTGAGAAAGCAATTAAGGATGGTTATGAGCCTTGTAGTCAATGTAATCCATAGATTAAATATTTGGGGGTAATAGCGTGAAAAAAGACATTCACGCGAGGATAAGATGAAATACGTATTAGATAGAATTGAAGGTCAACATGCGGTGCTAGAGTGTGAAGATGGTAAAAATTTAGTTGTATTAAAAAGTAACTTACCACTAACAGCAAAAGAAGGCGATATAATTAAATATGTTAACAGCACTTACTTTGTTGATAATGAAGGAACCAATGAGTCAAAAAATAAAATAAATGAAAAAATAAAAAAATTAATAAAAAAATAAAAAAAACAAATAATAACCTCATGCAATAGTTGGATATTATTGCAATGCATATAATTTTTAATATTGAAAACAATAAATAATGAATATTAAGAAATGGAGGTTTATTATGAAAAAACATTTAAGTTTATTAATGGTTATAGTTTTGTTGACAGTATCATTGGTTGGTTGTACTACTACTGGAACACCAGACAATGGTACAACAGACAATAATGGTACAACAAATAATGGTACAACAAATAATGGTACAACTAATAACGGTACAACAAATGGTACTACAAATAATAATCCATAATGGTAATGTAACAGATTATTATAACATTAAAATGCATTAATAAATACTAACCTTATGATAGCCTCTAATTTTATGTATAAAATACATTATTTTGGTAATAATGATGTGTATATATAAGTTGGAGGTTTTTTTATGAAAAAAATATTAATAATTTTGGTTGTAGTTTTAATGTTTATGTTTAATTTCACAGGATGTACGACTGGAACTACAAAGAACCCAGATGGCACAAACACTGGAAACAATACAGACAATGGAAACAACGATGGTAATACCACTGGCAATGAGCCAAATACAAATGGAGAGGTTATAGGTAGGTTAGTTGGAATAAGCAACGATGAGATAAAAGTTTCTACTAATGGAAAAACAAATACTTATAAAGTACCTGGTGATAAGGTTAAGGATTATTACCTAGGAGAAACTGTAATGATTAAAGGTAGTGAAAATAATTATACTGTCAGCTCATATGATAAATATAACTTTGATGCACGTTATACTGAAGAAGGGGATCTTATAACTAGAGCAACTGGAACTATAAAGGACATAGGTGATAAATTTATTACAGCTACTACTGAACTTGGTGAATTAAGTATAATGAATCCTGGTAATTTCAATTTGCCTTTAAATTCAAATGTTATAGTTGATTATGTTAGCACAAAAGAGGGGAATAAAATAGTATCATATTATGATGAAAGTAAAAAAATGGATTTAAAAATCAAAAACATTACACGTGATACTGACGGAAGAATGGTACTTGTCGTTACTGATGACAATAACAAAGAATATGAACTTACATTAAATCATGATGTTGTTATGAATGTTGCACATTCAACATTAAAAGTTGGAGATAGTATAAAGGTTTATCCAACCTCAATTGGTGACGAAAATCCACCTAAGATTAATGCTAGTATGGTTATAAAGTAAAAAAGAACTATTTGACATAAACTATCAATTATATTATAATAAATTATAACAAATTTCATAAATATAATTAATTGAAATTTATGCCTAGAGAGAATAGATAAAAGGAGGCGGGTTTTGGTGTAGTTAACTATGCTAGAATTCGTCTCATTTTTTTATTAATGAGATTGGTATAAGACTCTATTTAAAATTATTATAATTAGGAGGATAAATAATGGAAAAAGTTATTATCACAGGAAGTGACTTAACTCTAGAAAAATTAGTAAAGGTTTGTAGAGAGTATGCAATAGTTGAGTTGGCGGATTCAGCAAAGGAAAATGTTATAAAATCAAGAAGGATAGTAGATGATTTTGTTGAAAATGAAAAAGTTATCTATGGAATTACAACTGGATTTGGAAAGTTTAGCGATGTAAGTATTTCAAAAGAGGAATCAAAACTTCTTCAAAAAAACTTAATAGTTACACATGCTGTAGGTGCTGGAAATCCATTTGCTACAGAAATAGTTAGAGGAATAATGTTATTAAGAATTAATAATTTAGCAAAAGGTTATTCAGGTGCGAGACTTGAAACTATTCAAACGTTCATAGATATGCTAAATAAAAAAGTGCATCCAATAGTACCTGAAAAGGGTTCGTTAGGCTCAAGTGGAGATTTAGCTCCATTGTCGCATGTAGTTTTACCTATGATAGGTCTCGGACAAGCGGAATTTAATGGTGAAGTCTTAGATGGCGCAGAGGCTATGAAAAGAGCAGCAATTCCTACAATTGAATTAACTTCAAAAGAGGGGTTAGCTTTAATAAATGGTACACAGGTTATGACATCAGTTGGTGCAATAGCTTTGTACGATGCGCTTAACTTAGTTAAAACTGCTGATATTGCTGCGGCATTAAGCTTTGAAGCTCACAATGGAGTTTTAAATGCACTTGATCATAAGGTTCACGATGTTAGACCACATAAAGGACAACAGGATAGTGCCAAAATATTATTACAACTATTACAAGACAGCAAAATGACAACACAGCAAGGCGATATTAGAGTACAAGATGCATATTCATTAAGATGTACACCACAAGTTCATGGAGCAAGTAAAGACGCCATTAACTATGTAAAAGAAAGAGTTGAAATAGAAATGAACTCAGTAACTGATAATCCAATTATATTCCCTGAAACATTAGAAGGGATATCAGGTGGAAACTTCCATGGTCAACCTATGGCACTAAGCTTTGACTTTTTAGGTATAGCATTATCAGAGCTTGCAAACATATCAGAAAGACGCCTTGAAAGATTAGTAAACCCAGCACTTAGCGGACTTCCAGCTTTCCTGGTAGAAAAAGGCGGATTAAACTCAGGATTTATGATTGTTCAATATTCAGCAGCTTCATTAGTATCAGAGAATAAAATCTTAGCTCATCCTGCTAGTGTTGATAGTATACCATCTTCAGCAAATCAAGAGGACCATGTATCAATGGGAACAATTGCTGCTCGAAAAGCAAGAGAAATAATGCAGAACGTAAGAAGAGTTTTAGCGATGGAGATTATGTGTGCTTGCCAAGCAATTGACCTAAGAGGAAATAAAGGCTTAGGAAAGGGTACAGAAGTAGCATATAACCTAGTAAGAAATTCTGTTCCAACACTTGTAGAAGACAGACCTTTATATGAAGATATAAATATGTGTGAAAACATAATAATAAACGAAGAGTTAATAAAAAAAGTAGAGGCATCAGCAGGAGAGATATGCTTCTAATAAAATAGTTATTGATTGTAAAGAGAATATCAAAATAAAGGAAAATGCGAAGTATTTCATGTAAAATGCTTCGCATTTTTTGTTGATTATATGTTGTTAGAACCTAGGTTGTTTAGAATTTCATTATAGCGTTTTGTTGCCAATATGCTTGGCTCATTCTTTTTACAAAAATCTAATCTAGCCAGTTTAGGAACAATGCGCTCAACCACAATTTGTCCATTTACCGTTTTTGATTTAAGCATATTAAAGGCTTCAAGAAATCGACTGTCATTCTTTGCTCGGTTATAAAATGACAAAACATAAACATATTCAAAAAGATTGTAATTGCGAAATGGATATTCAACCTGCATAAATAATTTCCCAATGCCGTAGTGGCAAGGACCGATAGGTTTTTTTATTGTCCAATGTTCAAGCAAAAAATCCACTGCTTTATCTAGTGATTGCTCTTTGTTAAAATAGTCACTAAAACGAAAAGCGTCAAGAACGGTAAGAGTAGGGTGGGGATTTGAATACTCTGTTTCTTGACCATGACCGAAAGAAAATTTATTGCAACGCCATCCTCCGTCTGTATACTGAATATCCAAAAGATGCTGAAATGTTGTTTGCAATCTTTCATCAGTAGCATAACCCATGTGACAAAGCACTTTGGTGGCGATTGCTGTTTGGCATGGGTAAATAGAACCTTTAGGATACAGCTTAAAACGCCCATCCTTTTGCCAAGTGCTTAATATCAATTCAGCCGTCTCTATAAGTAGTGGTTCTGTTGGCCCCATACCTAATTCCAATAATAAAAGTGCACAATCCAAGGTAGAGAACGGAGACCCTTTTATTAGCCTCTTGTCTGGCGTTGTCCAATAGTCAGCTCCATTATCATATCTATGTGACAATATCGCTTCAACATCTGATAAATATTGTTTTTCTAAATCCATACTTTTCACCTCCACAATATGTTTCCGTTAAACATAATCTTTGCTTAATCCTACTAAATAAGAGATTTGTTGTCAATCATTTGTTTATCAAAATCAGTATTAAAGAATAA
>DDAM01000026.1 GCA_002332905.1 Firmicutes bacterium UBA2058 | reverse complement strand
TGTTTATTTTTATTATCAGTATCTAACTTTTCTACAAGATCAATAGATAACATAACATTTTGAATATATGTCAATTTATTAAAAAATATCTCAATTTGTTTTGTACTCTCCTTAAAAAGGTAAAGTGAAGTAGCTCCAATAAACTCAGTTAAAATTCCTGCAATTCCAGTTATAATAGATATATTATTATTTTGATAAATTGAATATAGAAACCCAAAAATAATTAATAATAATCCAATAGTTATTGTAAATACTGAAAAACTATAACTCTTTTTTGCTTGAACCTTATTTATTTTATAATATTCATTTAGTTGTTTTAAATTTAATAAAATAACATCAATAACACTATTATTATTTTGTTCAATCTTTTGTTCAATAATTTTTCTTTCTTCCTCTAATTCAGCTAATTGTTCATTTGTGGTTTTTGAAAGTGGTGTAACAAAAGACAATAATCCACTAACTAATATAATTAATGATGTAATACCAATTACTATTGCTACTCCATTGATAAAACTATTGTTATTGAACAAACTAAAGTTTATGTTTATAATTATTATCATAACTGATATAAATAGCATAATTGATGAAATTATTAAAATTTTATTCCTAATTTTCGGTTTTTCACTTAAAATTCTTGCTAAATGTACCATATTATCTTCAATACTTGTAATACCTACTGAATAAATACTATTTACTTTCATTTTACCCCCATTATCCTCTTTAATTATAATTAAAAATCATTTAAAACTTCAAAGATTATCTAAAATTTAAAATGCATGTCCTCTAACGGTTCTGTGTTCNNTGAACATGTTGTTATCTGTAGGAGTAATATCACGCTACATGACTTACCATATTTATTTTTCTTTTACGTAGTTTTTACTTTTGTCTTATTTAAAATATGAATGACATATATTCTCTTGTATTAAATTACAATACAATTAAAATATTAGTAAATGTATTGTAAAATTAAGAATAATACTATATATTTATACTGATTAATTTACCACATTAATTTTCTGAATTTCCTAGTCCTTTGACACCAAATACGATACCAATTGCAAATAACACAAGTTCTCCAACTCCACCAAGACTAATTGACGTATCAACCATAATAAAACCACCTATCAATATAAACATAAATCCAAATAATATTAATTTTAACCCTTTCATAATTTATTCCTCCATTTTATAAATTACATATTAATTTCAATATATTAAACTAGAAAAAACACTTTCAAATTAAGTTCTTAAAGCTATAAAACTATTCTTTGAAATGATATCACTATTTCAGATAACGTCTCCGTGTTCACGACGTTACTGAACCGGACCCTATAGATAGACCGTCTTGGCGGTGCTTGCACCCGGTGAAGTGATGTGGTCTGACTTGCCCTCTTGACGTTCCCACGAAGACCCTTGCGTGAACATATTGTTAGCTGTAGAAATAATATAAGCTACTTGACTATCTATAAATCTAATATCTTATATCTTTTTATAATTCTTTAATATCAATCAAAAATTATGAATATTATTTCTAGGCAAATAACACTATTATAGCTTAATTATTATAAAGTTCAATTCCAACTACTCCAAATTCATCTTGTTTTTCTTGAGAATAATATTCTTCCATATCAGATGCCTTTGCTATTGATATATCATCTTCAGTATAACCACACTTTAGTAAAGGTAATTCTTTATATAATTCTTCAAATGTTGAAAAATAATATAATTGTTTTACTCTACACTTTAATATTTTTGTTTTATCTCCAGTATTAAAAAATTGTATTTCATCCTCTTTTTTTATTAAGCGTCGCTTTTCATCATTTAATCTTAATTCAATAGTTTTTTTTCCATCAGCTATCATAGAAAATGGAATTGGATTCAAACCCATTATATGTAACATAAACTTACCTCTTATTATCTTTATTAAAATTTTATAATTATATATCTATCTTACTAATTGAATACTTTTAATATGTCAAAATTATTTATTATGACCATAAAACTACTCTCTGGAATTATATTATTTTTTCAGCTAACGGCTCTGTGTTCACGACGTCGCTGAACCGGACCCACCTGACTATCCGTCTTGGCGGTGGTCACACCCGGTGAAGTGATGTGGTGCTGACTCGCTTACTGCGTGACTTTCCTTATTAACTCTCATACAAGCTGACGTTCCCTCCATGCACCCTTGTGTGAACATATTGTTATGCGTAGATAAAAGAAACTCTATACTCACACAGTACACTAATTTCAACTACTTAAGTATCGACATACAATCATGACCGAATTAACGGAACATGCACAATCAACTAATACAGTTAATATTACTATAACCTACTATTTGCCAATTATCTTCAAATTCGAGACAGCCAGTATTAACTCAACTGTTACAAAGCAAACCAATACAGCTTATTTCACCTCTATACTGTTTCTCTGATATAAATTGCAGAATTTACACATGCAACTAATCATCCACCATAATCGTTTAATACGTTAATACCTTTTTACTTTTAATAAATGCTGCTACTAAATTAAACCCTCCAGCAAACTAATATAAACATTATTAACTTTATATAACCAATTCCCTTGCTATAACAAATAAAATTAGATTTATATAATCAATTTTTTGTGTTTTAAAGTTTTTTAAGAAAACAATGACCAATTATATTAAATAATTTCATGAAATATTAGTAGCCTTATACCACCAACATCCTTATAAGAGACCCAAAACTCTTTCCACGTAATTTTATTTACGCATAACGCCTGGTGTTCACGACGTTTTATCATCGGACTCGCGGCGGCTCTCTCCTCAGGACGATGATAAAATGTGGTCTGACTTTCCCTATCGACGTTCCCTCTAAGACCCTTGCGTGAACATATTGTTATGGGTAGTCAAGAAAATCTATTAAATCTTACTATCCACTATTTTCAACAGCGTATGTATAACAAAGTACCCAAGACCCTATTACCTGCACCTTTACAATTCCGACAGGATTAACTCTACTGTTACAACCAACATCCCATACAGTATTTATAATAATTGAAATAATCCGTTGATATAAAATTCAAATTTGAGTACGACAACTAATCATCCACCATAACCGTTTGATAAGCTACATTCTAAGTACACTATATAAAATGTGAACAACGCAATAACACAATTCAGACAACTAATATAAACCTTAATAACTTCTATATAAATAGCCTATTTTAACAGTCAAAATTCAACTTTGAGTTATAGCAATTTTTCTAGCTTATATGACTTTCTGTCAAAAAATCAAACAGTAACTTATGTACTTATAATTCTAAATATACCTTTGAAACCTCTACTCAAAAATCCTTTTATTTTATAAGACCACAATCTCTATCTCTGTAATCTTGATTTCCCATAACGGTCTTGTGTTCACGA